>JAUZVJ010000045.1:0-26085 GCA_031844515.1 Actinotalea sp. AC32 | reverse complement strand
CCGGTCGGGGTCGGGCGGCGCACGTCAGTCCTCGTACGTCACGGGGACGTCCTCGAACACGGGCCACGCGGGGTGGACGACGACGTCGACGGCCTCCGGTCGGCCCTCCAGCGCGGGGAAGAAGCCCTGGTAGAGGAGGGGCTCGCCGTTGGCGGTCTGCGCCGCGACGACGTCGGTCTCGAGCTCGATCCCGGTGTCGCTGACGACCTCGTAGGACCGCAGGCCGGCGACGTCCCAGATCTCGGGGGCGACGTGGTCGTCGAGCATCTCGTAGATCGAGATCCCCTCGTCGGCGCTGGAGAACTGCGGCGTCAGCACGAGCCGAAGCTCGGTCGTGTCGCCCGAGCCCACGAGCGAGACGAGCCCGACGGTCGTCTCGTCGTCGCCCGCCGTGCCCGGGACCGCGAAGGTGCCCTCGAGGATCGGCTCGTACTCGTGCCCCCCGACGACGACCGGGCCCTCGCCGCCGGTGCCGCCGTCACCACCCTCGCCGCCCGAGCGCTCGGACGTCCCGGCCGACGACGACGCGTCGGGCCCGTCCCCGCCGCCGGAGGTGCAGCCGACGAGGGCGACGGCGCAGGCGACCGTGGCGGCGCCGAGGACGATCGAACGGCTGGGGCGTGGGCGCGAGGTCACGGTCGGCGAGGGTAACGCGAACCGGGACGCACCGGGCGAACCGTCCCCGTCCCTCACGGCGACCGCGGGCCGCATCGTGGACGGGCTGTTCCGGTGCGCGAGACGGCGCCCTACGGTCGTCGCATGACCCCGCCCGTGCCGAGCGCACTGCCGACCGCCTGCGCGGTCCCGGCTGCGACGGTCGGCGCGACGTGCCTCGCGGCGCGAATGCTCTAGGGCGCGCGCCCCATCACCTGACGGTCACCCGCACGCACCGCGCCGGCCGGCGCGCGTCGCGTCGTCGTCCCCGGTCCTGGTCGCGCGCGCCCGCCCCGCGCCCACGACAGCACGGACCCAGGAGCACGACCATGACCACGACCTCCATCACCACCCGCACGGCCGACCTCGCCGCCGCGCGCGACGAGCAGCTCGCCGCGATCGTCTCCGCCACCGCGGCCGCCGTCGCCGACGACGCGTCCCGCGCCGCGGTGCAGTTCACCGCGACGGGGACCTCGACCGGCGCCGTCGCGACCGACGTCGAGACCCGGCAGCACCGCTTCGTCGTCGACGAGCCCGCGTCGCTCGGCGGCGACGACTCCGCGACCAACCCGGTCGAGTACGCGCTCGGCGCGTTCATCGGCTGCCAGGTCGTCACGTACCGGTTCTGGGCCGCGCGGCTCGGGATCCGGCTCGACGACGTGCGCGTGACCGCCGTCGGCGACCTCGACGTCCGCGGCTTCTTCGGCCTCGACGACGACGTGCGCGCGGGCTTCTCCGAGGTGAGCCTCGACGTCGAGCTCGTCGGGCCCGAGCCCGCCGAGCGGTACGCGACCCTCCAGGCCGCGGTGGACGCGCACTGCCCGGTGCTCGACCTGTTCGCGAACCCGACGCCCGTGCGCACGTCGCTGCACGTGACGAGCGCCTGACCCGCGGCTGCGCGGGGCGCCGGCCGGACGTGGTCGGCGCCCCGTGTCGCCCGGCCACCGTCGCGCCGCGGCGTCCCGCTCGTCCCGCTCGTCCGGCCCGCGCCGAAGTCCCTTCCGGACGGGCCCGTGCGGCGCTAGAGTTGCTATGAGAGCGCTCCCACGGCGCAACCGCACATCGACCGGCGACGGTCAGACCGAGGACGATCACCCCATGCGCTACGGCCACTTCGACGACGACGCCCGCGAGTACGTCATCACCACGCCCCACACGCCGTACCCGTGGATCAACTACCTCGGCAACGAGCAGTTCTTCTCGCTCGTGTCCCACCAGGCCGGCGGCTACTCGTTCTACCGCGACGCCAAGATGCGCCGCCTGACGCGGTACCGCTACAACAACATCCCGACCGACGCGGGCGGTCGCTACGTCTACGTCAACGACGGCGGGGACGTGTGGACGCCGTCGTGGCTGCCCGTGAAGGCCGACCTCGACCACTTCGAGACGCGCCACGGACTGGGGTACACGCACATCACCGGTGAGCGGCGCGGGGTCCGCGTCGAGACCCTGCTCTTCGTGCCGATGGGCGAGGACGCCGAGGTGCAGCGCATCACGGTGACGAACACGTCCGAGGTCGCCAAGTCCCTGAAGCTCTTCACGTTCCTCGAGTTCGCGCTGTGGAACGCGCAGGACGACCAGACCAACTACCAGCGCAACCTGTCGATCGGCGAGGTCGAGGTCGAGCAGGACGGTCCGCACGGCAGCGCGATCTACCACCGGACCGAGTACCGGGAGCGCCGCGACCACTACGCCGTCTACGGCATCAACACCCGCGCCGCCGGCTTCGACACCGACCGCGACACCTTCCTCGGGGCGTGGAACGGGCTCGGCGAGGCGGCGGTCCCGCGTGCGGGCGCGTCGGCCGGGTCGGTCGCGAGCGGCTGGTACCCCATCGCGTCGCACGGCCTCGAGCTCGACCTCGCGCCGGGGGAGAGCCGCACGTACGTCGTCGTCCTCGGCTACGTCGAGAACCCGCAGGACGAGAAGTGGGCCGACGACGCGCACCAGGTGATCAACAAGGAGCGTGCGCACGCGCTGCTCGGACGGTTCGCGACGACCGAGCAGGCCGACGCCGCGTTCGACCGGCTGCGCGCCTACTGGACCGACCTGCTGTCGACCTACTCGGTGACCTCCACCGACGAGCGGCTCGACCGGATGGTCAACATCTGGAACCAGTACCAGTGCATGGTCACGTTCAACATGAGCCGGTCGGCGTCCTACTTCGAGACGGGCATCGGGCGCGGGATGGGCTTCCGCGACTCCAACCAGGACCTCCTGGGCTTCGTGCACCTCGTCCCCGAGCGTGCCCGCGAGCGCATCCTCGACATCGCCGCGACGCAGCTGCCCGACGGCTCGGCGTACCACCAGTACCAGCCGCTCACGAAGCGCGGGAACGACGACATCGGGTCGGGCTTCAACGACGACCCGCTGTGGCTCATCGCGGGGGTCGCGGCCTACGTCAAGGAGACCGGCGACTGGGCCGTCCTCGACGAGAAGGTGCCGTTCGACAACGACGAGAGCCTCGCGGACACGCTGTTCGAGCACCTCACGCGCTCGTTCCAGTTCACGCTCGACCACCGTGGGCCGCACGGGCTGCCGCTCATCGGGCGTGCCGACTGGAACGACTGCCTCAACCTCAACTGCTTCTCGACCGAGCCGGGCGAGTCGTTCCAGACGACCGAGAACCAGGCGGGCGGCGTCGCGGAGTCCGTCTTCATCGCCGCGCAGTTCGTCCTCTACGGCGCGGAGTACGCCCGCATCGCCGAGCACCGTGGCCTCCCGAAGGTCGCCGAGCAGGCCCGGGCCGCGGTCGAGGTCATGCGCGCCGCGATGCTCGAGCACGCGTGGGACGGCCGCTGGTTCCTGCGCGCGTACGACTACGACGGCAACCCGATCGGGACCGACGCGCACGACGAGGGCAAGATCTGGATCGAGCCGCAGGGCTTCGCCGTCATGGCGCGCGTCGGCGTCGACGGCAACGGCAGCGACAAGGCGACGAGCGCGCTCGACTCGGTCGGCGAGATGCTCGCGACCGACCACGGCATGGTGCTGCAGTTCCCCGCGTACACGACCTACCAGGTGCACATGGGCGAGGTGTCGACCTACCCGCCGGGCTACAAGGAGAACGGCGGCATCTTCTGCCACAACAACCCGTGGGTGATCATCGGCGAGACGGTGCTCGGCCGTGGTGAGCGCGCGTTCGACTACTACCGGCGCATCACGCCCGCGTACCGCGAGGAGATCTCCGACGTCCACCGCCTCGAGCCGTACGTGTACGCGCAGATGATCGCCGGCAAGGAGGCCGTCCGGCACGGCGAGGCGAAGAACTCGTGGCTCACGGGCACCGCGGCGTGGAACTTCGTCGCCGTGAGCCAGTACCTGCTAGGCGTGCGGCCCGAGTACGACGGACTCGTCGTCGACCCGCAGATCGGGCCCGACGTCCCCGAGTTCACGGTCCGCCGCGTCGCGCGCGGTGCGACCTACGAGATCACCGTGCGCAACACGGGCACCCCGGGCGCGCGAGCCCGCCTGACCGTCGACGGCGAGCCGCTGGGGGGCGACCTCGTGCCGTACGCGGAGGCGGGGTCGACCGTCCGGGTGGTCGCGGAGCTCTGAGGGGGGCGGCCGCGACCGGGCGGCAGCTGCCGCCCACGAGGCCCCGTCGGTCCTGCACCCGGCGGGGTCTCGTCGCGTCCGGGTCACGTCCGGGTCACGTACGGCCCGTCGCGTGCCGATGACACCTCCGTGCCGCCGCTCCCGCCGTCCGACGAGTACCTCGCGAAGGGGTCCACCGGCTGCGAGGTCATGGCGCCTGCCGCCGAGGTCTGGCGACTGCTCGACGGGGCGGGTGCCCTCACGCTCGGAGGGGTCCCCGGCGCGTGGGCGGCCACGCTGAGGCCGGGCCCCGACCGCCTCGACTGCGTCGTCGAGCCCGGCGTCGTCGGCGGGCACGTCGCGGCGGTGCACCGCGTCCACATCGACCCCGGCGTGTCGTTGACGCTCGACGACGCGTCGTCGACGTCGGGCCGCCGCCGGGTGTACGTCGTGATGCCGGCCTCGCCCCGTCGTACGCGCGTCGCGTACCTCGGCTCGTCGTACGCGTCGCCCGGCTGCGTGGGGGCCGTGTCGCGCTGGCACCGCGCCGAGGGGCGCCGGACGCTCGGTGCGCTCACGGCCGCCGTCGAGGGGAGACCCCTCACGGCGTCGACCGGGCTCGCGGGGTGGGCCGAGGGGCGACGCGTGCGACGGCTCGAGCGCGAGCACTCGGGCGTCCCCGTGGTCCGGCTCGCGGCGAGCGCCCACGTCGACCTGCCGGTCGCGCCGGCCGAGGTCTGGCGGTTCGTCGTCGACCCGGAGAGCGAGCGCGTCGGTCACCCGGAGCCGGCGCCGCACGTGGTCGACCTGCCCGGGCGCACCGGACCGTGGGGCGGTCGGCTCCGCGGCGTCGTGGCCGACGAGGGCGGTCTGCTCGGCCTGCAGCTCGCCGAGCTCGTGCACGTCGAGCCGGGCCGGAGCATCAGCTGGCGGAACCTCATGAGCGCGCACACGCTCATCAGCACGCTCACGCTCGAGCCGCTGCCGACGGGGACGCGCCTGCACGAGCGGGTCGACGTGGACGCGCACCCCGGGACCGAGTCGGCGCGGCACGACGCGTGCCTCCGCGCCGCGCTCGAGCACCTCGCCGCGATCGGGCAGCACCTCGCGCGCACGCCGGAGGGCGGCGGTGCCGAGCCGGGGGGTGCGGTCCCCGGCCCGGACGAGGCGCGGACCGACGGACCCGCTGACGGGTACCCGGAGGACACCGGCCCGGGCTGGTCCCGCCCGTCCTGACCCGTCGGGGCTGACCGTTCTTCCCGCACCGCCCCTCTTGTCCAAGGTTTACCCATGGGGTAGGACTGTCCGGTACAAGGTTTACCAACGGTCGCCGACCCCGTCGGCGGTCCGCCCCCGGGGCATCGTCCGACGTCGTCGTCGGGTCGGTGGTCCCGCACCCGCGCGTCCCACCCGGCGGCGCGTCGTCGTCCCCGTTCACCGTCGATCGGCAGGACCACCTCATGCTGCTGACAGCCCCTCCGACCGCGGGCCGCTCGGCCCGCACGACCAGACCCCTGCGCGGGGTCGTCGCGGCGCTCTCGGCCGGCGCGGTCGCCGCGACGCTCGCGGCCGCCCCCGCCGCGGGCAGCTCCCACGGCCCGACGTGGCCCGGGAAGGCCCCCGTGGTCACCGCGACGTCGTACACGAACCCCGTGAGCGACACGTTCGCAGACACCTTCGCCGACCCCGCCGTCATCCGCGGCAAGGACGGCTACTGGTACGCGTTCGGGACCACGGACCCGCTGCGCGAGGGCGAGGGCGTGCGGCACGTCCTGCCGATCTCGCGCTCGACCGACCTCGTGATGTGGGAGTACGTCGGTGACGCGTTCACCGAGGACACCCTCCCCGAGTGGGCGGACCGCGACCGGAACGCCGCCCTGTGGGCCCCCGACGTCCGCTACGTCGACGGCGAGTACCGCCTGTACTACGTCGTGACCGACACGACGCTCACCGACGAGGTCAACGACAACGCGATCGGCGTCGCCACCGCACCGCACCCCACGGGGCCGTGGACGGACTCGGGCGACGCCGTCGTCGACCCGCGCCGTCAGGGGCCGGACAACTTCCTGTGGACGTTCGACCCGCACCACGTGACCGACACCGACGGGACGGAGCACCTGTTCTACGGCTCGTACTACGGCGGCATCTGGGTCACCGAGCTGTCCGAGGACGGCACCGAGGCGGTCGGCGAGCCGACGCAGGTCACCATCGACAACAAGTACGAGGGTGCGTACGTCGTGCGGCACGACGGCTACTGGTACCTCTTCGCGTCGTCCGCCAACTGCTGCGCCGGCCCGACGACGGGCTACAGCGTCCACGTCGGACGCTCCGAGACGCTCGACGGCCCGTACCTCGACCGCGAGGGCGTGCCGCTGCTCCAGTCGCGCGCGGGCGGGACCCCGGTCATCGCACCCAACGGGAACGCGTGGGTCGGCACCGGGCACAACGCCGTCGTCACGGACCTCGCTGGTCAGGACTGGTTCGTCTACCACGCGATCGACCGCGAGGACCCGTACCTCGACGGCACCGACGGCATCAACGAGCGCCCCATGCTCATCGACCGGCTCGACTGGGTCGACGGCTGGCCGACGGTGCGCGCCGGCGAGTGGGCGTCCGACGACGAGCAGGCCGGTCCCGCGACCGGCGGCCGCGCCGTCACGTCGTTCGAGGACGGCCTGCGCGACGGGTTCACCACGGTGGGCCGCTGGACGACGGGCACCGACGACGACGCCGGGACGTACGCGGCGTCGCGCGGACCGGGTCTGCTCGTGACGCGTCACGGACCGACGGGGGACGTCCGGGTCGAGGCCGACGTCCGCGTCGCCGACGGCTCGACGTCGACGGTCGGGCTCGGCACGGGCCTGTCCGGTGGCGTGAGCGACCGGGCGTCCGGCATCCGCGTCGCCGTCGACCCCGTCACGCGTGAGCTCGTCCTCACCGTCGCGGACAGCACGGGTGGCACGGGGACGGTCGCCGAGGAGCGCACGCCCATCCCGCCGCAGATCGACCTCGCGACGTGGCACTCGCTCGTCCTCGAGGTCGTCGACGGCGTCGCGTACGCCGAGATGAGCCAGGCCCGTCTGGGTGACCCGTTCGCGGTCGTCGAGGTCGGGATCCCGTCGTCGGTTCGCGTGCACGGGCCGGCGGGTGCGTTCGCGAGCGGCGCCGGCGTCCACGTGGACAACCTCAGCGTGCTCCCGCACGGTGAGCTCGACGTCGACGACGTCGCGACGCCGCCCGCACCGGGCGCCGTGGTCGACGGCGACGAGTTCGAGGGCGACACGCTCGGTGACGGCTGGACCGCGCTGCGCGACCCGGCGGTCCAGGTGGCCGACGGCGTGCTGCGCTGGGAGGTCGAGGCGGCCGACCTGGTCGGTGGCGGCAACACCGCCGGCGTGCTCCTGCGCGAGGCGCCCGAGGGTGACTGGGTCGCCGAGACGCAGGTGACGATCGACCTCGGCACGGACACGATCCGCAACTACCAGCAGGCCGGGATCGTGGCCTACGTCGACGACGACCGCTTCGCGCGGCTGTCGCACGTGGCGATCTGGAACACGCGCCAGACCGAGTTCGGCTACGAGATCCCGTTCGCCGGACGGCTGCAGTACGGCGGCACGATCGTGGGCCCGCCGTCCGACACCACGTGGCTGCGCCTGACGAGGACCGAGGACGCGTCCGGTGAGCAGGAGGTGCAGGCGTCGACCAGCACCGACGGCGAGACGTGGGTGCACGGCGGGGTCTGGACGTTCCCGGCCGACGCCGACGTACGGATCGGGCTGGTCGCGCACGGCGCCGCCGCGGGTGAGGAGCCCGCGACGGCCGAGTTCGAGTACCTGCGGGTGTCCACGCCCGAGGGCTGATCCGGTCGGCAGGACCAGCACGGGGGAGGGCCCACGTCGCGCGGCGGCGTGGGCCCTCCCGCACGTGCGGGCGGGGCGGGGTGGCCGTACCTGCCTCCGCCGCCGACGTCGGCTCGGGCCGCCCGTCCCCGCCGCGTACCGGCGTCAGCTCGGGGCGGGGACCCGGGGTGGGCGCGGGGCTCGGGCCTTGGCCTGGGCGATCGCGACGCCCGCGAAGATGACGAGGGCCCCGACGGGCTCGTTCCACGACAGGTGCTCGCCGAGGAACGCGACGCCGACGACCGCCGCCACGACCGGCGAGAGGTACGTGACGGTGCTCGCGGTCCCCGGGCCGGCGACGGCGATGACGTGGAAGTTCAGCGCGTACGCGACCCCCGAGCCGAGCGCCCCGAGCGCGAGCATCGCGCCGACGACCGTCGGCGTCACGTCGCCGTGCGGTGCGATCCCGGTGAGCAGGACGACGGGCAGCATGAGCACGGCCGACAGCGCGACCTGCCCCGTGACGAGGCCGAGCGGCCGCTGACCTGTCGACGTGAGGTAGCGCCGCGAGTACGGCAGCGCGAGGCCGTAGCACGTGATCGCCGCGAGGCACGCGAGGATCCCCGACCACTGGCCCGAGCCGAGCCCGCGCCACACGCCGATCACGACGGCGACCCCCGCGAAGCCGGTGAGCAGGCCGACGACGCGCCGCGCGGTGGGCCGTTCCTCGGGGTAGGCGGCGAGGATCACCGCGAGCGTCGCGAGCGGCGTCATCGCGTTGATGATCCCGGCGATGACGCTCGACACGTGCTGCTGCCCGATCGCGAACAGCACACCGGGCGCCGCGTTGAGCAGCACCGCGACGACGACGAGGTGGCCCCAGGTGCGACGGTCCGACGGCAGGCGCACGCGCATGACGACGCTCATGAGCATCAGCGCCGTCGCGCCGAGCAGCAGCCGCCAGAACGCGACCTGCACGGGCGTGAGCGCCCGCAGGCCGACGGCGATGAACGCGAACGAGCACCCCCAGATCAGGCCCGCGAGGAGGAACCCGGGGAACCAGGACCGCAGCGGCGCCGCGGTCGGCGGCGCGGGCGCGGTGGTCGCGGTCACGACGTGGCCGCCGCGGGCACGCGACCCGACGGTGCGCTCGAGCCGGCGCCGGACCCCGCCCGCTCGCGCTCGTGGGCGAGCAGCCGCTCCTTCACGGCGAGCCCCCAGCGGTAGCCGCCCATGGAACCGTCGCCGCGGATCACGCGGTGGCACGGGATGACGAGCGCGACGGGGTTGCGCGCGCACGCGCTCGCGACGGCACGGACCGCCGTCGGGGCGCCGATCTCGGCGGCGACCTCGGTGTACGACCGCGTCTGACCGGCCGGGATGCGGCGGAGCGCGTCCCATACGCGCGCCTGGAACGCGGTGCCGTGGAGGTCGACGGGCAGCTCGGCGCGTGGGCTCCCGCCCGCGGCGAGACGGCGCAGCCCGTCGGCGAGGTCGGCGAGCCCGTCGTCGTCGCGCTCGAGCGTCGCAGCAGGGAGCTCGCGCGCGATCTCGGCGACGAGCGCCTCGACGTCGTCCCCGATGCGCACCGCCGCGAGGCCGAGGTCACCCGCTGCCGCGACGACCGTGCCGAGCTCCGTCGTGACCGCCGTCCACCGCAGCACCTGACCTGTCCCTCCCGCGGCCCACTGGCGCGGCTCCATGCCGAGCGTCGGCCCCGTCGTCTCGTAGAAGGCCCGCGTCGAGCCGAATCCGGCCGCGAACACCGCGTCGGTGACCTGCTCGTGCTCGCGCAGCAGCCGCCGCGCCTCGCCCGACCGGACGGCGAGCCCGAACGCGCGCGGCGACGTCCCGACGACCGCCGCGAAGTCCCGCGTCAGCTGGCGTGCGCTGCGGCCCGTCAGGCGCTCGAGCTCGGCGGCCGACACGGGACCGCCAGCCTCGACCATCGCCCGGCACGCCCGGACGACCCGCTCCCTCGTGTGCTCCACGGCCGCAACGCTAGGCCCGCGCACCGACACGCAGCACTCCGCTTCCGGACATCCCCCGACGTGATCCCGCCACCCCGCACGCCCAGCCCCCACCCCCCTACGTCGAGATACGACTTCGTGTCGGCGTGTCGTCCGACACGCCGACACGAAGTCGTATCTCAACGGGCTGGGCGCTGGGCTGGGCTGGACAAGGGCCGGGCGCGGGCTGGGCGCTCAGGGGCGGGCGGCGCTCAGCCCGCGCTCGGGCGCTCCCTCTGGTCGCCGACGACGAGGCGGCGGAGCACGTCGACCGGGAGCTTGGGCCTCCGGTCGGCGTGCAGGAGGCCGTTGGTCTCCTGGCCGGTGTCGGTGAGCTGGGTCCAGCAGAAGCCGACGACGGGCCGGCACGCGCGGACCGCGTCGAGCAGGTCGCCGACGCGTGCCGCGAAGTCGTCGTCGTCGGTCGCCGTGGAGTAACCCCACGCGTCGTCGCGGCCGCCCGCGTAGCTCACGCCGCCGAACTCGGTGATCATGAGGGGCTGGCCGCGGTCGGGCACGGGCGCGGCGCCCGAGAGGCGCATCGGCCGCCCGGCGGGGCCGATGCCCTCGAGCAGCTCGCGCACGGCCTCGCGGGTCCCGTAGCGCTCGCGCAGCTCGTCGCCGCGCTCGGCGTAGTCGTGCACGGACCAGATGTCCGAGTCCGTGTGCTCCCAGCCGTCGTTCGAGACGACGGGCCGCGTGGGGTCGAGCGCCTTGGTCAGGTGCACGAGTCCGAGGCCGTAGTGCTGCTGACGCACGTCGTGCGCGCCGTGCTGGACGCCCCAGCTCTCGTTGAGCGGCACCCACGTGACGACCGACGGGTGCGACCGGTCCCGACGCACGAGCTCGAGCCACTCCCGCGTGAGCAGCTCGACCGACCGCGGCGAGTACGCGTACGCGTTGGCCGTCTCGCCCCACACCGTGAGGCCGAGGCGGTCGCACCAGTACAGGAACCGCGGGTCCTCGGCCTTCTGGTGCACGCGCGCCGAGTTGAAGCCGAGCTCCTTGATGAGCCGGACCTCCTCGCGCAGCGCGTCGGCGCTCGGCGCCGTGAGGAGCGACTGCGGCCAGAACCCCTGCTCGAGCACCGAGCGCAGGTAGTACGGCCGGTCGTTGAGCAGGAACCACCCGTTCGCGACGGAGACGCTGCGCAGGCCCAGGTACGACACGACGGCGTCGGTCACGTGCGGCCCGACGTGGTGCGTCCAGCGGCTCACGTCGTCCTCGAGGTCCTCGGCGTCGCCGGCACCCGTGAGGCCGTCGTCGGCGACGTGCAGCACGACCTCGGCGTCGACGAGCGTCGGCCGCTCGGGCGACCAGAGGATCTCCTCGTACTGCTGGCCGTTGGCCTGCCGGGGCAGGTCGATGCGCATGCGCACGTCGCGGTCGAGCACGCGCACCTGCTGCTCGGCGAGCAGCTCGTCCCCGAGGTGGAGGCTGACCGCGAGCGTCGTGCACGCGCGCGGCGGCGCGCTGAGGCGTGCCGTGAGCAGCACCGAGCCGTCGGGGACGTCGGCCTCCCACGCGAGGTCCTCGAGGTGCACGTCGGGCACGGCCTCGAGCCAGACGGGCTGCCAGATCCCGGTCGTGCGGTCGTACCAGATGACGTGCGGCTCGTCCTTCCAGTCCTGCTTGCCGCGCGGCTGGGAGACGTCGAGCGGGTCGTCCTCGGCGCGGACGACGAGCGCGAGGCCGTCCGGCCCGACCAGGTCGTCCCACCGGCCGCCGGAGCGCGTGCTCGGACCACCCGCGGACGCGTCCGCACCGTCCGCGACGTCCGCACCGTCACCGCTCTGCGCGAGACCCTGCCCGAGACCCTGCCCGAGACCCTGCGCGAGCCGGCGCTGGTGCGCGAGCAGCACGGGCGTGACGTCGACGGTGAAGGGCGTCTGCCCGCCCACGTGCCGCGCGACGTGGTGCCCGCCGAGCCACACGTCGGCGGTGTGGTCGACCGCGCCGAGGTGCAGCAGGAGCCGGTGCCCCTGGACGTCGAAGCCGGCGGCGTCCAGGTCGGCGCCCGTGATCCGACGGCGGTACCAGACGACGCGGAACGGGCCCCGGTCGGCGACGCCGGACGCCTCCGACTCGGGTGCGAACGGCACCTCGATCGTGGCGTCGAACGGCGAGCTCGCGGGGCCCTCGGCCGTCCACCAGCCCGCGTCGAGCCCGGCGTCGTCGCGGTCGATCGTGAACTCCCACGGCCCGCACAGATCGGCCCAGTGGCGCCGCAGGAGCTGGGGTCGCGGGTACGTTCCGTCCTGCCGGGTGGCCCGCAGCACGCCCGACGACGGGTGGCCCTCGACCGCCGCGGCGTGGGCGTCCTCGCGGTCGCGCGACGGCGACGCCGGACGCGCGGCCGCGTCGTCGTCGGCCGGGGTGCGGTCGGTGTGCTCGGTCATGGTGGCCCTCCCGGTCCGGTGGTGCTCTCGCGTGCGACAAGCCGGTGACCCGCGACGGCGTGCACGGGTGACGGGTCGGCCGTACCGCGCAGGCTCATGAGCAGGTCGATCGCGGTCTCGGCGATCGCACGCTTGTCGGGTGCGACGGTGCTGAGGCTCGGCGTGCTGAAGCGGCCCTCCTCGATGTCGTCGATGCCGATGACGGCGACGTCGTCGGGTGCGGTCAGCCCGCGGTCGCGCAGCGCACGCAGCGCGCCGAGCGCGAGCAGGTCGTTGAAGCAGAAGACGGCGTCGGGCGGCTCGGCGAGGTCGAGCAGCCGGTGCATGGCCGAGGCGCCGTCGGCGCGGTGGAAGTCGGCGACGGCGGCGACGAGCTCGTCGCGCCACGGCAGGCCGGCGTCCGCGAGGCCCGCGCGGTAGCCGTCGAGGCGCAGCTCGGCGGTCTCGGCCGGCGTCGCGTTGGGCCCGTCGGTGCGCTTGGCGCCGATCGCTGCGATGCGACGCCGGCCGATCTGCGCGAGGTGCGCCGTGGCCGTGCGTGCGGCGCGGCGGTTGTCGATCGCGACGTGCGGGAAGGGCGAGTCGAAGCCGACGTGCTCGCCCAGCAGCACGATCGGCGTGCTGTCGAGGCGGTGCCGCAGGTCCTCGGCGGTCAGCGCGAGCGGGCTCATGACCAGGCCGTCCATCAGCGGCATGTCGAGGCCGTCGCTGATCGCGCGCTCGGAGTCGGCGAGGCCGTCGGTCTGCGCGAGCAGCACGGTGAGGTGGCGGGCCTTCGCGGCCCGGACGAGCTCGGACGCGACCTCCGCGAAGTACGGCTGGGTCAGCTCGGGCAGCGCGACGGCGATCATGCCGCTCGCACCGCGGCGCAGGTGCCGCGCGGCCACGTTGGGCCGGTACTGCAGGTCGGCGAGCGCCTGCTGGACGCGCTCGCGCGTCGCGGGCGTGATGGTGCCCTTGCCGTTGACGACGTTCGAGACGGTCTTGATCGACACGCCCGCACGCTCCGCGACGTCCTGCAACCGGATCCTGGCCACCACGTCTCCTCACACCATGCCGGGGTCGGTCGTCCGCGCGTACCCGGCCGGCGTCCCCGACCGGTCGCCGTCGACCGGGTGGTCGCCGGGCGTCCTGCGCTGCACCACCGCTACCGATCCTCCCGCTCGTGACCGCCCGGAGGCGGGGCCGTTCCGCCAACCGGCCGCGGGTGAGCGGTGCGTCCCGGTCCGGTGCGACGTGTGCGGCGGTTCGCCTGGAGTAACCGTTTCGTGACCTCCCCCGGGTGGCGACGTCGCCACCTGCGGGTCACGCTAGCCAGGACGGATACCGCAGTACAAGGTTTACCACAGAGGCTGTACAAGGTTTACCGCGATGCGGTAGACCTTGGCGGTGCAAGGTTTACCCCGGTCGGCGCCGACGCCCTCCGGGTGACCAGGTCGACCTGGAGGAGCTCGATGATGAGAACCACTGCGCGGCAGCGTGTCCGCACCCGCAGGACCCTGGCCACAGGTGCTGTCACCCTCACCGCGGCGCTCGCGCTCGCGGCGTGCGGCGGCGGCACGACGCCCGAGGAGGTCGCCGGTGGCGGCGGCGCTCCGGAGGGTGCTGGCGAGTTCACCGGTGAGTACGACGGCCCCGACGTCGAGCTCTCCTACTGGAACGGCTTCACGGGCGGTGACGGCCCCTTCATGCAGGACCTCGTCGACCAGTTCAACGAGGAGCACCCCAACATCACGGTCGTGCCCAACACGATCCAGTGGGCGGACTTCTACCAGCGCGTGCCCGCCGCCGTGAACGCGGGCGAGGGCCCCGACGTGGGTGTCATGCACCTCGACCAGCTCGCGACGAACGCCGCGCGCAGCGTCATCGTGCCGCTCGACGACGTCGCCGAGGCGCTCGAGCTGAGCGAGGACGACTTCAGCGAGGAGGTGTGGAACGCCGGCATCTACGAGGACCAGCGCTACGGCATCCCGCTCGACGTCCACTCGCTCGCGATGTTCTACAACACCGAGCACTTCGAGGCGGCGGGCATCACCGAGCCGCCGACGGACGAGGAGTCGTTCATGGCCGCCCTCGACGCGCTCCAGGCGGCGGGGTACCAGCAGCCGTTCTGGATGCCCGCGCGGTGGCCGGGTCACCTCATGTTCCTGTCGCTCCTGTGGCAGAACGGCGGCGAGCCGTACGCCGAGGACGGCTCGGAGGCCACGTTCGGCTCCGCGGAGGGCGTCGAGGCGCTGCAGTGGATGCGCGGGATCGTCGACGCGGGCTACAGCCCGTCCGACGTCGCGCAGGACTCGCAGTACGTCGCGTTCAAGAACGGCGAGACGTCGATCACGTGGGACGGCATCTGGCAGATCAACGACCTCGAGGCGTCGGGCCTGCCCTACGCGCTGGCGCCGATCCCCGCGATCTTCGACGAGCAGCTCATGTGGGCGAACTCGCACCAGTTCTTCATGACCAAGCAGGCGACGGCGGACGAGAACAAGTACGAGGCCGCCCGCGTGTTCGTCGCCTGGATGAGCGAGCAGTCGGCCGACTGGGCCGGGGCCGCCATGATCCCGGCGCGCGAGTCGATCCGTGAGGACGCCGTGGCGGGCATGCCTCAGGAGCCCATCGCGAACCTGCTCGACAACGTCCGCTTCCTGCCGCCCGTGCCCGGCATCGGCACGGTCCAGACCGAGACGCTCGAGCAGGCGGTCGCCAACGCGATCCTCGGGCAGGAGGAGCCGCAGGCGGCCCTCGAGTCGGCGCAGGGCCGTGCGACCGAGCTGATGCAGGAGAACCTCGAGAGCTTCGGGGGCTGACATGAGCCAGACCCGCGTCGCGGCGCCCGGGGACACGGTCGACGCCGTTCGACGGGACCAGCGGGCGTCGCGACGCGGCGTCGCCAAGCACGGGAAGGTCACCCCGTGGCTGTTCCTGCTGCCGTACCTCGTGCTCTTCATCGGCTTCGTCCTGCTGCCGATCGTCCTCGGGCTCTGGATCAGCCTGCACCGGTGGGACTACACCCTTCCGGGCAAGCCGTTCGTCGGGCTCGAGAACTACCAGGACCTGTTCGACAGCGGCTCCGGGATCTACTCGATCTTCTGGAACTCGATGAAGGCGACGGGGATCTTCACCGTCGCGAGCGTCCCGCTGCTGCTGGTCCTGCCGCTGCTCGTCGCGCTCGTCATGAACCGGAAGTTCCCCGGACGGAACCTGTTCCGCGCGGTGTACTTCGCGCCGTACGTGCTCGGCGTCGCCGTCGTCGGCGTCCTGTGGCGGTACCTGCTCGACGCCAACATCGGGCTCGTCAACCACTACCTCGGCGCGCTCGGCCTGCCGGGTGACACCGCGTGGCTCACGTCGACCCCCGCGGTCTGGGTCGCCCTCGTGGGGGTCACGGTCTGGTGGACCATGGGCTACAACTCCGTGATCTACCTGGCCGCCCTGCAGGACATCCCGAAGGAGCTGTACGAGGCGGCCCGCGTCGACGGCGCCAACCGGTGGCAGCAGTTCGTCAACGTGACGTTCCCTGGCCTGCGCCCCGTGCTCGCGTTCATCACGATGATCACGATCATCGCGTCCGCGAACATGTTCGGGCAGTCCTACCTCATGACGCAGGGCGGGCCCGGCCGCGAGACCAGGACGGCGATCTACCAGATCGCCGAGACGGGCCTGCGGAACTTCTCGATGGGCGACGCCGCCGCGATGAGCTACGTGCTCACCGCGTTCCTCATGGTCCTGAGCGTCCTGGTGTTCTGGCTGTTCCGCGAGAGGAGGTCCTGACGTGGCCACGACGTCGACCGACCAGCCCGGCCCCGTGGACGTGACGACCGGACCAGCCGAGGGCGGACCACGCCGGCCGGTACGGCGGGCGTCCGACGAGGGTGCGGGCGCCGCCCGCTCGCCGTGGCGCACCGCGGTGCGCTACGCGATCCTCGTCCTGCTCGCGCTGCTGTTCATCAGCCCGCTCGTGTTCATGATCGTCACGTCGTTCAAGACGCGTGCCGGCGCGGCGGGCATCCCGCCCGAGTGGATCCCGAACCCGTTCACGACCCAGGCGTACGAGTCGATCCTCTCGGCCAGCGGCACCCCGGTGCTGCGCTGGTTCGCGAACTCGCTCATCGCGGCGCTGTCCAACGCGGCGATCGTCGTCGTGACGTCGGCGATGGCGGCGTACGCGCTCGCCCGCATGCAGTTCCGCGGCCGCGGCCTGGTGTTCGGGCTGATCATCGCGACGCTCTTCGTGCCGCCGGTGATCCTCATCATCCCGAACTACCTGATCGTCGGTGAGCTGGGCTGGCTCAACACGCTCGCCGCGGTCATCGTCCCGACGGCCGCGTCGGCGTTCGGGGTGTTCTTCCTGCGGCAGTTCTTCCTGTCGATCCCGGAGGAGCTCGAGGAGGCCGCGCGGCTCGACGGCGCGAACCCGTGGACGATCTTCATGCGGCTCGTGCTGCCGCTGTCGCGGCCCGCGCTCGCGACCCTCGGGCTGCTCGCGCTCCTGACGAACTGGAACGACTTCCTCTGGCCCGTGTACGTGCTCTTCAGCCCCGAGCTGCAGACGCTGCCGGCCGGTCTGTCGACGCTCCAGTCCGCCAACGCGGTGCGGTACGACCTGCTCATGGCCGGTGCCGTCATCGCGTCCGTCCCGGTGCTGATCCTGTTCGTGTTCCTCCAGCGGTTCATCATCGAGGGCGTCTCGCGCTCGGGGCTCAAGGGGTGAGGAGCCCCCTGCGTCACGGGCGTCACGGGCGCCTCGGCGTCCGCACGGCCGTCGCCGGCCTCGCCACGTTTGCGCTCCTCGTGGCGGGGTGCGGCGACGGCGGTGCCGACGACGGTGCCGACGAGGATGCGGACGGCGGGGTCGCGGCTCCCTCGCCGAGCGAGGGGTCGCCCGAGGGCGCGTCCGAGGCGGACGGCCCGCACGCGGTGAACCCCGTGGTCGACGACGACTTCCCCGACCCCGACGTCCTCGAGGTCGACGGCGTGTACTACGCCTACGCGACCAACGGGAACAACCGGAACGTGCGGGTCGCCCGGTCCACCGACCTCGTCGAGTGGGAGACGCTCGACGACGCGCTCCCGGAGCTGCCGTCGTGGGTCATCCCGGGCAAGACGTGGGCGCCCGAGGTGACCGAGGTCGAGCCGGGCCGCTACGTCCTGTTCTTCACGGCGACGAACTTCCGCCCGACGTACCAGTGCATCGGCGTCGCGGTGGCGGACGCACCCGAGGGGCCGTTCGAGGTCGTGGGGGAGCAGATGCTCGTGTGCCCGCCCGAGGAGGGTGGAGCCATCGACGCGGGCACGTTCCGCGCCGCCGACGGGACGCTGCACCTGCTGTGGAAGAACGACGGCAACTGCTGCGGGTACGACACGTGGCTCTACCGCGCGCCCCTGACGCCCGACGGGACCGCGCTCGCGGGTGAGCCCGTCCGGATGGTCAAGCAGGACCTCGCGTGGGAGGGGGACCTCGTGGAGGCACCCACCCTCGTCGAGCGCGACGGGACCTTCACGCTGCTGTACTCGGCGAACAGCTACGGCGGTGCGGCGTACACGATCGGGTACGCCCAGGCGTCGTCGCTCGACGGCCCCTGGGAGAAGCACCCCGACCCGCTCTTCTCGTCGGACATGTTCGACGGGCGGTACGAGGGGCCGGGCGGCCAGGACGTCGTCGTCGGGCCCGACGGCGACGACGTGCTCGTCTTCCACTCCTGGTACGGCGGCACGACGTACCGCGCGATGAACGTGCTGCCGCTCGGCTGGGAGGACGGGCGACCGGTCGTGGTGCCCGAGGGCTGACGCCGAGGTCGGGTGGTGCGCGGCCGGGGTCGCCCCTCGGGTACGGCCGGGGTGCGGTCCGGGTGCCGTCCGCCGTCAGGCGGCCTGGTCGTAGGAGTCGACGACCGAGACGTCGAGCGCGAAGTCCACGGGGGCGGCGCCGAACAGCAGCCGGCCCGCCTCCGCAGCGGCGTCCCGGACGGCGGCGGCGACGTCGTCGGCCAGCTCGCGGGGCGTGTGCACGAGGACCTCGTCGTGGAGGAAGAACGCGAGGTGTGGCCGGCCGGGCAACGGTGCGATGCGGCGGCGCACGGACGCCATCCAGCACAGCGCCCACTCGGCCGCCGTGCCCTGGACGACGAAGTTGCGGGTGAACCGGCCCCACTCGCGGCGTCTGCGCTGCGCGGTCCGGACGTCCTCGGGCCGCGCCTCCTGCTCGGACGCGCGCCGCACGTCGGCCCACCAGCGCTCGCCCGGCACGGGTGACGAGCGCCCCAGCCAGGTCGACACCACCTCGCCGCGCTCGCCGGCGCGCGCGGCGTCCTCGACGAGGCCGACCGCACGCGGGTAGGCACGGGTCAGCTCGGGCATGAGCGCGCCCGCGGCACCCGTCGTGGCCCCGTAGATCGCGCCGAGCATCGCGTACTTCGCCTGCGTGCGCGTCTCGACGATGCCCGCGTCGACGACGCCCTGGTAGAGGTCGGCCGCGCGTCCCGCGGCGGCCATGGCGGCGTCCGCCGACATCGCCGCGAGGACGCGCGGCTCGAGCTGCGCCGCGTCGGCGACGACGAACGTCCACCCCGGGTCGGCGCGCACCGCGGCGCGGACCGCCGCGGGGAGCTGGAGGGCGCCCCCGCCGCTCGACGCCCAGCGCCCGGTGACGACGCCGCCCGGGACGTAGTCCGGCCGGTAGCGGCCGTCGTGGACCCACGACTCCATCCAGTGCCAGCCGTTGGCCGAGAGCAGCCGCGACCGCTTCTTGTACTCCAGGAGCGGGGCGACCGCGGGGTGGTCGAGCGCGCGGATCTCGTGCGTGCGGGTGCTCGTGACGTCGAGCCCGGCCGAGCGGAGCGCCGACAGCAGCTCGACCTGCGAGTCCGGGTTGAGGCGCGGCCGGCCGAGCGCGGCCCGCACCTCGTCGGCGAGGGCCTCGAGCAGCGGCGGGCGCGCGTCGCCGCCGGGCGCGCGGGGACCGACCAGCTCGGTCAGGAGCGCGTCGTGCACGGAGGTGTCCCAGGGCAGGCCGTCGTCGTGCATCTCGGCCGCGACGAGTGCTCCCGTCGACTCGGCGGCGAGGAGGAGGCGCAGCCGACCCGGCTCGCGGGCCCCCGCGACGGCGTCGAGCTGGCGGCGGAGCTCGTCGGGCTCGTCCGGTCCGTCACCGGACGGTGCGAGCGGTCCGGCCTGGGGGAGCGCGTCGAAGAGCGTCGGTGCGTCGTCGTCGGCGCGAGGGACCCCGGACCGTGGGGCGTCCCACCGACCGGGCGGCGCGGTCGCGAGGTCGGACCCGGCCGTCGCCGCGCTCGACCGGAGGATCGCGTGGCACAGCCGCAGGTCGTGGCAGCGCGCGACGCGCACGCCGGCACTCAGCAGCGGCGGGTAGCGGCGTGCCGTGTCGTCCCAGACCCAGCGAGGACCCGTCGAGGCCTCACGCCGGGCGACCTCGGGGGCGAGGTCGGCGAGCGGGACGGCCGTGCGCCCGGTGACCGTGCCGTCGTCGGTCGCGTCGAGCAGCTCGACCGTCCCCGGGCGGTCGGGGTGGTCTCTCACGACGACGAGGGGCACGCTGCATCCTTTCGCGAGCCGCCGACATCGCGGTCCTGGGGTGCGGACGCGGGCCGGGCGCGCCGACGGCCCCGTCCGGGTGGACGGGGCCGTCGGTCCTGCCTCAGGCGCCGCTCAGTGGCCCGTGGGCCTCAGTGGGGCGCCGCTCAGTACGCGTCGAGGATGTCGACGACGAAGACGAGCGTCTCCTCGGCGAGCTCGTGGTCCGGCTGCCCGCCGTACGCCAGGTCGGGCGGGATGACGAGCAGGAGCTGGCTGCCGACCGTCTGGCCGACGAGCGCCTGGTCCCAGCCCTGGATGACCTGGCCGACCCCGATCGCGAACTCCGCGGGCGTCCCGCGCTCCCACGAGGAGTCGAACACCTCGCCGTCGGAGTACTTCACGCCGTGGTACTGGACC
Organism: Actinotalea sp. AC32; assembly: GCA_031844515.1. Lineage (GTDB taxonomy): Bacteria > Actinomycetota > Actinomycetes > Actinomycetales > Cellulomonadaceae > Actinotalea. The sequence continues at coordinate 5,700 of JAUZVJ010000045.1, read as the reverse complement.
GAGATGGTCTGGCCCTGCTGGACCTCCGGGCCGGTGCCCTCGATGAGCGGCTGGACCGTGAGGTCGGTCGGGGCGGTCGAACCCTCGGGGATCTCGACGCTCGGGGCGCCGTCCTCGCCGAGCGTGACGGTCGGGAGGCCCTCGACGGGCGCGACGGCGGTGCCCTCGGCACGCGTGGGGACGTCCTTGGCCTCGATGACCTCGACGGCCATGACGGCCGCGGCGAAGGCCTCGGCCTCCTCGGTCGCCTCGCCGCCCGGCGTCGCGAAGAGGAAGCGCGTGCCGACCTTCTGCCCCGCCATCGCCTCGGTGAGCGCGGGGATGTAGTACTGCTGGTCGCCGAGCTTCATGCGCAGCGGCTGGTCGGTCTCCCAGGTGGAGCCGAGCGTCTCGCCGTTGTCGCCGTCGTACGCGACGTAGTGGAACGTCACGGACTGGCCCTCGGCGAGCTCGGCGCCGGTGCCCTCGGTCTCGACGATCGCGACGGGCGCGGAGACGGCGAAGGGCTGCTCGAAGGTGAGCGTGGGAGCGGCTCCCAGGTCGCCCTCGACCTCGACGGCCTCGAGCGCGGCGAGGTCCTCGGGGGTGGCCTCGGCGGCGCCGTCGGCCCCGTCCGTGCTCGCGGTCTCGGTGGGCTCGGTCTCCGGCTCCTCGGAGGACTGCCCGCAGCCGGCGAGCAGGAGCGTGGTGGTCAGGAGGGCGGCGGCCAGTCGGCGCACAGGCAGTCCTTCGTCGTCGAGGTCCGGGCCGGCGTTCGCCGTGGCGTCCGCGCCGGCCGTCGTCGTCCGCGAGATGCGGACATCGGGTGACAGTACGCCGGTGGCGCACCCGGAGAGGCTACGCCCGGACCCTGGGAGGTCGCTGGGTGCGGTCCGGGTGCGAGGGGGCGCGGACGGTGTGAACCTCGGTGGATGACGCGCATCGGGTACACCCTCATGACCGAGCAGAGCGGCCCCCGGGAGCTCGTGGGCTACGCGCAGGAGGCGGAGCGTCAGGGCTTCGACTTCCTCGTCTCGAGCGACCACTACTTCCCGTGGCTCGACGAGCAGGGGCACGCACCCAACGCGTGGGTGACCCTCGGCGCCGTCGCGCACGCGACCGAGCGCATCGAGCTCATGACCTACGTGACCTGCCCGATCCTGCGGTACCACCCCGCCGTCGTCGCGCAGCAGGCCGCGACGCTCGGGGTCCTGTCCGGGGGGCGCTTCCTCCTCAACCTCGGCGCCGGCGAGAACCTCAACGAGCACGTCGTCGGGCAGCGGTGGCCCGCGGTGGGGGAGCGGCACGACATGTTCGAGGAGGCCGTCGAGATCATCCGCGCGCTGCTCGACGGCGAGCGCCTCACGTTCGAGGGCGACCACTTCCGCGTGGACTCGGCCAAGGTCTGGGACCTGCCCGACGAGCGCCTCGAGATCGGCGCCGCCGTGTCCGGTCCGCAGTCGATCGAGCGGTTCGCGACGGCGGTCGACCACCTCGTCGCGGTCGAGCCGGACGCCGAGGCCGTCGAGCACTGGAAGGGCGTGCGGTCGGAGGCCGGTCTGGGGGAGTCACGGCGGATCGGGCAGATGCCGATCAGCTGGGACCCCGACGCGGAGGCCGCCGCCCGCCGCGCGCACGAGCAGTTCCGCTGGTTCGGCTTCGGCTGGAAGGTGAACGCCGACCTGCCGACCACCGAGGCGTTCGACGCCGCGTCGCAGTTCGTGACGCCCGACGACGTCGCGGACGCGATCCCGTGCGGGCCCGACCTGGACGCGATCGTCGAGGCGGCGTCGGCGTACGTCGAGGCCGGGTTCACGGACCTCGCGATCGTGCAGATCGGCGACGAGAAGCAGCAGCAGTTCCTCGACGAGGTCGCGGGACCGCTCGCCGAGCGGCTCAAGGCGCTGGGCTGAGCGAGGCTGCATGGTCGCCCGCCTGGCCCTTCGCCCGCACGCCCGGTCGCCCGCCTGGCCCTGGACATCGCGCCGCGCCGGGAGGATCGTCGGTCCATGGGCGAGATCGTGGGCCTTCCTGCGCTGGTGGACTCGGTCGCGCTGCGTGACGTCCGCGGGGACCGCGGCCTCCAGGCGACGTGGCACGACGACGACGGCGTCGTGGTGCTGAGCACCTGGCGCCAGGGCAGGTGCGTGGCGACCGTGCGCCTCGCCCCGGCCGACGCCGCTGCGCTGATCGCGCTGCTCGCCGACGGCATCGAGCGCCACGAGCGCGGTCGTCGGGGCTGGCGGCCCGTCGCCTGAGGTCGGGCCGACGCCCGGGTCGGGCCGGGGGCCTGAGGTCGGGGGCCTCGCTTCCGCGTCGCCCGAGGCGTGCAGGTGCCCTCAGAAGCGGTGGGGTACCGGACGGTCTCGGCGTCAGCCTGCGGGCCTGCCTGCAGCTCTCGTCCACAATCTCGCGGAATGCATTTCTTCCACAGTTCCCACGGCCCTTTCGGCAGGGTTCTCGCGATCGTCGTGGAGCCCGTCGCGTGACGATCGGAGGATTCACAGGAATCCCCGCCCGACGGCATTCCGTGTCAGTGGTCGCCCATAACGTCGTTCCCGTCATCGAAGGGATCGCAGGGGGCGCACATGGGTACGACGACGGACGGCGGGACCGGCGGCGCCCACCTCGCTGCGTGCCTCGCCGCCCTCGTCGCGGCGGTCGACGCGCTCGTCGACGAGCTCGATCCGGAGGAGCTCGACGCCGCGGCCGCGGCCGACCTCCACGTCGGTCTCCGTCGCCTCGTGGACCGGATCACCGGGGTCGCGGTGCGCGTCCTCCCCGTGGTCGAGGCCGACGGCCGCTGGGCGCTCGACGGGGCGCGGAGCTTCCCCGTGTGGCTGGCGTCGCGGACCGGGTGCTCGACCGCAGCGGCGCGGCGGGACGTCCGCCTGGGCCGCGCGCTGCGCGACGAGCTCCTGGCGACGGCCGAGGCCGTGACGCAGGGCTCCGTCCCCCTGGAGCACGCACGGGTCCTCGCCACGGTCGCGGCCACGAGCGAGGCGCGGCGGGAGGCGCTGCGGGACGGGACGTCGGCGTGCGGCGAGCGGTTCCTGCTCGACCAGGCGACGCTCCTCGCGGTCGACCCGTTCCGCAGCCTGGTCCGGCGGTGGTCGGCCGCGGCTGACCCCGACGCCGACGAGCGAGGGTTCCGCGACGCCGTCGAGCGCGAGTTCCTCGACGTCGCGCGGACGATGGGCGGCTACCACCTCGCGGGGTTCCTCACGGAGGAGCACGGTCAGCTGCTCGCGGCGGCCCTCGCGTCGGTCGCGGGGACGCCGAGCGGTGACGACACCCGCACGCCCTCGCAGCGGAGGGCGCATGCGCTGACGTCGATGACGCGGACGGTGCTCGACCACGGGCTCACCGGTGCCGGGGCTGCCGTCCGCCCTTATCTGAGCGTGCACGTCGACCTGGACCGGCTGATCCCGGAGGCGGGTCCGGCCGGCGCGGAGGTCCCGTCGGCGACCTTCGACGACGGGACGCCCGTCCCGACGACGTTCCTACGGCGCCTCGCGTGCGACAGCGAGGTGACGCGGATCGTGTTCGGCCCGGCGTCGGCGGTGCTCGACGTCGGCCGGTCGGCGCGCACCGTCACAGGGCCTCTGCGACGAGCCGTCATCGCGCGGGACCGGCACTGCTCCTTCCCCGGCTGCCACGAACCACCCGCCCGGTGCGACGTCCACCACCCGCACCACTGGGCCGACGGCGGCGTCACCTCGGTCGACAACGCGATCCTGCTCTGCTGGCACCACCACGACCACGTCCACCGGACGGAGGTCACCATCACGCCCGCTCGCCGTGGAGTCCGTGCAGATCGCGAACCACCTGACGCGACCGGTCAGGATCGGCGGACATCACGGCGGGTAGCAGAGGGACCGCCCGAAGCGTCGCCGACGGGGCAGGAGCCGGGGCCCGGGTCGGTCGCGCATGGCCGGACCAGCGCCGCGGCTGGGCGCGCCGTCGCGCCTGCACTCGGTCGGTCAGGCTGGACCTTCGCCGACCGGGCAGGGCGGTCGCTCACGGCGCTCCGGCCCGCTCGGCGGCGGACGAACCCCACCGCGGCCACGAGTCGCGAGGGTTCCCGATCGGATCGAGGTCGCGGACCGTGATGGAGGGACGCCGGGGCGTCCCGCCGAGGGCCTGTCGCTGACTCGCCGCGGACCGGCAGGCTCGTGGCAGGCTCGTCCCGTGACAGGCCCCACCCCCTCCGACCTCCGCCGCTGGCGCCGCCACCTCGCCGACGAGCGCGCCGAGGCGGCCGTCTACCGCGACCTCGCCCGGCACCGCGACGGCGAGGAGCGCGAGATCCTGCTCGCCCTCGCGGAGGCCGAGGGGCGGCACGCCGCGCACTGGGAGCAGCTGCTCGGGGACCAGGTCGGCGAGCCGCGTCGTGGCGACATCCGGTTCCGGATCCTGGCGTGGCTCGCGCGGCGGTTCGGCTCCGTCTTCGTGCTCGCGCTCGCCCAGCGCGCGGAGGCCCGCGCGACGTACGAGGCCGACCTCGACGCGACACCCACCATGGCCGCGGACGAGCGGATCCACGAGGAGGTCGTGCGCGCGCTCGCGACCCGGGGGCGCAACCAGCTGTCCGGGACGTTCCGTGCCGCCGTCTTCGGCGCCAACGACGGGCTCGTGTCGAACCTCGCGATCGTCATCGGCGTCGCCGCCGCGGGTGTCCCCACCGCGACGGTGCTGCTGACCGGGCTCGCCGGGCTGCTGTCGGGGGCGCTCTCGATGGGTGCGGGCGAGTACATCTCGGTCCGCTCGCAGCGCGAGCTCCTCGCGGCGTCGACCCCGAGCGCAGCAGCCGCGGCCGCCCTCCCGCACCTGGACGTGAGCGCCAACGAGCTGAGCCTCGTCTACCGCGCACGCGGCATGTCCGCCGACGACGCCCAGCGTCGCGCCGACGAGGTCCTGGCTGACCTCGAGGCCGCCGACGTCGGCGCGCTGCACGCCTCGTCGCCGCACCACTCGCGCACCGCCGGCGAGCCGCACGACGTCGTCGGCTCGGCGCTCGGGGCAGCAGTCTCGTCCTTCTGCTTCTTCGGCTCCGGGGCCGCCGTGCCCGTGCTGCCGTTCCTGCTCGGGCTCGACGGCTCGGTGGCGCTCCTCGTCGCCGTCGTGGCGGTCGGGCTCGCGCTCCTCCTGACCGGCGCGATGGTCGGCCTCATCTCGGGCGGCCCGCCGCTGAGCCGTGCCCTGCGCCAGCTCGCGGTGGGCGCCGGGGCCGCGCTCGTCACCTACGGGCTCGGCACCGTCTTCGGGGCGACGGTCGGCTGAGCCGGCGTGGCGGGAGCTGCGGAACGGACCCGCTGGAGCGCGACCACGAGCGCCTGACCAGCGTCGCGACCGAGCGAGCGCCGCGTGAAGGTGGGCCCGACGCCGCGAGCCGGGCGATCCGGGTGAATCCATGCACCCGACCGGCCGAATTGCCCCATCGGACCCGGAACGACCGCGCATGTCGGCCGCTACTGTCGGCGACGACCCCGAGAAGTGAGCAGGCGCGACGATGAGCCACCGGCTGCCACGCGACCAGCGGCACGCGGTCGACCCCCTCGTCGACACCGCCGCCGCTGCCCCGCGCCCGCACGCCGACGACCTCCCTCCCGCAACCGCGCCCAGCGCCCCGGCAGACGCCCCGACCGGCCCCGAGGCCGGCACCTCTCCCGAGACCCGGGTCGGCACCCCTGCCGGCACCTCTCCCGAGACCCGGCCCGA
>JAUZVJ010000044.1:0-27202 GCA_031844515.1 Actinotalea sp. AC32 | reverse complement strand
CCGCCGGCGGAGCCCGGCGCGGGGGGCACGGCGGTGTGCAGCGCCCACGAGCGGATCGCCCCGCGCTCGTCGAGCGAGCGCAGCTCGCCGAGGACGCGGTCCCGCTCGCCGGGCGGGACGGGCCGTCCGCTGAGCTCGAGGTAGGTGATCACCCCGAGGTCGCGCAGGTACGCGTCGGCGTCGCCGCCCGAGGCGCCGCCCGGGCCGCCGAGCCCCGAGCTCGCGAGAGCCGTGTCGGCCTTCGCCGCCAGCTCGTTGGCCGCGGCCTTCGCCTTGTCGAGGAACCCCATCGTGACCTCCCGTGCGTCGTGTGCGAGCAGGCTCGTCGAGAGCCTACGCAGCGGGGCCCCGCGTCGTTAGAGTTCGAGCCGCCCAGCCCGACGCACACGAGGAGCACCACCATGCCGATCCACGGCTCGCTGTTCCAGGACTTCCGCGAGAACGCCTCGCAGGACCCGTTCTCCCTGCAGAACAAGAAGCTCCTCAAGATCCAGATGGGCTACGGCCCGGTCTGGGCCAAGACCGGCTCGATGGTCGCCTACCAGGGTGACGTGCGCTTCGAGAACAAGGGCTCGGGCGGTCTGGGCAAGATGCTCAAGCAGGCCGTCACCGGCGAGGGCGTCGACATGATGCAGTGCACGGGCCAGGGCGAGCTGTTCGTCGCCGACGAGGCCGCGGACATCCAGGTGATCTACCTCGAGAACGACATGGTCTCGGTCAACGGCGCGAACGTGCTGGCGTTCTCGTCCTCGATCCAGTGGGACATCCACCGCATCCAGGCGCGTGGGGCGGCGATGTCCGGCGGCCTGTACAACGTGTCGCTGCGCGGCACGGGCTACGTCGCGATCACCACGCAGGGCGAGCCCGTGGCGCTCGACGTCGCGTCCGCGCCGACGTTCGCCGACGCCCAGGCCGTCGTGCTGTGGACTGCTGGTGTCTCGATGGACATCCGGGTCGACACGGGTGGCCTCAAGTCGATGATCCGCGGCGGGACGGGCGAGACGTTCCAGATGGCCTTCGGCGGCCAGGGCTACGTCCTCGTCCAGCCGAGCGAGTCCGTCGTCGCGGGCGGGCACCAGGCGACGGGGCAGCAGAGCAGCGGCGGAGGCCTCGGGAACCTCTTCGGCTGAGCCGCCGCGCAAGAGCCGCCACCGCGCCGACACAAGGTCGGTACAGGGCCCCCGTCCGCCGTCACCGCCGGCGCCGGACGGGGGCCCTGTCCATTCCCTGGCCGTGCCCTGTCGGTGCCCTCTCGTGCCCTTCTCGTGCCCGCTCGGCCCCGCGGGCGGGCGTCCCGCGCCCGGCCGCAGGGCGCACGCCGGTCGGGATGCGGCCCCGTGCCCGATATGCCAGGTTTGCTCCATCCGGGTGACGTCGCGGGGGCGCGACACGACGGCGTGGGGGGTGTCTGGTGCGGCGCGTGCTGCTGGGGGCGGCGGTGGTGCTGGGTGCGATGGTCGGGCTCGACCACGCGGCGAGGGCCGACGACGACGGGTGGGCGGCGCGCGTCGCCGCAGCCCCGCAGGCGGTCTTCGCGCCGGCCTACGACGTCGCCACGCAGGCGAGCATGCGAGGGCTGGCCACGACGCTCAGGTCCTACGAGGTGGCGAACGGGTCGCTCGACGAGCTGACGCCCGAGGACCTCGTCGCATGGGGCTGGACGGTCCCGGAGACCATGGCCGTCACGGTGACGGTCGACGGGCACGACTTCTGCGTGGTGGCCCGCGACGTCCGGCCCGGCGCGAGCACGTTCCACGTGGCGTCCTCGTCGGGGGCCGCCGGCTCGGTGCTCGCGGCCGGGGCGCACGAGGCCGGGGCGTACGAGGGGGACGTCCACGAGCCGCTCGCCGCCGAGCCCGGCGTCCAGGTCGTCCGGGTGACACCGGGACGCTGAACGGATCGAACGCGCCCGGACGAGGTGCGGGCGGGGAGGTCAGGCGGGGAGGTCAGGCGGGGACGGCGAGCCGCTCGCGCTCGGCCGGCCGGCCCAGCTCGCTGACCGTCGCGGTGCGCTCGTCGCGGTCCAGCACGGCGAGGACCTCGACCCCGTCCTCGTCGACCAGGAGGACGACCGCGTCGCCGCACACGCACGTCGGCTCGAGGCCGCCGTCGTCGAAGTACACGCAGATGTGCTTGCTCATGCCACGACGGTAGGCACGACCACCGACACGATCCCGGGAGCGACACGCCAGGGCGGCCGACCGCGCGCGGGCGTCCCCCTGCGCACGCCGGACGTGCGCCCCCAGCGCGCCGGGCGTGCGCAGCCCCCCGCGGCGTCCTACGGTCGAAGTGCACGGTGCGCAGCGACGCGTTCTGCGCGCGGGGAGGTGCCTGCCATGGGGTCGCAGGAGAAGGTCATCGCCGGTCTGCGGCGGTACTGGTCGACGCAGAGGTTCTCGCCGGACCTGCTGGAGCGGCTGCGGGAGCTGCCGCGCGCGGTCGTCCGGACACGGGCTCCCGAGGGTTTCACCGCCGTGAGCGTGAGCGCCGCGATGGTCGTGCGGGCAGCGGTCGACGGCGCGGAGCGCATCGGGTGGGTCGGCGACTCGCGCAGCCTCGTCCTGGCCGTCGGGTCCCCGACGCTGTCCCGGTCGATCCGGCTCATCACCGCGCGCCCGGACCGCGAGGAGCTCGCGATGCTCGCGGGCTGCCGCCACGTCGTCGTCGACACGTTCCGCGGCTGCCTCGGCACGGACCGCCGCGTCCAGGACAAGGTGCTCGAGCTCGTCCGGTCGGCCGACAGCGTCTACGTGATCACGCAGGGCGGGCAGGCCACCGCGGAGGGGGTTCCGCTGCGTGCCGAGTTCGCGTCCTACCCGGTGGTCGACTGCCGGCTCCCGCGCGGCGGCGACCGGCTCGAGGTCCGGACGAGCGACGAGCCCCCCACCCGGACCGGGTGAGGGGCTCGTCGGTGTCCGCTGTCAGAGGCGCACGCGGCGCGGGTTGCTCACGCTGATGAAGAGCTCGTCCTGCTGCTCGGCGCCCTGCTGGGTCCCATCGGTCGGCATGAACATCACTCCTCGGTCCTGGTCGGCGGTGGAACGGTGGTCGGGCTGGTGGGTCGTCACCCGCCCGGTGGATCAAGTGTCGGCGACCGAGGTGACGCGCGCACTACCTGGGACCAACGTCCCGGTGTGATCTCCGCCACCATGCGGTGACGCAGGCCAGGGGCTCGCGGCCCGCCCCGGGGCCTCGTCGTCCGGCCGGTCGTCGGCCCGTCGTCGGCCCGCCGTCGGTCGTCCGGACCACGCGGCGCCGGATGTCGCTCATGGACGGTGGCTCACGATCACGGTCGGTGCGGCCGATAGGCGAGGGGTGAACCCCGAGGACCTCACGAACCCCGCCCGGACGTCCGCGACGGAGCCGTCGGCCGTCGACGTGCGCGCCGGCCAGCTCACGGACCAGCTCACGGACCAGCTCCGCGAGCACCACGGCGCCGAGCCGCGCGCGATCGAGCACACCGGTGACCCGGCGCCGCGCCCGGGCGGCGGCTCGTCCGGTGCGGCGAAGGAGCGGACGCTCCGGCTCGGCCCGCGACCGACGCGGCGCCAGGCGCTCGTCGCGGCGGTCGTCGTCCTGCTCGCCGTCGGCGGCGCGGTCACGGCGGGCTGGCTCACGCGCGCCCCGGCCGTCGAGGAGGTCACGCTCACGCAGGCGCTCGGCCTCATCGAGGCGGGGGACGTCACCGCGGCCACCCTCGACGACGCGTCCGCGACCGTCACGCTCACGCTGGCACGCGGCGACGTGCGGGCCGCGTACCCGGCCGCGTACGCCGACGAGCTCACGACGCGGCTCGTCGACGAGGACGTACCTCTCGCGACCGCCGCGGGCGGCTCGGACCTCGGGCGCGACGCGCTCATGACGCTCGGCCCGCTGGTGCTCATCCTCGGCGTGCTCGTCTGGGCGGTCCGCAAGGCGAGCCCCGCCGGTGCGTTCGGCGGCGCGAAGAAGAAGGCCCTGACCTCGGGCGAGGTGCCCGAGGTGACGTTCGCGGACGTCGCCGGCGCCGACGAGGCGGTCGACCAGCTCCGCGAGATGGTGCAGTTCCTGCGCGAGCCCGAGCGGTTCGAGGCCGTGGGTGCACGGCGTCCGCGCGGCGCGCTCCTCGTGGGCCCGCCCGGCACGGGCAAGACCCTGCTCGCACGCGCCGTCGCGGGCGAGGCCGGCGTGCCGTTCTTCGCGCTCGCGGGCTCGGACTTCGTCGAGACCTTCGTCGGCGTGGGCGCGCGCCGCGTGCGCGACCTGTTCGCCGAGGCCCGCAAGGCCGAGCGCGCGATCATCTTCATCGACGAGATCGACGCCGTCGGGCGCACCCGCAGCGGCGCGGCGACCAACGGCGGCGAGGGCGAGCGCGAGAACACCCTCATCTCGCTGCTCAACGAGATGGACGGCTTCGCGGGCTCGAGCATCATCGTGCTCGCGGCGACCAACCGCCCCGACATCCTCGACTCGGCGCTCACGCGCCCGGGTCGGCTGGACCGTCAGGTCCACGTCCCGAACCCGGACCGCCGCGGGCGCACGCTGATCCTCGGGGTGCACGCGCGGTCCAAGCCCGTCGCGGACGACGTCGACCTCGTGCAGATCGCGCGGCAGACGCCCGGCATGTCCGGCGCCGACCTCGCGGCCGTCGTCAACGAGGCCTGCATGGAGGCCGCGCGCCGCGGAGCGACGCTCGTCGACGCGTCGTGCTTCCAGGCGGCCGTCGCGACGGTCGCGATGGGCCGCGCGCGCACGTCCGCGCTCGTCACCGACTTCGACCGCCGCGTGACCGCGTGGCACGAGGCCGGCCACACCGTCGCCGCGGCGCTCCTGCCCGACGCCGACGACCCGGTGTCCGTCACGATCGTCCCGCGCGGGCCCGCGGGCGGCGTCACGTGGATGAGCGGGAACGACGACATCTTCCTGCCCAAGAAGAAGGCGCTCGCGCAGCTCGTCGTCGCCATGGCGGGTCGCGCCGCCGAGGAGCGGCTGCTCGACGGCGAGCACACGCAGGGCGCGATGGGCGACCTCCAGCACGCGACGGGCCTCGCGACCGCGATGGTCACCAAGTACGGCATGACGGAGTTCGGCTACGCCCAGGTCGACGACGACACGCTGCGCGTCGGCGGCCAGGTCGCCGCGCAGGCGCACGCGCAGGTGGACGCGCTGCTGCGCGACGCGCACGCGACCGCCACGTCGCTCGTCGCCGAGAACGCCGAGGTGCTCGACGCCGTCGCCGAGGCGCTGCTCGTCGAGGAGACGCTCTCCGTCGGGCGCGTCCGCCAGATCGTCGAGGAGACGCGCTCGCGCGCCGCCGCGGCCTGACGGGTCGGGGCGCCGCCGCGGCCTGACGGGTCAGCCGAGCGTGACGTCGACGACGAGCGCGCGGTGGTCGGACAGGCCGAGGTCGAGCGCCGCCGCCGACGTGGCGTGCACCGGGCCGTCGGCGAGGACGTGGTCGAGCTGCTCGACCGGGTCGCCCGTCGGGAACGTGGGCGCCGCGGCGAGGGGGCGCCAGCGGCTCAGCCGCTCGGGGTGCGGCGGCAGCAGGTTGAGGTCGCCCATGAGGACCGCGGGCCGCGGCTCGTCGGCGACGGCGCGGACGAGCCGGACCAGCTGACGCGCGTTCCACGCGGGGATGAAGGTCAGGTGCGTGCCGACGACGGTCAGGACGCCCTCGGGCGTCTCGACGACCGCGGCGAGCGCGACGCGCGGCTCGTCCTCGACGAGCACCGGGTGCGGCTGGTTCGGGAAGCTCACGGGCACCGCCCGGTCGAGCCGCGGGAGGGGGATCGCGCGCCACGCGCGCACCGGGTGCCTGCTCAGCAGCGCGATGCCGTAGGCGGCCGTGCGCGGCTGGAGCTCGCCCGTCGCGGCGGTCCACACGTCGGGGGTCCCGGCGAGGGTCGCGGCGAAGCGGTGGTCGACCGCGCCCATCGCCTCCGCGGCGACGGCGGTCAGGTCGGCGCCGTGCGAGCGCGGCTGGTCGCGGTCGACCTCCTGGAGCGCGAGGACGTCCGCGTCGAGCCTCCGGACGGCGGCGGCGTAGCGGTCCAGGTCCACCGCGTCGTCGGCGGGGGACCGCCCGTGGAGGATGTTGAAGGTCGCGAGCCGCATCCCCGCGATTGTGTCGCTCGACCTGCACCCCCGCACCTGGTCGTGTAGACGTGGAGCATGTCCGTGGAGCCGGCCCCTGCCTCGCCGAACCCCCTGCACGACGCGCTGCGGCTGACCGCCGTGGCGCTCGCCGAGTCCGGCATCCGCTACGCGCTCGTCGGCGGGTACGCCGCGTGGGCGCGCGGCGCACCGGAGCCGAGCCACGACGCCGACTTCGTGATCATGGAGAAGGACCTCGAGGTCGCGCGCAAGGCGATCGCGGACGCGGGCCTCGACGTGCGGGAGCCGGCGGAGAACTGGCTCTTCAAGGCGTACCACCGCGACGCGCTCATCGACGTCCTCTACCGGATGTGCGGCGAGCAGGTCGAGGAGGAGCTGTTCGACCGGACGGACATGATCGAGGTGCTCGCCGTCCGCATGCCCGTGCTGAGCGCGACGGACGTGCTGTCCTCGCAGCTGCGCGTCCTCGGCGAGCACTACTGCGACTTCGCGCACCTGCTGCCGACCGCCCGCGCGCTGCGCGAGCAGATCGACTGGACGCTCGTCCGCCGCGCGGTCGACGACAACCCGTACGCCCGCGCGTTCCTGCACCTCGTGGGCGAGCTCGGCGTCGCGGAGGTCCCCGCCGCCGCCTGAGGGGGACCGTCCCCGGGGCCCGCGTCAGTCGTCGAGGAGCGGGAACGCGTCGTAGTAGACGCGGACACGAGGCCGGTCCGCCCAGGCGGGGTCGTCGCGACGCTGCGCCGACAGGCGGACCCAGGGCTCGAAGAACGCCTGCGCCTCCTCGTTGAGCCGGGTCAGCTCGTCGGCGTCGAGCTGCATCGTGAGCTCGGTGTGCATCGACTGTCGCCACTCGACCGGCACCTCGCCCCGGTTCAGCCACCGGTCCAGGGCTGCGGCTCGGTGCTGGACGACGGTCGTCAGCAGCAGGCGTGCCGCGTCCGCGACACCGGGGTCCTCCTCGAGCAGCGTCGCGGCGTCGACGTCGATCGACGAGGACCGCCACCACCGCTCGCGGCCCTTCCCCCGTTCCGGGACGTCCTCGACGAGCCCGTGCCGCGCGAGCTGGCGCAGGTGGTAGCTCGTCTGACCGGTGCTCTCGCCGAGCACCGAGGCGAGCTCGGTCGCGGTCGACGGCCCGTGGTCGTTGAGATGTCTGATGATCTGCAGGCGCAGGGGGTGCGCGTACGCCTTGAGCGACGAGGGGTCGAGGTGGCGCGTCGGGCGGGGCGCTGCCCCGCCGTGCCCCCCGTCGGGTGACGGGCCGACCCGCGCCGGAGCCCGCTCGTCCGGGCGGGACCCGTTCGAGGACGACGACGACTGCGGCTGCCTCTTGCGCTCGACCACTGTGCAGACCTACCTTTGCAAAGAACCCTCTGCATAGACCTCTTGGCACGAGCCTACCGGGAGCACGTGATGACCGCACGGACCGCACCGACCGCACCCCATGCCTCGACCCTCCCCGTCCCGGACGGGCTCGGCGCCGTGGCCTCCGACGGCACCCCGGACGCGACCCGCGACGGCGCCTCCGACGTCACCGCCGGCAACGCCCCCGGGCGCGCCGTCGTCGAGCCGCTCGGCAGCCGCTTCCAGCACCTGCTCGCCGCGACGACGTCGTCGAACCTCGCGGACGGCGTGCTCCAGGTCGGCGTCCCGCTGCTCGCCCTGACGCTCACGCGGTCGCCGCTCGAGATCGCCGCGGCGTCGGCGGCCGCGACGCTGCCCTGGCTGCTGCTCTCGCTGCCCGTCGGCGTGGCCGTCGACCGGTTCGACCGCGTGCGGCTGCTCGCCGGTGCCACCGCGCTGCGCGTCGCGACGCTCGTCGGGGCCACCGCGGCGGCGGTCACGGGCGTGCTCTCGATGCCGGTGCTGCTCGTGCTGCTCCTCGTCCTGGGTGTCGCGGAGGTCGTCGCCGACTCCTCGAGCGGCGCGCTCGTCCCCTCGGTGACACCCCGCTCGCGCCTCAACGCGGCCAACAGCCGTCTGCTCGGGGCCCAGCAGCTCGCCAACGCCTTCCTCGGCGGGCCCGCGGCGGGCCTGCTGCTCGGGCTCGGCACGGGCTGGCTCTTCGGCGTCCCCGCCGGGCTCTGCGCGCTGACCCTCCTCGCCGTGGTGCGCGGGCTGTGGGGCCGCGTCACGCCGCCCGCGCCGTCGTCGGCCGGTGCCGGAGGGACGGGGCTGCGCGAGGGGCTCGAGTTCGTGCTCCGTCACCGTGTGGTCCGACCGCTCCTGCTGACCAGCACCGCGATGAACTTCGCCTCGACCGCCTACTTCGCGGTCTTCGTCCTGTGGGTCGTCGGTCCGGGCTCGGCCGTGGGCCTCCCCGCGCCGCTCTACGGGGTGCTCACCGCGATCCTCGCGGTGGGCGCGCTCCTCGGCGCCGTCGTCACGGAGCGCCTCGTGCGCCGGTTCGACGAGGCGCGGCTGATCGGCGCGGCGCTCCTCGTGCAGGCCGTGCTGCTGGTCCTGCCCGTCGTGCTGCCGACGGTCCCGGCGCTCGTCGTCATGGGCCTCCTCATCGGGTTCGCCAACATGGTCGGCAACGTCGTCTCGCGCTCGCTGCGTCAGCGGCTCATCCCGGACCGGCTCCTCGGCCGCGTCGGCGGGGCGTCGACGCTGCTCGCCTACGGGGCGATGCCGCTCGGCGCGCTCACCGGCGGTGCCGTCGGCGGCGCGTTCGGCCTGCCGGCCGTGTTCGTCGGGGCCGCCGCGGTGTCGACCGCGATGGTCGTGTGGACCCTCCTGTCCGTCAACCGGGTGACGATCGAGCAGGCCGAGCGCGACGCAGCGGCCCGCTGACGCGGTACCGGCCGCGCGCACGCCGACGGTCCCGGGCCGGCCGGCCGAGGGTGGCGCTAGGGTCGCGGCCGTGACGACCCTGCAGTCGGCGCAGGACCTGGCCGCCCTCCTCGCCGGCCGCGTGCCCCTCGTCGTCGTGGAGACGCGCGACGAGGGGCGCGCGCTCGCGGTCGTCGCCGACTCCGCGCACCGCACGGGCGGCCCCGCCCCCGTGGTGCTGCGCTGGACAGTGACCGACGGGCTCGCGCCGCTGGGCGCACCCCCCGGCAGCGGCCAGCACTTCACGGCCGACGTCGGTGCGGTCCTCAAGCACATCCGCGACAGCACGATGCCCGCGGTCTACGTCCTGCTCGACGTCCACCCGTTCCTCACCGACCCGGTCACGGTGCGCCTGCTCAAGGACGTGTGCCTCAACCCGTCCCGCGTGCCGCGGACGCTCGTCCTGGTGAGCCACCGCGTCGAGCTGCCGCCCGAGGTCGAGCACCTCGCGGCCCGCGTCGAGGTGCTGCCGCCCGACCGCGCCGAGCGCGAGGCGATCGTGGACCGCGCGGCGCACGAGTGGGCTCGGTCAGCGGGCCGGTCGGTCGACGTCGACCCGCACGCCCGCGCGCTGCTCGTGCAGAACCTCGGCGGGCTCTCGGCCGGGGAGGCCGAGCGGCTCGCGCGCGGGGCCGTGCTCGACGGCGCGCTCGCGCACAGCGACCTGCCGACGGTCATGCAGGCGAAGTACGAGCTGCTCGCGCGCGGCGGCGTCCTCACGTACGAGTACGACCTGCCGCCCGTCGAGGACGTCGGCGGCATGGGACGGCTCGTCCGCTGGCTGCGGATGCGGCGCGCGGCGTTCGACGGCTCGACGGCGCTCGAGCCCCCGCGCGGCGTGCTGCTGCTCGGGGTCCAGGGCTGCGGCAAGAGCATGGCCGCGAAGGCCGCTGCGGGTGTGCTCGGCGTCCCGCTGCTGCGGCTCGACCTCGCGGCGGTGCACAACAAGTACGTCGGCGAGTCCGAGCGCATCCTCCGCGAGACGCTCGCGACGGCCGAGGTGCTGGCGCCGTGCGTGCTGTGGGTCGACGAGGTCGAGAAGGCCCTCGCCGACGACGCCGAGTCCGGTGCGGGTCGACGCGTGCTCGGGACGTTCCTCACGTGGCTCGCCGAGCGCCGTGCGCCGGTCTTCGTCGTCGCGACCGCGAACGACGTCTCGGGGCTGCCGCCCGAGCTGGTCCGCAAGGGGCGCTTCGACGAGCTCTTCTTCGTGGACCTGCCCGACGACGACGCACGCGGCCACATCCTGCGGGTGCACGCGGCGCGCCGCGGCATCGTGCTCACGGACGCCGACGTCGCGGGCCTCGCGGCGGCGAGCGCCGGGCACAGCGGTGCGGAGCTCGAGCAGGCCGTCGTCTCGGCCCTCTACACCGCGCACGCCGACGGCGCGGCGCCGACCGCCGCGCACGTGTGGACCGAGCTCGTCGCGACGCGGCCGCTGTCGGTCGTCATGGCCGAGCGCGTCGCGGCGCTCCGGGCGTGGGCGAGCTCGCGGACGGTGCCGGCGGCCGGCTGACGACACGTCTGGACGGACGCGGGCTCGGACGCCAGGCTTCGCGCGGGCGGGCTCAGACGAAGGCGACGACGCGCGCCGTGGTCCCCGCCGGCGTGGAGCGCAGGTGCACGCGGTCGGCGAGCTGGTTGACCATCCACAGGCCGCGGCCGCGGAGCTGGTCGGGACCGGGCGTGCGCAGCCCGGCGAGCGGGTCCGCGATGTGCCCCTCGTCCTCGACCTCGACGACGAAGGCACCGGGCTCGCCCCAGGCGCGCACCGAGCCCGACCCGCCGCCGTGGTCCACCGAGTTGGCCGCGAGCTCGCTGACGGCGAGCACCATGTCGTCCGTGCGGTCCTCGGTGAGGCCCACGTCGCGCGCCTCGCGCCGGACCCAGTGCCGGACCGACGACAGGTCGCCGCGGCGGAAGGTCATCGACGCGGTGCGTCGCGCGCCGGTCCTGCGGGGCTGCGCGCCCGTCCGGCCGTGCCGTGCCTGAGGTGCTCGAGGTGCTCCAGCTGCTGCTGCGGTGCTCACGGTCCTCCCTCCGCTGCTCGCGCCGGCACCTCGTCGTCCCGCCGTCCTGTCCTGACCGAGGGTAGGAGGGCTCGACCAAGATCGCAGCCGGGGCCTCGGGACCGGAACCCCCGAACCCTCCCGGTGGACGGCGCGGCGGAGCATCATGGAGGGATCCCCACCGCAGGCCGAGGCACGGAGGAGGACGACGATGAAGGCATCAGTGGGCGACCGCTACGTCCAGGCGTCGAGCGTCGTGGACGGACCGGTGCGCGACGGCGAGGTCGTCGAGCTCCGCCACCCCGACGGCTCGCCGCCCTACGTCATCCGGTGGTCGGACACGGGGGAGCGCACGCTCGTCTTCCCGGGACCCGACGCGCACGTCGAGCACGCGGACGGCACCCCGGGCGGCCACGGCGACGCCGGCGGCGCGGACGACGACGCAGGGATCCGCGCGGCCGGACCGGCCGTGACCTGGCGGGTCCAG
Organism: Actinotalea sp. AC32; assembly: GCA_031844515.1. Classification (GTDB taxonomy): domain Bacteria; phylum Actinomycetota; class Actinomycetes; order Actinomycetales; family Cellulomonadaceae; genus Actinotalea. The sequence continues at coordinate 15,772 of JAUZVJ010000044.1, read as the reverse complement.
GTGACGGTCTCGCACGACGGGCGCGACACGGTCGCGCAGGCGGTGCTCTCGGGCGCGCCCGAGCGGGTCGACTCGGTCGGCCGCTCCCGCCGGGACCCGCACGACCCGTCCCTGCCGCGCATCGGGGAGGAGGTCGCGGTCGCTCGCGCGCTGCGGCACCTCGCGGACCGCCTCGTCGACGCCGCCGAGGACGAGATCGAGGAGAGCACCGGGCGCCCCGCGCACGTGCACTCCTGAGGACCACGCGCCCGGCCGGCGCGCGCCCCTGGCGCGGCCCGGCCGCGCGCGTCGTCTCAGGCGGTCAGCTCGTCGCCCGTCCGGTCGGCGCCGGCCGCGGGCAGCGAGTCGGCGAACGCCTCGTCCCGTGCGTTGACGTTGCGCGCGAGCGACAGGTGCGCGCCGAGGAACCCGCTCGCGCCCGCCGCCGCGCCGCCCAGCATGCCGAGCGTCACGCCGCGCGCGTGGTGGCCCCGCCCGCGCGCGATCCACGACGCGCCGAAGAGCAGGAGGCCCACGGTGTTGCCCGCGGCGTGGACCACGCCGACGCGGCTGTTGCGCTGCGAGGTGTGGCTCCAGTCGGCCAGGCCCGTCACGGCGGTCGGCACCGCGGCGAGGATCCCGAGGCCGATGAGGCGCCGCGCCGCGGGCCGTGCGGACCGGCCGCCGACGACGTCGAGCGCGAGCGCCGACACCCAGGTGCCGATCGGGACGTCCGTGAGCAGCGGGTGCAGCGAGTGCCCCATCTGCCGGCCGAGCAGGACGGCGCGGCGGGCCGGGTCCGACACGAGCGACCGGGCGAGCGGGCGCAGCGCGTCGACGACGGGGTCGAGACGCTCCTCGTCCTCGAGGCGCAGCGCGAGCCCGACGAGCGGCGGGGCGTCGGTGCGGCCCGTCGTCGAGTCGGGGTCCGGGTCGAGGTGGCGGGGTCCGTCGGGCGTCGTCATCGCAGCCTCCAGGCGTGGTCGGGGACGCTGTCGAGTCTGACCCTCGCGCGCTCGACCCGCGCGGCGAGAGGATGCGGGCCATGACCCCGCGTCCCCTCCTGCTCCTCGACACCGCGTCGCTGTACTTCCGGGCGTTCTTCGGCGTGCCCGACTCGGTGCGGGCCCCGGACGGGACTCCCGTCAACGCGGTCCGCGGGCTGCTCGACATGACGGCGCGACTCGTCACGGCACGCCGCCCCGTCGGCCTGGTCGCGTGCTGGGACGACGACTGGCGGCCCGCCTTCCGCGTCGAGGCCATCCCGAGCTACAAGGCGCACCGCGTCGCGACGGGGGACGCCGAGGAGGTGCCGGACGCGCTCAGCGCCCAGATCCCCGTGATCGTCGACGTGCTCGAGGCGTTCGGCATCGCGCGCGTCGGCGCGCCCGGGTACGAGGCGGACGACGTCATCGGGACACTCACCGAGCGCGAGACCGCCCGGCCCGCGGGGGAGCGGCGTCCCGTCGAGGTCGTCACGGGGGACAGGGACCTGTTCCAGCTCGTCGACGACGGCGCACCGGTGCGCGTCCTCTACACCGCCAGGGGGATCTCGGACCTCGACGTCGTCGACCAGGCGCGCCTCGCCGAGCGGTACGACGTGCCCACGGGCGCCGCCTACGCCGACATGGCGACTCTCCGTGGCGACAGCAGCGACGGCCTGCCGGGCGTCGCGGGGATCGGCGAGAAGACGGCGGCGCAGCTCCTGCACCGTTACGGCTCGCTCGAGGGGCTGCTCGCGGCGCTCGACGCCGGCGACCCCGCGCTGACGCCCGCGCAGCGGCGTCGCCTCACGGAGGGGCTGCCCTACCTCGCGGTCGCGCCCGCGGTCGTGCGGGTCGCGCGCGACGCCCCGGTCGCGGATGCCGACGACGCGCTCCCGTCGAGCCCCGCGGACCCCGAGCGACTGGTCGCGCTCGCGGAGCGCTGGGGCCTCACGTCGAGCGTGACACGGCTGGTCGACGCCCTGGGTCGCTGACGGGGCAGGTCGCCCCGGTGCCGGTCAGGGGAGCGCGGTCGCGACGGCGAGGCCCTTGCCCCAGGAGCGCGCCTCGTCGAGCTCGCCGTCCACGAGCCCCTCGGTCTTGCCGAGCACCTTGAACGAGTGCGGGGGCGTCACGGGACGCCCGCCCAGTGCGCGGAGGCGCTTCGCGGCGGCCTTGGCCGCCGAGCCGGGCAGCATGGGCTTGGCGACCTTGGTGTCGAACGCCGCGACGGGGAGCCGCTCGGGCAGGTGCAGCCCGTCGAGCCACTCGCGCACGCCGGGACCGGTCGAGACGACGCCCGCCTCGGTCGCGTCGCGCGCGGCGTCGGCGCGCGTCGACTCGCGGCTCATGCCGAACGCGTGGGTCGGTCCGCCGACGACGAGGAGCGTGACGTCGTCGGGCAGCGCGCCGTGCTCGGGACCGCTCGTGAGCGCGCCGACCTCGACCACCCTGACCGGGACGCGCCCGTCGCGCAGCCCCTCGCCCACCGCCTCGGCCACGGCTCGGGTGCTTCCGTACATCGACTCGTAGACGACGAGAGCGGTCATGCCTCCATGGCACTGCGCCGGTCGGGGGAGGTGCCAGGGTCGGAGGTCCCGGACGTACCGTGGGGCGACGGCTCGCGTGACCTGGACCACAGCGGCGCCGTGACCTGCGTCACCCGGATCGCGACGAAAACGTTATCGATACCGTTTGACAATTAGTTCAACGGGTTGGCATTGTCGAACCCGCCACGAGTCGACGACGACGAGGAGATCCGATGACGACCAGGTCGACGGGCCACGTCCGACGGCGGGCGTGACGGCAGCACGCGTCCTCGGATCCCCCCGCGAGGGCGACCCCATCAGTCTGTGCAGCTCAACGAAGAGGACAGAACCATGAAGGCAAGGAAGTTCCTGGCGGCCTCGGCCGTCGCGCTCATGAGCGTCGCGGGTCTCGCGGCGTGCAGCGGCGGCGACTCCGAGGGCGGCGCCGGCAGCGGCGGCGAGGGCGGCGGCGACGTCGAGCTCACGTTCTGGCACAACTCGACGACCGGTCCCGGCAAGGAGTACTGGGACGAGACGGCGGCGATGTTCGAGGAGGAGACCGGCGTCAAGGTCAACATCCAGTCCATCCAGAACGAGGACATGGACGGCAAGCTCCAGACCGCGCTGAACTCGGGCGACGCGCCCGACGTCTTCATGGCGCGTGGTGGCGGCAAGCTGGCCGACATCGTCGAGGCGGGCCAGGCGCTCGACCTGACCGACCTCATCGACGACGACGTCGAGGCCGCCGTGGGCGGCACGCTCAGCGCGTTCAGCGTCGACGGCAAGGTCTACGGCATGCCGACGTCGGTGCTGCCGGGCGGCATCTACTACAACAAGACGATGTTCGAGGAGGCCGGGATCGAGGGCACGCCCACGACGATCGGCGAGCTCGAGGACGCCGTCGAGAAGCTCAAGGGCATCGGCGTCGACCCGATCGCGCTCGGTGGCAAGGCCGCCTGGCCGGCCGCCCACTGGTACTACTTCTTCGCGCTGCGCACCTGCTCGCAGGAGGCCATCGAGGCCGACGCCGCCGCCGTGGAGTTCCAGGACGAGTGCTGGACCGAGGCCGCGCAGGAGCTCCAGGACTTCGCGTCCGTCGAGCCGTTCAACCCGGGCTTCCTGACCACCGACGCGCAGGGCAGCGCCGCCTCGTCGGCCGGCATGATCGCCAACGACCAGGCCGCCATGGAGCTCATGGGCGCCTGGAACCCCGGCGTCATCGCCGACCTCACGCCGGACAAGCAGCCGAAGGCCGACCTCGGCTGGTTCCCGTTCCCCGAGGTCGAGGGTGGCGACGGTGACCCGAGCGCGATGATGGGTGGCGTCGACGGCTACGCGTGCTCGTCGCAGGCTCCCGCCGAGGAGTGCGCCTCGTTCCTCAACTTCTTCATGTCGCAGGAGCGCCAGGAGGCCTACGCCGACGCGTTCGTCACGCTCCCCGCGAGCCAGGAGGCCCAGGGCGTCGTGACCGACCCCGCGCTGCTCGACGTCCTCGCGGCGTACAACGACGCGGCCTACGTCCAGGTGTGGCTCGACACGCAGTTCGGCCAGAACGTCGGCAACGCGCTCAACGCCGGTGTCGTCGAGATGCTGGCCGGCAACGGCACCCCTGAGGGCATCGTCGAGGCCGTGAACGACGCGGCGGCCAAGGAGTAGTCGGACCGATGAGTGACTCCCTGGGCGAGAACACGCTCACGACGACGTCGCCCGAGGGTCCCTCCCGGGCCGGGGGCGGTGCCGTCACGGCACCGTCCCCGGCCCGCCGGCCGCGTCGCACGGACTGGCGCAAGCGCGGCGAGATCGCGCTCCTCTCGGGCCCCGCCGTCGTCATGTTCCTGGCGTTCGTGATCTTCCCCGTCGTCATGGCGGCGTACTACGGGTTCTACCGGTGGAAGGGCTTCGGCCCGCCGACCGAGTTCATCGGGCTCGAGAACTACCTCACGATCTTCCAGGACGACACGTTCCACGACGCGCTCCTGCACAACGCCTTCATCGTCGTGATGTCCCTGGTCCTCCAGGGTCCCGCGGCCATCGCGCTCGCGCTCCTGCTCAACCAGCGGATGCGCGGCCGGTCCCTCGTGCGGGTCCTCATCTTCGTCCCGTACGTCATCTCCGAGGTGATCGTCGGGACGGGCTGGAGCCTCATGCTCCGGACCACGGGTGCGTTCAACGACATCCTCGAGCGGATCGGCCTCGGGTCGTTCGCGCTCGACTGGCTCGCCAACCCGGACGTGGCCATCTGGTCCCTGATGATGATCATCACCTGGAAGTACATCGGCTTCGCGGTGATCCTCTTCCTCGCGGGACTGCAGAGCATCCCCGAGGAGCTCTTCGAGGCGGCCGCGATCGACGGCGCGTCCTACTGGCAGATCCAGCGGCGCATCACGCTGCCGCTGCTCGGCCCGACCATCCGGATCTGGGCGTTCCTGTCGATCATCGGGTCGCTGCAGCTCTTCGACCTCGTCTACATCATCTGGGGCCAGTACGTGGCCGCGACCGCGGGCACGTCGACCATGGCGACCTACATGGTCGTCAACGGTCGCAACGCGGGGAACTACGGCTTCGGCAACGCCGTCGCGGTCGTCCTGTTCCTCATCTCGCTGGTCATCGCCCTCGTCTACCAGCGCTACGTGCTGCGGCGTGACACCGAGGGCGCGCTCACGGAAGGGAAGAAGCGATGAGCGCGAGCGCCGTCTCCGCACCGCCGCTGCCGGCCCAGCGCCGCACGCGTCGCCGCCGCGAGTCCGGGCGCCTCGGGCGCAGCGGGCCGCTGACCTACCTGATCGCGTTCTTCTTCGTGGGGATCTGCATCGGGCCCGTCGCCTACATCGTGATCGGCGGCTTCCGGAGCAACTCGCAGATCATCACGAGCCCCGCGGGCTTCCCCGACCCGTGGGAGATCGGGAACTACCTCGGCGTCCTGCAGAGCGAGATCTTCTGGCGTCAGATGGGCAACTCGGCGATCAGCGCGGTCGCCACGACCGCCGGCGTCGTCGTGCTGGGTGTCATGGCCAGCTACGTGCTGGCGCGGTACGAGTTCCGCGGGCGCACGGCGCTGTACTCGCTGTTCGCCGCGGGGCTCATGTTCCCGATGACGGTCGCGATCACGCCCCTGTACATCCTGGTGCGCGAGCTCGGCCTGATGAACAGCCTCGCGGGGATCATCCTCCCGCAGATCGCGTTCGCGCTGCCGACGACGATCATCATCCTCGTGCCGTTCCTGCGGGCGATCCCCAAGGAGCTCGAGGAGGCGGCGGCGATCGACGGCGCGAGCCGGCTCGGGTTCTTCTTCCGGATGGTCGTGCCGCTGTCGCTCCCGGGCGTCATCACCACGGGCATCCTCGCGTTCATCGCGAGCTGGAACAGCTACATGCTGCCGCTGTTCATCCTCAACAACGAGACGCAGTACACGCTGCCGCTCGGGGTGCAGGCGTTCGCGGCGCAGTACTCGGTCGACACGGCCCGCGTGCTCGCGTTCACGTCCCTGTCGATGATCCCGGCGCTGATCTTCTTCTCGCTCTTCGAGCGGCGCATCGTCGGTGGCCTCACCGGCGCCGTCAAGGGCTGACCCGGCCTCCCCGGGCGGTGCCGAGCCGAGAGCCGGCACCGCCCGGGTGACCATCCCCCCGCACGACCCCACGACCCTGGACCGACCGCGCCCGCGGGACCGGTCCGTGTACCGAAAGAAGGACCCCGTGTCCGAGATCCCCGCCATGCCGCACGTGTCGGAGCGCGTCCGCGCGCTCCACGCGCGGATGACGCTCGAGGAGAAGGCCGCCCAGCTCGTGGGCTACTGGCTCGACCAGAACGGCACCGTGGCACCCATGCAGTCCGAGATGGCCGCGGGCCAGAAGGACTCGGGCCAGCTCGCCGAGATCACGCGCCACGGCATCGGGCACTACACGCGCGTCTACGGCACGCGTCCGGTCGACCCCGCCGAGCGCGCGGCGTGGCTGTGGTCCGAGCAGCGGCGCCTCAAGCGCGAGACGCGGCTCGGGATCCCCGCCGTCGTGCACGAGGAGTGCCTCACGGGCCTGGCCGCGTGGAAGGCCGCGACGTACCCGACGCCGCTCGCGTGGGGCGCGTCGTTCGACCCGGACCTCGTCGAGGAGGCGGGCCGGGCGATCGGCGAGTCGATGCGCGAGCTCGGCATCCACCAGGGCCTGGCGCCCGTGCTCGACGTCGTCCGCGACCCGCGGTGGGGCCGCGTCGACGAGTGCATCGGCGAGGACCCGTACCTCGTGGGCACCGTCGCCACGGGCTACGTCCGCGGCCTCCAGGCGGGCGGCGTGCACGCGACGCTCAAGCACTTCGTCGGCTACTCGGCGTCGAAGGCCGGGCGCAACCACGCACCCGTCAGCGCGGGTCCGCGCGAGGTCGCCGACCTGCTCCTGCCCCCGTTCGAGATGGCCGTGCGCGACGGCGGGGCCCGCTCCGTGATGAACGCGTACACCGACCTCGACGGCGTGCCGATCGCCGCCGACCCGACCTACCTCACGGACGTGCTGCGCGAGCGGTGGGGCTTCGACGGCGTCGTCGTCGCCGACTACTTCGCGGTCGCGTTCCTCGAGGTCATGCACCACGTCGCCGCGGACCGGGGCGAGGCCGCCGCGCTCGCGCTCGAGGCGGGCATCGACGTCGAGCTCCCCACGGGTGACGCGTACCTCGAGCCCCTGCTCGCCGCCGTGCGGGACGGTCGCCTCGACGAGGCGTTCGTCGACCGCGCGGTCCTGCGCGCGCTCGCGCAGAAGGAGGAGCTCGGCCTGCTCGACGACGACGCGTTCGAGGACGAGCCGCCGTCGTCGGTCGACCTCGACTCGCCGCGGCACCAGGAGCTCGCGCGACGGCTCGCGGAGGAGTCCGTCGTGCTGCTCGCGAACGACGGCGTGCTGCCGCTCGCCGCGCTGCCGACGGCGCCCGCGCGCGTCGCGGTGATCGGCCCGAACGCGCACCGGCCCGAGGCCCTGATGGGCTGCTACTCGTTCGCCAACCACGTCCTCGCGCACCACCCGGGCGTCGAGATCGGATTCGAGATCCCGAGCGTGCTCGACGCGCTGCCGGCCGCGTTCGCGCGTGCCGGGATGGCGGGCCCCGAGCTGCTGACGGCGGTCGGCTGCGACGTCGAGGGCGACGACGCGTCGCGCATCGGCGAGGCGGTCCGGGTCGCGCAGGACGCCGACGTCGCGGTCGTCGTCGTCGGCGACCAGGCCGGGCTCTTCGGGCGCGGGACGGTCGGCGAGGGCAACGACGTCGAGTCGCTCGAGCTGCCCGGCGTCCAGCGGCGCCTCGTCGAGGAGGTCGTCGCCACGGGCACGCCCGTGGTGCTCGTGCTCCTCACGGGCCGCCCGTACGTGATCGACTGGGCGCTCGACGGCGAGGGCCCGCGCCCGGCCGCCGTCGTGCAGGCCTTCTTCCCGGGGGAGGGCGGCGGGCACGCCGTCGCCGACGTCGTGACCGGTGCGGTGAACCCGTCGGGTCGCCTGCCCGTGTCGCTCCCGCGCTCGACCGGCGCGCAGCCGTACTCCTACCTGCACGCGGTGCTCGGCGGGCCGTCCGACGTGACGTCGGCCGACTCCACGCCCGTGCGCCCGTTCGGGTTCGGCCTGTCGTACACGTCGTTCGCGTACTCGGACCTGCACGTGGACGACTCCGTCGTCGCGGGCGGCACCCTGACGGCGACCGTCACGGTGACCAACACGGGTGACCGCGCGGGCGTCGACGTCGTGCAGCTGTACGGGCGCGACGTGCGCGGCTCGGTCGTCCGTCCGGTCGTGCAGCTGCTCGGCTACGCACGCGTGGGTCTCGCGGCGGGCGAGTCGCGGCGCGTCACGTTCACGGTCCCGACGACGCGCTTCGCGTTCTCCGACCGGCGCCTCGTGCGCGTCGTGGAGCCGGGCGACGTCGAGGTGTGGGTCGGCTCGCACGCCGCTGCGTCCTCGGCCGGCACCGGCACGGCGGGCATGACCGGCGGGGCGATCCCCGACGCGCGCGGCGGTCGCGTGCGCACGGTGGCGGGCACGGCGACCGGGCGCGCGGTCGTCGCCGTCACGGGCGACGTGCACGAGGTCACGGGGGCGGACCCCCGCTGGGTCGAGGTCAAGGTCCTGTGAGGGTCGCGAACCCGGTCCTGCCCGGCTGCTACCCGGACCCGTCGATCTGCCGCGTCGGGGAGTGGTTCTACCTCGTCACGTCGACGTTCGAGTACGTGCCCGGGCTGCCCGTGCACCGCTCGCGCGACCTCGTGTCGTGGGAGCACGTCGGCCACGTGGTCGACCGCGCCGGCCAGCTGGACTACGACGGCATCCGGTCCTCCGGCGGCCTCTACGCCCCGACGATCCGGCACCACGACGGGACCTACTACGTCGTCTGCACGCTCGTCGACCAGCACGACGAAGCGCGCGGCGGCAACTTCCTCATGACCGCGACGGACGCGGCCGGCCCGTGGTCGGACCCGGTGTGGCTCGACGCGGGCGGGATCGACCCGTCGATCTTCTTCGACGACGACGGGCGCGTCTGGATGCACGGCACTCGCCTGGCCGCCGACCCGGAGTGGTACCACCAGACCGAGGTCTGGGTCCGCGAGTACGACCCCGTCGCGCAGCGGCTCGTCGGCGACGAGCACGTCGTCTGGACCGGGGCCGTGCGCGGCGCGGTCTGGGCCGAGGGGCCGCACCTGTACAAGGTCGACGGCCGCTACTACCTGCTCGCGGCCGAGGGCGGCACCGAGATCCACCACGCGGTGTCCGTCGCGCGTGCGGACGCCGTGACCGGCCCCTACGAGGGCAACAAGGCCAACCCAATCCTCACGCACCGCCACCTCGGCCCGGGTCAGGACGTCGTCGGCGTCGGGCACGCCGACCTCGTCGAGGCGCCCGACGGCAGCTGGTGGGCCGTGTGCCTCGCGATGCGGCCCTACGGCGGGTACCACTACGACCTCGGCCGCGAGACGTTCCTCATGCCCGTGACCTGGCACGACGGCTGGCCCGTGCTGTCGCCCGGTCTCGGCCGCCTGCCGGCCGAGGTGGACGTCCCGTTCGCCGAGGAGTGGACGCCCGGGGTCACGCAGGGCACGACGTCGGGCGTGGTCCGCCCCGACGACCCCCGCTGGACGTCGCTGCGGCGCCCGTGGGCCGAGTTCGCGAAGCCCGACGGCGACGGGTGGCGGCTGACCGTGCGCCCGACGACGCTCACCGAGCCGGGCACGCCCGCGTTCCTCGGCGTCCGGCAGCAGCACCACGACGTCGACGTGCGTACCGCCGTCCGGCCCGTGGCCGGCCCGCTCGTCGAGGGCGAGGAGGTCGGGGTCGTCGTCCGGCAGTCCGAGGACGACCACGCGCGGCTCGCCGTCGTCGGCGGCGCGGACGGCTCGCGCCGCGTCGTCGCGGTGCACCGCAGCGGCGGGGTCGAGACGGTCCTCGGGGAGCGCGTGCTGCCCGACGGCGACGGGGGCGTGGTGCTCGGCGTCTCGGCGCGCGGCCAGGACTTCGCGCTGGTCGCCGGGACGGACGGCCAGGAGCCGGAGACCGTCGCCGTCGTCGACGGCCGCACGCTCGACAGCGTCGCGACGGGCGGGTTCCTGGGCCTGTGGCTCGGCGTCTACGCGACGAGCAACGGGAGCCCGACGCAGACCGAGGTGGTCGTCGAGCGGTTCGAGTACCTGCCGGCGTGACCGCACCACGGGCCGGTGACCGTCATCCTTCGACGGCCACCGGCCCGATCGTGCGCCCGAGCAGGCGTCCGGCCTCGTCGCCCGGCACCGCCTTGGCGTAGAGCCAGCCCTGCGCCGAGCTGCAGCCCATCTCGTGCAGGCGCGCGGCCTGGTCGGCGGTCTCGACGCACTCCGCGACCACCTCGAGCCCGAGCGCGCGGCCCATGGCGATGATCAGCCCCACGAGCTCCGACGTCTGCGCGACCGTCCCGAGCTCGCGCACGAACGAGCCGTCGATCTTGAGCGCGTCGACCGGGAACGAGCGCAGCGCGTGCAGCGACGACTGCCCGGTCCCGAAGTCGTCGATGTGCAGGCGCAGACCCATGTCGCGCAGCGTCGTCATGATCATGCGGGCCTGCGTCGGGTCGGACATCATGACCGACTCGGTGATCTCGACGACGAGGCACTCGGGCGGGACCTCGTGGCGCGCGAGCGCGTCGCGCAGGCCCGGGATCAGGTCGACGTTCCAGAACTCGCGGTGCGAGATGTTCACCGACACGGTCACCGCCTGGCCGTGCTCGCGCCGCCAGTCGGCGACCTGGCGGCACACCTCGTCCACGAGCCACTCGCCGAGCGCGACGATCGTGCCGTGCTCCTCCATCTCGGGGATGAAGGTGTGCGGCCCGAGCAGCCCGCGCTCCGGGTGCTGCCAGCGCACGAGCGCCTCGAAGTGGTGCACGACGGTGTCGCACAGCGGCACGATCGGCTGGTAGTGGACGACGAACTGCCGGTCGGCGAGCGCCGTCCGCAGCTCGCCCCGCGCGCGCAGGCGGCCCGTGGCTCGAGCGTGCATCTCGGCGTCGAAGTGCGCCGTCGTGCCGCGGTCCTCGCCCTTCGCGTGGTACATCGCGGTGTCGGCGTCGCGGAGCACGTCCTCGGGGTCGGTGTAGCCGACCGTCGACGTCGTGATGCCGATGCTCGCGGTCACCGCGACCTCGTGGTCGCCCAGGTGCACGGGCGCCGCGATGGCGTGCTGGATCCGCTCCACGACGAGGTGCACGTGGTCCTCCGGCAGGCCCGTGAGGAGCACCGCGAACTCGTCGCCGCCGAACCGCGCCGCCGTGTCGACGGACCGCACGACACCGCGCAGCCGCTCGCCGACGACCTCGAGCAGGCGGTCGCCCATGAGGTGGCCGAGCGAGTCGTTGATGAGCTTGAACCCGTCGAGGTCCATGAACACCACGGCGAACTGGCGCGCGTCGTCGAAGCGCGCCTCGTCGACGGCCGCGGACAGCCGCTCGAGGAACAGTCGTCGGTTCGGCAGGCCGGTGAGCTCGTCGTACAGCGCCGCCTGGCGCAGCCGCTCCTCGAGGCGCTTGCGCGGGTCGATGTCCGAGAGCGACCCCACGAGGCGGTGCACGGCGCCGTCGCGCACGACGCGCACGCCGCGGCCCAGCAGCCAGCGCCAGCCGCCGTCGTCGCACCGGACGCGGTACTCGAGCTCCATCGGGCGCTCGCCCGCCTCCTCGGCCAGCGCGAGGGCCGCCGCGACGAGGTCGCGGTCCTCGGGGTGCACCGCGTCGAGCCAGCGGCCGTGGTCGATCGGCCCGTCCGGCGGCAGGCCGATCAGCGCACGGCACCGCTCGGACGCGTACAGCTCACCGGTCGTCGGGTCCCACTCCCACAGCCCGTCGTTCGCGGCCGCGGCCGCGGCGGCGTACCGCTCCTCGCTCGCGCGCACCGCGATCTCGAGCTGCTCGCCATCGAACGCCGAGCACAGGAGCTGCGCCCAGTGCAGGTAGATGTCGCGCGACGACGACGTGTCGATCTCGCCGACGACGGAGAGCAGGCCCCAGTCCCGGTCGCGCGTGCGCACGGGGACCACGAAGCACGCCTCGCGCTGCGTGGCGTCGGCCAGCGCGACGAGCTCGGCGGGCGGGAACGAGCGGACCGAGGTGGTGGTCGGGACGTCGCACAGGCGGCCCTCGGGGTCGTACGCCCCCACGACGCGCAGCGCGCCGTCGTCGCCGGACCACAGCGCCAGCACGCCCGCGCGGACGTGCGTGCCCTCGAGCCAGCGCAGCCGCCGGAAGTCCGGGCCCGCGGCGTCGAGGAGGCTCGCGGACAGCGTGAACTGCTCGGTGAGCAGGCGCTCCTGCGCCTTCGACCTGCGCAGGTACGTCTCGGCCTGGAGCTGCCAGAGCGCCGAGACGACCTGCGCGGCGCCCACGTGCCCGGGCCCGGTGGGGCGCGTCGTCCACGGCGCGCGGTCGATGTGCTCGATCACGACGTTGGTCACGCGGTGCAGCGCGTCGGGGCGCGGCCCGAGCCGACGCAGCGCCGCGACGACGTCGTGCGCCTGCGCGGCCGTCGGGGCCTCCGTGCCCTCGAGGAGGGCCACCGCGGCGTCGACGACGCGTGCGACGACGTCGGGCGTGAGGGCGGGCACCGCGGCGTCGTCGAGGTCGGCGAGCAGCTGCGTGAGCTCGTCGCGGAGCATCCGCCCCGGCGACGTCTCGCGGGGCGCGCCGGCCCGGGACGCGTCCGGCGGTGCGTCGACCGGCTGGTCGGTCCGATCGCGCGGCGTGGCCGTCCCGTGGAGCAGACCGCCCGAGCACCCGCACGACGCGCGCGCCGCGACCAGCGCGGCCGCCGGCGTCTGCGGCGCCGTCGGCGGCTGCTCGCCGCGGATCCCGTCGAGCACGAGCCGTCCGGCGAGCGCGCCCACCTGGTCGAACCGCTGGCTCACGCTCGTGAGGCTCGGGGTGCTGAAGCAGCCGGCCTCGACGTTGTCGAAGCCGACGACGGCGACCTCGCCCGGCACGCAGACGCCCGCCGCGGAGAGGCCCTCGAGCAGCCCCAGCGCGTTGCGGTCGGTCGCGACCATGAGCGCCGTGGGGCGGTCGGCGGCCGCGGCGACCGCCCGGGCCGCCGCCAGGCCGCCGGGCTCGGCGTTGTCGGGCGCCTCGAAGAACAGCCGCGCGTCGGGCCGCAGCCCGTGGGCGGCGAGCGCCTCCTGGTAGGCGGTGTAGCGCTCGCGGATGTCGGTCTGCACGAGGTTCCCCACGAACCCGATGCGCGTGTGGCCGTGCGCGAGCAGGTGCTCGACCGCGGCGAACGTGCCGCCGCGGTTGTCCGGCAGCGCGACGGGCGCGTCGAGCCCGTCGAGACGGCTGCTCGCGAGGACCACGGGGACGCCGTGCTCGCGCAGGCGCGTGAGGTACGGCGCGGCGGCCGCGAGCGAGACGGCGACCGCGCCGTCGACCTCGTCCCACGCGACCGGCAGGTCGAACGACGGCGTGCTCACCACGGCGTCCGCGACGTCGCCCGGGTCGAGCGTCTGGACGACGACGACGCGTCCTCCCGCTGCCGCGACCTCGTGCGTCAGCCCGGCGAGCAGCTCCCCGAAGTAGAAGCCGCTCGTGCTGCGCGCGAACGCGAGCACGGTCGTCGGGCGGGCCACGGTGCCTCCGGGGTGGAGCGGGAGCGGTACGCCAGCCCATCGGCGCCCGTCCGGGGGATCTGAGCCGCCGGGCCGTCCCGACCGGCTCCGGTGACGGGTGAGAATTGCCCCGTGACCCCCACCGACCCGCACGATCCGCCGGCCGCAGCCGCCCGGCACCCCCGTCCCCCGGCCGTCGGCGCGCCGTCCGGTCGGATGCCCGTGCGACGCCGGCTCGCGCGCACGCTCCTGCGTGCGGCGCGGTGGCGGGTCGAGGGCACGATCCCGCGCACCGGGATCTTCGTGGGTGCGCCGCACACGTCGAACTGGGACTTCGTCCTCACGGTGCTCGTCCTGTGGGCCGAGGGCATCCAGCCGCGCACGCTCGTCAAGCGCGAGCTGTTCTGGTGGCCCATGGGGCCGCTGCTGCGCGCGCTCGGCAGCGTGCCGACCGAGCGCGGTGCGCGCGGCGGCCTCGTCGAGCGGCTGACGGCCCAGGCGCGCAGCGCTCCCGACGACTTCGTGCTCGTCCTCGCCGCGGACGGGACGCGCTCGCCGACCGACCACTGGAAGTCCGGGTTCTACCGCCTCGCACAGGGCACCGGCCTGCCCGTCGTGCTCGCGTGGGTCGACGGGCCGACGCGCACCGTCGGGTTCGGCGGCACGCTCGAGGTCACGGGCGACGTGCGCGCGGACATGGACAAGGTCCGCGCGGTGTACGCGGGCAAGCGCGGCGTGCGGCCCGGGCGGGGGAGCACCCCGCGCCTGCGCGAGGAGGACGCGGGGACACCGCCCGCCTGACGGCCGCGTCGCCGCCGTCCGAGGCGTCGTCGGGTCCGCCGGCCGGCCGGGGGCCCGGCTCAGGCCTGCGGCAGCAGGACCACCACGGGCGTCGTCGTCGGCTGCTGCGACCCCCCGGCAGGCTCGACCGAGAGCGCGACGCCGTCGCCTGGGCGGTAGTCGTCGAGCACGCGCGCCGCACCGCCGTCGCGCACGTCGAGCAGGCCCGCGGCGACGGGCACGCCCTCGCGCATCGCCCAGACCTGGTAGACGCGGTCGTCGTCGAGGCGCGGCAGGTCCTGCGTGACGATGAGCGCGCGCTCGTCGGTGAGCACGGCGACGGCCTCGCCGCCGCCCGCGACGGGGTCGCGCAGCAGCGTGGCCCCGGGGTCGGCGAGAACGTCGGCGAGCAGGTCGGCGCGCTCCTCGGCCGCGACGGCGCGCTCGTGCTGCTGCCAGGCGAGCGTCCCGGGCACCCCCGCCGCCAGGACGACGGCGACGGCGGCGGCCGCGGCCCACCCGAGCGGGACCGTGCGGCGAGCACGCTGCTCGCGGCGCTCGCGCTGCAGCGCGAGGTCGACGACGCGTCCCTCCTGCGGGGTCGTCGCGAGCGACGCGAGGACGGCGTCGCGGACGTGGTCCGGGGGGGCGGAGGCCGTCGCGGTGCCGAGGGCGGCGGCGGTGGCGCGCAGCCCCGCGAGCTCCGCGGCCGCCTCGGGGTCGGCCGCGACGAGCTCCTCGACGGCGCGGCGCTCGTCGGCGTCGACCGCGTCGAGCGCGTACGCGCCGAGCAGCTCGCGGGCCTCGTCGCGCGTCACCGGTCCACCCCCAGGCAGTCGCGCAGGCGCAGGAGGCCGTCGCGGATGCGGCTCTTGACGGTCGGCAGGGCCGCGTCGAGCTCGGCGGCGACCTCGCGGTACGTGCGACCGCCGTAGTAGGCGAGCACGACGGCGTCGCGCTGCGTCGTCGTCAGGCCGCCCAGGCAGTCCCGGACGCGTCGGCGCTCCATCGTCTCCTCGACCTCCTCGGCGACCACGTCGTAGGGGACGTGGTGGTCGCCGTCCACCACGTGCTGGTCCCGGTCCCGCTGCGCCTGGACCGAGCGGACCCGGTCGACGGCGCGGCGGTGGGCGAGGGTCACGACCCACGTGCGGGCCGAGCCGAGGCGGGGTTCGAAGCGTGCCGCGGTGCGCCACACCTCGAGCATGACCTCCTGCGTGACCTCGGCCGAGAGGTCCGGGTCGCGCAGGACCGCGCGAGCCGTGCCGTGGACGGCGGGGGCGAGGAGGTCGTAGAGCCGCGCGAAGGCCGCCTCGTCGCCGCCCGCGGCCGCGAGGAGGAGAGTGTCCGCCTCCGCGCCGGGTCCGGCGCCGCCGGCCGGGCGCCCCGCGGTGCGCGCGCTGGGGGCGGC
>JAUZVJ010000043.1:0-27463 GCA_031844515.1 Actinotalea sp. AC32 | reverse complement strand
GCGCCCGCGCCGGCCGCGCCCGGTGCGTGGACGCCCGAGGGCGGCTGGGACGTGCCGAGCGAGCCGTGGCAGCCCACGCCAGCGCCGAGCACGCCGGAGTCGTCCGCCCCGCTCACCTCGCGCCCGGCGCCGACCGGCACGTTCATGCCGCAGACGTTCACGCCCGAGCCGGCGAACGGACCGTTCGATGACGAGGTCACGAACATGCTCGCGCAGCGCGCGGACATCGCCCAGCAGGCGCTCGCCGAGCTCAGCCAGCTCTCGAGCTACCGCCCGCAGCAGGTGTCCGGTGCCGCGTCGTCACTCGTGCGGCGCACACCCGCCGCGGTGCCGGCGGCGCCCGAGATCGAGACGCGTCCCGCGGGCCAGCGGCCCGAGCGCGACGCCAACCAGGTCCGCTCGCTCCTGTCGAGCTTCCAGTCGGGCACGACGCGCGGCCGCCAGGCCGGCGCACCCGACGGGCCCCAGACCACCGGCGTGGGGGCTTCCCACACCGGCACCGAGGACGGTCTTACGGGTGGTCACGATGTGTGACCGCCCCGGACTCCGACCTGACCCAGCGGGCCACCTCACGGTGACCGCACGCACCCCCCGCCGCCGCCAGGCCGGCAACCTCGAGGAGGAGAAGTGACAGCGCTCAGCACGGAAGCAGCCAACTTCGGCTGGCTCCTGGACAACTTCGTCCGGACGGTCCCCGGCACCCGCCACACGCTCGTCGTGTCGGCCGACGGCCTGCTCATGGCCATGTCGGAGAACCTCGACCGCACCAGCGGCGACCAGCTCGCGGCGATCGTCGCGGGCATGTCGAGCCTCACGCGTGGCGCGGCGCGCCAGCTGCGTGCGGGTGACGTCCGCCAGGCGATCGTGGAGATGGACGACCTGTTCGTCTTCCTCATGAGCGTCTCGAACGGCTCGGTCCTCGCGGTCGTCGCGGACTCGAGCTGCGACGTCGGCCTGATCGGCTACGAGATGGCGATGCTCGTCTCCCGCACGGAGACGACGCTGACCCCGCAGCTCGTGACCGAGATGCGCGGCGCCCTCCCCGTCGACGGCGCGGTCCGGTCCCCGGCGATCTGACCATGACGTCCCTGGAGAGCCCCGAGGCGGGTCGGTACGCCGACGACCCGACCGACGACGGGAGCGAGTACGAGGCACGGACGGTGCGGCCCTACGCCGTCACCGGCGGTCGTGTCCGTGCAGCCAACTCCGACCTGCCCCTCGAGGCCCTCGTCGAGGTCCTCCCCGGGGCGGTCAGCTCCCACGGCCTGCCGCCCGAGAAGCGCGCGATCCTGCAGCACGCGGCGCACACGTTCGTGTCCGTCGCCGAGCTGTCGGCGCTCCTCCGGCTCCCGCTCGGCGTGGTCCGCGTCCTCGTGACCGACCTCGCCGACGCGCAGTACATCCGTGTCCACACCTCGACCCCGGTCAGCGTGCACACCGGTCAGTCCCCCGCCCTGTCCCTGAGCGTGCTGGAGAGTGTTCTCAATGGCATTTCAGCCCTCTGACACCGCCGTGTCCGACCGCACGGTCGGCGGGGGTGTCGCGCCCACAGTCGTCAAGATCGTCGTCGCGGGCGGCTTCGCCGTCGGCAAGACGACGTTCATCGGCTCGATCTCCGACATCGAGCCGCTCAACACCGAGGCCGCCATGACCGAGCACTCGGTCGGCGTCGACGACGCCGGTGGCGTCACCGACCGCAAGACGACCACGACGGTCGCGATGGACTTCGGTCGCATCGCGCTGCCGGGGTCCCTGTGGCTCTACCTCTTCGGGACCCCCGGCCAGGACCGCTTCCTCTTCATGTGGGACGACCTGGTGCGCGGCGCGATCGGCGCCGTCGTGCTGGTCGACACCGAGCGGCTTGACCAGTGCTTCCCCGCGGTCGACTACTTCGAGAGCCGGGGCATCCCGTTCGTCGTCGCGGTCAACTGCTTCGACGGGGTGGCGCGTCACCAGCTCGAGGACGTGCGCGAGGCCCTCTCGGTCCCGCCGCACGTGCCGCTCATGTACACGGACGCACGTTCGCGCGCGGCGACCAAGCAGACCCTCATCTCCCTCGTGCAGCTCGCGATGCAGCGACTGCGTGCGGGTGCCGCCTGACCTCTGCCGGTCGACGCCACGGCGGCGCAGCCCTCGGGCTGCGCCGCCGTCGTCGTCCACCCGTCCGGCCGCTGGACGCGGGTCGGCGCCTCGCGGATCATCACGCGGGACGGTGCGGGGACGGTGCGGGGACGGGGCCGGGCGGGCCCGTGCGAGGCAGCACGGGAGGTCCGGTCGGCCGGGGTGAGCCGGAGGGGAGCGATGACGACGTACGCGGACGGGTCCGCGCTCGCGCGCGCCCTCGCGACCGACCCCGAGTCGGTGTCGTGGCTGCGCTGGTCCGCCCAGCACGCCGGCGACCTCGTGACCTCGCCGCTGGGTATCGCCCAGCTCCGGCACGTGGCGCGCGGGATGGACGCGGTCGCGCGCGGCCGTGCGCACGAGATCGCGACCCGCACGCGCGTGGTCCGCTTCTCCGACCAGGCCGTCGAGCACGCGGCGGTCCTGGGCCTGGACGCGTTCCGGGCGCTGCACCTCGGCGTCGTGCTGGCCGAGGCGGGCGTCGGTGGGCTCGCGACCTACGACGTCGGACTCGCACGCGCCGCGGACCTCGAGGGCGTCGCGGTCCTCACGCCCGGACGTCACGACGGCTGGTGGTTCGCGGCGTCGTGACCGCCGACGCCGTCCCCCTTTCGGGGGAAGTTCTCGGCGGGCGCGTGCGGCCGGAGCGTGTCCGAGTTGTCCGGTTGGGGCGGTCATGGCCGGTCCGCGACGGCGTGTTCCCTATGATCGGCGCTGGCCTCACTGCGCCAGGGGGGTCGTCCAGCACGTCCGGATGAGGGTGTTCGAGGTCGATGACAGAACTCAGGTCAGCGCCGGTGCGCGACTCGCGCGACGACCGGCGGCGCGCTCGGGACGAGCGCGGGCTGCGGTCGACGGCGGCCCAGCGGGGCGACCGGCTCCCGCCGCCGCCGCGTGAGCGCCGGCCGGTGCTCGCGGCCCTCGCGGTGCTCCTGATCGTCGGCGGCGCGGCCGTCGCGGGCCTCCTCGCCCTGCGCGCCGACGCGCGGACGCCCGTGCTCGTCGCCGCGCGCGACATCGCGGCGGGCGCCGAGATCACGCGTGACGACCTCACGACGGCGCCCGTCGCCGCCGACGGGACGATGCTCGTGCCGGCCGACCGCGCCGACGAGGTGCTCGGCACCTACGCGCGCACCGGGATCTCCGCCGGCCAGCTCCTCGACACGGCGATGGTCACGCAGACGGCGACGCTCCAGCCCGGCCTGGTCGCCGTCGGCGCGGTGCTCGAGGCGGGACGCGCGCCCGCGAGCGGTCTGCTGCCCGGTGACGTCGTCCAACTCGTCGACGTGGCCGACGGGTCGACGCTCGTCCCCGACGCCCTCGTCAGCTCGGCGCGCTCGCAGGGCGACGGGGACGCCGTGGGCTCGTCCCGCGGTCTCGTCGCGACCCTGATCGTGGACGACCGCGACGGGGCCGCCGTCGCGACCCTCGCCGCGTCCGGGAACCTGGCGGCCGTGCTCGTCGAGCGCGGCACGCCCCTGGGGGACGGCTGACGTGCTGATCGCGCTCGCGGGGGCCAAGGGGGCGCCGGGCGTCACGACGACGGCCCGGGTGCTCGCGGCCGTGTGGCCCCGACCGGTCGTCCTCGCCGACTGCGACCTCGCCGGAGGTGACCTGGCGCTGCTGGGCCGCACGCCCGACGGCGGCGTCCTCGACCCCGACACGGGCCTGCTGTCCCTCGCCGCCGAGGCGCGGCGAGGGGTCCCGGTCGCGGACCTCGACGACCACCTCCAGCAGGTCGAGGGGGGTCTGGACGTGCTGTGCGGCGTGGCCGGCCCCGAGCAGGTGACGGGCATCGGCCCCGTGATGCCGGCGGTCGCCACGGCGCTCGCGCGCCAGCCCGGGCGGGACGTCGTCGTCGACTGCGGACGCGTCGCGCCCGGCAGCGCCGTCGTGCCGGTCCTGGCCGCGGCCGACGTCGTGCTCTTCGTGGTCCGCCCGCGCCTCGAGGCCTACGGGCACCTGCGCGAGCGCCTGCGCTGGATGGCCGGCGTGCGCGACGCGCACGGCCGCGGCCCGGCCCTCGGCGTCGCCGTCGTCACCACCGCACCGGACCACCGCTCGACCAAGGACCTCGCGCAGCTCCTCGCGCACAGCGGCGTGGAGGCGGACGTGGTCGGCCGCGTCGCCGAGGACGCCCGCGCGGCCGACGTCGTCGCGGGCCGTCTCCAGCGCGGCATCGCCCACTCGCTGCTCGTGCGCTCCGTGCGCGAGCTGGTCGAGCCGCTCCACCACCTGGCCGCTCGCCGCGTCGGCGAGCCGGCCACCTACTGATCGGGAGGTCACGTGGCACTCGACCAGCTCCTGGTCAGGCGGCTCCGCGAGGAGGTCGCCGACATCCTCGCGCGTCAGCGGCGCGACGACGCCGCGGCGGGCCTGCCGC
This sequence comes from Actinotalea sp. AC32, assembly GCA_031844515.1. Taxonomy (GTDB): domain Bacteria; phylum Actinomycetota; class Actinomycetes; order Actinomycetales; family Cellulomonadaceae; genus Actinotalea. The sequence goes on along the minus strand of JAUZVJ010000043.1, from coordinate 22,959 downwards.
CGATGTCGGCCGAGGACGAGCGGCAGTTCGCACGCGCCGTCATCAACCGCGTCCTCGACACGCACGCGCGCGCCGAGCTCACGGCCGGCCGGACGCCGCCGTCGCCCGTCGAGGAGGAGGAGATCTCCTCGGGGATCCACGCGGCGCTCTTCGGCGTGGGCCGTCTCCAGCCGCTCCTGGACGACCAGGACGTCGAGAACATCGACATCAACGGCTGCGACAACGTCTTCGTGCAGTACGCGGACGGCCGCGAGGCGCGCATGCCGCCCGTCGCGGACTCCGACGACGAGCTCGTCGAGCTCGTGCAGATCCTCGGCGCGTACTCGGGCCTCACGAGCCGCCCGTTCGACTCGGCGAACCCGCAGCTCGACATCCGGCTGCCCGACGGCAGCCGGCTCTCCGCCGTGATGGACGTGTGCGCGCGCCCGGCGATCTCGATCCGGCGCGCGCGGCTGTCCCGCGTCCACCTCGACGACCTGGTGCGGTTCGGGTCGATGTCGCCCGACGTCGCGGCGTTCCTCTCGGCGGCGGTCGCGGCGCGCAAGAACATCATGATCGCGGGCGCGACCAACGCAGGGAAGACGACGCTGCTGCGCGCGCTCGCGAACGAGATCCCGCCCGGCGAGCGCCTCATCACGGTCGAGCGCGCGCTCGAGCTCGGTCTGGGCGAGTACCGCGACCTGCACCCCAACGTCGTCTCCTTCGAGGAGCGGCTGCCCAACTCGGAGGGCAACGGCGCGATCTCGATGGCCGAGCTCGTCCGCCGCAGCCTGCGCATGAACCCGAGCCGCGTGATCGTCGGCGAGGTGCTCGGCGACGAGATCGTGACCATGCTCAACGCGATGAGCCAGGGCAACGACGGGTCGCTGTCGACGATCCACGCCAACAGCTCGATCGAGGTCTTCAACCGCATCTCGACGTACGCGATCCAGTCGGCCGAGCGGCTGCCCGTGGACGCCACGATGATGCTCATCGCGGGCGCGATCGACTTCGTCGTCTTCGTGCAGAAGCAGAACAGCTACCACGAGGGCGGGCGGCTGCGGCGCTTCGTCGCGAGCATCCGCGAGGTCAACGGCGTCGACGGCCGCGTGCTGTCGAGCGAGGTCTTCGCGCCCGGTCCGGACGGCTCCGCGGTGCCCGCGGCGCCGATCGCGTGCATGGACGACCTGGTCGCGGTCGGCTACGCGCCGGGCTACGCGATGGCGCAGGGGGCCTGAGTGACGGTCGACGTCCTGCTGCTGACCCTCCTCGGCGCGACCGTCGGCGGCGGGGTCCTGCTGCTGGTGGTCGCGCTCACGGGCACGACGCGCAGCGAGCACCGCGTCGTGCGGTCCGGACCCGGGCTCGTGGCGCGCCTGGGCCGCCGCACGCTGCTCGGGGTCGCGCTGGGCCTCGCGACGCTCGTGGGCACGCGCTGGCCCGTCGCGGCGGTCGCGGTCGGCGCGTTCGTCGTCGCGGCCCCGTCGCTCTTCGGCGGCGCGCGCGCAGAGCGCGAGGCCGTCGCGCGCGTCGAGGGTCTCGCCGCGTGGACCGAGTCGCTGCGCGACACGATCGCCGGTGCGGTGGGCCTCGAGCAGGCGATCCCGGCGACCGTCTACGCGGCCTCGCCCGCGATCCAGCCGCAGCTGCGCCTCCTCGTCGACCGGCTGCGCGTGCGCGTCCCGCTCGCCGTCGCGCTGCAGCGGCTCGCCGACGACCTCGACGACCCGAGCGCCGACCTCGTGGTCGCGGCGCTCATCCTCAACGCGAGGCTCCGCGGGCCGGGCCTGCGGCAGGTGCTCGGCTCGCTCTCCGCGGCCGCCCGCGCCGACCTCGAGATGCGGCAGCGCGTCGCCGCCGGGCGCAGCTCGACCCGCCGGTCGTCGCAGATCGTCATGGCGTTCTCGGTCTTCGTCATCGTGGGTCTCACCGCGATCAACCCCGACTACGTCGCGCCCTACGGGACGCCCACGGGCCAGGTGGTCCTCGTGGTCGTCGCCGCGTGCTTCGCGGGCGGGTTCCTGTGGATGAAGCGCCTCTCCGGCGTCGACGTCCCCGAGCGGTTCCTCGTCGCGACCCCCGAGCGCACGGGCGTCCGTGCGCCGGCGGCCCCCGTGGCCGCCGTGACCGCCGCGCGCGCGGGGCAGGACCGCCCGGCCCCGCGGCCCGGGCAGGGACGGCCCGGGACCTCCGGGGGTGCCTCATGACGCCGGTCCTCGTCGCGGGTGGTGTCGCCGGCCTCGGCCTGCTGCTGCTCGGCCTCGTCCTCGCACCGCCGCGGTCGCGCGCGGGCGTGGACCTCGCGCGGCTCGACCTGGTGCGCTCGCACCAGCGGTCGGGTGTCGTGACGGGCCTGCGTCCGGGCACCGCCGGCGGTGGCCTGACGGCGGGCGTCGGCCGCAGGGCTGTCCGCGCGGTCGACGGCGCGGGACTCGAGCTGGGTCAGCTGCGCTCCGACCTCGCCGTCGTCGGCCGCCCGATGGAGACGCACCTCGCCGTGACGGTGCTCGCGTTCGTCGCCGGGCTGCTCGTGCCGTTCGTCGTCGCGGTGCTCGCGGTGCTGGTCGGGATCGGCGTCGCGGTGCACGTCCCGGTGCTCGCGGCCCTGGCCCTCGCGCTCGTGGGGGCCGTCGTCCCGCAGGTCCTCGTGCGCTCGCGAGCGGCCGACCGGCGGCGCGACTTCCGGCACGTCGTCGGCTCGTTCCTCGACCTCGTCGCGATGAGCCTCGCGGGCGGACGCGGCGTGCCCGAGGCGCTCCAGAGCGCGTCGGAGCTGAGCGACGGCTGGGGCATGGTGCGGATCCGCAACGCGCTCGGCTCGGCCCGGCTGCGCGGTGAGACCCCGTGGGCAGCCCTCGGCCAGCTCGGTGCCGAGCTGCGGATCGCGGAGCTGCGCGACCTCGCGGCGGCCCTCGCCCTCGTCGCCGAGGACGGCGCCAAGGTCCGGGACTCCCTCTCGGCGCGTGCCGACTCGATGCGCCGGCGCGAGCTCGCCGAGTCCGAGGGCAAGGCCGGCGAGAACTCGCAGGCGATGCTCGTCGCGCAGCTCCTCCTGTGCGTCGGCTTCCTGATCTTCCTCATCTACCCCGCGATGGTGACCGTCCTCGGAGGCGGCACCTGACCATCCCGGGAACCATGACCTCGACACCGACGGAAGGACTGACGATGTACTCACCGGCCCTCGCAGCAGGCCAGCTCCTGCTCATGGAGGTGCGACGACGTGTCGCCCGCGCCCGCAGCACCGAGGACCTCGGCGCCTCGGCGATCGAGTGGGTGATCATCACCGGGATCCTCGTCGTCCTCGCGGCGGCGGTCGGCCTGGTGATCTACAACATGGTCACGCGCAACGCCGAGAGCATCACCATCCCCGACCCGCCCGGTGGCGGGGGCGGCGGCGGTGGTGGCGGTGGTGGCAACCCCTGATGCGCACCTCGCACGGAGCGACGGCGCGGGAGGGCCGGCGTCCCGCGCCGACCCTCCCGCGCCGCGCGTCCGTGCGGCGGCTCGTGGCGTCCGACCGCGGCGCGAGCTCGGTCGAGCTCGTCATGTACACGCCGGTGCTCATGCTCGTGACGTTCCTGACGGTGCAGTTCGGCCTCTCGTGGCACGGCAACCACGTCGCGGGTGCGGTCGCGCGTGAGGCCGCCCGTGTCGCGCGTGCCGGCGAGGGCACACCCGCGGCCCTCGCCGACGCCGAGCGTCGGGGCGTCGAGTTCGCGGCCGCGGTGGGAGCGAACGCGCTCACCGACGTGACCGTGGACGCGACGCCGCTGCCGGCGACGCAGGAGGTGCGGGTCACGGTCACGGGTCGCTCGGCCGAGATCGTCCGCGGGTTCGCGCCGCGCGTCTCGGTCAGCATCGAGGGTCCGGTCGAGACGTTCAGGCCCGACCTGTGAGGCGCGTGCCCGACGGCGACCGCGGCTCGATGGCGGTCGAGGTCGTCGTCCTGGTCCCCGTCCTCGTCATGGTCATGATGCTCGTCGTCGCGTTCGGCCGGTACGTCTCCGCGGAGGGTGCCGCCGAGGCTGCCGCGCGCGAGGCCGTCCGGGCCGCGACCCTCGAGCGCGACCTCGCGAGCGCGTCGGCCGCCGCGCGCGGCACCGCGGCCGACGCGCTGCCGTCGACCGTGTCGTGCGACCCGGCCGTCCTGTCGGGGGCGTTCGTCGCTGGCGGCGTGGTCCGGGTCGACCTCACGTGCCGGGTGTCGTGGCACGATCTGGGGCTGATCGGGCTCCGTGGCACGAGCCCGGTGTCGGCGAGCAGCTCCGCGCCGCTCGACCAGTACCGCAGGACGGGGGGACCGTGACCGCACACCACCGCCGCACCGCACCCCCCGTCGTGGGAACGCTCGCGCGGACCGCCCTCGCGCGCCGCGTCCGGGCCGTCGCTCGCGACGACGACGGCGCCGCGAGCGTCCTCGTCCTCGGGCTCGTCGTCGTGCTCATGGCCGTCGCAGGCCTCGTCGTCGACGGGGGACGCGCCGTGAACGCGCGGGCCGCGCTGCTCGACGCCGCGGAGCAGGCGGCGCGTGCGGGCGCGAACCAGGTGGACATCGGGTCCTTGCGCTCGGGCGGGCAGGTCTCCATCGACCCGACCGCGGCGCGCCGCGCCGCCGAGGACTTCCTCGTGGCCCAGGGCCACGCGCCCGCCGACATCGGCGTCGTCGCGACGTCGACCGAGGTCGAGGTCCACGTGCAGGGCGAGGTCGAGACGGCGCTGCTGTCCCTCGTCCTCATCGACTCGCTGGACGTCGAGGGCTCGGCCGTCGCGCGTGCGGCGGTCGGCATCACCGACGAGATCGTCACAGGAGCACCATGAGCCCCAGCACCCCGCCCACGGCGTCGCCCGCCCCGCCCCGGACCGGCCCGGCCCGGTTCCAGACGGTCGAGCCCACGCCGACCGGCTCGCACCTCGCGGCGTCGATCGGGTCCGCGCTGCTGCTGCTCGTGCTCGTCGTCGGGGTGCCCGTCGGGCTGCTCCTGCTCGACGGGCCGCCCTCGGTGCCGACCCGCCTGCCCACGCGCGAGGACCTCATGGGGACGATCGGGCCCGAGCAGGTGCTCGCCGTCCTCGTCTGGGTCGTGTGGATCGCGTGGCTGCAGTTCACGTGGTGCGTCGTCGTCGAGCTGCGCAGCGCGCTGCGGGGCGTCGGACTGCCCGGGCGGGTCCCGCTCGCGGGTCCGAGCCAGCGCTTCGCCCGGACGCTCGTCGCGTCCGTCGTCCTGCTCGCGACGGCCGCGGGGCCGGCGACCGCGCTGAGCGCCCCGACGCACCTGCCCGAGCCGGCGCCCGCGTCGGTCTCCGCCTCGGCCACGTCCGGGGCCGTCGGCGAGCAGGGGTCCGCTCCCGGGTCCGCCGCGGGCTCCGCTCTGGTGTCCGCGCCCGTCGAGCAGGCCGGGTCGGTCGAGTACCGGCTCGGCGACATCGTGCTCGACCCCGACGAGGGCGCCGAGCTCGTCGGCAAGAAGGTCACGGTCGTCTCGCCCCCCGAGGGGCGGTACCACGACAACCTCTGGGACATCGCCGAGCGCGAGCTCGGCGACGGCCGGCGCTACCAGGAGGTGTTCGAGCTCAACAAGGGCCGCGACCAGCCCGACGGCCAGGAGCTCACCCTGGCGCGTCTCATCCAGCCGGGCTGGCTGCTCGTCATGCCCGAGGACGCGGCCGGCGCCGAGCGCGTCGTCGCCGTCAGCACGCCGGCCCCGCTCCAGGAGGCGCCCCCCGTCCAGGAGGCCCCGCCCGCGCCGGACGGCGGCGCGGCCGACGCCTCGGGCGACGTGGGGTCCGGTACGGCCGCGGGCGCGGCCGACGACCTCGTCGGCGGTCTGAGCGGCTCGCAGCTCGTCGGCGTCGGGCTCCTCGCGGCGGGCGTCCTCGCGCTCGTGGAGCAGGTGCGGCGCCGCCGCCGGACCCCCGAGCCGTCGGACGACGCGGTCGAGGCAGAGGTCGCGCTGCGGGTCGGCGCGACGCCGGGCCGCGTCGACCTGCTCGACCGCGGGCTGCGCCAGCTCGCCGACGCGCTGCGGACCGCCGGTCGCGACCTGCCCGGCGCGTACGGCGCGGTCGTCGACGACGCACGCCTCACGCTGCTCCTGTCGCCTCCCGACCCCGACGCGCCGGGCGCGTGGACGGCCGAGCGCGACGGCGCCGCGTGGACGCTCGCGGCGGGGGACCTCGGCCGCGCGCGCGGCGGTCCCGCGCCCTTCCCCGGGCTGGTCTCCGTGGGTCGCGACGACGCCGGCGCCGACGTCCTGCTCGACCTCGAGGCCGCTCAGGGACCGGTCGCCGTGACGGGTGACCTCGCCGTCGCACGCGAGGTCGCGACGGCGGTCGCGGCCGAGCTCGCGACCAACCGCTGGAGCGACGGCCTGCGCGTCACGGGCCTCGACCTGCCGGAGCAGCTCGCCGCGCTCCGGCCCGAGCGGTACCGCTCGGTGGCCGACCTCGGCGCGGTCCTGCCGACGCTGCGCGACCGACGCGTCGACGCGCTCGGCACGAGCGTCCTGAGCGGCCGCCTGCGCGGCGCCGGTGCCGCGGCGTGGGTCCCGGAGTACGCGGTGCTCGGCTCGCCCCTCGCGGCGGACGGCGACGCGACCCGCGCGCTCGTCGAGGCGGCGTCCGCCGACCAGCGGTCCCCGCTCGGCGTCGTCGCGGTCGGCGACGTCCCCGGTGCCCGGTGGGAGCTCGTGGTCGACGCGGAGGGCGGGCTCGAGGTGCCCGTCCTCGGCGTCGTCGTGCGGGCCAACCGCCTCGCCGCGCGCGACGTCGCCCTGCTCGCCGAGCTCGTCGCGCCCGAGCCCGGGACCGAGGAGCCGCTCGACCTCGAGCGGATCGTGCTCGAGCACGAGTACACGGGTGAGCGACCGCCGGTCGACGCGCCGGATTGCCCGCTCGACCTCGGTTCGCTCGAGGCGGCGCCCGTCCGGGTCACGATCCTCGGCGCGCCCCGCGTCCACGCGCCCGGGGTCGTGGACGAGGACCGACGAGCCCTCGTCACCGAGCTCGTCGTCCACCTCGCGCTGCACCCCGCGGGTGTCCACCCGACGGTCCTCGCGGGCGCGCTCTGGCCGCGCGGCGTCACCGCAGCCGTCCGCGACGCGACGATCGACCGTGCGGCGACGTGGCTCGGCCCCGGCCCGGACGGCCGCCCCGTGCTCGAGCGGCTCGCCGACGGACGGCTGCGGCTGGGCCCCGGGGCCGTCCTCGACTGGGACGTCGTGCGGTCGCTGCTCGCGCGGTCGCGCGGTGCGACACCCGCGCAGGAGCGGGCCGACCTCGCCGCGGTGCTCCGGCTCGCGCAGGGCGGCGTGCTCGCCGAGCGCCCACCGGGACGCTACGCGTGGCTCGCGCGCGTCCGGCTCGAGCGCGCGGCGCGGTCCCTGCTGGTCGACGCCGCGCACCGCCTCGTCGTCCTGTGCTGGAACGACGACGACCCCGGTGCGGCCCGCGAGGCCGCCTGGTCGGGCCTGCGCGTCGCGCCGCTCGAGGAGCTCCTCTGGCGCGACCTGCTCCGCGCGACCATGGCGACCGGCGGCCCGGACGCGGTGCGCGACGTCGCGGCCGACGTCGAGGCGACGCTGCACGCGTCAGGCGTCCCGTCGGTCTCCGCGCCGACCGCGGCGCTCCTCGAGGAGCTGCTCCCGTCCGGCTCGGGCGGCGGCACGACGCTCCCCGGCTCCGCCTGACGGCGGCCATGCGCCTCTACCTCAGCGCGGCCCGCTCACCCGACGGCGACCTCGTCGACCTCGCGGTCGACTGCGACGAGGACGCGACCGTCGGGGACGTGGCCCTGCGGCTCGAGCGCGAGCTGGGCGGGCCCCGTGCGTCCGGCGGGGTGGGTACGGGCGCTGCGGCGCCGCGGGGCCTCGTGCGCGACACCGGTCGTCGCCTCGGCGTCGTCGTCGATGCACCGGACGAGCCCGCTGGGTCGGCAGCTCCCTCGGCGGGTCCGCGGCCGGGTGCCCCCACCACGGGCAGGGGGTCCACGACCGACGTCCTCGTCGGCGACCCGCCCGAGCTCGTCGTCGGCTCGCGCGTCCTGGACCCCACCCAGCCGGTCGCGTCGAGCCCGCTGCGCAACGGCGCCGTCGTCGGCGTGGGTGGTCCGCTCGACGTGAGCCTCGCCGAGCCGTCGGGCGTCGTGGAGCTGCGGGTCGTCTCCGGCCCGGGTGCGGGCGCCGTGCGCCGCCTGGGGCCGGGGCGGCACCGCGTGGGCCCCGAGCCCGCGAGCTCGCTGCGGACCGCGGCGGGTCCGCGCGTCGAGCTCGAGGTCCGGCCGGACGGTGCGGTGACGGTGCGCCCGCTCGACGACGACGCGGACGACGCCGACCCCCCGGTGCGCGTCTCGCCGCTCACCGGCCCGATCGTCGTGCCGCGGCGAGGGGACGCCGGCGTCCCGTCCGAGACCCGCGGGCGGCGCCGTCGGCGTCGCGCACCCGAGCCGTCCGCGATGCCCGACCACGTGACGGTCGACCCGGACGAGCCGCGCGCGCCGGTCGAGCTCGACCGCACGCGCCTCACCGGGACCGAGGCGTGGGAGCCCGGCGTCCCGCTCACGGTGGGGGAGTGCGTGCTCGAGCACGGCGTGCCCCGCCCGCCGGACGCGTCGCTGAGCCCGAGCCCGGGCGGCGCGACGATGGACTACAACCGGCCACCGCGCCTCCTCCCCGCGCCGCGGCTCACCGAGTTCGTGCTCCCGAAGGAGCCGGCCGCGCCGGCGCGGCAGCCGATCCCCGTCCTCGTCATGATCGCGCCGATGGTCATGGGCCTCGGCATGTTCCTCGTGACGCAGCGCCTCTACACCCTGATCTTCATCGCGCTGTCGCCCCTGCTCATGCTCGCGAACTGGTGGCACGGCCGCCGGACGCAGCGGTCGCGGCACGTCGAGCAGGCCGCCGAGTACGCGGCCAAGCGCGCGCGCGTCGAGCAGGCCGCGTTCGAGGCGCTCATGGTCGAGCGCCGCGCGCGCCGCGACGAGGCGCCCGACCCGGCCGAGGTGCTCCTCCAGGCCACCGGACCGCGCGCGCGGCTGTGGGAGCGCCGGACCACCGACCCCGACTGGCTCCTCGTCCGGGTCGGCACCGCCGACCTGCCGAGCGAGGTCGTCCTCACGGACCCCGCACGTGACAAGCACCAGGGCGCGCTCACGTGGACCGCGCCCGACGTCCCCGTGACGGTCCGGCTCGCCGAGGCCGGCGTCACGGGCGTGGCGGGCCGCGACGGGCTCGCGCAGCGGGTCGCCTCGTGGGTCGTCGCGCAGGTCGCCGCGCTGCACAGCCCCGCGGACGTGCGCCTCGCCGTCCTCACGCACGGCGGCGAGGCGGCGACGTGGTCGTGGGTGCGGTGGCTCCCGCACCTGCGTGCGGGCGAGGGCTCGGGTCCCCTCGCCGTCGTCGGGACCGACGCCGAGACGACCGCGCGCCGCGTCGCCGACCTGGCCGCCGTGCTCGACGCGCGGCGCGAGGCCGCGTCGGGCGGGCGGGGCGTCGCGTTCGAGCCGCTGCTCGTCGTGCTCGACGGTGCCCGGGCGCTGCGGCTGCTCCCCGGCATGGTGCCGCTGCTGCGCGAGGGCCCGGCCCACCAGATGTACTTCCTGTGCCTGGACGACGACGTCACGCTCCTGCCCGAGGAGTGCCGCGCCGTCGTGAGCCGTGCGCACGGCGCGCTGAGGGTCCAGCACACGGGCCGGCCCACGGTCGACGCGGTCCGCGCGGACCTGGTCGAGCCCGCGTGGCTCGAGCGCCTCGCGCGGGCGCTCGCGCCCGTGCACGACGTGAGCAGCGTCGCCGAGGCCTCGACCGTCCCGAACCAGAGCCGCCTGCTGTCGGTGCTCCGGCTCGACCCGCCGACGCCCGAGCGCGTCGCCGCGGGGTGGTCCGCGGGCGGCCGCACGACGACGGCCGTGATCGGCGAGGGTGCCGACGGGCCGTTCTCGATCGACCTGAGGACGGACGGGCCGCACGGGCTGGTCGCCGGCACGACCGGCTCCGGCAAGTCCGAGCTCCTCCAGACGATCATCGCGTCGCTCGCGGTCGGCAACCGGCCCGACGAGATGACGTTCGTGCTCGTCGACTACAAGGGCGGCGCGGCGTTCAAGGACTGCGCGCACCTGCCCCACACCGTCGGGATGGTCACCGACCTCGACGGCCACCTCACGACGCGCGCGCTCGAGTCGCTGGGCGCCGAGCTGCGCCGCCGCGAGCACCAGCTCGCGGACGCGGGCGCGAAGGACATCGAGGACTACCTCGCCGGGCGCGGCCCCGGGGACCCGCCGATGCCGCGCCTGCTCATCGTCATCGACGAGTTCGCGGCGCTCGTCGCGGAGCTGCCGGACTTCGTCACGGGCCTCGTCGACATCGCTCGGCGCGGCCGGTCGCTCGGCGTGCACCTCATCCTCGCGACCCAGCGCCCCGCGGGCGTCGTCAGCGCCGAGATCAAGTCGAACACCAACCTCCGGATCGCGCTGCGCGTCACCGACCCGGGCGACAGCCAGGACGTCGTCGAGTCCGACGTCGCGGCGCACATCGCGCCGTCGAACCCGGGCCGCGCGTACGCGCGCCTCGGGCACTCGCAGCTCATGCTCTTCCAGTCCGCGCGCGTGGGCGGGCGGCCGCGCGCGGAGGGCGGGACCGCCACGGTCGCCGCGCGCGTGCTCGACTGGTCGACGCTCGGCACCGCGGCCCCCGCGCCCGTGGCCCGCGCGGACGACGACGTCAGCACGCCGACGGACCTCGCGCTGCTCGTCCGCGCGGTGACGGGTGCGACCGGGTCCGTCGGCGTCGAGCGGTCGCCGAGCCCGTGGCTGCCCGCGCTGCCCGAGGTCGTGGTTCTCGCCGACCACCTCGTGGTGACCGAGCCCGTCGTCGGCGTCGTGCCGCCCGTGCCGCTCGGCCTCGGCGACCTGCCCGCGCTCCAGCGCCAGGAGACGCTCACGTGGGACCTCGCCGGCGGCTCGCACCTCGCGGTGGCCGGCCAGTCGCGGTCCGGTCGGTCGAGCGCGCTACGGCTCGTCGCCGCGGGGATCGCCGCGCAGACGTCGCCCCGGGACGTGCACGTGTACGGCATCGACTGCGGCAACGGGGCGCTGCTCCCGCTCGTCGCGATGCCGCACGTCGGTGCCGTCGTGACGCGCGACCAGCCCGACCGGGTGCGGCGCCTCCTCGCGATGCTCGGCGCCGAGGTCGCACGCCGTCAGCAGCTGCTCGCGGCCGGCGCGTTCGCGGACGTCGGGGAGCAGCGCGCCGCCGCTGCGCCCGACGACCGCCTCCCGTACGTCGTGCTCGCGCTCGACCGGTGGGAGGGCTTCGTCGCGGCGTTCGAGCAGTCGGACGGCGGGCAGATGCTCGACCAGCTCCTCACGCTCCTGCGCGAGGGGCAGGCGGTGGGCCTGCGCGCGGTGCTCACGGGTGACCGGACGATGCTCGTCGGCCGCATGGGAGCCGCCCTGGAGGACCGCCTGCTCCTGCGCATGCCGTCCCCGGACGACTACTCCTACGTCGGCATGCGGCAGAAGGACGTGCCGACGCGCATGCCGGCGGGGCGTGCGTTCCGCAGCGGCGAGCACGCGACCGAGGTGCAGCTCGCGCTGCTCGCCGACGACGCCTCGGGCACCGCGCAGGTCGCCGCGCTCCAGCGGCTCGCCGCCGAGGCCACCGAGCGTGCGGGGCGGCTGCCGCGCTCCCTGCGCCCGCGCCGGGTCGACGAGCTGCCCGTCGTCCTCGACTGGGCCCAGGCGGTCGCGCTCCGCGAGGAGCCCGCGGCGCGCACCGAGCTGCTCGTCGGCGTCGGCGGCGACACGCTCGGCGTCCGCTCGCTCGACGTCGACGTCGACGGCCCCGGGTTCCTCGTCGTCGGGCCGCAGCGGTCGGGGCGCAGCACCGCGCTCCTCGCGACCGCGCGCGACGCGCTCGCGCGCGGCTGGAAGGTCGCCGTCGTCGCGCCGCGGCGGAGCCCCCTGCGCGAGCTCGCCTCGACGGGCGGACGCGCGGTCACGGCGGTGCTGACGGCCGACGACGCCCCCGACGCGCTGCGCGCCGCGCTCGACGTGCGCGGTCCGCGCCTGCTCGTCGTCGACGACTTCGAGGTGCTCGGTGGCGAGCACCCCCTGAGCGCCGTCGCGGAGGAGTACTACAGGGGCATCCGGGACACGGGTGACGCGCTCGCGGTCGCGTGCGGCGTGGACGAGGTGACCGGGATGTACCGGGGCGTGACGGCCACGCTGCGCAAGGCTCGGACGGGGCTGCTGCTCGCACCGCGCTCGTCGGCCGACGGCGACGTGTTCACGGCCAGGCTCCCGCGGTCCGTCGGCGGGGCGGTGCCGCAGGGACGCGGCATCCTCGTGCGGGCCGGCTCGTGGGAGTGGGTCCAGGTCCCGATGACGGCCCCGGCGGACTGACCGCGACGAGCGCGACCGGACGGCGGGCGGGTCCGGACGGCCGAGCGCGGCCGGGCGGCTGAGCGCGACCGGACGTCCGGGCGGGTCCGTCGAGCGGCCCCGGACGGACAGGTGGCCCCGGACCGTCGTGCGGTCCGGGGCCACCGTGCGTCAGGGCCGCGGCTCAGGTCCGCCGGCTCGTCGTCACGTCCGCGTCAGAGCGGGGAGACCGGCGCGAGGTTCGGGGCGTCGTTCACGCCGTTGACCGCGGCGTTGTTGTTGTGGTTGTTGGCGACGTCCGTCGCGGCCGCGGCGAGGGTCTCCTCGAACTTCTGCAGGTGCGGGCGGAACTGCTCCCACGCCGCTCGGAACGCCTCGGCGTTCGGCGTCTCCCACACGGCGTTGCCGAGGTCGCGGTCCGTGGACGTGCGGATCTCGTACGCGTTCGTGACGTTGTTCTTGAGCGTCGTGTAGAGCGCCTCGAGGGTGCTGAGCTCGGCGGTCAGAGCCATGAGTTCTCCTGGGTCGTCTGTCGGATGACGCGCTCACCTTGCCAGAGATCGGACGGGATGTGGGAGTGATGCACCGGTTCGGGTGACTTCGCCCGGTTGGGGCCCGCACCCCCGCTAGGGTGACCGGCGGTGCGCCGTCCGCGGGTGGCGCGGGACGACGTGCGACGGGGTGGCGGGGGCCGCCGGGGACGGGGGGTGTGGCGCGTGAGCGAGCAGGACGAGGCGCCGGACATGCGGACCAACCTGCTGAGGCTGCGCTGCCGCTCGGCGTCGGCGCGTGCGTACCAGGGCCCGGCACGGCTCGCCCCCTCGGGCGGCAACCCGCTCGCCGGTGCGCTGTCCCGGCTCGAGGACGCGTGGGTCTCGCCGTCGCGCGACCGGACGGTCTACGCCGAGGAGCTCGAGGGCGTCGGCTCGGCGGTGACCGCGGCGTTCGACGCCCAGGGCCGTCTGTGCAGCGACGAGGCGGCGTCGGAGCCCGCCGAGGTCGACGCGGACGACCCGTACGAGGGCTGGAAGGCGAGCAGCGCGCGCATCGACGCACGCGTGGGCTCGTCGCGGCACCACGGGGGGTACTGATGTCGCGCTGCGTGCGGGTGTCGATCGACGTCGACGCGTGCCGGGGCGTCGTGAGCGACGTCCGGGGGTTCTTCGACGAGGCGATGGACGAGTGGACCGACGTGGCGAACGCGGCGGGGCGGGCGCTGTGCTCGACCGCGCCGCTCAAGGCGCTCTCGGACCCGCTGGTCCGCGCGAGCCAGCTCGCGAACGAGCTCGAGACGCGCGTCGAGCTCGCGATCGTCTACAACACCGGCGACGGCGGCAACGTGCCGGCCGGTGGGGTCCTGACGTACGAGCTGACCGGGGAGGACACGCTCGCCAACGTCAAGGCACAGCTCGGCGTGCAGATCGCGCGCGGGATCGAGGGACTCGACCCGGGCAACCGGACGCCGTCGCGCGAGGACGTCGTGCGCTTCGAGCACTACACGACGCTGATGGCGAAGTACGCGGACGACGCGGCGGTCACCGACGGGCTGTTCGGTGAGCTCGGTCCGGCGGGGGCGGTGGAGGTGCCGCTGATGCTGCGGCGCCTGGCCGACTCGTACTCGCGGAACATGCAGTACATGTACGAGGACGCGGACCGCATGTGGGACGAGAACACCCACGTGATGGAGCGGATCTCGCAGCTGCAGCAGGAGTTCATCGAGGCCTACGGGCAGGGTCTCGCGACGTCGTCGCACTCGACCGGCTTCCGCCGTGACCACCCGGACTTCGCTCGGGAGATGGCCGAGCGTGCCACGGAGGTGCCGGACGGTGCTGGGTGGGGGCTGTCCCAGGTGCTGCGGTTCGGCGAGTACGAGTCGGCGTTCCTCGTCGACGCGGGCGAGGTCCTGTACGAGTGGGAGAAGGACCAGTTCGGCCCGGTGTGGAGCCAGCAGCTGAACGGTGAGGTGATGAGCTGGCGCCTGGGCACGGACGACGACGGCGCGCACTACGACCCGTTCGTCGGCCTGTTCGAGGCGATGGGCCGGACGCCGCAGGCGGCGCTGGACTTCTTCAACCCCGACGGCGGCGGTGACGTCGCCCAGGAGCGCGCGCGCTACCTGGTCCAGGAGCGGTTGTGGCGGGCGGACGACTTCGACGCCCTGGGTGAGGCGCTCGACGCGGGCGCGACCGCGTTCCACCGGGCCGACGTGCCGGTCGAGCTGCAGGGGCGTGCGGCGTGGTTGGCGTCGGCGACCGTGCACTTCCTCGGCAGCCGTGGGGAGGTCGGCGACGCGGGCAAGGACAGCCTCGCGCACCTGCTCGCGGCCTACGTGGCCGACATCGACAGGGTGGGGACGGGCCTCGTCCGGGGCGACGGCAGGCCGGGGACCTCCGAGCCCGGGGCCGAGACGCCGTGGGGGCTCGGCATGCCTGTCGGCGCGGACTTCACGCTGGCGACCCTCAACAAGGTCCTGGGGGACGTGCTCACCGACGACGGCGCCATGGCGCAGATGGCCGAGGCCGTCGCCGTGTTCAACGCGCACCGGATGACGACGTCGGTCGAGATGTTCGACGAGGACCCCTCGTTCCGGTCCTACGTGTCGGGCGCCGTGCAGTCCTCGAGCGAGCTCACCGGGTTCCTGCTCGGCAACCTCGAGCGTGCGAGCGAGGCGGCCGGCAAGGACGTCGACGACCGCAACAAGAGGTTCGTCGACGCGGCCGCGAGCGTGGTGGGGCTGGTCCCGACGGGTGGGAAGCTCACGTCGTTCCTCGTCAGCCAGGCGCTCTCCGCAGGCAAGGACCAGCTCTCCTCGGCGGTGTCGGGCAACCAGGCCGCCGCCGACCGGCGGAGCTTCGAGTCGCAGCAGGCGGCCGTGCAGGACCTCCAGATCGCGATGGCGGTCGCGCTCGCGGACTCCCCGCACCTGGCGGACCTGCGCCGCGACGACTTCAACGGCGACCGCTACCCCTGGTTCGCCGACGGGCCGCTCGACGAGTCGGTCCTCACGGACGCCGAGACGCGGGAGTCGTTCATGACCTGGCTGAGCACGGGAGGGGCCGGTGCGGACGTGACCGACCTCATCCCCGACCTGACCCAGAGCTTCGACGAGGGCCGTGGCCGCGGAGCGCAGCGGTGAGGCGGGGGACCGCGCGGGCGGCGGGCCCGCTCACGCTGCTCGTCGTGCTCGGGACGGCCGGCTGCGTCGGGCCGTCGACGGATCCGGTGCCGACGACCGCCGAGGCGCCGTTCCTCTGCGACGGCGTGCCGCGCGAGGGCGTCGAGCTCATGACGGGTCTCGCGGAGCCCGAGGTCGAGCAGGCGGGGGACCGTTCGGACCCTGAGGCCCGTCGAGGGTGCGCCGTGCGGGACGACGACGGCGAGACCGTGCTCAACGTCTCGTGGCGGACGATCGACGGCCTGGGTGTCGGGTCGCCCGAGGAGTACCTCGAGACGCTGGCCGGCGACGAGAACGCGACCCCGATCGAGGCGGACGCCTCGGGGGGCGGCTACGTCATCGGCCCGCGGGACCAGCCGGCCGGCTACTGGGTGTGCGACGACTCGCGGTGGCTGCTCGTCGAGCTCTTCGACGGCGCGGACGGACGCGACGGCTTCGACGACGTGGCCCGGTTCGTGGAGTCGGTGCTGCCGTGGACGTGCGGGGGCGAGGACTTCCCCGAGGCGGAGGAGTCGTGAGAGTGGGCGCGGTGGCGCGGGTGGGTGGTCTCGCGGGTCGGGGTGCGGCCGTCCCGGTGGTCGCTGCGGTCCTGGTGGGGGTGCTGGCCGGGTGCACGGCCGACGAGCCGAGGGTCGGGGAGACGACGGCGGCGTCGCCGACCGAGACGGCCGAGCCGACGCCGACACCGACGCCGACGCCCGTGGCCGACGGCCCGATGGACCGGTCGGACGCGGGCCTGGGGATCACCTTCACGAACCTGCCCCAGGTCACCGGTGACCTGCGTGCCGCGCTCGACGCGTACACGCTGTTCGAGGTCGAGTACCGCCGGTCGCTGACCGGCGGCGCGGTGACGCCGGAGCTCGAGCTGCTCGCCGCACCGCCGATCGTCGAGGCCGTCCGGGGCACGGTCGAGACCAACGCCGCGGACGGGGACTCCGTCGCGGGCGAGATCCGCATCGACGTGCTCGACGTCCAGGGCGGGTCGGGCGCGGCCGTCGTCGACGTGTGCATCGACGAGCGGGACGTGACGTACACCTCCGACTCCGCCGGCACGCGCACGGGTGCGGACCTCGGTTTCGAGCCGTTCCGGCTCGGGGTCGCCATGGCGCAGGGACCCACGGGGTGGACGGTCGACTCCCAGGAGGAGAAGGGCTCGTGCTGAGGCGTGTCGTGGCGGCGGTGCTGGTCGCACCGCTCGCCGGCCTGATCGCGGTCGTCCCGTCCCCGGCCGAGGCGGCCGGGTCGACCGGGGGCGGGTGCAAGGGACGCAACTGCGTCCCGGCCCCTCCCGGTGACGACGGCGGAGCGGGTGCGTCCTCGGGGGGCGGGTCCATCACGGTGCAGGTCAGCGGGACCGCCGTGCGCGGTGGGGGAGAGCAGGTCGAGGTGCCGGCCTCGTCGGTGCGGGCGCACCCGGTGTGCTGGTACGGGTTCGTGGCGACGGGCGCGGAGTACGCGTCGTGGTGGGACGAGGGCCGCTTCGACGAGCTGATGCGTCGTCTGCCGGAGGAGGACCACTTCGAGCCTTACCCGGGCTACGCGGAGCACCGTGAGGACACCGAGGGCGGGTGGTGGTCGCCGCGCTGCTCGAGCGAGCACTGGCCGGACGGGGACTGGGACGGGTTCTTCGACTACACCAGCCGGTACTTCGACACGCACTCGGCGGTCTACGTGGTGCCCGGCGAGGTGCCGCCGGAGGCGGACGTGCCCCCCGAGGTGCTGGCGGAGATCGCGTACGAGCAGATGGAGCTGCCGGTCGGGCGTCTTGCGTGGAACCCCATGCGGGCGGGTGACGGCGCGACGGTCGTGGGCGTGGACACGTGGGTGTGGGTCGAGGACGCGCTGGAGAGCGTGTCGGTGACGGCGTCGGTGTCGACGGGCACGTGGGCTCGTGTGGACGCGTCGCTGGCGGGGCTGTCGGTGCAGGCGGCGGGGTCACATGGGGCGCAGTGCGTGGGTGCGGGCACTCCGTGGAGCGAGTCGGCCGACCCGGCGGGTGCGTGCCGGCTGTGGTTCGACCGGTCCAGCGCGAACCAGCCGGTCAAGCCGGGGTACTCCGTGCC
Source organism: Actinotalea sp. AC32 (assembly GCA_031844515.1). Lineage (GTDB taxonomy): Bacteria > Actinomycetota > Actinomycetes > Actinomycetales > Cellulomonadaceae > Actinotalea. The sequence goes on along the minus strand of JAUZVJ010000043.1, from coordinate 5,369 downwards.
GACGGCGACGATGACGGCCGAGGCGCGGTGGACGGCGTCGTGGGTGTCGAGCCTGGACCCGACGCCGCGGGAGCTGACCGGGCAGAGCGTCGAGGCGTCGGCGGAGGTGCCGGTCGCGGAGATCCAGTCGCTGGTGACCGCGTCCGGCTGAACCGTCCGCGCCACGGCGGACCGTCGCCGCGCGTGTCATCATCGTCCGTCAGGTCCGCGATCCTCCGGAGGCTTCGTCGATGAGGGTGCCGTCGCGCATCGCCACCGTCCTGCTCGCCCCTGCCGTGCTCGCCGTGGCGCTCGCGGGGTGCTCGACGGAGGACCCGGAGCCCACGCCGACGTCCCCGGTCGCCGAGCCGGAGCCCAGCCCCGCTCCCAGCGTCTCGCCGAGCGCCGACCCCGCCGTCGTCGCCGAGGTCCTCGAGGTCCACTCGGCCTTCTGGGACGCCGTCATCGCGTCGGAGAACGGCCCGGACCCGGACGCCGCACCGTTCTTCGCGATCGCGAGCGAGGAGGTCACCGGGCAGCAGGTCGGCCGGATCGCCCAGTACCTCGAGATCGGCATGAAGCGGTCCGGCGCCCCCGAGCTCGGCGAGCCCGTCGTCACGGTCGACGGGACGACGGCGCGCGTCGAGCAGTGCGTGAACCAGGACCCGTGGGTCGCGATCGGTCCAGACGGCACCGAGGTCGCCGCCGACGACGGCGTGCTGCCCCAGGGCTGGGAGCTGACCGAGACGGACGGCTCGTGGAAGGTGACGAGGCTCTTCGGCGCCCAGGAGGCGGAGATCCAGTGCTGAGCGACGGGTTTCGAGACGGGCTGCGAGACGGGATGGCCGGCGCGCCGCCCCGCACACCCTCCCGCGGGCTCGCCCGGCGCCTGGCAGGCGTCGCCCGGCTCGTCACGCTCGTCGCCGCGGCGGGGCTCGTGCTCTGGTCGCCCGTGGTGCTCGCGCCGCCGGCGTCCGCCGAGGACGGCTGCATGCTGGTCGAGGCCGGCCGCGACGAGCAGGGCAACATCATCTGGGAGGAGGCCTGCCCGGGTGGGAACGAGGACGGCGGGACGACCCCCGGCGACGGCGGCAGCGGCGGCCCCAGCACCCCGACGTGCGACCTGTCGTCCGTGATCGGCATGGGCGACTACGAGTTCTGCGTCGGCACGACGGCCTGCTCCGTCAACAACCCGTCGCGCATCCCCGAGGCCGACTGGCCGATGGAGGAGCGCCCCAGCCCCGAGCACATCTACACGTTCCAGTGGTGCGAGCCGGCCGACGGGCCGGCCGAGTACGGCTGGTCGTGGTACCTGCCCGAGGACACCGGGCCGAGCCTGAGCGAGCTCGCGCAGTCGGCGTTCGGGGCGCTCGGCGCCCCGGTCTTCGACGTGGGCTTCAACCCGCCCGGCCGCACGGTCGTCGGGGTCGAGACGTGGTTCTGGGCGGAGGGCGCCGGTCCGGGCGCCATCTCGGCGTCGTCCGGCGTGGTGTCGGCGGTCGGCACACCTGCGCGGCTCGAGGTCGACCCCGGCGACGGCTCGGGCGTGATGACGTGCCCGTTCACGACGACGGAGTCCGACGCGTGCTCGCACGTGTACGTCCGGTCGTCCGCGCGGGGCACCGAGAGCACGGACGCCGGTCCGGCGCACGCCGCACGGATGCGGCTCGTGTACGACATCGGCTTCCGCGTCGACGGGACCCCGCTCACGCTGCCCGGGCTCCCGGACTCGCTCGAGTCGCCGTGGACGACGGTCGCGGTGCCGGTCGCCGAGGTGCAGTCGGTCGTCACGCGCGGCTGATCCGTCCCCCGGGCGACCTCGTGCCGCCCCGGCCATCGCGTCGTTCTCGACCCGACGTGCGCCCACGGCGGGTCGGTCCGGGGACGGGTCCTCCGGCACGACTGGCACAATGGGCGCCGCGTCCGGCAGCGGGCGCCGGGAGGGCTGGCTGAGCGGCCGAAAGCGACGGTCTTGAAAACCGTTGGTGCGGTGACCCCGTACCCAAGGGTTCGAATCCCTTGCCCTCCGCCCCGTGCGTCCCGCACACCCGTCACGCGCACCCGTCCTGGCCCCGGCGAGGCCGCGGCACCTGTGGACGTCTGTGACCGGTCACAGGTAGCGTCGCGGCATCCGGTGCATCGCGGACGCGTGGTGCACCGGTCTCTGGGACCGTTCACAGACGAGCGGCCCCACGCCGCCCCGGCGGCACGACCCGACGACGAAGTGGGTGCTCATGACATCGCCATCCCCTCTGCGACCTCCGGTCCGACCGGTCCGCCCCCCGCTGCGCGCGCTCGCGTGCCTCACCGCGGCGGGCGCGCTGCTCGCCGCACCCGTGGCCGCCTCGGCTGCGCCGCCCGTGCCGACGGCCTCGACCAGCACGGCCTCGACCAGCACGACCTCCACCAGCACGGCCGCGGCCACCGCCACCACCGTCGCGCTCGACCTCGCGGGCACGTGGCGGTTCGCGCTCGGTGACGACCTCGCGTGGTCGGACCCCGCCTTCGACGACTCGTCGTGGACCACCGTCGAGGTGCCGGAGGTCGACGGCGCACCCCAGTTCACCGGGTACGACGGCTTCGGCTGGTACCGCCTGACGTTCGACCTCCCGGCCGACGCCGCGGGCGCGAACCTCGTCGCTTCCCTCGGCTTCATCGACGACGTCGATGAGGCCTACCTCAACGGGGTGCGCATCGGCGGGTCGGGCGCCCTCCCGCCCGACGCGGAGAGCCAGTGGTTCGAGCAGCGGCTCTACCCGGTCCCGGCGGACGCCCCCGTGTTCGGCGGCGCCAACACCCTCGCGGTGCGCGTGCTCGACATGTCGGGCGACGGCGGCTGGTACAAGGGCCCGATCGGGCTGTACTCGAAGGACGCGCTGCGCGCGGAGGTCCACGGCATCACGGGCCCGCTCGCCGACGAGGCGACGACGGCGTGGGCGACCGACCTGCTCGCGGCGCAGGCCGACGCGCTCGCCGCGGGTGACGTCGACGCCTACCTGCGGACCCTCAGCCCCGACTACGTTCACGACGGGCACGACGTCGACCGCCGGGCGCGCGAGCTGCGCGCCTGGGTCGAGCGCGCCGGGTCGCTGACGCTCACCGACGGCGAGGTCGAGGTCGTCGAGAGCTCGGACGGGCGGCTCCTGGTCGACACGAACCGGACGATCACCGGGACGGTCGCGGGGGAGACGGTCACCTTCCAGCCGACCACGCAGGAGTTCCTCGTCCTCGACCGCGCGACGCGCACCGAGCTCGGCAACCACTCGCGGTTCTTCCGGGACGCCGTCGAGTCGCAGCTCGAGGGTGCCTCGCGCGAGTACGTGACCTACCTGCCGCCGTCGTACTACGACGAGCCCAACCGCGAGTACCCCGTGGTCTACCTGCTGCACGGCGTCAACGGCGGCAGCCGCGAGTGGGAGCCGCGCGACTTCGGGTCCGTGCTCGACGGGCTCTACACCTCGGGCGGGCTCGAGGAGTCGATCGTCGTCATGCCCGACGGCGAGTCGCTCTGGTACGTCGACCACGAGGGCGGGACGCCCTGGCGGAGCATGTTCCTCACCGAGCTCGTGCCGCAGGTCGACGCCGAGTACCGCACGCTCGACGGGCGCGAGTTCCGCGGGCTCAGCGGGGTGTCGATGGGTGGCTTCGGCGCGTGGTCGATCGGCCTCGCCCACCCCGAGCTGTTCTCGTCCCTCGCGTCGCACATGGGTGCGCTCAACCTCGCTCCCGCGATGCTCGGCATCACGTCGCCCGGCGGCCCCGCGGGGCAGTCGCCGTCGCCGCTCGCCGAGGTCACGCGCATGACGCCCGAGGAGCTCTCGGTGCACGAGTACTTCCTCGACGCGTGCGAGGAGGACGAGTACCGCTTCGACGGCGCGGTCCGGGCGATCGACGGGATCCTCACGGCCAAGGGCGTCGAGCACACGGCCGTGGTGCACCCCGAGGGCCGGCACAACGACGACTGCTGGCTCCCGCGCGTCGGCGACTCGTTCGGGCTGCACTCGGACGCGGTCCGCGCGGCTCTCGCGGCCGACACGACCGCCCCTGTCGTCGACGTCGTGCTCGACGAGGGCTCCCGCACCGTGACGCTCGACGTGGACGACGACTCGGGCGTCGCGCGCGTCGAGTACGCGCTCAACCGCGACGACGGGCGCTACACGACGTGGACCGGGCCCGTCGAGGTGGGCCACCGCGCCGTGACGGTGCGCGTGCGCGTCGTCGACGTCGCGGGGAACGTCACCGAGGTGGCGGAGCGGTTCCTCCCGCCGCGCGGCCCGCGCAGCTGAGGGCACCGGGCGGGGCGTGCCGACCTTCCCGGCGCCCCGCCCGGTCGTCCCGGCCTCTCGCGGCCCCGCCCGGTCGTCCCCCGATCGGGCGGGGTCGCGCCGCTCGGCGAGCGCGGACGGCCGACCGCTGCCACAGTGGCCGCATGATCAACCGAGGAGCGCGCGCAGCGGCGGACAACCCGGTCGTCACGAAGGGCTGGCGGCTCGGCCACGCCGCGAACGGCGTGGTCCATGTGCTCATCGGCTGGATCGCGCTCCAGATCGCGTTCGGCAGCGGCGGGGGTGAGCAGGCGAGCGCGTCGGGAGCGCTCGAGACGCTCGCCGGGACGCCCGGCGGGGCGGTGCTGCTGTGGATCGCCCTCGTCGGCTTCGCGCTGCTCGGGTTCTGGGAGATCGTCTCCGCGGTCCTCGGCACCGAGACCAAGGACCGCGTCAAGGACGGCGCCAAGGGCGTCGCGCACCTCGTGCTCGCCGGCCTCACGCTCCAGGTCGTGACCGGCTCGGGCGGCGGTGGCGGCGGCACGCAGAGCATGACGGCGCAGCTCATGGCGCAGCCGGCCGGGCGGGTGCTCGTGGCGCTCGTCGGGCTCGGTGCGATCGCCGTCGGCGGATACCACCTCGTGAAGGGGTGGCGGAAGAAGTTCCTCCGCGACCTGCGCGAGACGCCGCCGTCGTGGGTCGTCCAGGCGGGACGCGCCGGCTACGTCGCCCGCGGCGTCGCCGTGATCATCCTCGGTGGGCTGTTCGTCGCGGCGGCGGCCACCGCGGACCCCGAGCGGGCGCAGGGCCTCGACGGCGCGCTGATGACGCTGCGTGAGGCGCCGTTCGGCAAGGTGCTGCTCGCGCTCGTCGCCCTCGGGTTCGTCGCGTTCGGCGTCTACTCGTTCGCCCGCGCCAAGTACGCCCGCGGGGTCTGACGCCCGCCGCCGGGACGGGGCGACGCCGCATCAGTGCCTGAAGCGCTCGATCTCCGTCCGCAGATCTGCCGCCATCCGAGCGAGCTCCTCGGTCGACGCCTGCATCCGGGCGAGGACGAGCGTCGAGCCCTCCGCGGCGGTCGCGACCGAGGTGACGTTGGTGGCGATCTCCGCCGCGCCCGTCGCT
>JAUZVJ010000042.1:0-28701 GCA_031844515.1 Actinotalea sp. AC32 | reverse complement strand
CCGTCCTGACGATGCTGGCGGCGTGCGGCGACGACGGGCTCGCGACGTGGCTCGCGACCGGTGACGTGCCGGCCGTCCGACCGCCCGAGTTGCGGGACGCGCCCGCCAGCGCCCTGCGCCGTCTCGCGGGCGCCCGCGTCGAGGACCGCGCGGCCGTGCTGCAGCGGGTCCTCAAGCGGCGCACGAACGCGCGTGCCGCGCTCGGGCTGCCGTGGCCCGGGTCCCTGGGCACGCCGCCGTGGGGCGCCGCGCGCGTCGCGCGCTTCCCGGGGGTCCGCTACGCGCACCTGCCGGTCGACGACACGGACGCACCGCACCTCGAGCGGGTGCTCGGCACCGTCCGCGCGTGGCTCGGGGCCGGCGTGCCCGTGCCCCTCTACACGGGCGGGGACGCCGCGCGCGGCTGGTCGACGGCGGTCCCGCGCCACGTCGTCCTCGCCGTCGCGGACCGACCGGACGGCGGGCTGGACGTCTGGGAGCCGTCGCGCGGCCGTGTCGTCCCGACGGAGCCCCGCGCGCTGGCCGGTCTCGCCGGCCCCCACCCGGGGCTGGGCGGCTGGGAGCACGTCGTCTGGGCGGTCCTGCCCGTCGCGCACGACGGCGCGCGGCGGGAGCCGTCCTGACGTCGCCGCCGGTCCGGGGTCCGAGCCTGCCGTCCCAGGGTCGCGGGCCCGCACCGTGCGGGTGAGGATGGGGACGCACGCCCGACCAGCGAGAGGTGAGCCGATGAGCACGACACCCGGAGACAGCACGTGGGCGGACGCCGGTCTGGTCCCCCCCGACAGCTCGGCGGTCCCGGGCTCGGAGCGCACGACGACCCCCGTCGACCCCGACGACCTCCCGCGCGCGCCCAAGCCCGACCTCCTCGACGAGGCCTCGGAGGGCGACGCGCTCGAGCAGGCGCAGGACGCGGACGGCGACACCGGGGACCGGCTCCCGCCGTCGGCCGCCCGGGACGACGCGGCCGAGGGCGACGTCCTCGAGCAGGCCATCGAGGTGCCCGACGACGGGACCGACGACTACCGGGCGCCGTGACGTCCGTCTCCTCCTCGACCCGCCCGTCCGGGCCCTCGGGCGGGCGGGTCCGTCGTCGGCGGGCAGTAGCGTTGGCGGCATGACCGGGCAGCCGCTGGACGCAGGGACGATCGCCGAGCTGCCGAAGGTCCTCCTGCACGACCACCTCGATGGCGGCGTGCGTCCGAGCACCCTGCTGGAGCTGTCCGACGCGCAGGGCCTCGACCTGCCCGCGGACGACGCCGAGGGTCTCGCCTCGTGGTTCGTGACCAGTGCGGCCGCGGGCTCGCTCGAGGCCTACCTCGCGACGTTCGACCGGACGCTCGCGGTGATGCAGTCCGCCGACGCCCTGCGCCGCATCGCGCGCGAGGCCGTCGAGGACCTCGCCGCCGACGGCGTCGTGTACGCCGAGCAGCGCTACGCGCCCGAGCTCCACGTCGCGGGCGGGCTCGAGCCGCAGCAGGTCGTCGACGCGGTGACGGAGGGCGTCGAAGAAGGCGTCGCCGCGGCCGCCGGGGCAGGCCGGCGGATCCGCGTCGCACAGGTGCTCACCGCGATGCGCACGGGCGGCAACGCGGCCGACGTGGCGCGGCTCGCGCTCGAGAACCGCCTGCGCGGCGTGCTCGGCTTCGACCTCGCGGGCGCCGAGGCGGGCAACCCGCCGTCGCGCCATGCCGCCGCGTTCCGGACGCTGCGCTACGCGAGCTTCCCCGTCACCGTGCACGCGGGCGAGGCGGCCGGCGCCGGCTCCGTCGCCGAGGCGCTGCACATCGCCGGGGCCATCCGGATCGGCCACGGCGTGCACGTCATCGACGACGTGGTGCTCGGTGAGCCCACCGAGGACGACCCGTGGGGCGTCGAGAAGGCGCGCTTCGGGGACATCGCGCACTGGGTCCGCGACCAGCAGGTGCCGCTCGAGGTCTGCCCCACGTCGAACGTCCACACGGGCGCGACGCCGTCGATCGCGCAGCACCCCGTGACGGCCCTGCTCCGCCTCGGCTTCGCGGTCACGGTCAACACCGACAACCGCCTGATGTCGGGCACGTCGCTCACGAACGAGCTCGCCGCGCTCGTCGAGCACGCGGGCTGGACCCGCGACGACCTGCGCGACGTGACCCTCACGGCAGCCTGGAACGGCTTCATCCACCACGACGAGCGCGCAGAGCTCGTCGAGGACGTCATCATCCCCGGATTCACCGAGCGCTCGAACGGACGGCACCGCGCATGACCACCGACAGCACCCCCGCCCCGCTGACCCGTGAGGGCGTCGCCCGCATGGTCGACCACACGCTCCTGAAGCCCGAGGCCACGCGCGCGGACGTCGAGGCGCTCGTCGCCGAGGCACAGGCGCTCGGGGTGTACTCGATCTGCGTCTCGCCCTCGATGCTGCCCGTGGACGCGGGCGACGTGCTCGTGGCGACGGTGTGCGGGTTCCCGTCGGGCAAGCACCACAGCGACGTCAAGGCCGCCGAGGCCGCCCGCGCGGTCGCCGACGGCGCGCACGAGGTCGACATGGTGATCGACCTGGGTGCGGCGAAGGCCGGCGACTTCGACGCGGTCCGCGCCGACGTGGCCGCGGTGCGCGCGGCGGTCCCCGCACCGACCGTCCTCAAGGTCATCATCGAGTCGGCGGCGCTGACCGACGACGAGATCGTCGGCTGCTGCCGGGCGTCCGAGGAGGCCGGGGCGGACTTCGTCAAGACGTCGACGGGCTTCCACCCGGCGGGCGGCGCGTCGGCGCACGCGGTGCGCCTCATGGCCGAGACGGTCGGCGGCCGCCTCGGCGTCAAGGCGTCGGGGGGCATCCGCACGGGCGAGGCCGCGCGCGAGATGATCGCTGCGGGTGCGACCCGGCTCGGGCTCTCCGGGACCGCGTCGGTCCTCGACACCCTCGACGGCGGCGAGGCCGTGGGGCCGACCTCCGGCTACTGACGTCAGCGTCGCGGACCCCGGGGCCTGCCCCGGGAGCCGCGTCCTGCACCGCCCCCGGCGCCCCGGCCTCCGCCGGCGCCTCGGCCACCGCCCGTCGCGGCCCGCCCACCGGCCCGTCCGCGACCACCGGTGCCACCCGCCCGGCCGGCGTCGCCGCCGCCCGACCCGCTCCGCGCGCCCGCCCGGCCGGCACCCGTGGCGTCGTCGGCGGGTGCGCCCGACGGTGACGACGCACCGCGTGAGCTGTTCTCCGTCCGGCCGCGCACGATGCCGACGAACGTCTCGACGTCGGGCGTCGTGCGGTCCTCCCGCCACGCCAGGTGGACGGTGGACGTGGGCGCGCCGACGAGCGTGCGGTACGTCAGGTCGCGTCGGTGGTGCAGGCGCGCGAGCGACTGGGGCACGACGACGAGCCCGACGCCGGCCGCGACGAGCTCGAGCGCGGCCTCCGTCGTCGGCGGGGGAGGAAGGAGGCTCGCCTCGCCGGGCGGGGACGACCAGCCGATGACGTCGTCGTCCGGGACGAGGAGCGTCTCGTCCGCGAGGTCGTGCGGCTCGACCTCGTCGAGCGCCGTGAGGACGTGGTCCTTGGGCACGACGACGACGGTCGTCTCGGTGTAGAGCGGGATGGCGCTCCACCCGTCGGGTCGCGCGTCGAGCCGGACGAGGCCGAGGTCGGCGCGGCCCTCGTCGAGGACGGCGAGCTGCTCCTGCACGGCGGCGTGGACGAGCTCGAGCCGGGTGCCCGGACGCCGCTCCACCCAGGTCGCGACCCACCGGGCCGGCGTGGTCCCCGGGACGACGAGGAGCCGGAACGGGGTGCTGCTGTCCTCGGGCACGGTGTCTCCTCCAGGCTCCGCGACGACGCGCGGCGAGGGGCCGTCACGCACGTCGCGCGTCCCGCGCGCACGGGCCGCCGGCGACGACCGTATCCTGACGCGGTGACGGACACCCCCGCCGCGCGCAGGCGCGACTCCCAGACGATGAAGGCCGCGACGGCGGCCGCCAAGCTGGGCGTGTACCTGCCCGCGACGCCCGAGGAGTTCCAGCGGGGGACGGTGACGCGCGACGAGCTCGAGCGGCTGCGCAACGACCCTCCGCAGTGGCTCGTCGACCTGCGCCGAGACGGCCCGCACCCGCGGCAGGTCGTGGCGTCGCGCCTGCGGGTGTCCACGAGCGGGCTCGCCCGCGCGGGCGTGACCGACGCGCTGACGACCGAGCAGATCCACGCCCTGCGCGACGACCCGCCCGAGTGGCTCGTGCGCGAGCGTGAGACGTTCGCCCAGGTCCAGCGCGAGGAGGAGCGGATCCGCGAGCGCGACGCGCGGCGGAAGCCCACCGAGGGCTCGTAGGCCTGACGGCCCGCCCCTCGGCCCCGTCCGCAGAGCGGGACGCGCCGACCGGCTGACGGACGCGGTCTCCGCCGTCGCCGCCGCCGGGACACGCTGCCTCTTCCCCGAACCGGACATCGGTGGTCGAATGCCCCCACCTGTGGCGGCCGTCACAGGGCTATTCGCCTGGGGGATACACATGGCACGTAGGGGAGTGGTGGTCGCGCTCGCGGCCTCCGTGGCGATCGTCGGGGCAACGGTGCCCGCGGCGGCGCAGACCGGCGTGACCGCCGGACCAGCGGTGACGACGACGCCCACCGACATCGACGTCGCACCGGTCACGCCCGAGCGCGAGGAGCAGCTCGTCCAGGGACGCTACGTCGTCGTCCTGGAGTCCGAGCCGGTCGTCGCGTACGAGGGCGACGTCGCGGGTCTCGCCGCGACAGCACCGGCCGAGGGGGAGGCGGTCGACAGCGCCGCACCCGAGGTCCAGGAGTACGTGGACCACCTCGCCGACGAGCGCAAGGAGGTGCTCGACGCGGCCGGGGTCGACGAGGACGTCGTGACGGTCGAGTACGCCTTCGCGGTGAACGGCTTCGCGGCCGAGCTCAGCGAGGACGAGGCCAAGCGCCTCGCGAAGCAGGAGGGCGTGCTCTCGGTGCGCCCGGAGGAGCTGCGCCAGCCGCAGACCGACAACTCGGGCGAGTTCCTCGACCTCGACGCCCGCGGTGGTCCCTGGTCGCGCGGGTACACGGGCGAGGGCGTCGTCGTCGGCGTCATCGACACGGGCATCTGGCCCGAGCACGCGTCCTTCGCGGACGACGGCAGCTACCCCGAGCCGACGGGTGTCGCCGACGACATCCCGTGCGAGTTCGGCACGACGCCCGGCAACCCCGACGACGCGGCGTTCGAGTGCAACAACAAGCTCATCGGCGCGCGCGACATGCGCACGCAGTACAACGCGCTGGTCGGGCCCGAGCTCTACGACTCGGCGCGCGACGAGGACGGCCACGGGACGCACACCGCGTCGACCGCGGTCGGCAACGCGCGTGTGGACGCCCAGATCTTCGGCAGCTCGTTCGGCCGGGTCACGGGCGTCGCGCCGCGCGCGCAGCTCGTCGCGTACAAGGCGTGCGGCAACGAGGGCTGCTTCACGGCGGACCTCGCCGACGCGATCGACCAGGCCGTCGCCGACGGCGTCGACGTCATCAACTACTCGATCGGCGGCGGCGCGGGCGCGATCTCGATCGACGACCTCGCGTTCCTGTTCGCCAACGACGCCGGCGTGTTCGTCGCGACGTCGGCCGGCAACGACGGCCCGGGCGCGGGGACCGTGGGCAGCCCCGCGGTGTACCCGTGGGTCACGAGCGTCGGCGCCTCGACGCAGGACCGTGCGTTCGAGGGCGCCGTCGTCCTGGGTGACGGTTCGCGCTTCACGGGCGCCTCGGTGACCGCGGGCGTGTCGTCCAAGCGGCTCGTCGACGCCGCCGACGTCGGCAACGAGCTGTGCCTCGTGGGCGGCTTCACCGGTGACGTCACGGACGCGGTCGTCCTGTGCAAGCGCGGCGAGAACGCCCGCGTCGAGAAGAGCCAGGCGGTGCACGAGGCCGGGGGCGCCGGCATGGTGCTCTACGACGTCTCGGACGAGGCGAGCCTCGTGACGGACAACCACTGGGTCCCGTCGGTGCACGTCACGCTCAGCGACGGCCTCGCGATCAAGGCGTACGTCGCCGCGACCGAGGAGCCGACCGCGAGCATCGAGGGCGGGCGCAAGGTGCGCGCGCAGGGGTCCGTCATGGCGGACTTCTCCTCGCGCGGGCCGAACGTGGTGGCCCCGGACATCATCGTCCCCGACGTGACGGCGCCCGGCGTGAACATCCTCGCCGGTCACACGCCCACCCCCGCGCTCGGGGCGCCCGGGCAGCTGTTCCAGTCCATCAGCGGCACGTCGATGTCGTCGCCGCACGTCGCGGGCGTGTACGCGCTGCTCAAGCAGGCCCACCCCGAGTGGAGCCCGGCCGCGGCCAAGTCGGCGATCATGACGACGGCGCGGCAGGACGTCACCAAGGAGGACGGGACGACCCCGGCCGACCCGTTCGACATGGGCGCGGGTCACATCGACCCGGGCGGGCGGATCACGAAGGGCTCGACGTTCCAGCCGGGCCTCGTCTACGACGCGGGCTTCGAGGACTACCTCGGGTTCCTCTGCGGCGCGGACGACTCGGTGTTCGGCGACCCGGCGGCGACGTGCGCCGCGCTCGAGGAGGCGGGCTTCCCGACCGACCCGAGCGACCTCAACCTCGCGTCGATCGGCATCGCCGAGCTCGCGGGCACGCAGACCCTCACGCGCACCGTGACGAGCGTGGCGGACGAGCGGGTCTCCTACCGGGCGAAGGTCGACGCGCCCGACGGCTACACCGTCACGGTCGAGCCGTCGACGCTGCGACTGGGTCCGGGCGAGTCGGCGACGGTCGCCATCACCGTCACGACGACGGCGGGTGCCGAGCTCGGGGAGTGGTCCTTCGGGTCCCTCACGTGGGAGTCGCGGCACGGCAACCGCTGGGGCAAGGGTCCTCAGCACGGCAACGGTCGCGGCCACGGCTACGGACGTGACCGCAACGGCGGCTACGAGGTCCGCAGCCCGATCGCCGTCCGGGGCGTCGCCCTCGACACGCCGGGGTCGGTCAGCGGCACCGGGACCGAGGGCACGGCGACGATCCCGCTCGTGTTCGGCTACGACGGCCCGTACGCGGCCGCCCCGCACGGGCTCGCGCCCGCGCAGGTCGACCCGGGCACCGTCGCGCAGGACCCGGACCAGACGGCGTTCACCGCCGACGACGGTGCCGGTCTCGTCGCGCACGCGTTCGACCTCACGGGGACCGCGGTCGCGCGGTGGCGTGTGGTCGACCCGTCGGAGGAGCTCGACCTCGACCTCTTCCTGGCCGGGCCCGACGGCGAGCTCGTCGCCGCGAGCACGAACGGCGGCACGGACGAGGAGATCACGCTCGAGGTCCCGGCCGACGGGACGTACACGCTGTACGTGCACGGCTGGCAGGTCCCGGGCGGCTCCGCCCCGTACGACCTCACGAGCTGGGTCGTGCCGCTCGAGGCGACGACGCTCACGGTCGAGCAGGCACCCGACGCGGCGGCCATCGGCGCGACCGGTGAGGTCGTCGTGGGGTGGAGCGGCCTCGAGGCCGACGCCGAGTACCTCGGTGCCGTCTCGCACCTGCGCGAGGGTGACCGGCTCGGTCTCACGCTCGTCGAGGTGACGACGGGCGCCGACGGCGAGGCACCGGAGGCGCCGCGCAGCTGAGCGCACGCCACGCCGACGTGTCGGCGCACCGCGGGGACGTCCGGACGGGCGTCCCCGCGGTGCGCCGGGTCGGGCTCACGGTCCCGGGCGGGGGCGTGCCCGAGGGGTCACCGTGCCCGAGGGGTCAGCGCGCCGGGTTCGGGGTCACCGTGCGGTTCACGGTGCCGGCCGCGGTGCGGGGACCGGGGCGGCGACCGGGTCAGCTGACGTCGCCGCCCACGGGGGCCTCAGGGCTCTCGCACAGGAACGGTGCCCGCCGTCCACCCGAGTGGTACTCGTAGCGACGCCCGTCGACCTCGAGCACCACGAGCGTGCCCTCGACGAGGGCCTGCGTGTACGACATGCCCGGGCGGGGGCAGCCCATCGAGCCGTCGCGCCAGGTGACCGCGTCGGCCCGGACGACCGTGATCTGCTCGGGGGCGACGTCGAGGCGCGCCGCGAGGTCCGCGACCGCGACGGCGGCAGGGGTTCCTGCCGCGGGCGGCGTCGTACCCGTGGGCGGCGCGGTGCCCGCTGGCGGCTCGGCCGGGCGGGTGGGCTCCTGCGAGGGCTCGATCGTCACGAGCGGCTCCAAGCTGGTGGTGGGTGCGGGGCCCGTCGTGGCGTCGGTCGCGGGTCCCGAGGGCGAGGACGGCGCCTGCGGCCCGCACCCGACGAGCGCGACCGCGACGAGCAGCCCGGCCGCGCCGACGGCGCGGTACCGCGCACCGGAGCGGCGCGCGGCTCGTCGACGGACGACCAGGGTCATCCCCCCATCCTCGCCCGCGGTCCCACCGCGGGCCAGGCAGGCAGCACCCGGCTCTCAGACGGACGTCGTGGTCCCGCCCACCACGTCGTCGCGCCGCCCGGTGAAGTGGTCCATCGTGCGGTTCACGCCGAGCACGTCCATGAGCCGGTCGAACACCGGGACGGGCAGAGCGCGCGCCACGGGGAGGACGCGCACGAGCGGCGGCAGCACGAGCCTCTCGCGGCCGGACTCGACCGCGTCGAGCACCGCCGTCGCGACGTCCGCCTCGGCGAGGATGGGCAGCAGCCGCGGGAACCGCGTGCGCACGCCCTCGAACATGCCCGTGTCGATGAAGTACGGGTGCACGACGAGGGTCCGGACCCCGGTGCGCTCGGCGCGCATCTCGGCGCGCAGCGACTCGGCGAAGCCCGCCGCGGCCCACTTGCTCGCCGCGTAGTCGGTCTGCCGCGCGACGCCGACCAGGCCCGCGGCGCTCGAGACCGTGACGACCGTGCCGCGGCGCCGCCGGACCATGCCGGGCAGGAACGCCCGCGTGACCCAGTACAACGCGAGGACGTTGACGGCCATGGTGCGCTCGACCGCCTCGTCGGTCGTGTCGAGGAGCCGCCGTCCGCTCACGACGCCGGCGTTGTTGACGACGACGTCCACGTCCCCGACCCGGTCCGCGGCCGTGCGCACCGCGTCGGCGTCGGTGACGTCGACGCGGTGCACCTCCACGGAACCACCCGTCGCCAGCACCTCGTCGCGGACCGCGTCGCCGCGCGCGGCCGACACGTCCCACACGACGACGTGCGCCCCGCGCTCCGCCGCGAGGAGGGCCGTGCGGCGTCCGAGGCCGCTGCCGCCGCCCGTGACGAGGACGCGGGCGCCGGCCAGAGCGGTGCCGCGCGCCACGTCAGGCGAGCCCGAGCGCTGCGGCGACGTCGGCGCGGACGGCGTCGAGCCGCTCGCGCGCCGTGCGCCGCGCCGCGCCGACCGGGTCGGGCCCGTCGTCGTCGGCGGGGACCGGGACGATGACCTCGAGGTAGCACTTGACCTTGGGCTCGGTGCCGCTCGGCCGGACGATCACCCGGGTGCCGTCCTCGGCCACCAGCCGCAGGCCGTCGGTCGGTGGGAGCCCGTCGGCACCGGTCGACAGGTCGGTGACCTCCACCACGCGCGACCCGGCGAGCTCCCGCGGCGGGTCGGTGCGCACGCGCGCCATCGTCGCGGGGATCTGGTCGAGGTCCGCGAAGCGTGCGGACAGCTGGTCGGTGAGGTGCAGCCCGTGGCGCCGCGCGAGGTCGTCGAGCTCGTCGACGAGCGTCCGCCCCTGCGCGTGGAGCTCGGCGGCGAGCTGGACGAGGAGCAGCGCGGCGCTCAGGCCGTCCTTGTCGCGCACGTGGGCGGGGTCGACGCAGTAGCCGAGGGCCTCCTCGTAGCCGAAGACGAGCCCCTCGACGCGCGAGATCCACTTGAACCCGGTGAGCGTCGAGCGGTGCGACATGCCGTGGTCGGCCGCGATCCGTGCGAGGAGGCGTGACGAGACGATCGAGCTCGCGAGCACGCCGCCCGTCGCGGTGCTGCGCCGCGCGATGTCCTGCCCGAGGAGCGCGCCGACCTCGTCGCCGTGGAGCATGCGCCAGCCGCTCGCCGCGGCGGTGGGCGGTCCGGACGTCGACGACGCGTGCGCGTGGCGCGCGTCGCGCACGGCCAGCGCGCACCGGTCGGCGTCGGGGTCGTTCGCGACGACGAGGTCCGCACGCACCACCTCGGCGAGCGCGAGCGCGAGGTCGATCGCGCCCGGCTCCTCGGGGTTCGGGAACGCGACGGTCGGGAACTCGGGGTCGGGCAGCGCCTGCTCCGGGACGATGTGCAGGTCCTCGAAGCCCGCGCCGCGCAGCACGCGCTCGGCCGTGTGGCCGCCGACGCCGTGCAGCGGGGTGAGGACGACGCGCAGGTCGGTCGGGACGTCGCGGCGCAGCGCCGCGAGGCTCGTGAGGTACGCCTCGAGCACCTCCTCGCCGAGCACCGTCCACCCGCCCTCGCTGCGGTGCACCGAGCGCACGGACGGGACGGCGGCGATGTGCGCGGCGATCCCCTCGTCGTACGGCGGCACGATCTGCGCGCCCTGCCCCGAGTCGGTGACGACGCGTCCGCCCAGGTAGACCTTGTAGCCGTTGTCCTGCGGCGGGTTGTGGCTCGCGGTCACCATGACGCCCGCGTCGGCGCCGAGGTGACGGACCGCGAACGCCAGGACGGGCGTCGGCAGCGGCTCGGGCAGGAGCAGCGCGTGGCCGCCCGCGGCCGTGACCACCGCCGCGGTGTCGCGCGCGAACACGTCGGAGTTGTGCCGCGCGTCGTACCCGATCACCACGCGCGGGCCCTCGACCGTGGAGACGCCCTCGTCGTGCAGCTCGCCGAGCCGCTCGACGAGGTAACGGACCAGGCCGGCCGCCGCGCGGATCACGACGGCCCGGTTCATGCGGTTCGGCCCGCCGCCGAGCGCACCGCGCAGGCCCGCGGTGCCGAACTCGAGCGTGCCGCGGAACCGGTCGGCGAGCTCGGCGCGGGCCGCGTCACGCAGCTCGGCGTCCGCGCCGTCCTCGTCCTGCGCGATCTCGAGCAGCCGGGCGAGGTGCGCCGACGTGGTCGCGTCGGGGTCGTCGTCGACCCACGAGCGGACGGCCTGCACGAGGTCGTCGGGCAGGGGGGCGGCGTTCGCGGACGTGGTCATCAGATCCTCCCCACGATGTCGGCGAGCAGACGGCTGATGCGCGGACCGGCCTCGCGCCCGGCCTCGAGGACCTCCTCGTGCGAGAGCGCCTCGTCGCTGATCCCCGCGGCGAGGTTCGTGACGAGCGAGATGCCGAGCACCTCGAGTCCCGCGTGGCGTGCCGCGATCGCCTCGAGCGTGGTCGACATGCCCACGAGGTCGGCACCCAGGCGGCCCGCCATCGTCACCTCGGCGGGCGTCTCGTAGTGCGGCCCGCGGAACTGCGCGTACACGCCCTCCGGGAGGCTCGGGTCGACCTCGTGCGCGACGTCGCGCAGCCGCTGCGAGTACAGGTCGGTGAGGTCGACGAACGTCGCACCCTCGAGCGGGGACGTCGCGGTGAGGTTGAGGTGGTCGCGGATGAGGACGGGCGTACCCGGACGCCAGGACCGGTCCAGGCCCCCGCAGCCGTTGGTCAGGACGACGGTGGTCGCGCCCGCTGCCGCGGCGGTGCGGACGCCGTGGACGACCCGGCGCACGCCGCGACCCTCGTACAGGTGCGTGCGTGACCCGAGGACGAGCGCGTGCCGGCCGTCGGGGAGGCGGATCGAGCGCGTCGTGGCGACGTGGCCGGCGACGGCCGGCGCGCTGAAGCCGGGCAGCTCGTGGCTCGGCACGGACGCGACCTCCTCGCCGAGGAGGTCGGCGGCGGCACCCCAGCCCGAGCCGAGGACGAGGGCGACGTCGTGGCGCTCGACACCCGTCCTCTCGCGCAGCGCCGCGGCGGCCTGGCGGGCCACGTCGAAGGGGTCGGTCGCGGGGTCGTCGAGGGTGGGGACGCCGGCGTCACCGGTCTGGCTGGTCATGCCGGGAGGCTATCGGGCAGCACCCGGGCGGCGCTCGCAGGTCGTGCTGCCCGCGTCTGCGACGCACGGCACAATGCGGGGGTGACCGCGACGACCCCCGGCATCGCCGAGCCCGGCCCGAGCAGCACCCCGACCAGCGCGCCGGGCACCACCCCGGACGTCCCGCCCGGCACGTCCCCCCGCCCCACCGACTCGTCCGACGCACCCTCGGCGCCTGCGGCGCACGTCGTCGTCGTCGGCGGCGGGCCCGGCGGGTACGAGGCGGCACTCGTCGCGCGGCGCGCGGGTGCGCGCGTGACGCTCGTCGAGCGGACCGGCCTCGGGGGCGCGGCCGTCCTCACGGACGTCGTCCCGTCGAAGACCCTCATCGCGACGGCGGAGTGGATGACCATCGCGGACCGGGCGCCCGAGCTCGGCATCCGGAGCACCGCCGTGCCCCCGCCGGACGGCCCGGCGCGCGGGCACGTCGTGGACCTGGGCGCCGTCAACCGCCGCGTCGTCGAGCTCGCCGCGGCGCAGTCGCAGGACATCGCGACACGCCTGCGGGACGAGGGCGTCGAGGTCGTCGTCGGCAGCGGTCGGCTCGACGGGCCGCAGCGCGTCGTCGTCGACCAGGCGGACGGGGCGTCGCGCACGCTCGAGGCCGACGTGGTGCTCCTCGCGACGGGTGCCACGCCACGTGAGCTGCCCGAGGCGATGCCCGACGGCGAGCGCATCCTGTCCTGGACCCAGCTGTACGGGCTCGAGGAGCTCCCCCGCAGGCTCGTCGTGGTCGGGTCCGGCGTCACGGGCGCCGAGTTCGCGGGCGCCTACCGGTCGCTCGGTGCCGAGGTCGTGCTCGTCTCGTCGCGCGACCACGTGCTGCCGGGCGAGGACGCGGACGCCGCCGAGGTCATCGAGCAGGTCTTCCGCGAGCGCGGCATGGAGGTGCTCTCGCGCTCGCGGGCCGCGTCGGTGCGGCGCACCGACGACGGGGTCGAGGTGACCCTCGCCGACGGCCGGGTCGTCACGGGGTCGCACTGCCTCATGGCCGTCGGGTCGGTGCCGTCGACGCAGGGCCTCGGCCTCGAGTCGGCCGGCGTGCGCACCACGCGCGGCGGGCACATCGAGGTCGACAGGGTCTCGCGGACGAGCGCACGCGGCGTCTACGCGGCCGGCGACTGCACCGGGGTCCTGCCGCTCGCGTCGGTCGCGGCGATGCAGGGCCGGATCGCGATGGCGCACGCGCTCGGCGACGCCGTCGTCCCGCTCGACCTCCAGGTCGTCGCGTCCAACGTGTTCACCGCGCCGGAGATCGCGACCGTCGGTGCGTCGCAGCGCTCGCTCGACGAGGTCGGTGTCCGCTACGTCACGAGCCGCCTGGACCTGGCCCGCAACCCGCGCGCGAAGATGCTCGGGATGAAGGACGGCTTCGTCAAGCTGTTCGCGCACGCGACGACGGGCATCGTGCTCGGCGGCGTCGTCGTCGCCCCGCGCGCGGGCGAGCTCGTCTTCCCGCTCACGCTCGCGGTGTCCCAGCGGCTCACCGCCGACGACGTCGCGCAGTCGTTCACGGTGTACCCGTCGCTGTCGGGGTCGATCGCGGAGGTCGCGCGCACGCTGCACAACCGCGCGGTCTGAGGGCCTGGCTGCCCGGGCGGCCGACGGAGGAGCCCGGCCGCGCGGGGGTGCTCCTCGCGGCGCGGCTCGGCATGCTGGGCACATGACGACCCTCACCTCGCACGGTCACGCCTGCGTCAGCCTCGCCGGTGACGGAGGCACGATCGTCGTCGACCCCGGCGGGTGGAGCGACCTCGATGCGCTCGCCGTGGCCGACGCGGTCCTCGTGACGCACGACCACCCGGACCACCTCGCCGTCGGCCCCGTGGTCGCGGCGCTCGCGGACCGGCCCGCGCTCGAGGTGTGGGGCCCGCGCAGCGTCGTGGACGCCCTCACCGAGGCCGGGGCCCCGACCGACCGCGTCCACGCGGCCGCGGCTGGTGACACGTGGTGGGCGGCCGGGACGTCCGTGGAGGCGCTGGGCGGGGAGCACGCCGTCGTGCACCCCGACCTCCCCCGGGCGACGAACCTGGCCTACGTGATCGGCGGCTCGGTGCTGCACCCGGGCGACTCGTTCACCGCGTACCCGGGCGTCGACGTGCTGCTGGTCCCGGTCGGCGGGCCGTGGCTGCGGGTCGCCGACGCCGTGGACCTCGTGCGAGCCGTGGGGCCGCGGACCGCGGTGCCGATCCACGACGCGGTGCTGAGCGACGCGGGCCGCGGGCTGGCGGACCGGATCGTCGGCTCGCTCGGCGGTGCGGAGTACCGCCGGCTCGCGCCGGGGGAGAGCCTCTCGATCGGCTGAGCGGCGCCGCGCGTCCGGGCGACGCGAGATGCGTGCGGCGGTCAGCGTCCGGGCGTGAGCAGCAGTGGTCGGTGGTCCGACCACGTCAGGGGCAGCACCTCGAGCCGGTCACCGGGACCCCACGCGGGGCCGAGCACCCAGTCGATGCGGTGCCGTGGATCCACGCTCGGGCTGGTGAGCGCGGACGGGTCGCCGACGGCGTCCTGCGCGCTGACGAACCCTGCTTCGGCGAGGCGCTGGAGCTCGGGCCAGCCGGGCTCGGCGTTGAGGTCGCCCGCGAGCACGCCCAGGTCGTCGGCGCGGAGCAGCACGTCGAGCTGGTCGAGCCTCGTCGGCGTCGCGGACTCGCGGTGCTGGAGGTGGACCGTGGTGAAACGGCGCGGCCCGTCGTCGAGCTCGACGGTCGCGGACAGCGCCGACCTGCGCTGGGGTCCCTGCCCGAAGGGCAGCTCGTGGACCACCACGTCGTCGAGCGGTGCGCAGGCGAGCACGGCGTTGCCGAACTGACGGTCGGCCGCGGGCGCGAACGCGACGTGCATGTCGAGCCGGTCGGCGAGCCACGTCGCCATGTCGGCACCGCCGCCCATGACCCAGCCCCGCGAGACCTCCTGGAGCAGCACGACGCACGCCCCGGTCTCCTCGACGGTCCGCGCGACCTGCTCGAGCTCGACGCGCCCCGCCGGACTCACGCCGTAGTGCAGGTTCCACGACAGGACCGTCGGTGGTCCGGAGGACGGGGCGGTGCCGGGGCTGTCGGCGGCGAGGCGCACCACGCCCACCGTCGCGAGGACGACGACGGTCGCGAGAAGGACCTGCGGGGTCGCTCGGGACACGGCGAGTGCGCCTCGCGTCGCACGGGGCCCGGCAAGGACCCGCGGCGCCAGGCTGGACGCGCCGGGCGTCCGACCCGACGGTTCCGCTCCCGTGCCCCGCGCGTCGTCGTGCCGCGTGCGGGCGGCGGCGACGCCCGCGACGCCGAGAGCCGCGGCGGTGGCCACGATCACGAGGCCGTTCGGCACCCCCAGCGGGACGTCGTAGTCCAGCTGGTAGACCAGGAGCGGGACGATCGTGCCGAGCCCGACCGCACTCGCGGCGGCGGCCGTGCGCGCACGCCCTCCGGGCCGCGCGACGGTCCGCACGGCCCTGGCGAGCGAGCGGAGCGCGAGCACCGTCACCACGGGCACCGCCGCGACCAGCACGGGAGCAGGGGACAGCACGACGAGGGCGAGGGCCGCCGCGAGCCCGACGGCGTCGGCCGCGGCCGCACGCGACCCACCGAGCCTCCGCGTGAGCGGTGCGCCGGCGAGCAGACCGAGGACCACTGCGGCGCCCGCCGACGCGAGCGGGACACCGGTCTGCGACGCGACGTAGCCCGGGTTCGCGAGGACCGCGGCGGACAGCGCGAGGACGGGACCGAGCGCGGCCACACCGACGGCACCGACCGCACCCGCGGCACCCGCGGCACCCGCGGCACCCGCGGCACCCGCAGAACGGTCGGCGCCCACGGCGCCCACGGCACTCGGAGGACCCGAGGCGCCGTCGGCACCCACGGCGTCCGCTGCACGTGCGGCACCGTCTGCGCCCACAGCACCCGCCACCCGCGTGGCCCCCGCCCCGACGGCGGCGTCCCGTCCGCGGAGCGCCCCCAGTGCCGTGCCGACGAGCACGGCGGTCACCGCGACGGTGACGGCCCGACCCGCCACGTCGGTGCGCCAGACGGCGTCCCACGTCCCCAGGGTGAGCTGGACCGCCACCGCGAGGGCCAGCCCGACCGCGACGGACCGCGCGGCCCCGTCGCCACCCGTGCGGGTGGCGAGCGCCGAGACCGCGAGGGTCGTCGCGGCGACCGCCAGGGCGACCGCGGTGAGGCCGACGACGAAGCGCGTGGCGCCGTCGAGCGGGGGGAGCGCGAGACGCAGGCACGCGACGACGACGGCGCCCGTCGCGGCTGCCCGCGCTGCCTGAGCACCCCCTGCGCCCCACGCACCCCCTGCCCCTACCGCTGCCCGTGCCCCCCGTGGCGTCCGGCCGGTCGCGAGGAGCAGGACGACGGCGGCAGGCCCGGGCAGGGCGTACGTCGCGAGGGCCGCACCGGCCGCGGGCACGACACCGTGCGCGAACGCGAGGTCGAGCAGCGGGCCGCTCGCCCGCACGAGCTCGAGGGTGACGGCGGTCAGGACGACGACGAGCAGCCCGAGCGGGTGCCTCACGGCAGGAGCGTCCGCAGGTGGGGCCATGCGGCGGCGAACGCGGGCAGGAGCTGGAGGCTCGCGACGTCGTCGACGGCGACCCAGCGGACCTCGAGGCTCTCGGGGTCGGTCGCACGGGCGTCGTGCTCGCCGGTCGCGCGGGCGACCACGGTCGTGTAGCGCCACGCGCCGTGGTCGAGGACGTGCTCGGCGACGGCCGCGACCGCGCCCGGGTCGATGCCCGCCTCCTCGGCGGCCTCGCGGACGGCGCCGGTCAGCGGGTCCTCGCCCGGGGCGAGTGCGCCGCCGGGCACGCCCCACGTGCCGCCGTGGTCGCTCCAGACCGCCCGGTGCTGGAGCACGACGTGCGTCGCGCGACCCGCCGCGTCCGTGCGGGCGAGGAGGAGCCCCGCCGCGCCGTGCAGTCCCCAGTGCCGCGAGCCGCACGGGCACTCGACCCAGCCGTCCCCGGGCTGGCGGTGCAGCCCGGTCGGCCGGGTCGTCATCCGGCGTCGTCCGCGTCGACGATCTCGCAGATCGCGGTCCCCGCGCTGACGCTCGTCCCGACGGCGGCGGCGAGGCTGCGGACCACACCGTCGCGGTGCGCCACGAGGGGCTGCTCCATCTTCATCGCCTCGAGCACGACGACGAGGTCGCCCTGCGTGACGGCGGCGCCGTCCTCGACCGCGACCTTGACGATCGTGCCCTGCATGGGCGACGTCAGGGACGCGCCGTTCGTCGTCGGCGCTCCCGCGCGGGTCCCGCCGGCCCGGCGTGGCCGTGCACCGCGGCCCGCGACCCGGCCGCGCGCACCGCCGCCCAGCCCGCCGAGCCCCGCGGGGAGGACGACCTCGATGCGCTTGCCGCCCACCTCGACGACGACGCGCTCGGTCGCGGACTCGTCCTCCTCGGCCGCCGGCACCGCGGGCGTGCCCGGGCGCAGGTCGGCGAGCCGGTCGGCGAACTCGGTCTCGATCCACCGCGTGTGGACGCGGAACGGCTCGGTGGGGTCCGCGGGCACGAAGTCGGGCGCCTCGAGGACGGCGCGGTGGAACGGGACGACCGTGGGGATGCCCTCGACCTCGAGCTCGGCGAGGGCGCGACGGGCCCGCTCCACGGCCTGGGTGCGGGTCGCGCCCGTGACGATCAGCTTGGCGATCATCGAGTCGAACGCGCCGGACACGGTGTCGCCCTCGATGACGCCGCTGTCGACCCGGACGCCGGGACCCGCCGGCATGCGCAGGCGCGAGATGCGGCCCGGGGCGGGGAGGAAGCCTGCGGCGGGGTCCTCGCCGTTGATCCGGAACTCGATCGAGTGGCCGCGCACCGGCAGCGACGTGTAGCCGAGCGGCTCGCCCGCCGCGACGCGCAGCTGCTCGCGCACCAGGTCGACGCCCGTGACCTCCTCGGTCACGGGGTGCTCGACCTGCAGGCGCGTGTTGACCTCGAGGAACGAGACGGTGCCGTCGCGGCCCACGAGGAACTCGCACGTCCCCGCGCCGACGTAGCCGGCCTCGCGCAGGATCGCGACCGACGACTCCAGGAGCGTGCGCTCCTGGGCCTCGGTGAGGAACGGCGCGGGCGCCTCCTCGACGAGCTTCTGGTGCCGCCGCTGGAGCGAGCAGTCGCGCGTCGAGACGACGACGACGGTCCCGTGCTCGTCCGCGAGGCACTGGGTCTCGACGTGACGGGGAGCGTCGAGGTAGCGCTCGACGAAGCACTCGCCGCGGCCGAACGCCGCGGTGGCCTCGCGCACCGCGGACTCGTACTGCTCCGTGATCTCGTCGGCGGTGCGGGCGACCTTGAGGCCCCGCCCGCCGCCGCCGAAGGCGGCCTTGATCGCGATGGGCAGGCCGTGCTCCGCGGCGAACGCGTGGACCTCGGCGACGTCGGTCACGGGGTCGGGCGTGCCCGCGACGAGCGGCGCGCCCGCGCGCTGGGCGATGTGCCGCGCGCTGACCTTGTCCCCGAGCGCCTCGATGGCGCCGGGCGGTGGGCCGATCCACGTGAGGCCCTCGCCGATGACGGCGCGCGCGAAGTCGGCGTTCTCGGCGAGGAACCCGTAGCCGGGGTGGACGGCGTCGGCCCCGCTGCGGCGCGCGACGTCGAGCAGCTTGCCGATGTCGAGGTAGGTCTCGGCGGCGCGGGAGCCGCCGAGTGCGAACGCCTCGTCGGCGAGGCGCACGTGGAGGGCCTCGCGGTCGGGGTCGGCGTAGACGGCGACGCTGCCGATGCGGGCGTCCGCGCAGGCCCGGGCGATGCGGACCGCGATCTCACCGCGGTTGGCGATGAGGACCTTGTGGATGTCGGGCACGGCTCACCGTAACGTCAGCCACCCGCACCGTTCACCCGCGGCACCCGAGCCGCGCCAAGACTGTGGGGATCGCACAACGCGCCCGAGGGCGTTTGTCGGGATCGATGAGGGCCGCGGGGCGCCTCGGCCCCCCGGGTGCTGTCAGGTGCGCTCAGGCCCACAGGTCGGTGATGCTCACCTCGACCTGACGGAGCAGGTCGCGCAGCACCGGCAGGCTGAGCCCGACGACGCCGTGGTGGTCGCCCTCGATGCCGCGGACGAACGGCCCGCCCCGCCCGTCGACCGTGAACGCGCCCGCGACGGCGAGCGGCTCACCCGTCGCGACGTACGCCGCGATCTCGGCGTCGGTCACGTCCGCGAAGTGCACGACGGTCGTCGACGTCGCCCCGAGGGTGGCCGCGGGGCGGTCGGCACGCAGGTCGACGAGCCAGTGGCCCGTGTGGAGCAGGCCGGAGCGTCCTCGCATGCGGCGCCACCGCTCGACGGCGTCGTCGGCGTCGCGCGGCTTGCCGAGGGCCTGGCCGTCGAGGTCGAGCAACGAGTCGCAGCCGAGCACGAGGAGGTCGTCCGGCAGCGTCGCCGCGGACCCGTCGGGCTCGTCGAGGAGGGCCGTCGCGACGTCGTCGGCCTTGGCCTGGGCGAGCACGAGGACCGCGTCGACCGGGTCGAGCGCCCCGTGCCGCTCCTCGGCGGCCGCGAGGACGGCGTCCTCGTCGACACCGGACACGCGCACGCTCGGCTCGATCCCGGCGGAGCGGAGCGTGGCGAGCCGTGCGGGCGAGGCGGAGGCGAGCAGGAGAGCGGTCACCGGCGCAGGGTAGCCCGCGGGACCGGACGGATCGCGTCGGGGCGGGCGGTCTCAGGTGAGGAGCGCGAGGAGGAACGCCGCGTACGACGCACCCGCGGCGTAGGCCACGGCGTCGCGGGCGCGCCGGGGCGCGTCGAGCGCCACGAGCAGCCCGACGACCGCGAGCAGCCCCCAGCACACCGGGTGCCCGTAGCGGATCGCGGCCTCCCGCAGGCCCGTCGCGGTCTCGGCCCGTTCGGGGACGACGACGGTCCACAGCGCGGCCGCCCCCGTGGCGACCACGGCACCCACGACGCCGAGCCGACGACGTCGCCGCGCGCGACGGTCGGCGAGGTCGGCGCTCACCGGGCGCCCTCGGCGGTCAGCGTGCGCAGCGTCTCCTCGGACCAGGCGATCCCCGCGTCGACCATCGCGATGCCGTGCCGCACGGTCGCGAGCCAGTGCGGGCCGTCCGGTGACGCGTCCGAAGCGATCTCCCGCTCGAGGCCGCCGTACCGCTCGCGCGCCGCGACGAGGGTGTCACGGTGCGCGCGGACGAGACCGGCGACGGCGCCGGGCTCGGCGTGCCGCGCGAAGAACACCTTGAGCAGGAGCTCGCTGCGGTGCGCCGCCGCCGACGACGGCGGCGTGCCGAGCCATCTGCGCAGCTCGGCGCGCCCGCGGTCGGTGATCCGGTGCTCGCGGCTGCGCGGCCCGAGCGGGTGCGTGCTGACGAGCCCCTCGGCCTCGAGCGCGCGCAGGGCCGGGTACAGCTGGCCGAAGCTCTCGTGCCAGAAGTGCCCGATGGTCCCCGCGATCGCCTCGCGCAGCCCGTACCCCGTCATGGGCTCCAGCGTGAGCATCCCCAGGACGGCGTACCGGGTCGTCGCCTCCTTCGCCATGACGACAGAATGTATCTGGCAGATACATGAGCGCAAGGGGCGGCCGCTGCGGTGCCTCAGTCGCGCCGACGGCCGGTCGCCGGTCGCCGGTCGGTGGGTGGTGGTCGGCGGGCGGGGGGCCCGGTCGTCGGTGGTCGGCGGTGGGCTGGTGGTCGGTCAGCGGTCGGCGACGAGGCGGCTGGGGGCTTCTTCGGCGGTGAGGGTGGTGGGGGTGCTGGTGGTGGTGGCGGTGCCGGTGACGGTGTGCCAGGGGCCGGTGCCGTCGACTTGGTACGTGCCGGTCCAGGTGGTGGTCAGGGTGAGGGTGTAGGTGCCGGGGTGGGTGTAGGCGCGGGTGACGGTGTGGTCGGGGTAGGGGTGTCCGGGGTCGGTGGTGGTGAGGGGGGCGGTGTCGTCGCCGAGGTCCCAGGTCCAGGTGGTGGGGGTGGCGCGGACGGTGACGGGGGTGCCCAGGACGGTGGTGGTGAGGGTCTGGGGGGCCGGGTCGGTCCACAGGATGACGGGTTTGCCGATGAGGTTGCGGCCGTCGGCGGGTTGGTGGTGGGTGGGGGAGGGGGTCAGCGGCAGGCGGCGGAAGTCGGTGGCGGTGAGCACGACGGTGGTGGTGGGGTCCTCGGGGCAGCCGCCCGTGTCCACCTGCTCCCAGGGGCCCACGGACCGGCCGTCGGTCGCGAGCTCGCGCCGGAAGAGCGGGTCCGTCGCGATGGACCCGTCGGCGCACCGGCGCACGACCTGCCCGCCGTTCGGAGCGTCGATGCACGGCCCGTTGGACGAACCGCGATCGCCCTGACCGCAGTAGAAGACCGGGCGGCGCTCGTACTCGTGCGCAGGGTCGGCGGTCGTCCGTGCCGCCCGGGTTTCCGGTGATCGCTGGGTTCCGCCGATCGTCACGACGTTCTCCGTCGCGTGACCGAACAGGTCGTCGGTGGGACCCTCGCCTCCGCCGACCGCGACGACGACGGCGACGACGCCGATGAAGGCGGCCCGGGCGGGCATCATCGGACCGACTCCGACAGGCGCTGCGCGCCGACCAGGTGCCAGCCGTCACCGGGCAGGTAGCCGACCTCGAGTGCGAGGAAGGCGGAACCCTCCGCTCGGGTGTCGACGACCTCGCCCTGCTCGGACCGGATCTCGACACCGGGGGAGTCGTACGCCACCTCGACCAGGAAGGTTCCGACCGCTTCCTCGAAGCGGATCAGGCCCACGTCCGTCACGGAGAGTCCGAGGTCCACGTAGCGCTGGTCCGAGGCGCGGATGCTCGTCGCCTCCTCGCTGGAGGCCCTGCAGAAGTCGCACGCCGGGTCGCTCGCGCGGTCCCACGTCCCGGTGTCGCCCGACTCCATCGTGTAAAGGAAGAGGTCGATGAAGTAGGCCGCGGCCGCTTCCGCTCCCGCCGGGTCGGCGGCCTGCATGGCGGCCGACGGCTGGGGTGGTGTCGGCGTCGGTTCGGGGCTGGACTCGGGCGAGTGCGTCACCTCCACCAGCGGCGGCGTGGTCCTCGGGCCCTGCGCGGCCTCCGGGGCGCTGCACGCACTCGCCACGCCGGCCAGGACGACCACCGCAGCCCACGCACGTCGACGCGCCGATGTGCGTCGCGCGCGCCCATGTTCGAGCAGCCCGGACAGACCATGACGAAACGCCCCCTGTTCCATGGTCACCGGACCCTAGCGGCGGCGTGCTCTGCCGTGTCGCTGGTTCCGCGAAGCTGTGGACAGCGTCGGGCAGTTCACGGTGGCCCCTGCGGCGCCGGGACGACGGCTCGGTGCCGGTACGCGCACGGGCGCCGACCCCGGGGAGGTCGGCGCCCGTGCGGGACGTGGTGCGGTGCGGGCGTCAGGCGGTGACCGCGACCCGCTCGCGCTCGTCGTCGGCGACGGGGGCGTCGTCGTCGGCGAAGGGGTCGGCGGCGTTGCTGCTCGCGAACCGCTCGACGTCGAGGATGCCGGCGCGGCGCGCGACGATCGTCGGGACGAGCGTCTGGCCCGCGACGTTCACCGCGGTCCGGCCCATGTCCAGGATGCTGTCGACCGCGAGGAGCAGGCCGACGCCCGCGAGCGGGAGGCCCAGCGTCGAGAGCGTGAGCGTGAGCATGACAAGCGCACCCGTCAGCCCTGCCGTCGCGGCGGAGCCAACGACCGACACGAACGCGATGAGCACGTAGTCCCACAGGCTCAGCTGCACGCCGAAGACCTGGGCGACGAAGATCGCGGCGATCGCGGGGTACACCGCGGCGCAGCCGTCCATCTTGGTGGTCGCGCCGAACGGGACGGCGAAGGACGCGTACTCGCGCGGCACGCCGAGGTTGCGGACCGTGACGCGCTCGGTCAGCGGCAGCGTGCCGAGCGAGGACCGCGACACGAACGCGAGCTGGATCGCGGGCCACGCGCCGGCGAACCAGCGCACGGGCGAGAGGCCATGCGTCCGGAGCAGCACCGGGTACAGGACGAACAGCACGACCGCGAGGCCGACGTACACGGCGGCCACGAACGACGCGAGCGGGCCGAGCAGGTCCCACCCGTACGTCGCGACGGCGTTGCCCAGGAGGCCGACCGTGCCGAGCGGCGCGAGGCGGATGACCCACCAGAGCACCTTCTGCACGACCGCGAGCACCGACCGGTTGAAGGTCAGGAACGGCTCGGCGGCCGGCCCCACCTTGAGCGCGGCGACGCCGACGACGAGCGCGATGACGACGAGCTGGAGGGCGTTGAAGCTCAGGCTCGTGGTGGCACCGGTGACGGCGCCGTCGGCCTGCTGGAGCGACGTGCCCGCGGTGACGCCGAGCCAGTTCGCCGGCAGCAGGCCGGTGATGAAGTCGAGCCACGAGCCGGTGCGGCTCGGCTCCGCGGCGTCGGCGGTCGTGAGCGTCGTGCTCAGCCCGGGCCGGAACACGAGGCCGAGCGTGATGCCGACGAGCACCGACGCGAGCGCGGTGATGCCGAACCACAGGAGCGTGCGGCCGGCGAGGCGCGCGGCGTCCGTCACCGCCCGCAGGTTGGCGATCGAGGTGATGATCGCGGTGACGATCAGCGGCGGCACGAGCGCCTTGAGGAGCGTGACGAACGTGCTGCCGATCGTCGCGAGGGTGACCGTCAGCGCGTCCGCCTGGTCGGGGGCGGGGTCGCTGATCGAGCGCGCGAGCAGGCCCAGCGCGACGCCGAGCACGAGCGCCAGGAGGACCTGGACGCCGAACGAGGGGAGCCTCAGGCGGCTGCGGGTCCGGGGCGTCTGCCCGGTGGGCGCGTCCGACGAGGGCGCGGCGGAGGAGGGTGCGGTCACGGGAGGACCTTCCGTGGAGGGGGTGTCAGGGGTCGGGCGTCGTCGTCGACGACGCGGTCGAGGTCGTTCAGCGCGCCCGACACGCCGAGCTGGCCTGACGTCGGAGGTCGACGTGCAGGCGCTCGCAGAGGTTCCAGGGGTTGTCCATCGCGAGGCACAACCTGACGGAGCGCCGTGGTGTTCCGCAAGCCGGTGAGAGGTTCCGTGGCGTGGCTCACATCGCCGTGGCTGTCCACCGCGCTCCGCACCTGCCGTGGCACGGCGACGGCCCGGCCCCGAGGGGACCGGGCCGTCGCGGCCTGCTGCTGCCGGGGGTCAGCTCAGCGCGACCCGCAGGACGTCGAGCCCCACCGAGCCGAGCGAGAGCGCGCGGTGGTGGAAGTCCTTCAGCTCGAAGGTCTCGCCGCGGCGTCCGGCTGCGGCCGCCGCCTCGTCCCGCGCGGCCTCCCACAGCCGCTGGCCGATCTTGTAGGCCGGTGCCTGCCCCGGCCAGCCGAGGTACCGGTTGAGCTCGAACCGCAGGAAGCCCTCGGGCATGTTGACGTTTGCGCGCAGGAACTCCCAGGCCTTGTCGGCGTCCCAGGTCCCGCCGCCCCACCGCTCGGGGCACGGGAGCCCGAGGTGCACGCCGATGTCGAGCACGACACGCGCCGCACGCATGCGCTGCCCGTCGAGCATCCCGAGCCGGTCGCCCGGGTCCTCCATGAACCCGAGGTCGGCCATGAGCCGCTCGGCGTACAGCGCCCAGCCCTCGCCGTGGCCCGAGACCCAGCACGCGAGGCGACGCCACGTGTTGAGCGTGCCGCGCTGGTAGACGGCCTGCGCGATCTGGAGGTGGTGGCCCGGGACGCCCTCGTGGTAGACGGTCGTCTTCTCGCGCCAGGTCGTGAAGGTCGTGACGCCGGGCGGGACGGACCACCACATGCGGCCGGGGCGGCTGAAGTCGTCCGACGGTCCCGTGTAGTAGATGCCGCCGTTCTGCGTCGGCGCGATGCGGCACTCGAGCGCGAGCAGCGGCTCGGCGATCTCGAAGTGCGTCCCGCGCAGCGCCTGCACGGCGGCGTCGGACGTCTCCTGCATCCACCGCTGCAGCGCGTCGGTGCCCTCGAGCACCCGCGACGGGTCCTCGTCGAGGCGCGCGACGGCGTCCTCGACCGTCGCGCCGGCACCGGCGATGCGCGCCGCGACCGCCTCCTGCTCGGCGACGATCCGCTCGAGCTCCTCCAGGCCCCACGCGTACGTCTCCTCGAGGTCGACCTCGGCGCCGAGGAAGTACCGCGACCAGAGCCGGTAGCGCTCACGGCCGGCGGCGTCCTCCTCGGGCGCGGCTGGCATGAGCTCGTCGCGCAGGAACGCCGCGAGCGTCCCGTACGCGGACCGCGCCGCCCGGCCACCGTGCTCGAGGGCCGCACGGCGCGCGTCGGCGTCGCGCGCCTCGGCCAGCGCCGCCTCGACGGCCGGGCCGGCGACGAACGTCGTGAAGAACGACCGCTCGGGGTCGGCCAGCTCCTCGGCCTGCGTCAGGCACTCCTGCACCTGGCGCACGGGTGCGACGCGTCCGCGTGACGCGGCGAGCCGCAGCGACTCGACGACGCCGTCGGCCGCGCCGGGCAGGGCGTCGAGCCGCGCCGTGATGTTCTCCCAGTGCTCGGGGGTCGCCGTGGGCATCAGGTCGAAGACGTCGCGCAGCGCCTGGACGGGCGACGCGATGTTGTTGAGCTGCCCGAGGAGCTCGTCGGCCTCGTGCAGCTCGAGCTCGAGCCCGATGCGCTCGCGCATCGCGGCCAGCGTCACGTGGTCGACGTCGTCCTGGGGTGTCGCGGCGTCGAGCTCCGCGAGGACGGCACGTGCCGCCTCCGCGGACGCCGCGTGGCCCGCGGGGGAGAAGTCGGTCATGAGGTGGTCGTACCCGGACAGGCCCATCGCGGTCGCCGAGAGGGGGTCGAGGCGAGCGAGCGTCTGGACGTAGGCGTCGGCGATCGCGTCGATCGCCGAGGGCGTGCGGGACGGCAGAGCGTCAGTGGTCATGGGCGGCACCCTACGTCCGGGCCGCCCGGCCACGGGCTGGGGCGGCGGTGCGGTGGCCGCCCCGTGTCGCCGTCAGCGGCCGCTCCACCGCCACGCGTCGGGACCCGGGCGCAGCGGGTCGGCGAGCCCCTGGGCGGCCTCGCGCCAGCGGTGGCGCGAGCGTCGCGCCGGCCCGGGCTCGGCCGCATGCTCGTCGGTCGACGCGTGGTGGCCCGTCGCGGCGCCGGCCGCGAGCCCCGCGACGAGCGCCGCGAGCTCGACATCGTCCGGCTCGCCGCGGACGACGCGCACGTCGGGAGGCGTCACAGCGGGATGTTCCCGTGCTTCTTGGCCGGCAGGCTCGCGCGCTTGGTGCGCAGCGCGCGGAGCGCCCGGACCACCTGTGCGCGCGTCTGCGACGGCGGGATGACGGCGTCGACGTACCCGCGCTGCGCGGCGTCGTAGGGGTTCACGAGGGCCTCCTCGTACTCGCGGGTCAGCCGCGCGCGCTCCGCCTCGGTGTCCCCACCGTCCTCGGCGACCTTCTTGATCGCGCCGCGGTGCAGGATGTTCACCGCCCCGCCCGCGCCCATCACGGCGATCTGGGCGGTCGGCCACGCGAGGTTCACGTCGGCGCCGAGCTGCTTGGAGCCCATGACGATGTACGCGCCGCCGTAGGCCTTGCGCGTGATGACCGTGACCAGCGGCACCGTGGCCTCGGCGTACGCGTAGATGAGCTTCGCGCCGCGCCGGATGATCCCGTTCCACTCCTGGTCGGTCCCGGGCAGGAACCCCGGCACGTCAACGAACGTCAGGACGGGGATGTTGAACGCGTCGCACGTCCGTACGAAGCGGGCGGCCTTCTCGGCCGCGTTGATGTCGAGCGTGCCGGCCATCTGGAGCGGCTGGTTCGCGACGACGCCCACGGGCCGGCCCTCCACGTGGCCGAAGCCGACGAGGACGTTCTGCGCGTACAGCGGCTGCACCTCGAGCAGCTCCCCGTGGTCGAGGACGTGCTCGACCACGGTGCGCATGTCGTACGGCTGCGAGTCGGAGTCCGGCACGAGGGTGTCGAGCTCGAGGTCGGCGTCGGTCGGCTCGAGGTCGGCGTGGGCGTCGTCCTCCCACACGGGCGGGTCGCTGAGGTTGTTCGACGGGAGGTAGCCCACGAGGGCCTTGACCCAGTCGATCGCGTCGTCCTCGTCGCTGCCGAGGTAGTGGGCGACGCCCGAGCGCGCGTTGTGCGTGTGCCCGCCGCCCAGCTCCTCGAAGCCGACGTCCTCGCCGGTGACGGCGCGGATGACGTCGGGCCCCGTGATGAACATGTTCGACGTGCCGTCCGCCATGACGACGAAGTCGGTGAGCGCGGGGGAGTAGACCGCGCCGCCCGCGCTCGGGCCCAGGATGAGCGAGATCTGCGGGATGACGCCCGACGCCGCGACGTTGCGGCGGAAGATCTCGGCGAACTGCGTCAGCGCCGCGACGCCCTCCTGGATGCGTGCCCCGCCGCCGTCGAGGATCCCGATGAGCGGCACGCCCGTGCGGAGCGCGAGGTCCATGACCTTGGTGATCTTCTGGCCGTGCACCTCGCCGAGCGACCCGCCGAACACCGTGAAGTCCTGGCTGTACACGCACACCTGGCGGCCGTCGACGGTCCCGTAGCCCGTGATCACGCCGTCGCCGGGGACCTGGCGCCGCTCGAGGCCGAAGCGGGTGGACCGGTGCGTCGCGAACGCGTCGAGCTCGACGAAGCTGCCCTCGTCGAGGAGCGCGGCGATGCGCTCGCGGGCGGTCTTCTTCCCACGGGGGTGCTGACGGGCGACGGCTGCGGCCTCCTGCTCGTCGACGGCGCGTGCCGTGCGCTCGGCGAGGTCGCTGAGCTTCGCTGCGGTCCCGGTGGCTTCGGTCGTGTCGGTCACGCGGACGAGGGTAGTTGTCGGGTCCCGACATCCTCCCGTGACGGGATCCACCGTGTCGTCCGGTCGTCGTGTGCGGGACCCGACAAAGGACGCGTGTCGCTAGGGTCCGCCCCATGGCCGACGACGACGCCCGCCCGGGCCCCGACGACGACGCCCCCGACCGCGCTCACCACCGTGGCGAGCACCCGCGCGTGCCCTACGACCGGGCTGCCGTCGAGCGGGTGCTCCACGCGCGCGGAGCGACCGGGCGCGTCGTCGTCGTCGGGCGGACGGCGTCGACGTCGGCGGACCTCGTGGCCGCGCTCGGGTCGGAGCCCGCCGCGTGGCCCGACCGCTCGGTGCTGGTCGCCGACCACCAGGCGGCGGGCCGCGGGAGGCGCGGGCGCACGTGGACGACCCCCGCGCACACCGCCGTGACGGTGTCCGTCGTGCTGCGTCCCGGGCCGGACGTCCCGGTGGACCGGTGGGGGTGGCTGCCGCTCGTCGCCGGTCTCGCCGTCGTGGGCGCGCTCGACGAGGCGGCGGGCGTGCGCGCGGTGCTCAAGTGGCCCAACGACGTCCTCGTCGACGCGGCGCCGGGCGACGAGGTCCTGCCGGGCTGGGGGCGGCGGCGCAAGGTCGCGGGGCTCCTGGGGGACGTCGTCCCGCTGCCGGACGGCCCGGCCGTGGTCGTGGGCATCGGCGTCAACGTCGACCAGGTGCGCGACGAGCTACCCG
The DNA here is from genome assembly GCA_031844515.1 of Actinotalea sp. AC32. Classification (GTDB taxonomy): domain Bacteria; phylum Actinomycetota; class Actinomycetes; order Actinomycetales; family Cellulomonadaceae; genus Actinotalea. The sequence continues at coordinate 344 of JAUZVJ010000042.1, read as the reverse complement.
TGCCGAGCGCGTCGTCGCTCCGGCTCGCCGGGGCCCGCGCGGGGGTCGACCGGGAGTCGGTCCTGACCGCGGTGCTCGACCACCTGTGGCGGCTCGAGGCGCGCTGGCGTGCGGCGCACGGCGACGCGCGCGCCGCGGGGCTCGACGCGGAGTGCGCGGCGGCGTGCTCGACGCTCGGCGGGCGGGTCCGGGTCGACCTCCCCGCGGGACGCGAGGTGGTGGGCGTGGCGCGCTCGCTCGGCCCGGACGGGTCGCTCGAGGTGGTCGACGGCGCAGGTGCGCTGCACCGCGTGCTCGCCGGTGACGTCCATCACATGCGCTCCGCGGACTGAACTAGCCTGGCG
>JAUZVJ010000041.1:0-29073 GCA_031844515.1 Actinotalea sp. AC32 | reverse complement strand
GGCACGTCGGCCGACGGCTCGGCGACGGGCACGGGCGGGACCGCGTGAGCGCCCGGGTCCGACCCCCAGGCCGACTCGCGCACGGGCGCGGCCGGAGGTGCAGGAGGCGCCGCGTGCGCGGCCGGGGGCTCGAACACCGGCGGCGCGAACGACGCGGCGTCCGCGGCGACCGGGGCCGGCGCGTCGAGCGGGGCCGGCGGGAACGCCGCCGGTGCCGACGGGAACGGCGCGGGCGCCGCCTGGAGCGCGGCGGGCGTCGCCGCGACGGTCGCGACGGGCTCCACCGCCTGGGCGGGACGCTTGCGCCCGAACGGCCACCACGAGCGCTTGGCCGGTGCGGCGGCGACGGCCGGGGCCGCGCCGGTGGTCGCCGCGGCGAGCGCCTCGACCGCGGGCGGGACGGGCGCATCCCACGTCCGCTCCCACGTCGGGGTCGCAGCGGCGGGGACGGGCTCGAGGCCCTGCTCGAGAGCCGGCGCGGACGTCGGCTCGGTGTCCGGCACGACGGCGGGCTCGGGGAGCGGGGCCGGGGCCGGCTCCGACGTGAGCTCCGACGGCGCGGCCCACAGCGGGGCCTCGGCGGCGGGCTCGGCCCACTGCGGCGCGTCCACGAGGGGCTGTCCGGCGGGCAGTCCGGCCGGCTCGGACCACGGGGTCACCTCGGCCGCGGGCTGCGCCCAGGGCTGTGCGTCCTCGACGGGCCACACCGGCTCGGGTGCCTGCGCGGGCTCCTCGGGCTCGAGCTCGAGCTGCGGGACCTCGACCGCCGCGACCTCGTCGGCGGGCGCCGGGGGCGCCCACGGCTGCGGCGTCGCGGGGTCGCTGCCCCAGCCGGCCGGCTCGAGCTCGCCCCACGCGTCGGCCTGCTGGGCGACGGGTGCGGGGGGCCAGACGGGCGAGTCGGTCGCCGGGCGGAGGGCGTGCCGCCCGGTGATCCGGGCGGGCTCCTCGGGAGCGCGCTGCGGGACGGGGGTGTCGGCCACCTGCTCGACGACGGGCTCGGCGACCGGCTCGACGACGGGCCGGGCGACGAGGTCCGCGAACGGCTCGGCGAACGACTCGGCGACGGGCTCGTCGGCGACCGGCTGCGCCGACCACGCGGCGAGGGCGTGCTGCTCGGCGCCCGTCTCCGGCTGCTCGGCCGACCACTCGGCGGCTGTCTCGGCGGCGGCCTGTGCGGCGTCCTGGGTGGCGCTGTGCGTCACGACCTCGTGCTGCGCCGGGGCGTCCTCGTCCTCGACGAGCTGCGGCACGACGAACGCGGGGGCCTCGGGGGCCGTCGGCTCCTGGGCGGACGCCTCGTCGCGGCCCGAGCGGCCGAAGAACGCTGCGGCACCGGCCGCGGCGGCCGCGAGGCGGTCCGCGCCGTCACCCGAGGGGCGCACGGGCGTGTCGCTCTCGACCTGGTGGATGGCGGCGGCGGCCAGCTCGGCGCGGCGCGAGCGGAAGCCGCTGAACATCGCGGAACGCGACTCGGGCGCCGCGACGGGGCCCGACGCGGGCGCCGCGGGAGCGGCCGGCACCTGGGGGGCGGACGACGTGCGGACCGGGAGACCCGAGGCCCCACCGCGGACGGGGAGGTCCGAGCCGCCGCGCGTCGGGAGCGGGCCCGTGGCGGTGGTCGGCTCCTGGCCGGACGGCTGCCAGCCCGCGGCCGGGGCGGGTGTGCGGGTGGGCAGCCCGGTGGACGGCTGCGCGGGCGTGCGGGTCGGCAGGCCGGACGCGGACGTCTCCTCCTGCGGCTCCTCACGGCGGCGCACCGCGAGCGGGGCGGCGTTCTGGACGACGGGCGGTGCCCACGTCTCCTCGACGGGCACGCCGGCGGCACCGGCGAGCGACTCGGGCGCGGGGGCGAGCGGGATCGAGGGCGCCGCGGCGGCGTCGTCCTGCTCGCGGTAGCTCGCGCTGGGGGCCGGCGCCTCGGCGTCGGCACCGCGCGAGCGGCGGCGCGGCAGGCCGAGACCGGTCTGGCCGTCCGTCAGCGCGGCGAGGTCGACCTCCTCGGCCGGGTTCTCGACCGAGCCGAGGCTTCCGGGCGCGACGTCCTGCACGCCGTCGGGCAGCGGGGCGAACGCGGCGTCGTGGACGACGGCGGCGGCCTCCTCCGGGAGCGCGAAGCTCTCGGGCTGGTGCACGGCCGCCTGGAGGGGCGCCGTCTGCGGCAGCGAGGCGGTGTCGACGAACAGGACGACCGGGATGCGGATCGTGGCGAGGGTCCCCGTGCCGTCCGGGCCGAGGCCCAGCTCGACGCGCGCACCGAGGCGGCCGGCGATGCGGCCGACCACGAAGAGGCCGAGGCGCTGCGCACCGACGACGTCGCTCGCGGAGGTCGTGCGGATCTTGTCGTTCGCCTCGGCGAGCTCGGCGGCGGTCATGCCGAGGCCCTGGTCGAGCACGGTGATGATCGCGTGCGTGTCGTCGAGGCCCGTCGACACGTGCACCGGCGTGCCGGGGTCCGAGAACACGGTGGCGTTCTCGAGCAGCTCTGCCAGGAGGTGAGCGGTGGGCAGGGCGACGTGGCCGAGCATCAGCGGGTCGACCGGGAGGTCGAGCTGGACGCGCTCGTAGTGCTCGATCTCCGACGAGGCGGTCCGGATGACGTCGGACAGCGGGATCGGCTCGCGCAGGCGGCGGCCCGTGTCGATGCCCGCGAGGACGAGGAGCGACTCGGCGTTGCGGCGCATCCGGGTCGCGAGGTGGTCGAGGCGGAACAGGTCGGCGAGCGTCGCCGGGTCCTCCTCCGACCGCTCGAGCGCGTCGATGAACGACAGCTGGCGGTTGAGGAGCACCTGGTCGCGGCGCGCGACGTTGACGAACATCTCCGCGATCGAGGCACGCAGCGCGGCCTGCTCCTGCGCGACCTCGATGGTCGTCTCGTTCACCTGGTTGAACGTCTCGGCGAGGCGACCGATCTCGTCCTGCGAGTCGACGGGGATGCGGGCGAGCGTGAGGTCGGGTCCCTGTCCGGGGACGGCGACCTGCTCGACGAGCTTCGGGAGCTGGTCGCGCACCGACGCCGCGGCCGCCGTGAGGCGACGGACGGGCTCGACGATCCGGCGCGCGATGGCGAGCGCGACGACGACGGAGACCGTCACCGCGAGCAGGGTCAGGGTGATCGTCAGCGCGGCGGTCCGGAGTGCGGCGTCGGCCGTGGCCTTGGCTCGCACGACGCCCGCGGCGCGCAGCTCGTTGAGGACCGGGTCGTACGTGTTGATGTGCTCGTTGGCGAGCTCGACCCACTTCTCGGGCGTCGTGAAGGTCGCGAAGTTGCTCGCGCCGGACTGCGCCATGAGGCGGATGTCGCCGTAGGTGCCGCCGCCGAGCGGGACCTGCGGGACGACGACGCGTTCGCCGAGCTCCAGCTGCGCGACGCCGAGCGTCGCGGACTCCTGCTGGACGTTGGTCGACGGGAAGAGGTTCCCGAGCAGGTTGAGCTCGGCGACCCCGCGCTCGCCCTCGAGGATCTCACGGCCGAGCACCTGCTCCTGCCGGTAGTCCTCGACGAGCATCATGACGTCGGTCTGCGCGGCGATGATCGTCGCGAGGCGGCGGTCGTCGAGCGACTCGGCCACGACCGCCGGGAAGCCGGTCACGCGCTCCGCGACCTGGACGTACCCGACGTAGGCGTTGCGCATGCTCAGGCGGTCGGCGTCGACGGCGCGGCGCAGGTCGTCGAGCGCGGACATCTGGTCCTGCAGGCCGGTGACGGCGCGGTTGACGACCGGGTCGAGCTGGTCGAGGTCGATCCCGTTCGCGGCACGGTTGGCCGCACCGATCGCGGCGTCGGTGGACGCACGCACCGTGCTCAGCTCGCTTCGCAGGTCGAGCCGCTCCGCACCCTCCGCCGTGACGAACGACAGCGTCGCCGACCGCTCCGCCTGGAGCGCACGCGTGAGGTCACGCGCCTTGTCGAGGGCACCGAGCAGCTCGGTCACGGTCCGCGCCACGCGCACGTCCTCGATGGACTGCATCGAGATGGTGCCGGCGAGCGCGAAGAGCACGAGGACGGGCACGGAGAGCGCCGCGAGGACCTTCCCGCGGATGCCCAACCTGCGAAGCATGGTGTCTCCTTCACTGCGCGTTGGTGCGCCACCGCGCGTGGTGCTGGACGACGGCAGCCCACAGGGTGCAGCGCTGCCGTCCGAGACACATCGGCGCGGAACCGGCCGAGCATGAGGGTGTTGGGCCAACTACCTGTGGCCGAGCACACCCTAGCGGCGCGTTTTCACCCGCCTGCAACACTTCTGACCATGTTTCTGGTCGAGATCAGCGCTCCCGGCGGACCCGAGCAGCTCGCGCTCCGGGAGGCCCCCGACCTGCGGCCCGGACCGGGCGAGGTCCTGCTCCAGGTCGCGGCCGCGGGGGTGAACAACGCGGACGTGCTCCAGCGCCAGGGGCTGTACCCACCGCCCGCGGGCGCGCCGGCGTGGCCCGGCCTCGAGGTGTCCGGCCGCGTCGTGGCGCTCGGCCCGGGCGTCGACGACGACGCCGTGGCGGGGACCGGTGCGGGGACCGGTGCGAGGAACGGGGCCGTGAGCGGGGCAACGGCCGCCACGGACGACGACGCGCCGTGGCGACCCCGCGTCGGCGACGAGGTCGTGGCGCTGCTCGACGGGGGCGGCTACGCCGACCAGGTCGTCGTCCGCGCCGAGCAGGTGCTCCCCGTCCCCGACGGCCTGGACCTCGTCGGCGCGGCGGCGCTGCCCGAGGCCGCGTGCACCGTCTGGTCGACGCTGACCGCGGCGCGTCTCTCGCCGGGCGAGTGGCTGCTCGTGCACGGCGGCTCGGGCGGCGTGGGCTCGTTCGCCGTGCAGTACGGCGCGGCGGTCGGCGCGTCCGTCGTCACCACCGCCGGTGGGCCGGAACGCGCCGAGCGGTGCCGCACGCTCGGCGCGGACGTCGTCGTCGACCACCGCACCGAGGACTTCGTCGAGGCGGTCCGTGCCGCGACCGACGGACGCGGTGTCGACGTCGTCCTCGACGTCGTCGGCGCGGCCTACCTCGACCGCAACCTGCGGAGCCTCGCGACGGGCGGCAGGCTCGCCGTGATCGGCATGCAGCGCGGCCGGCGCGGCGAGCTCGACCTCGGGCTGCTCCTCGCGCGCCGCGCGACGGTTCTCGGCACGACGCTGCGCTCACGCCCGCCCGCGGAGAAGGCCGCGATCGTGGCCGGCGTCGCGCGCGACGTGTGGCCGCTGGTCGCGTCGGGTGCGATCCGGCCGGTCGTCCACGAGCGGGTCCCGCTCGCGGACGCGGCGCGCGCGCACGAGGCGCTCGCATCGGGAGACGTGTTCGGCAAGGTGCTGCTCGTGCCGTGACGCCCGCGCGCGACGCGGTCGCCGGTCGCGGTGAGGAGCGCGCGTCCCCCGGCGGCACGCCTCGTGCTGCCGCACGTCGGAGGCTGTGACCATGATGGGTGGGTGAGCGAGAACCTCCCCCGTCCTGCCGACGACGACGACCGCGACGCGTCCACCGTGCCCGGTGCGCCCGACAGCCGCCGAGGCGACCCCGCCGACCCTGCCGACCCTGCCGACGACGTCGCCGGGGAGGGGTCGTCGTCGGGGCGTGGCCGCGTGCCGGTGCCCGACTCGCTGTTCAGCGGGTCGCCCGCGAAGGTCATGCGCATCGGCACGATGGTCAAGCAGCTGCTCGAGGAGGTCCGCAGCGCACCCCTCGACGAGGCCGCCCGTGGCCGTCTCGCCGAGGTGCACGACCGCTCGCTGCGCGAGCTCGAGGACGGCCTGTCCGACGACCTCGTCGCCGAGCTGCGCCGCATCACGCTCCCCTTCTCCGACGACGGGAACCCGAGCGACGCCGAGCTGCGCGTCGCCCAGGCGCAGCTGGTGGGATGGCTCGAGGGCCTCTTCCACGGCCTCCAGACCGCGCTCGTCGCGCAGCAGATGTCGACGCAGGCCCAGCTCGCGCAGATGCGCCGCGCCCTTCCCCCGGGCTCGCTCCCGCCAGGCGCCGCGGTCGCGCCCGCCGGAGCCGAGCCCGGCGCGGGTCCCGTGCGCGAGGAGCGGCACCCCGGCCAGTACCTCTGACGGCCTCCCACCCGGTCGCCGGTGACGGCCTCAGGCGGTCGCGGGCGGCTCGGCGGGGACGGCGGGGCGTCGGCGCAACGACGTCAGCGCGATCGCGGCGGACACCAGCACGAGCCCGACGAGCTCGAGCGGGTGCGGCCACTGACGCAGCACCACCGCGCCGACCACCGCGGCCGTCGCCGGGAGCAGCGCGAGCAGGATCGCGAAGACCGCCGCGCCGACGCGCCTGAGCACGACCTGCTCGAGCGCGTAGGGGATGACCGACGACAGCACCGCGACGCCGACGACCGCCGCGAGCAGCGTCCACGAGCCGAGGACGGGCGTCGCCGAGCCGGCGAGGAGCGGTGCGGTGACGAGCCCGCCCGCGGCCATCGCGACGGCCAGCGTCGTCACGCCGTCGCCGCGGACCGCGACGCGCCGACCGAGGACGATGTAGCCCGCCCAGAACGCGGCGGCGGCGAGGATCGCGACCAGACCGACGGCGACGCCGGGACCGCCCGCGCCGAGGGTCACCCCGGCCAGCAGCACGACGCCCACGGCCGCGAGGGCGATGCCCCACCGCTCGCGCGCACCCGAGCCGGTCACCGCGGCGACGACGACGGGGCCGACGAACTCGATCGCGACCGCGGTGCCGAGCGGGAGGTGGTCGATCGCGACGTAGAACGTCACGTTCATCGCCGCGAGGCACGTGCCGAACGCGACCGCCGCACCCAGGTCGCGGCGCGTCCACGTGCGACGCCAGGGCCGCCGCCACGCCAGCAGGACGAGCGCGGCGACGACGACGCGGAGCCACGCCACGGCCGGCGCGGGGATCCGGTCGAAGAGCCCCACGGCGAGGGCCGCACCGACGTACTGCGTCAGGCCCGACACCACGAAGATCGCGGGGGCGGGCACCCGACCGAGCGCGCGGGCGGGGGCTGACGTCACCGCGCAAGGCTACGACCGCAGCGCGACGGCCCCGCACCCGGCAGGGTGCGAGGCCGTCGTCGTGCGCGGTGGTGCGGGTGGTCAGCCCTTGACCGAGCCGGCCAGCAGCCCGCGGACGAAGTAGCGCTGGAGGAACAGGAACACCAGCATCGGGACGATCATCGAGACGAACGCACCCGCCGAGAGCAGGAACCAGTCGCCGCCCCGCGAGCCGACGAGCTCGGCGATCCGGACGGTCAGCGGCCGGACGTTCGGCAGGCCGCTCGCGAAGGTCAGGGCGACGAGCAGGTCGTTCCAGACCCAGAGGAACTGGAAGATCGCGAACGACGCGATCGCCGGCACGAGCAGCGGGAGCAGCACGCGGAAGAAGATCTTCACGTGTCCCGCGCCGTCGACGCGCGCGGCCTCGACGAGCGACGGCGGGATGTCCTTCATGAAGTTGTGCAGCAGGAAGATCGCGAGCGGCAGCGCGAACATCGTGTGCGAGATCCACACGGACCAGAAGGTGCCGTTGATGCCGATGTCGACGTAGGTCGTCAGCAGCGGGATGAGCGTGACCTGGATGGGCACGATCTGCAGCGCGAAGATCGCGACGAAGAGGAAGTTCCGGCCCTTGAAGTCGATCCACGCGAACCCGTACGCCGCGAGCAGCGCGATGCTGATCGGGATGACGACCGCCGGGAGCGTGATGACGATCGTGTTGATGAGGTCGGTCCACAGGCTCTGCGAGCCGCCGAAGAGCGCCTGCTCGTAGTTCGCCGTCGTGAACGTCGGGTTGCTGAAGATCGTCCACCAGCCCGACGAGCGGATGTCGATCTCCGGGCGGAACGACGTGACGAGCAGGCCGATGGTCGGCGTCGTCCACAGCAGCGCGATGACGACCGCGATGAGCGAGGCCCACGGCGAGCTCAGCTTCTTCGTGGCGATGCTCGCGCGGCGCTGGAGCCCGTTGCGGCGGCCCGAGCCGGCGCCGTCGGGTGCCGTCTCGCCCGGCTCGCGCGCCGCGACGCCCTGCGGGGGGAGGGGCGTGGTGGTCATCGGATCTCCTCGGCGAGTCGCATCTGGCGGATGTTGTAGACGACCAGCGGGATCACGAGCACGAAGAGGATCACCGCGAGCGCCGCACCGAGGCCCTGCTCGTTGATGCGGAAGCTCTGCGTGTAGAACTCGTTCGCGATGACGGACGTCTGGTAGTTGCCGCCGGTCATCGTGCGGACGATGTCGAAGACCTTGAGCGTGCCCATCGCGATCGTCGTCAGGACGACGACGAGCGCGGGCCGGATGCTCGGCACGGTGATGTAGCGGAACATGCGCGCACCCGAGAGGCCGTCCAGGCGTGCCGCCTCGACGATGTCGTCGGGGATCGCCTTGATCGCGGCCGAGAGGACCGTCATCGCGAAACCGGTCTGGATCCAGACCATGACCGCGATGAGGAAGAAGGTGTTCGTCGGCGGGTTGAGCGTGAACTGCTGGCTGTCGAGCCCGAGGAGCACGAGCAGCTGGTTGAGCAGACCGATCTGGGGCCGCTCGGGCGGCCGGTACTCGTAGACGAACCGCCAGATGATCGACGCGCCGACCATCGAGATCGCCATGGGCAGGAAGATCAGCGTCTTGGCCAGCCGCTCGAACCGCGTGCGGTCCACGAGGACGGCGTAGACGAGGCCGATGAACGTCGAGACGATCGGCACGAGGATGACCCACAGCGCGGTGTTGCGGAGCACGACCTGGAACTGGGGGTTCGTGAACGCGGTGATGTAGTTGTCGATGCCGACGAACTCGGTGCCGTTCCGGTTCTGCGTCGACGTGATCATCGTCTGGATCGCGGGGTACACGAGGCCGAAGAGCACCGCGAGGATCGCGGGACCGACGAAGCCGGCCGTGACCGCCCAGCGCGGGACCCGCTTGGGCTTGTCGACGGCGAACAGGATGCCGCCCATGACGAGCACGAACAGCAGGATCACGACGACCATGAGCGTGAGCTTGTGCGGTGTCGTCGTCGCGTTCGTCAGGAAGTCGCCGATCTCACCGAAGAGCCAGCTGAAGTATTCCCTGAGGTAGTCCATGTGCACTCCTGGGCAAGGGCGCCCTGCGCCTGGTGGGGGCCGGTCGGGTGACGCGCATCACACGCTACGACCTGGGTGACACGGAGCGGCAGGGGCTCGCTGGTGGTGCTGCGAGCCCCTGCCGGTACTCCGTTACGTCCGGGCTAGCGCCCGATCAGCTCGCGGGCCAGGACGCCTCGATCGCGTCCGCGACCTCCTGGCTGCTCTTGTCGAGAGCGAAGAAGTTGACCATCTCCGTCCAGAACGTGCCCGCACCCACGGCACCCGGCATGAGGTCCGAGGCGTCGAAGCGGATCACGGCGTCGGGCGACGCGAGGATCGTGGACGAGAGCTTGTCGAAGTCCGTCGCCAGGTTCTCGACGTCCAGGCCGCTGTTCGCGGAGACCCAGCCACCGGCCTCGGTCATCTTGGCCTTCTCGTTGGCCCAGTGGTCCGACGAGAGGTAGGTCTGGAAGGCCTGCACCTCGGGACGGTCGTCGAACGCGGCGACGAACTCGCCACCGCCGAGGACGGGCTGCGTGCCCTCGGTCATCGACGGGAGGTAGAACGCGAAGACGTCGCCGTCCTCGGCCACCTCGGTGCCCTCGGGCCACTGGTTCTGGTAGAAGTTCGCGGCGCGGTGCATCCAGCACTCACCCTCGAGGATCGGGAAGCCACCGTCGGTCCACGGGGTCGTGGCGATCGTGGTGACGTCGCCGAAGCCGGCGTTCACGTAGTCCGGGTTCTTGAGGATCCCGGCGACCTCGTCGAGCGCCTCGACGATCTGCGGGTCGTTGAACGGGATCTCGTGCGAGACCCACTGGTCGTAGACGTCCTCGCCCGCGGAGCGCAGGACGACGTCCTCGACGAAGTCCGTGGCCGGCCAGCCGGTCGCGTCACCGGACTCGATGCCCGCGCACCAGGGCTTGCCGCCGTCGGCGACGATCTGGTCGGACAGGGCGATCATGTCGTCCCACGTCTCGGGGATCTCGTAGCCCGCGTCCGCGAACATCTGCGGCGAGTACCAGACGAACGACTTCATGTTCGCGCCGAGCGGTGCGGCGTAGAACTCGCCGTCGACCGTGCCGTACTCCTTCCACGACGGGGCGAAGAACTCGTCGACGTTCGCCTCGGTCTCGTCCGGCGCGGGGACCATGGCGTCCGGGTTGTCGCGGACGATCGTCTGGAGGAGGCCCGGCTGCGGGATGTAGGCGATGTCGGGCGCGTTGCCGGCCTGGATGCGGACGAGCAGCTGCGCCTCGAACTCGCGCGAGCCCTCGTACTGGATGGTGGCGCCGGTGCACTCCTCGAAGAGGTCGTACGACTCCTCCTGGTCGACCGACTCCGGCTCGACGATGGAGGTGTAGACCGAGACGGTCGTGCCGCCCAGGTCCCCGTACTGCTCGAACGGCTCGCACTCCTCGGAGCCCGCGGCCTCGCCGCCGCCGCCGCCCTCGGTGCCCTCGTCGTCGCTGGGCATGCAGGCCGTGAGCGCGAGCACCAGCCCGAGCCCGCCCGCGACCGCCGCACTGCGGCGCCTGCTGTTGATGCGCATTCCTGCGTCCTCCACCTCGATGTGTCCTTCGCACCACCGGACGCGCGCACTCCGCGCCGGTGCGGTCAGGGAGTATGCAAGCGCTTTCATCCGGCCCCGCGCAAGCGACTTGGGGCCTCGGTGCGGCCTCGAACGCGTAACGATTCCGTCACACACCCGGGCAGAGGTGCATCTGTGCAGGTCAGCGCGCGGATTCCGCACAGGAGGCGCGTCGCGCCCGGTGCCCGTGGGAGCGCTCCCGCTCACCCGTTGGGACGCGCCGCGGCGCGCCGGGGGCGGCCGTCGACGACGCGCGCACGGTCAGCCCGCGTGCCGCACGACGCGCGGACGCCCGCGCGGCGGCGGTGCGGTCGACGCGCGCACGACGAGCCGGGTCGGGTACACGACCTCCTGCGGCGGGGCGCAGCCGGCGATCATGTCCAGCACGATGCGCGCCCCGGCCGCGCCCTGCTCCCCCGCCGCCTGCGCCATCGTCGTGAGGCCGATGATCTCGCCCATGTCGTGGCCGTCGACGCCCATGACGGACACGTCCTCGGGCATCCGCAGACCACGGTCCCGCAGCGCGAGGATCGCACCCATGGCCATCTCGTCGGACGCCGCGAACACCGCGGTGAGGTCGGGCACCTGGTCGAGCAGCCGGTGCATCGAGGCGCGGCCGCCCGGTGTGTCGAAGTGCCCGTGGACCTCGAGCTCGGGGGACGCCTCGATGCCCGCCTCGTGCAGCGCCTGACGCCACCCCGCGGCCCGGTCGACGGGCGGCGACCACGGCGACACGTCGTCGGGCGCGCCGGTGATGTGACCGATGCGGCGGTGCCCCAGGCCGATGAGGTGGTTCGTCGCCGTGAGGGCCGTCTGCCGGTCGTCGAGCCGCACGGTGACCATGCCGAAGCCGCCCCAGCCGATGCACACCATCGGGTGGCCGAGCCGCTGGAGCACCTCGACCTCGTCGGGCTCGAGCGGCAGGCCGACGACGAGGATCCCGTCGACCCGGCGCCGCAGCACGCTCGGGTCCACGCGCGGCCGCCCGGCCTGCCGGTCCACCTCGAACGTGTAGAGCAGCACGTCGAAGCCCTGCGCGCGCAGCGCGCGCTCGGCACCCTCGATGACGTTCGAGAAGAACCAGCGGTTGATCCAGGGGCTGATCAGGCCGATCGTGCGCGTGCGCCCCGAGGCGAGGCTCGCGGCCGACGGCGACGCGACGTAGCCGAGCTCCTCCGCGACGGACCGGACGCGGTCACGCGTCGCCGCGTGGACGTTGGGCAGGCCTCGCAGCGCCCGCGAGACGGTCGCCGTCGACACGCCGGCGGCGCGGGCCACGTCCTCGATGCCTGCGGCCATGGCGGGGATTGTCCTCCTGAACGGGTTGCCGGGTCCACCGGCGCGGCGCCGACGGCGCCCCCATGATCGTCGTCAGGCGCGTCGCGGCCGCACCGTCACCCGGTCGGAGCACCGCCGAGCAGGTCGTGCAGGACGGCGAGCGCCCCGCCCTCCTCCCACGTGCCGGTCACCTCGTCGGCCGCGGCGCGCGTGACCTCGTCGGCGTGACCCATCGCGACGCCGCGCGCCGCCCAGCGCAGCATCTCGACGTCGTTGCGCCCGTCGCCCACCGCGACGGTCCGCTCGGGCGCGACGCCGAGCTGCTCGCGGACGGCCTCGAGCGCGGTCGCCTTGGACACGCCCTGCGGGCTGAGGTCGAGCCACGCCGTCCACCCGACGGCGTACGAGACCTCGTGCAGCCCGATCCGCTCGACCATCGCGTGGAAGTCGGCGTCGGTGTGCTCGGGGCTGCGGATCACGACGCGCGTCGCGGGGACGGCGCACAGCCGCTCGAACTCGACGAGCGTCACCTCGCCGTCCATCTCCCCGGGCGGGAACTCGCCGCTGACGAAGAACCCGCGACCGACGTCCTCGACCGCGAACAGCGCCTCGGGCAGCTCCTCGCGCACGAGCCGCAGCGCCGGGCCCGGGTCGAACGTGACCATGTCCGTGATCCGGAAGCCGGCGTCCGCGGCCCGGTCGAGCTCGACGCGCACCGCACCGTTCGACGTCACCGCGGGACCGGCGTCGAGACCGAGCGCGTGCGCGATCGGCAGCATCGAGTGCGCCGAGCGGCCCGTCGAGACCACGACGTGGTCGCCCGCCGCGCGCAGCGCGCCGACCGCCTCGGCGATCCCGTCGCCGAGGTCGCCCGACCAGTCGAGCAGCGTCCCGTCGAGGTCGAGCGCGACCAGCCGCGGCTCCGCCCCCGGCCCCGGCACCGTCACGGACGCGCCGTCGCCGCCGGGGTCAGCACCTCGAGCCCGCCGAGGTAGGGCCGCAACCCCTCGGGCACCCGCACCGACCCGTCCTCGAGCTGGTGGTTCTCGAGGATCGCGACGATCCAGCGGGTCGTCGCGAGGGTGCCGTTGAGCGTCGCGACCGCCCGGGTCTGCCCCGCCGCGGTGCGCTCGCGCACCCCGAGGCGACGCGCCTGGAACGTCGTGCAGTTGGAGGTCGAGGTCAGCTCGAGCCACCGCTGCTGGCTCGGCAGCCACGCCTCGCAGTCGAGCTTGCGCGCGGCGCTCGAGCCGAGGTCGCCCGCGGCGACGTCGATCACCCGGTACGGGACGCCCGCGAGCGCGAGCATCTCCTCCTCGAACGCGAGCAGCCGCTCGTGCTCGGCCTCGGCGTCCTCGACGGTCGTCCAGCTGAACATCTCGACCTTGTGGAACTGGTGCACGCGGATGATGCCGCGCGTGTCCCGGCCGTGCGACCCGGCCTCGCGGCGGTAGCACGCCGACCAGCCCGCGTACCGGCGGGGCCCGGCCGAAAGGTCGAGGATCTCGTCCGCGTGGTAGCCCGCGAGCGCGACCTCCGACGTGCCGACGAGGTACAGGTCGTCGGCCTCGAGGCGGTACACCTCCTCGGCGTGCGCGCCGAGGAAGCCCGTGCCGCGCATGATCTCGGGGCGCACGAGGGTCGGCGTGATCATCGGCGTGAAGCCCGCGGCGACCGCGCGGTCCATCGCCGCGGTGAGCAGCGCGAGCTCGAGCCGCGCCCCGACGCCCGTGAGGAAGTAGAAGCGCGCGCCCGAGACCTTCGCGCCGCGCTCGGTGTCGATCGCCCCGAGCAGCTCGCCGAGCTCGAGGTGGTCCCGCACACGGAACCCCTCGCCGTACTCGGTGGTCAGGTCGCGCGGCTCGCCGACGTGCCGCAGGACGACGTAGTCGTCCTCGCCGCCCGCGGGCACGCCGTCGACGACGACGTTGCCGATCCGCATCGCGACCTCGTCGAGCTCGGCGCCCGCCGCGTCCGCGTCGGCCTGGGCGGCCTTGACCTGCTCGGCGAGCTCCTTGGCGCGCGCGAGCAGCGCGGCCTTCTCGTCGCCCTGCGCCGACGCGACCTGCTTGCCGAGGCCCTTCTGCTCGGCCCGCAGCTGCTCGAACGCCGTGAGCGACGACCTGCGCCGCTCGTCGAGCGCGAGCGCGCGGTCGACGAAGGACGGGTCCTCCCCGCGCAGGGCCTGGCTGGCACGGACGACGTCGGGGGTCTCGCGGAGGGTGCGCAGGTCGATCACCCTCCGAGGGTAACGACCGTCCCGGTCCCGGGTGTGCGGCGGCCCGGCCGCCCCTACGGTGTCGCCATGACGTGGGTGGGCTGGCTGGCCGTGGCGGCGACCGTGATCGCGCTCGTGGCGCTCGTGCTGGTGCTGCGCACCCGGCAGGCGATGCGGGGGCACGGCCTGTCGCCGTCGCCGCGCGTCGCCGAGGCGGGCGCCGAGGGCACCGCGTCGACCGACGCGACGCCCGCGGCGCACACGCTCGTCGCGTTCGTCGCGAACCCCACCAAGCCCGGGGTGCCCGAGCTGCGCGACGCCGCGGTGCAGGCGTGCGCCGCGCGCTACCTCCCCGAGCCGATGTGGTTCGACACCACGGCGGAGGACCCGGGCATCGGGCAGGCGCGCGAGGCGATCGAGAAGGGTGCGCAGCTCGTCGTCGCGGTCGGCGGGGACGGCACCGTCCGCGCCGTCGCCGAGGGGCTCTCGGGCACGGGCGTCGCGATGGGGCTCCTGCCCCAGGGCACGGGGAACCTCCTCGCCCGCAACCTCGACATCCCGCTCACCGACGTCGAGGAGATGCTCCGGATCGCGCTGACCGGTGACGACCTCGCGATCGACGTCGGCTGGCTCACGGTCGTCCGCGACGAGTCGGACGTGCGCGACGACATCGCGGAGGCCGACCCCGACGCCGTCGCGCCCGAGGAGACGCCCGCGGACACGGCCGAGCCCGCACGCGACCACATCTTCCTGGTCATGGCGGGCCTCGGATTCGACGCCGCCGTCATGGGCGACACCGACGAGGACCTCAAGGCCAAGGTCGGCTGGTTCGCGTACTTCCTGGCGGGCGCCAAGCACCTGCGCGGGCGCCGCATGCGCGTAGCGATGTCGGTCGACGGCGAGCCGTGGCGCGCCGCGCGGCTGCGCAGCATCGTCTTCGGCAACGTCGGGCGGCTCCCGGGCGGCATCACGCTGATCCCCGGCGCCGAGGCGAACGACGGCGTGCTCCACGTCGGCGCGCTCGACGCGCGCGGCGGGATCCTCGGCTGGCTCCAGCTGTTCAGCGAGGTGAGCATGCAGCGGTTCGGCTTCCGCACCGAGCTGCCCAACCGGATCGGCCGGATCGACCACGTCAACGCGCGCGAGGTGCGCGTCCGCTCCCGCGACCCCCAGCCCGTCCAGGTCGACGGCGACACGATCGGCGAGGCGCTCGAGGTCGCCGCCAAGATCCAGGAGCGCGCGCTGGTCGTGCGCGTGCCCGCCGGCGACGACGACTGAGTCGTCCCGCCGGACCGCCGCCCGCCTGACCGGGCGCGGGCGGCCCGCCCCGCCTCAGTGCGCGCGACCCTCACGCAGCGCGCCGACCCACGTGCGGGCCGCCGCGAAGTCCGCGTCGAAGGTCCCCGGCCGGACGTCGCCGTGCGGGCGGTCGACCCGGGGGTACGAGCCGAGGAACCGCACGTGCGGGCACACGCGGTGCAGGCCCATGAGGGCCTCGGCCATGCGCTCGTCGTCGACGTGGCCCTCGGCGTCGATCGAGAACGAGTAGCGACCCAGCGAGTCGCCGATGGGCCGCGACTCGATGCGGGACAGGTTCACGCCGCGCGTCGCGAACTGCTCGAGCATCTCCAGCAGCGCGCCGGCCTGGTTGCTCGGCAGGTGCACCACGAGCGTGGTCTTGTCCGACCCGGTGCGCGGCGGGACCGGCCCGGGACGGCCGACCAGGACGAACCGCGTGACGGCGTGGTGGTTGTCGGCGACGCCCTCGGCGAGCGGCACCAGGCCGTACGGGCCGACGGCGGGCGGCGGCACGAGCGCGGCGTCGAAACCGGGGTGCCGCTCACCCGACGCGAACGTCGCCGCGGGAGCCGTGTTGGACGTCGCGGGGACGTGCTCGGCACCCGGGACGTGCTCCGCGAGCCAGCGGCGGCACTGCGCCCACGCGTGCGGGTGGGCCGCGACGCGACGCACCGACCCGATCGTCGTCCCGGGTCGCGCGGCGAGGACGAACGAGACCGGCACGATCATCTCGCGCTGGAGGACGAGCGGGTCCCCGGTGGCGAGCGTGTCGAGCACCGCGGTCACCGAGCCCTCGACCGAGTTCTCGATCGCGACGACGGCGTGGTCCGCCTCGCCCGCCCGCACCGCCTCGATGGCGGACACGACGTCGACCTGCGGGAGGTAGTCGGCGTCGTCGGGCGACGCGACCTGGCGCAGCGCCGCCTCGGTGAACGTCCCGGCCGGGCCCAGGTACGCGTAGCGCGGTCGACCGTCGTGCCCTGTACCCGTCATCTGCCCGTCATCCGCCCGCCGTGTGCCCGTCGTTCCGCCGCCGTGCCCGCTGGTGCCGCGCCGTCCTCCGCCGTCCCCTGCCCTGCTCTGACGCGCCTGCTCCGACCTGCCCTGCCTGCGCCGGCGCACCGGCGGAGCCTGGCCGAGCGTAGTCCGCACGTAGGCTGATGCGGTGCCCCGTCCCACCCCCGCCGCACGTCGGCGGCGCCTGCGCCGCGCCGTGGCGGCGGTCACGGCGGTGGCGATGCTCGCGACCGCGCTCGCGGGTGCGGTGCTCGCGTTCGCTCCCCCGGCACGCGCGGCGACCGATGGCACGCCCGGTGCCGCCCGTGCTGACGGCGCCGACAGGGTCGTGCTCGTCGGGACCGCCGGCCTGCGCTGGGACGACGTCCACACGCTGTCGACGCCCGCCCTGTGGGAGCTGTCGCGCAGCGGCTCGATCGGCACCGTCGCGGCGCGCAGCGTGCGCTCGTCCGCGTGCCCGGCCGACGGCTGGCTGGCGGTGTCGACGGGCGCCCGTGCGGCGGACCTGCCCGGTGAGCGCTACGGCGAGTGCCGCGCGCTGAGGTCGCCGTCGGTCGACGCACCCGTGCCCGGCTGGTCCGACTACGTCGAGGCCGCGTCACGGTCGCGCTTCGACGCGACCCTCGGCCTCCTGGGGACGCTCCTGCGCTCGGAGCAGGTGCCGGCGGCGGGGTTCGGACCGGGCGCCGCGATCGCGCTCGCCGACGGCGACGGGACGGTCGTCGGCACGCACCAGGCGCTCCCCCGTGACCCGGCGGCGATCACCGAGGCCGTCGGGGCGGCGCTCGACGACGCCCGCCTCGTGGTCGTCGACGCCGGGGCGGTGCGCGACATCGGCCGCGCGACCGTGCCACGCCCCGAGGAGGAGGAGCCCGAGCAGCCCGACGACGACGCGCCCGTCGAGCCGCAGCCGACGGGCGAGGAGCCCGAGGGCCCTCAGGTCATCACCGAGCCGACGCGCGCGCAGCAGGTCCAGCCCGTCGACGCGCGGATCGCGGCGGTCCTCGAGGCGGTCGACGACTGGGACGGTGGCGACGTGACGGTCCTCGTCGTGTCGCTCGCGGACTCGGGGACGGTCGCGCGCATGCAGCTCGCGGCCGCGACCGGGCCGGCCCCGGACGGCGCGCGCTACGCCGAGTCGCTGCTCGGCACGCGCTCGACGCGGCAGCCCGGCCACCTCCAGGCCACCGACGTCACGCCGACGCTCCTCGCGCTCCTGGGGCTGTCGGGCGAGGCGCCCGCGGGTGCGCTCGTCGGGAGCCCGGTCCGGCCCGTGCCGGGACCGGGCAGCGCGATCGAGCGGCTCGCGGCCGTCGTCGACGTCGACCGGCACCAGGTCGCGGCCGACCCCGTGATCCCGCGCACCTACACGTGGCTCATCGTCGTCAACCTGCTGCTGCAGGCCGTCGTCGTCGTCGGGCTGAACGGGCGCGTCATCGCGGTGACCGGTGCGCTCGCGCACCGCGTCCGCGACGCCGCCGCGCGCCGCCGGTCCGCGCACGTCCCGACCGGGCGCCCGCCCCACGCGGCGAACCCGATGGCCGCGGTGCCGGTGCTGCGGGGGCTGCTCGTCGCGGGTGTCGCGGTCGGCTCGTTCCCGGTCGCGACGACGCTCGCGAACCTCCTCCCGTGGTGGCGCGTGACCTGGTCCGGCTGGGCGGTCGTCGGCGCGATCGGCCTGGGCGTCGCGGTCCTGTCGACCCTCGCGCTGCTGCCGCCCGTGCGCCGTGCGGTGCTCGGCCCGATGGGCGTCGTCGCGGGGGCCACGGCGTTGGTGCTCGCGGCCGACGTCGCGACCGGCGCGCGCCTGCAGCTCTCCGCGCCGCTCGGTGTCGAGCCGGTCGTCGGCGCGCGCTTCTACGGCTTCAACAACACGTCGTTCGCGCTGTTCGCGTCGGCGTCGCTGCTCGTCGCCGCCGCCGTGGCGGACCCCCTGGTGCGCGCGGGCCGACGACGGCGCGCCGCGGTCGTGGTCGCGGTGATCGGCGTCGTCGCGACGGTGCTCAACGGGACGCCCGGGCTCGGCAGCGACTTCGGTGGACCGCCCGCCCTCGTCCCCGGCTTCGCGGTCCTCGCGCTGCTCGCGGCCGGGATCCGGCTCTCGTGGAAGCGGATCGTCCTGGTCGGCGGCGGCGCCGGCCTCGTCGTGCTCGCGTTCCTCCTGGCCGACTGGCTGCGGCCGCCCGAGGACCGGACCCACCTGGGGCGGTTCGTCGACACCGTGCTCGACGGGGGGCTCGGCGCCGTCGTCGGGCGCAAGCTCTCCCAGAACGTCGCCAACCTGGGCGGGACCTGGCTGACGCTGCTCGCGATCGGCGGCATCGCGCTCGTCGTCACGGTGCTCGCGCAGCCCCTGCGCCGCGCGGCCGCGGCGACCGACGGCGGGGCCTACGGCTGGCTGTCCTCGGGCGAGCCGCTGACCAACCTCGGCACGGCCGCACCGATGCTGCGGCCCGCGGTGCTGGCGCTCGCGGTGACGCTCGGGATCGGCTTCCTCGTCAACGACTCGGGCATCGTGATCCCCGCGATGGGCGTCTCGGTCGCGGTGCCGCTGCTCGTCGCGGTCAGCGCGGGCTGGCTGCTGCGGGTGCGCGCCGAGCGCGACGCCCTCCACGGCCGGGCCGACGAGCCGCGCCGCGGAGCGCGTCAGGGCGCGGCGGCGGGCTGAGGGGCAGGAGCCCGCGGGCCGGCGCAGCCGGAGAGGGCGGGCCGGACGGGCTCAGCGACCGCGGCCGACCGCGCGACGCATGCGGCGCGCGTTCACGGCGAGCAGCACGTCGCGGTACTGCGCGGCGCGGTGCAGCTGACCCTTGAGGTCGGTGCCCGAGGGGCGGTGCCGCAGGTCGCACGGCACCTCGACGGCGACGAACCCCTTGGTGAGCAGGTCGATCGTCATGCCGGTCTCGACGCCCCAGCCGCGCGCGAGCGGCGTCGCGGCCTCGAAGGCCTCGCGCGTGAGGCAGCGCATGCCCGACAGCGGCTGCGTCGGGGTCCACCCGGTCATCGACTGGATGGACCGGCGCGCGAGCCCGACGACGATGCCGCGCCCGCCCGCGCCGGGCTGCGGCGGCAGGAGCGCGATCGACACGTCGGCCGAGCCCTCGAGCACGGGCGGCACGAGCGGCGCGGTGTTGACCGCCGACTCGGCGAGGTCCCCGTCGATGAACAGCAGCAGGCGCGGCTTGCGGTCCGGCGCGTCCCGCATCGCGACGACCGCGGCGCCGGTCTCCATCGCGGCGGCCTTGCCGCGGTTGTGCGAGTGGCGCACGACGACGGCCCCCGCGTCGCGTGCGACGTGCTGCGTCGCGTCCTCGCTCCCGTCGTCGACGACGAGGACGAGGTCGACGTTCGGGATCGCGCGTGCGGCCCGGACCGTCGCCGCGATCCGCCGTGCCTCGTTCTTGGCGGGGATGACGACGGCGACCCGCTGGGCGTCGCGACGGGTGGTGGCCACGGCCACACCCTAACGATGGTTCGGGACGGCGTCATCGCGACGCCACGTCCTGGTCAATCGTCGGCAATCCCGACGCGCCGGGCGTGCCGGGACGCGCCGTCCGTCCGCGGTGCGGGCCGGGCGGTCAGCAGGAGGGCGTCAGCGCAGCGTGAGCTGGCGCGCGACGAGGCCCGCGCGGGCACGCCGCTCGTTCGCGTCGAGCGGCGCCTCGAGCGCGAGCGCCGCGTCGAGCCGCTCGCCGAGCGCCGCCACGGCCGCGTCGAGGTCCTCGAGCGACACGGACTGGTCGAGGTCCCACACGGGGACGAGGAGCCCGCACGAGCGGAACGCGCCGATGAACCGGCCGGTCGCGCCGCCGTCGCCCAGACCGGACTCGCGGCGCGCGTGCAGGCGCGCGAGCGCGTCGAGGAAGACCTGCTCGTCGTGCGGCTGGGCCCAGCGCAGGAAGTCCTTGTCGCCCATGTGCGCGCGGTAGGCGGCCTCCACGGACGTGAGCCGCTCGGTCTCGATGACGGACTCGTTCATCCGGTCGAGCGCGCTGCGCACGTCCTCGGACTCGTCGATCCCCGACCCGACCCACCAGTCGAAGCCCTCGTGGACCGTGACCTCGAACGGCACGGTCAGGTCGAGGACGTCCTGCAGACGCGGCCCGGGCTCGGGCAGCCGCGTCGCCGTCACGGGCGTGCCCGCGGGCAGCTCGGCCGCCTGCAGGAGCAGGTCGGCGAGGTCGCGCGACGCGTCGCCCGAGCCGGCGTTCTGCTGGAGCGCGACCATGAGCGTGCCGTCGGCGCGGTGCAGCGCCGGCCAGCCGAGAGGCAGCGCGGACGCGACGACGACGTCGCGGGAGCCGTGCTCGGCGGTCGTGCGCGCGGTCCCCGTCGCCGACGGGACCACCTCACGCATCGCGACCCAGTCGGGCTCACCCGGCAGACCCTCGAAGGGACGCAGCACGAAGTCGACGGACGCTCTCTTGGCCATGGGCAGCGAGGGTAGCCGAGGCGACCGGGGCGCGCGGGGCACGCGGCGGGCACGCGGCGGGCACGGGGCGGGCACGCGGGGCCGCGCTGCGCCGGGGGACGAGGGGCGGACGGTCCTTGCGCCGGACGGGGCGCGGGGTGCTTGGATCGACCCATGCACGAGCGCGCCGGAACCCCCGCCCTGCCCGAGGACCTCATCGACGTCGACGCCGTGGTCGGCGCGTACTACGACCGGGTGCCCGACGTGGACGACCCGGCGCAGCAGGTCGTGTTCGGCACCTCGGGGCACCGGGGGTCCTCGCTCGACGGCGCCTTCAACGAGGCGCACATCATCGCGATCACGGCCGCGATCGTGGAGTACCGCCGGTCGCAGGGCACCGACGGGCCCCTGTTCATCGGCCGGGACACGCACGCGCTGTCCGAGCCCGCGTGGCGCACGGCGCTCGAGGTCCTCGCGGCGGCCGACGTCGACGTGCACGTCGACGCGCGGGACGGGTTCACGCCGACCCCCGCGGTGTCGCACGCGATCCTGCTGCACAACGGCGCGGGCACGGCGCAGGGCGTGCGCACGGGCGGGACCGGCGTCGGCTCGACCGGCGGCACGGGCCTCGCCGACGGGATCGTCGTCACGCCGTCGCACAACCCGCCGCGCGACGGCGGCTTCAAGTACAACCCGCCCCACGGCGGCCCCGCCGGCTCGGACGCGACCGGCTGGATCGCCGCGCGCGCCAACGAGCTCATGCGGCAGGGCGTCGGCAGCATCCGGCGGGTCCCGTTCGAGCGGGCCGTCGCCGCGCCGACGACGCACCGGCACGACTTCCTCTCGGCGTACGTCGACGACCTGCCGACCGTGCTCGACATCGACCTGATCCGCGCGAGCGGCGTCCGCATCGGCGCCGACCCGCTCGGCGGCGCCGCGGTGCACTACTGGGGCGAGATCGCCGAGCGGCACGGCCTGGACCTCACGGTCGTCAACCCCGAGGTCGACCCGCGCTGGTCGTTCATGACGCTCGACTGGGACGGCAAGATCCGCATGGACTGCTCGTCGCCGTCGGCGATGGCGTCGCTCGTGCAGGCCATGGCGGGCCGGGACGCGGACGGCACCACCCCGTTCGACATCGCGACGGGCAACGACGCGGACGCCGACCGGCACGGCGTCGTGACCCCGGACGCGGGCCTCATGAACCCCAACCACTACCTCGCCGTCGCGATCGACTACCTGTACGGCGGCGCACGCCCGGGCTGGTCGCAGACGGCCGCGATCGGCAAGACGCTCGTGTCCTCGGCGCTCATCGACCGGGTCGCGGCGGCGCACGGGCGCGACCTGCTCGAGGTGCCGGTGGGCTTCAAGTGGTTCGTGCCGGGCCTGCTCGACGGCACGGTCGGCTTCGGCGGCGAGGAGTCGGCGGGTGCGTCGTTCCTGCGCCACGACGGGACGGTGTGGAGCACCGACAAGGACGGCATCCTCCTCGCGCTGCTCGCGTCGGAGATCACGGCCCGGACGGGCTCGTCGCCGTCGCAGCTGCACGCGCGACTCGTCGAGCGCCACGGCGAGTCCTGGTACGCGCGGGTCGACGCGCCGGCGACGCGCGAGCAGAAGTCGGCGCTCGCGAAGCTGCGTCCCGAGCAGGTGACCGCGACGACCCTCGCGGGCGAGGAGATCACCGCGCGGCTCACCGAGGCGCCCGGCAACGGTGCGTCGATCGGCGGCCTCAAGGTCACGACGCCGAACGCGTGGTTCGCCGCGCGGCCGTCGGGGACCGAGGACGTCTACAAGGTCTACGCGGAGTCGTTCGTCTCGGCCGAGCACCTGGCCGAGGTGCAGAGCGCCGCGCAGGACCTCGTCACACGGACGCTCGCGGGCTGACGGGGTTCACCCCAGCGGCTCGCGGGCCGGCCGCGTCACCCCAGCGGCTCGAGGGGGTCACCCCAGCCCGCGCCGGCCGGCGGCGAGCCACGCCGCGAAGTCCTCGGGCGGCAGGGGACGCGACCAGACGTAGCCCTGCGCCGAGCGGCAGCCGATCGTCCGGAGCTCCGCGACGTGCGCGGGCGTCTCGACGCCCTCCGCGACGACCTCGAGGCCCAGCGACTCGCCGAGGCGCACGAGCGTCGTGACGATCGCGCGTGAGCGGACGTCGTCGAGCATGTCCGCGACGAAGCGGCGGTCGATCTTGATCATCGAGATGGGCAGCTCGATGATGCGCGTCAGCGGGCTGTAGCCCGTGCCGTAGTCGTCGGCGGCGAGCGCGATGCCGGCGTCGCGCAGCGTCGCGAGCTCGTCGAGCAGCGCGTCGCTCACCTCGTCGAGGTGCGTCTCGGTGAACTCGAGCACGAGGCGGTGCGGAGGGAGCCCGGTCTCGGCGAGCGCGTCGCGGACGACGTCGACGAAGCCCGGACGGTCGAGCTGCCGCGCCGAGACGTTGACGTGCACCGCGGGCGCCTGCGCGTCGGCACGGCCGGCCGCCCGGGCACCCGCGCGGGACGCCGTCGCCCCGCCACCGGGGACCGGCCACGCGGCGGCGAGCGCGCACGAGCGGCGCAGCACCCACGCGCCGAGCTCGGGCATGAGGCCCGCCTTCTCGGCGACGTCGAGCCACTCGCCCGGCGCGAGCAGGCCGCGCTCGGGGTGGTGCCAGCGCACGAGCGCCTCGGCGGCCGTGGTGGCGCCCGTGCGCAGGTCGAGCACGGGTTGCAGGTGGACGTCGAGGCCGCCGTGCTCGAGCGCGTGCCGCAGCTCGCGCTCCACACGCACCGACCGCAGCGCACGCTCGCGGTGCACGTCGGAGTAGACGACCGCGCGGCGCTTGCCCTCGGCCTTCGCCGCGTACATCGCGGCGTCGGCGTCCCGCAGGAGGTCCTCGGGCGTCGCTCCCCGCGCGCCGCGCACGATCCCGATGCTCGCGCCGACCGTGAACGGCTGCGCCCCCACGACCACGGGCCTCGACACCGCGTCGAGGACCGCACGCGCGAGGTCGTCGGCGTCGCCCTCGCCGTCGGCGACCGGCCGAAGGAGCACGAACTCGTCGCCGCCGAGCCGCGCGGCGAGGTCCCCGGGCCGCAGCAGCGACTGGAGGCGGTGCGCGACCTCGACGAGCACCTGGTCGCCGACGGTGTGGCCCGCGGAGTCGTTGACGTGCTTGAAGTCGTCGAGGTCGCAGAACAGCAGGAGGAGCCCGGGCCCGTCGTCGGGCAGCGTCTGCAGCGCGAGCCCGATCCGGTCGCGCAGCAGCACGCGGTTGGCCAGCCCGGTCAGGGAGTCCTGGAGGGCCTGCGCGGTGAGCCGCTCCTCGGCCTCGCGGCGCGCGGTGGCGTCCACCAGCTGGCCGACGAACATGTCGCGACCGACGCTCTCGGGCAGCCGTGACAGCGCGACCTCGAGCCAGCGGTGCCCGTGGTGCGTGCGCAGCTGGACCTCACCCCGCCAGCCGTCGACCGAGCCTCGACGCACCGCCGCGACGACGCCGTGCAGGAGGTGCCGGTCGTGGTCCTCGAGCCGGCTCGTCCAGCACGCGCCGAGCAGGTCGTCCTCGGTGTCCTCGAGCAGTCGGGCGGTGACGGCGTTGAGCTCGACGACGTCGAGCCCGCCCGCGACGTGCCCGACGCCGGTGTGGTCGGGAGCGCCCGGGCAGCGGCGCAGCAGCATCATGCCGACCAGCGACTCGTTGAAGCCCTGACGGAACAGCCGCTCGCTCGCCGCGAGACCTTCGACGGTGATCCGGCGCGCACTGACCGACACCGCCAGCGGGAGCGTCACGACCGCGAGCGTGAGCAGGTACGCCTGGACGAGGTGGCTGACGGACGGCGCACCGGGAACGGCCTCGTGCGTGAACGGCCCGCCGCCGAGCGAGCTCGCGGTGGTCACGGCGATCGCGACGGCGAGCAGCTGCGACGCGGCGACGCGGGGCGGGAAGCGCAGCGCGCCCCACACGAGGAAGGGCAGGACGACGAACGTGAGCGGCGCGCCCTGGTCGGGTCCGTAGGTCGCCGCGACGGCGACGGCGAGTGCCGCGGTCTGGATCCCCAGCTCGACGCGGCGCAGCCGCGCGCGGACCCGCGTGAGGCGCAGCCCGAACGGCGCGATGACCGCGATGGACGCCGCGTGGCTCAGCATCACGGTGCGCGCCGTCGACGTGAGGTCGGAGTAGCCCGAGAGCTCGACGGTCAGCCCGGCGACGAGGCCCATGACGGCCGCACCGGCGGCGACGGCGCCGAAGAAGCGGACGACGTCCTCGATCGTGCCGAGCGACGGGCGCCGGCCGTCGCGGCGCAGGACCCACGCGACCGTGAGGACCTCGAGCGTGTTCGCGAGGGCCATGCCCGCCGACGTCGTCAGGGGGCGCCCGCCGAAGCCGAGGTTCGCGGCGAAGGTCGTGGCCAGCACGAGCGCGAGCACGAGCGGGAGGCGCCGTCGCGGGGCCCACGCGGCGGCGACGACCGCGAGCCCGGCGGCCGGCCACCACGGTGCGATCCGGCCCGGGCTGCTGCCGAGGACGACGGCGAGCGTCGCGAGCGCGAACGTCCCCACGGCGATCAGCACGAGCGTCAGGGGCCCGAAGCGGAGGAGGCGGTCGACGGGACCGCCCGGCAGGTCCGCGCCGGGGTCGTCGACGACGGCCGGGAGGTCGTCCGCGAGCAGGTGCGCGCCGGGCTGCGTCTGCTCGGCGGTCGTGACCATCGTGTGCCCTTCGTGCGGTGCGCGTCCGGAGCCGTCCATCATCGCGGGTCACCCGTCCGAGGGACAGGGCCGACCGGGTAAAAACCCCGCGGGGGCCCGGTCACGTCGGACGCGACTGGCAGAATCGGCCGGTGATCCACACCTACGCGACCGTGCTCCGGCAGCCCGGTGCACTCGCGTTCTCCGCCGCGGGGGTCGCGGCGCGTCTGCCGATGTCCATGGTCGGGCTCGGCATCGTCCTCATGGTCGAGCGGCTGTACGACTCCTACGCGCTCGCGGGCCAGGTGTCGGCGGCCAACGTCATCGCCCACGCGGTGTGCGCACCGCGGCTCGCGCGCCTCGTCGACCGGCACGGGCAGGCGCGCGTCATGCGCCCCGCCGTCACGCTCGCCGCGACGAGCCTCACCGCGCTCGTCGTGACCGCGGCGCTCGGCGGGCCGGTGCCGCTCCTCTTCGTTTTCGCCACGCTCGCGGGGGCGACGGTCGGCTCGATCGGTGCGCTCGTGCGCGCGCGCTGGTCGTTCGTGCTGACCGACCCGCGCGAGGTGCACACCGCGTACTCGCTCGAGTCCGCGCTCGACGAGCTCGTCTTCATCATCGGGCCCGTGGTCGTCACGCTCCTCGCGACGGGCGTCGCGCCCGCCGCCGGCCTGGTCCTGCCGATCGTCGCGATGCTGGTCGGCGGCCACCTGTTCCTCGCGCTGCGCGCGACCGAGCCGCCGCCCACCGTCCGCGACCCCGGCGTGCGGCACGGGCACGTGCTCCGGTCGGGCGGGATGGTCGTCGTCGTCGCGGTGTTCGTGGCGGTCGGGGCGATCTTCGGGGCGACCGACGTCGCGACGGTCGCCTTCGCCGAGGCGGAGGGCTCCCCCGGCGCGGCGGGTGCGGTGCTCGCCGTCTTCGCGGCGGGGTCGATGCTCGCCGGGCTCGGGTACGGCGCGCGGCACTGGGCGAGCCCGCTGTGGCTGCGCTTCGCGACGAGCGTCGTCGCCCTGGCCGTCGGCGTCTCCCTGTTCTTCGTCGTGACGAGCCTGCCCGCGCTCGCCGCGGTGATGTTCGTGACCGGCTTCGCGATCGCGCCGTCGATCATCACCGGGAACGGGCTGGTCCAGCAGCTGGTCGAGCCCGGGCGGCTCACCGAGGGCCTGACGTGGGTCAGCACGTCGCTCGGCGTCGGCGTCGCGCTCGGGGCGTCGAGCGCGGGCGCCCTCATCGACGTCCAGGGTCCGCGGGGCGGGTTCCTCGTCGTCGTCGCCGGAGCGGGTCTCGCCGTCGTCGCGACGCTCGTCGCCCTGCCGACGCTGCGGACGCCCGCGCGGACGACGCCGGTGGCGCGACCCGCCTGAGTCCTCGCGGGTCCGGGTCTCAGCGGGGGCCGAGCCGCCGCGCGAACGCCCGGGCGCGGCGGGCGGCGTCGTCGGCCGCGAGGAGCCGCTCGACGTCGGGCAGGTCGAGCGGGCGGCCGAGCAGGAAGCCCTGGCCGTCGTCGCACGCGAGCGCATGGAGGCGACGCAGCTGGACGCTGCTCTCGATCCCGGCGCCCACGACGCTCATCCCGAGACCGTGCGCGACCTCGATCACGGCCGCCGCGAGGTCGGGGTGGTCGGTGAGCTCGGCGAAGCGCCCGAGCTTGACGACGCTGACGGGGATGCGCGGCAGCAGGGCGAGGGCGGCGAACGACGAGCCGAAGTCGTCGACCGCGAGCTGCACGCCGATCCCGTCGAGCGCCGAGAGCACCTCGGCGAGCTCGGCGCCCTCGTTGAGCAGGGCCCGCTCGGGCACCTCGAGCCGCAGCTGGGAGGGCAGGAGGTCGTTCTCGGCGAGCACCGCCGCGACCTGCTCGACGAACCCGTCGGCGCGCAGCTGGCGGACGGTCACGTTGACGGCGATGGTCAGCGGGTCGGCGTCGTCGTCCACGTCGCGACCCCACCGGGCGAGCTGCGCGCAGGCAGCACGCAGGACCCACCCGCCGATGCCCGCCATGAGGCCGCGGCGCTCCGCGAACGCGATGAAGTCGCGCGGGCCGAGCGTCCCGCGCTCGGGGTGGTCCCAGCGCAGGAGCGCCTCGAACCCGAGCACCTGCTGGTCGACGAGCGACAGGAGCGGCTGGTAGACGAGCCGGAACTCGCCGTCGTCGAGCGCGCGGCGCAGGTCCGCGACCAGCGTCGCCGAGCTCACCTCGCCCTCGGCGTCGTCGCCCGACACCCGGAACCGGTTCCGTCCGCCCTCCTTGGCGCGGTACATCGCGGCGTCCGCGTCGCGGAGCAGCTCCGACGCGGTGGTCCGCGGGTCAGCCGACAGGACGACTCCGACGCTCGCGGACACCCGGAGCGACAGCGGGCCGTCGACGACGGGCTCGGCGAGGACGCGCACGACGGTCTCCGCGAGCCGCCGGACGTCGTCGTCGTCGGTCACGCCCTCGCGCAGGATCACGAACTCGTCCCCGCCGAGGCGTGCGACGAGGTCCCGGGCGCGCGTGACGGACGTGAGTCGCGCGCTGAGCTCGGTGAGGACGCGGTCGCCGACGTCGTGGCCGTAGGTGTCGTTGATCTCCTTGAAGTGGTCGACGTCCACGAAGCACAGCGCGAGGCGCGCCCCACGACGGCCGGTGCGACGCACGGCCCGGCCGAGGCGGTCCATGAGGAGGTACCGGTTGGCCAGGCCCGTGACCGAGTCGTGCATCGCCTGGTGCGCGAGGGCGGCCTCGGCCTGCTTCGTCGCCGTGATGTCGCGGGTCGAGGTGAGCACGCCGACGACGGCGCCCGTGCTGTCGCGGTCGGGGGACACCGTCGTGTGGAACCAGGCCTCCGCACCGTCGTCCGTGCCCGGCACCGAGAACTCGATCTCGTCGGGCTCTCCCGTGCGCAGGACGCGCCGCAGCGCCTCCTCCCACAGCGCGAGCGACGTGTCGCCCATGCCGATCTCGCGGTCGGTGCGGCCGATGAGCTCCTCGAGCGACGTGCCGCGGGACTGCTCGCCCGCGGGGTTGATGTACTGGTAGCGCAGCTCGCGGTCGTACTTGGCGATCGCGTCGGTGGACGCGTCGAGCACCGCGCGGAGCTGGGACTCGACGCGGCGGAGCTCCGCGTTGGCGGCCTCGGTCGCGTCCGCCATGAGCGCCATCTCCTGCTCGGCGCGCACGAGCGACGTGATGTCGCGCGAGATGCCGTAGACGCCGACGACCTCCCCGGCGGCGTCCCGCAGCGGGAACGTCGACACCGAGACCCAGCTGTCGGGACGGTCGTGCCAGCGCTCGCGGACCTTCTGCTGCACGATCGGGCGGCCCGTGCGCATGACGCGCTGCTCGTCGTCGTACGACGCCGCCGCGTACGCCTCCGCGTACAGGTCGAAGTCGTCGAGGCCGACCATCTCCTCGGGCGTGCGGCCGTGCTGGCGCGCGCAGCCGAGGCTCGCGCGGAGGTAGCGGTTCTCGCGGTCCTTGACGTACACGACCTCCTCGTCGCTCTCGAGCAGGTTGACGACGAGGAGCGCGTCGACGTCGAGGGTCGCGGTGGCGCTCGCGGCGGTGGTGCTCGGGGCGGCCGCGA
>JAUZVJ010000040.1:0-29634 GCA_031844515.1 Actinotalea sp. AC32 | reverse complement strand
CCTCGACGGGTCGCGCGCGGGCGGCTGCCTACGATGGCCGTCCGGGGGAGCACGGGAGAGCGAGCACCGGGGAGCCAGCACGGGGGAGCACGGGGGGTGCGTCATGACCGGTCGGCGTGCCGCGCGCGGTCGGACGCCGCGCCACCGCCGACCAGCCGACCAGCCGTCATCCCTCAGGTCCCTGCCCTCCCGTGCCGATGAGGGGGGAGACCGCCGTCCGCGAGGACGGAGCCGCACGTCCAGCTGGGAGCACGACCTGATGCCGACGCCCGGAGCCCTGCCCGCGAGCTGGGGACGGCGCTTCCTCGCGTTCGTCATCGACCTCGTCGCGGTCGCGCTCCTCGGCGGCGCGTTCGTGGTGGCCGGCGTCGTCGGCCTGCTGACCTCCGACGCCGCCGCCCCTGCCGAGGACGGCGCCGGTGGCCTGGTGCTCCTCGGCGCGGCGATGCTCGTGGTCCTCGGCGTCGCGCAGTGGTGGCTCCTCGGGGCGCGCGGCCTGACCCTGGGCAAGCGTCTCGCGGGGCTGCGCCTCGTCGACGTCGTCACGGGTCGGCCGGTCGGGCTCGGGCGTGCGCTCCTGCGCGGGCTCGTGCCCGTCGCGGCCGGCGTGCTGCCGGTCGTCGGGTCGCTCGCCGTCTGGCTCTCGCCGTTCGCGGACCCGTCGGGCCTGCGTCGCGGCTGGCACGACCGTGCGGCGCGTGCGGTCCTGCTCGACGTCGTCGTCGGCGTCGACCCCACCGTCTCCGGCGGCACGTCGGGCACCACGTCGGGCCAGGACGCGGCGCGCCGCCTCGACTCGGTCCTCCGCGCCGCGGCGCCCGAGGTCCGCGACGCGCGCCTCGTCGACGTCGGTGCGTCCCCGTCCCCGTTCCCGCCGGTCTCGTCGGACGCGGCCGAGCCGCGTCCGCTCGTCACCCACGTGCCGGTCGACGCCGCGCCGACCCGCTCGGCCGCGCCCGGCCGTGCCGACGGGCGTGCCGACGGGCGTGCCGACGGGCGTGCCGACGCGGACCAGCGGGTCGACCAGCGGGCGGCGGTCGTCACGCACGTCCCGACGGCCACCGCTCGGCAGCCGGCCCGGCCGGCCGAGTCCAGGGCCCAGCCCGCGGCCCGGCCGCAGGCCCAGCCGACCGCCGCCGTGCCCGCGCCGTCGGCGTCACCCGAGGCGGTCGGCTCCGTGCGCGGCGACACCGACCCGTCGCGCCGGACGCGTGCCGCGGACGAGCCCACCGCCCCGGTGCGCCGCGTCGTCCCGCCGTCGCACGAGGTCTTGACCGCGACGTCGTTCGCGTCCGCCGACGAGGACGTCGAGAGCACGCGTCTGCGGCCCGCGCGGGGCAAGGTCCCCGAGCTGCGGGGCGACGGCGCCGAGGTGACCGTCGAGCTCACCGACGGCCAGCGCGTGACCTTCAGCGGGACCGCGCTCGTCGGCCGCAACCCCGCGCCGCGGCCGGGCGAGGACGCCGACCACCTGATCCGCGTGGCCGACCCGGGCCGCTCGGTCTCCAAGACGCACCTGCTGCTCGGTGTCGACCGGGCCGGCCTGTGGGTCAAGGACCGCGACTCGACCAACGGCACGGTCGTCACGCTCGCCGACGGCCAGCAGATCCTGTGCGGCGCGGACCAGCAGGTCCGCATCCCGCCAGGCGCCTCGGTCGCGTTCGGCGACTACGGCCTGAGCGTCGCGACGGTCGACGCGCGCTGACCGCCCGGGCGCGGGGCCGCGACGTCGGTCGCCGACCCCACCGGCCTCAGGCGGCGGGACGTCGTGCCGCGAGCCGGTCGGCCCGCCCGGTGCGGAGCCCGTCGGCCGTGAGGACGACGAGCGCGAGCCACACGAGCCCGAACCCGACCCAGCGGGCCGTCGGCATCTCCTCCCCGAAGACGAGCACGCCGACCGCGAACTGCACCGTGGGCGCGGCGTACTGGAGCAGCCCGACGACGCTCAGCGGGAGCCGCCGCGCGGCCGACCCGAACAGCAGCAGCGGCACCGCCGTGACGACGCCGGTGCCCGCGAGCGCGAGCGCGTGCCCGGCGCCGTGCTCCCCCCACGAGCCGGTGCCCTGCGCGTCGAGCAGCACGAGGTACGCCAGGGCGAACGGCGCGAGCACCGCGGTCTCGACCGCGAGGCTCGTCACGGCGGGCACCGTCCGGCCGACGCGGTTCTTGATGAGCCCGTACAGGCCGAAGGTGACCGCGAGCGTGAGCGCGATCCAGGGCAGGCGGCCGACACCGGCCGTGATGACGACGACGGCGAGCGCGCCGACGCCGAGCGCGACCCACTGCGCGGGGCGCATGCGCTCACCGAGGACGACGACCGCGAGCGCGACGGTCACGAGCGGGTTGATGTAGTAGCCGAGCGCGGCGTCGACGGTGTGCCCGGTCAGGACCCCGTGGACGAAGACGAGCCAGTTGGCGCCCACGAGCACGGCGGCGACGGCGAGCGTGCCGAGCGTGCGGGGGTCGCGGACGGCCCGCGCGAGCGCACCCCAGCCGCGCAGCGCGGCCACGGCGAGCAGGCAGAACACGAGCGACCACACGACGCGGTGGGCGATGATCTCGACCGGTCCCGCGGGCTCGAGGAGCGGGAAGTACAGGGGGAGGAAGCCCCACAGCAGGTACGCGCCGAGGCCCATCGCGAGCCCGGGGCGGGAGGAGACCGTCGGCACCGGGCGAACCTACGCCCACGGGCACCCCTCGTGGGCGGTCGTCCCGCACGGCCTACACTGGCCCCAGCGTCCTGCCGGGCCCCCGCGTGTGGCCCTGGCTCCCCCTTCCGGAAGGCGTCCTTCTCACGTGAGCAGCAGCAACGCCCTGCGCGTGGCGGTCGTCGGCGCGGGCCCCGCGGGCATCTACGCGTCCGACATCCTGTCCAAGTCCGGGCTCGAGGTCTCGATCGACCTGTTCGAGCGGCTCCCCGCCCCGTTCGGGCTCGTCCGCTACGGCGTCGCGCCCGACCACCCGCGCATCAAGCAGATCATCGTGGCGCTCCACAAGATCCTCGAGCGCGGCGACATCCGCCTGCTCAGCAACGTGGACTTCGGCACGGACGTCGACCTCGACGACCTGCGCCGCTTCTACGACGCGGTGATCTTCTCGACGGGCGCCATCAAGGACGCCGACCTGCGCATCCCGGGCATCGAGCTGCCGGGGTCGTACGGCGCGGCCGACTTCGTGTCCTGGTACGACGGCCACCCGGACGTGCCGCGGACGTGGCCGCTCGAGGCCGAGCAGATCGCGGTGGTCGGCGCGGGCAACGTCGCGCTCGACGTCGCGCGGATCCTCGCCAAGCACCCGAAGGACCTGCTCAGCACCGAGGTGCCCGAGAACGTCTACCAGGGCCTCCTGACGAGCCCCGTCACGGACGTGCACGTCTTCGCACGGCGCGGTCCGGCCCAGGTCAAGTTCAGCCCGCTCGAGCTGCGCGAGCTCGGGCACGTGCCCGACGTCGACGTGGTCGTCTACCCCGAGGACTTCGAGTTCGACGAGGGCTCGATGGCGGCGATCCACTCCTCGAACCAGACCAAGCAGGTCGTCAAGACCCTCACGGACTGGACGCTCCGCGAGCCCGAGGAGCTCACCGCGAGCCGTCGGATCCACCTGCACTTCCTGCACCGGCCGGTCGCGGTGCTCGGCGAGGACCGCGTCACGGGCCTGCGCACCGAGCGCACCGTGCTCACCGGGGACGGGACGGTCGCCGGCTCGGGCGAGATGCACGAGTGGCCGGTCCAGGCCGTGTACCGCGCGGTCGGCTACTTCGGGTCGCCGCTGCCGGGGATCCCGTTCGACGCCGCGGCGGGAGTGATCAGCAACCGTGAGGGCCGCGTCGTGCAGCCCGACGGCGAGCCCGTGCCGGGCGTGTACACGACGGGCTGGATCAAGCGCGGCCCCGTGGGCCTCATCGGTCAC
The DNA here is from genome assembly GCA_031844515.1 of Actinotalea sp. AC32. Classification (GTDB taxonomy): domain Bacteria; phylum Actinomycetota; class Actinomycetes; order Actinomycetales; family Cellulomonadaceae; genus Actinotalea. Next base: position 25,725 of record JAUZVJ010000040.1, on the reverse strand, counting down.
ACCAAGTCCGACGCGACCGAGACGATCAAGCACCTCGTCTCCGACGTCGACACCCTCGAGCGTGCGCCCGAGCGCGACCCGGGTGCGGTCACGGACTTCCTCACGGCCAAGGGCGTCGGGCACGTCGAGTGGACGGGCTGGATGGTCCTCGACGCGTGGGAGCAGGAGCTCGGGCGCCCGCACGGGCGCGAGCGGATCAAGGTCGTCCCGCGCGAGGAGATGCTCGCGATCATCCGCGGCGAGGCCTGACAGGAAGCAGGTCGTCCGCCTGCCGGTCACCTGCCCGCCCCGAGCAGCGGCGAGGAGCCCTCACCCGTCCGGGTGGGGGCTCCTCGCGCGCCCGGCGCCCGAGGGGCGTCGTGGCCACGTCGGCGGGAACGACGTCCCCACGTCGACCGTTCTCCGGGTGGGCGCGGGCACGCCGGTGCAGGTCAGGATGGCGCAGGCGGCGTCGGCGCACGGTGGACAGGAGGAGGACCTGGTGGGACGCAGGCACCTGAACGGGGTCAAGACCGCAGCGCTCTTCGGCGTGCTGTGGCTCGTGCTGCTGGTGATCGGCGGTCTCGTCGGCGAGGGTCGCTGGCTGTGGCTCTTCGCGGCGCTCGGCGTCCTCGGGACCGCGTACTCGTACTGGAACTCCGACAAGATCGCGATCCGCGCGATGCGCGCGCGTCCCGTGAGCGAGCTCGAGCAGCCCGCGATGTACCGGATCGTGCGCGAGCTCTCGACGCAGGCACGTCAGCCCATGCCGCGCCTCTACGTCTCGCCGACCATGGCGCCCAACGCGTTCGCGACGGGGCGCAACCCGCGCAACGCCGCCGTGTGCTGCACGACGGGCATCCTCATGACGCTCGACGAGCGCGAGCTGCGCGGCGTGCTCGGGCACGAGCTCATGCACGTCTACAACCGGGACATCCTCACGTCGTCGGTCGCCGCCGCGCTGGCCGGCGTCATCACGTCGGTCGCGCAGATGATGATGATCTTCGGCGGTGGCGACCGGGAGCGCGGCGGCGGCAACCCGCTCGCGGTGCTCGCGATGGCGCTGCTCGCGCCGTTCGCGGCGATGCTCATCCAGCTCGCGATCAGCCGGACGCGCGAGTACGACGCGGACGAGGACGGCGCGCGGCTCACGGGCGACCCGCTCGCGCTCGCGTCGGCGCTCGAGAAGCTCGAGCGGGGGACCCGGCGCTCGCCCCTGCCCGCGAACCGGGACCTCGTCGACGTGTCGCACCTGATGATCGCCAACCCCTTCCGCGGGGGTGGCATGGCGGCGATGTTCGCGACCCACCCGCCGATGGCGGAGCGGGTCGCGCGCCTGCGGGCGATGGCGGGCGAGCAGGGCGGCATCACGCGGTACTGACCGGCACTGAACGGCCCTGACGGGCCTGCGCGGCCCTGGCCGGCCCAGCGCGGCCACGAGCGGCCCCGAGCGGCCCTGCGCGGGCCGCCCGGCCGCCGGGGCTCAGCGGTAGTTGACGAACTGGAGCGCGACGTCGAGGTCGGCGCCCTTGAGCATCGCGATCACGGCCTGGAGGTCGTCGCGGCTCTTCGCCGACACCCGGAGCTCGTCGCCCTGGATCTGGGCCTTGACGCCCTTGGGGCCCTCGTCGCGGATCAGCTTGGAGATCTTCTTCGCCTCGTCCGTCGCGATCCCCTCCTTGACCGCGGCCTCGAGCCGGTACTCCTTGCCGGACGCCTTGGGCTCGCCCGCATCGAGCGACTTGAGCGAGATGCCGCGCTTGATGAGCTTGGTCTCGAACACGTCGAGGACCGCCTTGACGCGCTCCTCGGAGTTCGCGGTCATGACGATCTTCTCGCCGCTCCACGCGATCGACGCGCCGACGTTCTTGAAGTCGTAGCGCTGGGAGATCTCCTTCGCGGCCTGGTTGAGCGCGTTGTCGACCTCCTGGCGGTCGACCTTGCTGACGACGTCGAACGACGACTCCGAAGCCATGCTGTCCTCCTGCGTGGTCGTGTGCGGGGGCGCGGACCGGGCGTGTTCGGGAGCGCCTCCCGGAGTTGCTATCCTTCCATCCGCAGCCGGGCTCGTCCGAACGCTCGTACGTCTCGAACGGTCGTCCCGGTGCGGTGCACGGCAGGTTGCCCGAGCGGCCAAAGGGAGCTGACTGTAAATCAGCCGCGTCATGCTACGGGGGTTCGAATCCCTCACCTGCCACCGCGAGTCACGCCCCGCCCTGGTCCTCCAGGGCGGGGCGTCCTGCATCTCCGGCAGGGACGGGACGCTGCCCGTCGCGGCGCCGGGACGTTGGGCCCTGTCAGGGTGACGGCGACCGGACGACCGTGGGACCAGGACCGCGGTCCGAGCCACGGCCCGCGGGTCGGGAGCCGGCGCGACGCGCCGGCGGGCTGGAGGTCGTCATGGCTCGTCTGGACGGCAGGGTCGCGATCGTGACCGGCGGCGCTCGCGGGATGGGAGCGGCGCACGTGCGTCGCCTCGCCGCCGACGGGGCGGCCGTCGTCGCGGGTGACGTCCTCGAGGCCGAGGGCAGGGCGCTCGCGGACGAGGTCGCCGCGACCGGTGCGCGTGTGCGGTTCGTCACGCTCGACGTCACCTCGGCCGAGAGCTGGGCCGGTGCCGTCGAGGCGGCGCACGAGTTCGGCCCGGTGACCATCCTCGTCAACAACGCAGGGATCCTCGTGCAGGGGCCTGTCGACTCGACGCCCGAGGCGGACATCCGTCGGGTCTACGACGTCAACCTCGTCGGCCCCTACCTCGGGATCCAGGCGGTCGTGCCGGACATGCGGTCCGCGGGCGGCGGCGCGATCGTCAACATCTCCTCGGCGGCCGGCCTCGTCCCCATGCCGGGCCTGTCGGCGTACTCGTCGAGCAAGTGGGGCGTGCGGGGGCTGACGAAGTGCGCCGCCCTGGACCTCGGGCACGACGGGATCCGCGTCAACTCGATCCACCCGGGCGGTGTCCGGACGCCGATGGCGGCCGGCGCCGACGAGTCGATGTTCGCTGCCTACGCGGTCCCGCGCATCGGCGAGCCCGAGGAGATCGCGGCGGCGGTCGCGTACCTCGTCTCGGACGAGGCGGCCTTCGTCACGGGAGCGGAGCTCGCCGTCGACGGCGGCATGGTGCTGGGCGTCCTCCCGCCCGGCTGACGCCGGGAGAGGGCCGGCAGCGGGGCCGGGACGGGGCATGCGGCGGGGCGGCTCCCGCGGCCGGCAGCGGGTCGTGGGGTTCGCGGCGCGGTGCCTCGGCCCCGATTTCGCGGCACGCCTCCACGCCGTGTACCCTGGCACGCGCTGCCCCGATAGCTCAGTCGGCAGAGCGTCTCCATGGTAAGGAGAAGGTCAAGGGTTCGATTCCCTTTCGGGGCTCTGTTGGTGCCGGGTCGCCGGACGGTCGATGACCGTCGGGCGACCTTCGGTGCCGATAGGGGCGGGGTAGCTCAGTAGGTCAGAGCGCACGACTCATAATCGTGAGGTCGCGGGTTCGATCCCCGCCCCCGCTACCACCCAGTGGCAGATCAACGCGCGCGCCGGTCCCGGTGGTGCGCGCCGACAGACAGAGGCGCTGCAGTCGACGGCGCGAGAGGTGGCAAGACCGTGGCCAGCAAGTCCCAGGACGTCCGTCCGAAGATCACGCTCGCGTGCACCGAGTGCAAGGAGCGGAACTACATCACCAAGAAGAACCGGCGCAACGACCCGGACCGTCTGGAAATGAAGAAGTTCTGCCCGCGCGACGGTCGCCACACCGTCCACCGCGAGACCCGCTGAGCGCGTCCGCTCGAGCACCCAGGACCGACCCGCGATGGCTGTGAACACCGCCTACGCGGGTCGTTCCTATGCTCCGACGGAGCCGTACGCGGTCGGCCGTGAGCACGTCCGGGAGTTCGCCCTCGCCGTCGGCGCGACCCACCCGGCCCACCACGACGTCGAGGCGGCCCGCGCCCTCGGGCACCCGGACGTCGTCGCGCCGCCGACGTTCCTCGTCGTCGTCGCCCAGCGGGCTGAGGCCCAGCTGGTCCAGGACGCCGAGGCGGGCATCGACTTCTCGCGTGTCGTCCACGCCGACGAGCGCTTCACGCACCACCGCCCGGTCCACGCGGGTGACGAGCTCGTGACCGTGCTGCACGTCGACTCGATCACCGAGCGGGCGGGGATCGCCATGGTCACGACACGGTGCGAGGTGTCGGGCGTCGACGGCACGCCGGTGGCGAGCGTCATGTCGACGCTCGCGGTCCGCGGGGAGGACGCATGACGCGCCCCGTCCTGGACGACGTCGAGGTCGGCGCCGTCGTGGGCACGCGGACGGTCGAGCTCGACCGCGCCGCCCTCGTGCGCTACGCCGGGGCGTCGGGTGACCGCAACCCCATCCACTGGGACGAGCGGTTCGCGCGCGAGGTCGGGCTCCCCGGCGTGATCGCGCACGGCATGCTGACGATGGGCGCGGCCGTGACCCTCGTCGAGGACTGGGCCGGCGACCCGGGGGCCGTCGTCGACTACGGGGTCCGCTTCACGCGACCCGTGCCCGTGCCCGAGCAGGGCGTCGCCGTGCTCGAGGTCACCGGGACGGTCGGCGCGGTCGACCCGGACGGCGGGACCGTGCGCGTCGACCTGACGGTCACGGTCGAGGGCGCCCGTGTGCTCGGCAAGGCGCAGGCGCTCGTCCGCCTCTGACGTCCCGTCGCCCTCGGGCGCCCCGCGCCCTCAGCCGCGCGGCGGCCCCGTCGTCGTGCCCGGACGCAGCTCGACGTCGAGCGTGACGCTCGCGGGGGTCCCACCGGCCAGCAGCTCGAGGACCATCTGACCCATCGCCTCGCCCTTGGCCGCGAGCGGCTGCGCGACGGTCGTGAGCACGTCCGGCGCGAGCCAGGGAAGGTCGAGGCCGTCGAAGCCCGCGACGGAGACGTCGTCGGGAACGCGCAGGCCGAGGTCGCGCGCCGCGATGAGGACGCCCGCGGCCAGGAGGTCCGACTGTGCGACGACGGCGGTCGGCGGGTCGGCCACGTCGAGCGCGAGGCGCCCCGCGGCCTGCCCCGCCTCGACCAGCGACGCGTCGGCCTCGACGACCGCGACCGGGTCGATCCCCGCGTCGCGCAGCCCCGCGAGCCGGTGCCGCGTCGGCGTCCAGTCGAGCTGCTCCATGCGCGCCGCGTCGACCGGCCCGCAGCGTCGCCGCCGGTCGAACGGCAGCGTCACGGTCGCGACCCGGCGGTGGCCGAGGTCCAGCAGGTGACGGCCGAGCGCGGCCGAGCCGCCCCGGTCGTCGATCCCGACGACGGGTGCGTCGACCGACGACGGCCCCTCTCCGACGACGACGGGCACGCCGCGGCGCTGCAGGACCGCGAGCGACGGGTCGTCCCGGTGGGCGCCCCAGATGACGACGGCCGCGTCCATCGCCGCGCTCTCGAGCAGGGGCGACGGGACGATCGCGTCCTCGTCGTCGACCTGGGCCTCGGACGCGACGAGCAGCACGCCGAGCCCCTGGCGCCCGAGCGTGCTCACCAGGCCGTCGAGCACCTGGACCGAGACGGGGTCGCGGAAGCTGCGGCGGAGCTGGTCGCCGATGACGACGCCCGCGATCCCCGAGCGTCCGCTGCGCAGCGAGCGGCCGAGCGGGTTGGGTCCCGAGTAGCCGAGCTCCGCGGCAGCCGCGAGAACCCGCGCGCGGGTGTCGTCGGCGATCGGCCCGGAGCCCGAGAAGGCGAGCGACGCCGTCGAGACCGAGACGCCTGCGGCAGCGGCCACGTCGGCCAGGGTGGTGCGGCTGTGCCCCATCTCACCTGCTCGTGGCCGGAAACGGATTGACGGTGGCTCAGCCTAGCGGGAGACTCGCCGATGGGCCGTCGAATCGTTTCGAGAGCGCCACGGCCCTCGCGACCCGCCGCGCACGCCCCATCCACCCCGCACACGAGACCAGGACCGTCATGCCCCGCCCCGCCGCCGCACCTCGCGGCCGCACCACCCCGCCCGTCGCGCCCCACGTCACCCGCGCGCACCGCCAGCTCCTCGGCCTCTACCTGCTCCTCGGCGTGACCGTCTCGAGCTGGCTCGCGCGCATGCCCTCGGTCCGCTCGGCGCTCGACCTCAGCGAGGCCGGGCTCGGCGTCGTCCTCCTGCTCGGCGCCGTCGGCTCGCTCCTCACGGTGCTCGTCGCAGGCGGCGTCGTCACGCGGTACGGCAGCCGGCGCACGCTCACCACGGCCGCGGTCATGTTCTCCGTCGCGACCGTGCTGCTGGGCCTCGGCCCGGCCCTGGGGCGCGTCGAGGTGCTCGTCGTCGGCGTGTTCGTGATGTCGGCGTCCTTCGCGCTCGGCAACGTCCCGATGAACGTCGAGACGGTCGTCGTCGAGCGCGCGATGGGGCGCACGGTGGTCCCGCAGTTCCACGCGGCGTTCTCGGTGGGTGCGGTGAGCGGGTCGCTGCTCGGCGCGGGCGCGGCGTTCCTCGACGTGCCGCTGCTCGCGCAGTTCGGCGGCATCGGCCTGATCTCGCTCGCGTGGCGCCTCGCGTCGATCCCGGCGGCCGTGCTGCCCGTCCCGCCGCGCGCGGCCGACGCACCGCCGGCGGCCCGCGGGATGCGCAGCGCGCTCGGCGCGTGGCGCGAGCGCCGGACGCTCGTCGTCGGCGTCATCGTGCTCACCGCGGCGCTCTCGGAGGGCTCCGCGAACAACTGGCTCGCGATCGCGGTCGTCGACGGGTTCCGGCAGACCGAGGCCGTCGCGGCGGTCGTCTACGGCGTCTTCACGGGCTCGATGATGGTCGCCCGGCTCGCCGGGACGTGGGCGATCGACCGGTTCGGTCGCGTCACCGTCCTCGCCGCGTCGGGGTCGGTCGCGTTCGGCGGGCTGCTGCTCTTCGGCCTTGCGCCGTCCCTGCCGCTGGCCGTGGTCGGCGTCGTGGGCTGGGGCCTCGGCGCGGGGCTCGTCGTCCCGATCGGCATGGCGGCCGTGTCCCACGAGCCGTTGCGGGCCGCCAGCCGGGTCGCGGTCGTGTCGGCCTTCGCGTCGGTCTCGTCGATCGCCGCCCCGCCGCTGCTCGGCCTCGCGGCCGGCGTCGTGGGCGCGCGCCACGCGCTGCTCCTCGTCGCCGTCGGGCTCGCCGTGAGCGTCGTGCTGGCCCGCTCGGTCGCGGCCCCTGCCGACGCCCGCACCGCCGCGTCCGCCGTGGCGGTCCCGCCCGCCGACGACGACACGCTCGTCCTCGCGGTCGACACCGCCCCCGGGGCGCCCGCGGCGACGTCGGCCACCCGCGAGGCGTCGGCCGCACCGCCCACCGTGCCGTCCGCAGTCCCGGCCCCGCGCGGGCCCCTTCTCGAGGAGGTCGTGCGGTGAGCGCCACCGTCCCGTCCGCAGCGGCCGAGGCCGAGGCGCGTCTCGTCCGTCGCGCGATCGTCGCCGTGCTCGTCGTCTTCTTCGTCACGGGCTTCAACTTCGCGAGCTGGGCCGCGCGCCTGCCTGCCGTGCGGGACGCGCTCGAGCTCAGCCCGGACAGGCTCGGTCTGCTCCTGCTCGTCGGCAGCCTCGGCTCGGTGACGGCCCTGCCGCTGTCCGGCATGGTCGTCCAGCGACTCGGCGCGCGTCGCACGGTCGTCGGCTTCGCACTCCTGCACGTGGGCGGCCTCGTCGTCGCCGCGACCGCCGTGCTGCTGGGCTCGGTCCCGCTCGCGGGCGTGGGCCTCGTCCTCTTCGGCGTCGGCATGGGTGTCGGCGACGCGGCGATGAACCTCGAGGGCGCGGCCGTGGAGCAGCGCCTCGGGCGCGCGATCATGCCGCGCTTCCACGCCGGCTTCTCGTTCGGCACCATGGCCGGCGCCGCCGCGGGGGCGCTCGCCGCGTGGCTCGACGCGCCGGTCATCGCCCACCTCGCCGTCGCGCTCTCGCTGAGCACCGTCGCGCTGCTCGTCGCGACGCGCGCATTCCTCCCCGAGGGCACGCACGACGCGCACGAGGAGCCCACGGCCGACGGGCCGACCCGCCGGTTCAACGCCTGGCTCGAGCCGCGGACGCTCCTGGTCGGGCTCGTCGTCCTCGCCGCGGCCCTGACCGAGGGTGCGGCCAACGACTGGGTCAGCCTCGCCGTCGTCGACGGCTTCGGCGCGAACGACGCGGTCGGCGCCCTGGGCTTCGCCGTCTTCGTCACCGCGATGACCGGCATGCGCCTGCTCGGCACGCCGCTGCTCGACCGCTTCGGCCGCGTCGCGGTGCTGCGCGCGTCGGCCGCGCTGTCGCTCGTCGGGCTGCTCGTCTTCGGCCTCGTCCCGTGGCTCCCGCTCGCGCTCGTGGGCGTCGTCGCGTGGGGCCTCGGCGCCGCGCTCGGGTTCCCGGTCGGCATGAGCGCGGCGTCGGACGACCCGCGTCGTGCCGCGCCGCGCCTCGCCGTCGTCGCGACCATCGGCTACACCGCGTTCCTCGCCGGACCGCCGCTGCTGGGCCTGCTCGCGGAGCACGTGGGCTACCGGCACGCGCTGCTCGCCGTCGGCGTCCCGGTGCTCATCGGCCTGCTCGTGGTGCAGGCGGCCCGCCCGCCCGTCGGGCCGACGGCGCCGGGCGGTGACGGGCGCGACGAGCCCGACGCGATGCCGGCCGCCGAGGACGACGGGGCAGCCTCTGCCCGTGCGGGGGCGGCGAACTAGCCTGGGTCGGTGACCACCTCGCGCACCGACGTCCCGGCCGAGTTCCGCACCGCAGGGCGCCCCGCCCCGACGCGCGGCCGGCTGCTCGCCGACCTCACGACGCTGCGCCTCGGGGGTCCGGCCGCGCGCTACGTCGAGACGACGTCCGCCGAGGAGCTCGCCGAGACGGTCCGGCTCGCCGACGAGGCGCACGAGCCCGTCCTCGTGCTCGGTGGCGGGTCGAACGTCGTCGTCCCCGACGAGGGCTTCCCGGGCGTCGTGGTGCGCGACGTCCGGACGGGCATCGAGGTCGACGCCGCCGACTCGTGCGGGGGGGCGAGCATCTCCGTCCCTGCCGGGACGCCGTGGGTCGACGTCGTGGACCGTGCCGTCGCGGAGGGCTGGGTCGGCGTCGAGGCGCTCGCCGGCATCCCGGGCTCGACGGGTGCGACGCCCGTCCAGAATGTCGGCGCGTACGGGCAGGACGTCGCCGGCGTCGTCTCGACCGTGCGGGTGTGGGACCGCGAGCGGTCGCGTGTGCGCACGCTCGCGCTGACCGACCTCGGCCTCGGCTACCGGACGTCGGCGCTCAAGCGCTCCCTGCGGGCCGACGACGGCTCGTGGTCGGGCTGGGCCCCGACGCCGCGGTACGTCGTGCTCGACGTGGGCTTCCAGCTGCGGCTCGGCACCCTCTCGGCGCCGGTCGCGTACGCCGAGCTCGCGCGGCGGCTGGGCGTCGCGGTGGGGGAGCGCGCGCCGCTGGCGGACGTGCGCGACACCGTGCTCGACCTGCGGCGGGGCAAGGGCATGGTGCTCGACGACGCGGACCCCGACACGTGGAGCGCCGGCTCGTTCTTCACGAACCCGGTGGTCCCGGTCGGGGTCGCGGACCGCCTGCCCGAGGGTGCGCCGCGCTTCGCGGTGCGCTCGGCACGGCCCGAGCGGACGACCGGGCCGAGCCTCGGCGTCGTCGACGAGTCGCTCGTCAAGACGAGCGCCGCCTGGCTCATCGAGCACGCGGGCTTCGGCAAGGGCTACGGGCTGCCGGGGGCCGTCGGCCTGTCCACCAAGCACTCCCTCGCGCTCACGCACCGTGGCGGTGGCTCCACGGCCGAGCTCCTCGCGCTCGCGCGCACCGTGCGCGACGGCGTGCGCGACCGCTTCGGCATCGAGCTCGAGCCCGAGCCGGTCGTCGTGGGCGCGACCCTCTGACGCGACGGCCGGGCCGGCGAGGCGGGCGGGGCTCGGGACGCGGCTCAGGCGCGCTCGACCAGCAGCGCGCCCCGCACGGCCTCCAGGACCGCGTCGTCGGGCAGGCCGGCCGCGCGCGCGACGGACACGAGGCGCTCGGCCGCGGCCCGGACGGCGGCGTCCTCGCGCGGCGTGCCCTCGGCGACGACGGTGCCGGTCCGCCGCCGGGTGACGACGACGCCGTCGGACTCGAGCTCGCGGTACGCGCGGGCGACGGTCCCCGTCGCGACGCCGAGGTCGGCGGCCAGCGCGCGGATCGTCGGCAGCCGGTCACCCGCGCGCAGCCGGCCCGCCGCGACGTGCGCGCGGACCTGGAGGCGCACCTGCTCGTAGGGCGGGACGCCCGAGTCGAGACGGACCTCGACCGCGAGCGTCACGGCCCGACCCGCGCCGGCCCCGGGGCGGCCTGCCACGCGGGGGTCGTCGCCACGGGCGGGGCCGCCGGGACGAGCGCGAGGGCCGCGCCGGTGAGCGCGACCAGCACGCCCGCGATCGCGGTACCCGCTCCGAGCCCGACGAGCTCGACCCCGCGCAGCGCGTTCCCCGCGAAGAAGAGCACGCCCGCGAGCGTGAGGGCGAGGACGAGCTGCGTGCCGCGCAGGACGCGGTGGCCCGAGAGGCGCCGTGACGCGGCGTCGTAGGTCGGGTCCGCGTCGACGACGGCGGGCCGCTGCGTCACGACCCGGAGCGTGATCGCCGTGAGGACGACGACCACCGCGGTGGCGACGAGCAGGGGGACGCCGTAGAACCACCCGGGGTACGGGCTCGCGCCCCACGTCGACGACCCGACCGTGCGCACGACGGAGCGCCCGTCGTCGGCGGCCGTGAGGCCCGCGGCGACGAGGACGAGGACGAGGCCGACCGTCCACGCGGCCGTGACCCGCAGCAGCGGGCGCGGCACCACGTCGACGACCCGGCGGTGCCCCAGCGCCGCCCGTCGGACCGTCCCGGTCGGACGCGGCCAGGTCCGCTCGCCGACGAGGTGCGCCGTGAGGAACGCGCTGCCGGCGACGGCGGGTGCGAGCCCGACGAGGACCCCGCCCAGCAGCGGGTAGCTGCCCGGGGCGGCGTGGAACGCGACCGGTGCGGCGGACGCCACGACCTGCGGGACGAGGAGCGCCGCGAGCCACGCAGCCACGTGGACGTTGCGGCCGTGGCGTCGCGCGACCTCGGCCGCCTGCGACGGCGCGGGCGCGGGACGGCGGGCCAGGCCGACGGCGAGGACGATCGTGGCGACGCCCAGGACGAGCAGGGCGAGCAACGGGAGGACGACGACGACCAGCGATCCGGACACGGGTCCTCCTGCATCAATGGACTAAGACATTGATACATTGACAGGTGTCAGGGCGTCGCGTCAACGGCCGGCGCGGGCCGTTCCGCGAGCCACGCGTCGATGCCCGCGAGCATCCGTCGCCGCGTGGCCTCCGACGCGCGGGACGCCCGGACCGACCCGCGCGCGAGCTCGGCGAGCGCGGCGTCGTCGAACCCGTGCACCGTGCGCGCCGTCTCGTACTGCGCGACGAGCCGCGACCGGAACAGCAGCGGGTCGTCCGCGCCGAGCGCGACCGTCGCGCCCGCCTCGGCGAGCGTGCGCAGCGGCACGTGGCCGTGCTCGGCGTACACGCCGAGCGAGACGTTCGACGCGGGGCACACCTCGAACGCGACGCCCCGGCGCACGAGGTCGCCCAGGACGCGCGGGTCCTCGGCCGTGCGCACGCCGTGGCCGAGCCGGTCCGGGTGCAGGTGGTCGACGACCTCGCGCACGTGGTCAGGGCCGAGCAGCTCGCCGCCGTGCGGGACGAGCGCCAGCCCGGCCCCGGCCGCGATCCGGAAGGCGGGTGCGAAGTCGGGCGTGTCCCCGCGTCGCTCGTCGTTGCTCAGCCCGAAGCCGACGACCTCGCCGGGGCCGTCGCCCGCGTACCGGACCGCGAGCCGGGCGAGGGTCCGTGCGTCGAGCGGGTGCCGTGTCCGCGACGCCGCGACGACGACGCCCACCTCGACCCCCGTCCGCCGCGACGCGGCCCGCGCCTCGTCGAGGACGATCTCGAGCGCGGGCGTGAGCCCGCCGACGAACGGTGCGTACGACGTCGGGTCGACCTGGATCTCGAGCCGTCCCGATCCCTCGACGGCGTCGTCCTCGGCGGCCTCCGCGACGAGGCGCCGCATGTCCGCCTCGGACCGCACGCACGCCCGCGCGGCGTCGTACAGGCGCTGGAAGCGGAACCAGCCCCGCTCGTCGGACGGCGCGCGCAGCGGGTCGCCGTGCTGGAGGGCGTGGGGCAGGCGCATCCCGTGGGCGGCGGCGAGCTCGGCGAGCGTCGAGGGGCGCATCGACCCCGTGAAGTGCAGGTGGAGGTGCGCCTTCGGGAGCCGGGCCAGGTCGCGCACGCCCGCAGTCTGCCAGCCGCCCCCGCGTGCCGCCTCGGACGACCCGGCGCACGCACCGCCGGGCCAGGGTCGGATGAGAGTCCTCTCATCCGACTCTCACCCCGGCCGCCGTGCGCGCGTGGTGGTCTCGTGACGTGCCCCTGGACGCCCCCGTGCCGGCCCCCGTGCCGGACCCCGTGCCAGTGCCCGTGCCCACGCCTGTGCCCACGCCTTCGCCCACGCCTCTGCTCGCCCCTGTGCCCGCCCGTGTGCTCGCCCCTGCCGTGTCGGCCGACCTCGAGCGGTCCGACCTCGCGCTGCTCACGGGCTCCGCGGCGGGTGACCTGCTGGCGGCGGTGCTCGCGGCCGAGGGCGTCCGCCTCACGGCGTGGGCCGTGCACCTGGTGCACCACCGCCCCGGGGTCGGGGTGACCGTCGGGTGGACGCTGTCCTGGCAGGGTGCGGAGCCGGAGCCGGAGCCGGAGCCGGCGTCGGGGCCAGGGTCGGCGGCCACGGTGCGCAGCCGCGGCGACGAGTACCTCCTCGGCACGACCGCCGCGGTCCCCGCGGGCACGCCGGGCAGCACCACGGCGACGCTGGACGGTCGTCCGGTCACGGTGTGGCGTCACCCCGCTGACCCGGTCCTGCCCGGCCTCGCGCGCGTGAGCGACGCCGCGTCGGCGGTCGCGGTCGCGACGCCGCCCGGGGCCGACGGACCCGGGTCCGCGACGCCCGCGCCGGACGCGCCGCAGCCGACGCTCGAGCTCGTCACCTACCGGCCGCTGCGCCGCGCCGTGCTGCGGACGACGACCGGCACGACGACCGGCACGACGACGAGGTACCTCAAGGTCGTCCGGCCCCGGACGGCGCCCGACCTCGTGCGTCGGCACGCGCTCCTGCTCGAGGCGGGGCTCCCGGTCGCGCCCGTGCGGGACGCGGGCGACGGTGTGCTCGTCCTCGGCGAGCTCCGCGGGACGCGCCTCACGGACGTGCTCGCGGCCGACGGTGCGGCGCACCTCGACCCGCGGGTCGTCGTGGACCTGCTCGACCGGTTCCCCGACGGGCTGCTCGGGCTGCCGCGCCGTCGGGCGTGGGCGGAGCACGCGCAGCGCTACGCCGAGGCCGCGGCCGCCGCCCTCCCCGACCGGGCCCACGAGCTCCGACTGCTCGGGCACGAGGTCGCGTCGCTCGTCGGGCGGTCCGACCCGGGACCCGTCGTGCCGACGCACGGCGACCTGCACGACGCCAACCTCCTGCTCGACCCGACGGGCCGCGCGGTGGTCGGGCTCCTCGACGTCGACTCCGCCGGCCCCGGTCACCGGGTCGACGACCTCGCGTGCCTGCTGGGACACCTCGCGGTCCTGCCCGTGCTCGCGCCCGAGGTGCACCACCACGTGCCGGCGACGCTCGCGCGCTGGCTCGCCGCGGCCGACGCGGCCGTCGACCCCGTCGCGCTGCGTGCGCGGGTCGCGGGCGTGGTGCTCTCGCTCGTCGCGGGGTGGCGCGAGGACGACGAGCGGACCGGGGACGCCACCGCGCGGGTCGCGCTCGTCGAGGCGTGGGTCCAGGCGGCCGCGGATCTGAGAGAGCTCTCACCTCCCGGTCCGCGGCGTCTCATGACGCCCGCCGAGGCTGGGGACGTCGGGCCGGCAACGGCCCCCGAACGAGGAGGACACCCATGAACGCACGGACCGTCGCTGTCGTCACCGGGGCACTGGGCGCGTTGGGGGTGGGCGCGACCGCCGCGCTCGGCGCCGGCCCGCTGTCGAGCCCCTCGCCCGAGGACGCGGGTGAGCGCGTCACGACCCGCACGGCCGACGACGACCAGCCGTCGCCGATGCCGTCCGCCACGCGCGAGCCCGCCGTCGGCACGACCGTCGCGCCGTCGGTGAGCCCGACGCAGCTCACACCCGGCTCGGGCGTCACGTCCGTGACGGCGTCGAGCGCGATGACGCCCATGACCCCGCCCACGGCACCCACGGCACCGACGACCGCGAGCGCGGCGTCCGCACCGTCGCCCACGACGCCCCCGACCCCAGCGTCGGCGCCGTCGCCGGTCACCGCGCTGAGCCCGGCCTCGGCCCCGTCGCCGGTCACGCCGCCGACGCCGGTGTCGGCACCCTCGCCCGTGACGCCGCCCAGCGCGCCGTCGCCCGTGACGCCGGCGAGCCCCGTCTCGGCTCCGTCGCCCGCCACGCCGCCGTCGCCGGCCAGCGCGCCGTCGGCGCCCTCGGCCTGAGGACCCGCCCGGTCACCCGGGCGCACCGACCTGCCGCACCCCCTCGGCAGGACGCGAGCGGGCGGCTCCCCGGAGCCGCCCGCTCGTCCGTGCGCGGTCGCGCCACAAGGGCGGGGGCGCGGGCGCGGCTCACACGAGTCGGTAGCCCATGCCGCGGACCGTCTCGACGCGGTCCGCGCCGATCTTGCGTCGCAGGTAGCGCACGTAGACGTCGACGACGTTCGAGCCGGGGTCGAAGTCGTAGCCCCAGACGCGCGACAGCAGCTGCTCGCGGCTCAGCACCTGGCCGGGGTTCCGCAGGAAGGCCTCCGCGAGGCCGAACTCGCGCGCGGACAGGTCGACGTCCCGGCCGTCGACCCGCACTCGGCGTGTCCGCAGGTCGAGCGCGAGGTCGCCGTGCGCGAGCACCGGCTCGCCCGCCGCCGCGCCGTCGGCACGCAGCCGCAGCCGGATCCGCGCGAGCAGCTCCTCGAACCGGAACGGCTTGGCCATGTAGTCGTCGGCGCCGCCCTCGAGCCCCGCGACCGTGTCGGTCACCGAGGTCCGGGCGGTCAGGATGATCACCGGGATCGTGTTCCGCGCGTCCCGGAGGCGGCGCAGGACGGTGAAGCCGTCCTGGTCGGGCAGGCCGAGGTCGAGCACGAGCAGGTCGAAGTCGCCGGTCTGGGCGAGGTCGTGGGCCTCGCGGCCGGTGCCGACGACGAACGGGGCGTAGCCCGCCGCGCGCAGCCCCTTGGCGACGAACGACGCGATGCGCTCCTCGTCCTCGGCGATGAGGATCTGGCTCACCGGAGCTCCTCCTGGGTCTCGTCAGGCGGCGGCGTGCCGAGGGGGAGGGCGACGACGACGCGCGCGCCCGCCGTCACGTGCGGGTCCACGAACGCGTCGCCGCCGTGTGCGCGGGCGATCGCGCGGACGATGGCCAGGCCCAGCCCCGAGCCCTCGACGCCGCGGCCCTGCACACCGCGCTGAAAGCGGGCGAACACGCGCTCGGCGTGCTCGGGCGGGATCCCCGGCCCCTCGTCGCGGACCCACAGCTCGACCTCGTCGCCGATCACCCTGCTGCCGAGCCGGACCGTGGAGCCGGCGGGCGCGAACTTGGCCGCGTTGGCGGCGAGCTGGAGCCACGCCTGCCTCACGCGGCGCTCGTCGAGCGGCACGACGACGTCGGCGCGTGCCTCGACGCGCCAGGCGTGGTCGCCGAGGAGCCGCGCCTTGTCGAGCACCTCGTCGGTCAGGACGCCGACGTCGGTCGCGACGGGCGCGACGAAGTCGGGACGCTCGACCGTCGCCAGCACGACGAGGTCGTCCACGAGCAGCTGCATCCGGTCGAGCTCGTCGAGCACGAGCCGCCTCGTCTGCTGCACGTCGTCGGGGTCGACGACGTCCATGACCTCGAGGTGGCCGCGCACGATCGTCACCGGCGTGCGGAGCTCGTGACCCGCGTCGTCGAGCAGCTGGCGCTGGGACGCGAACGACCGCTCGAGCCGCTCGACCATGGAGTTGACCGTGCGCGCGAGCTCGGAGATGTCGTCGTCGCCGTGCACCGGGATCCGCTGGGAGAGGTCGGTGTCGGTGATGCGCTGCGCGGTGTCGCGCAGCGCACGCAGCGGAGCGAGCAGCCGCCCGGCGACGAGCCAGCCGACCGCCGCGAGCACCGCGAGCGCGGCGAGCCCGACGAGCGCGAACGTCCGGTAGGTGCGGACGAGCTCGGCGTGCGCGGTCTCGCGGTCGACGGCGACGACGAGCGCACCCGTCGACGCGTCGCCCTCGACGTCCACGGGGACGGTCGCGTAGCGGTACGACCGGTCGGCGGTCACGACCGTCCGGAGCCGCACGCGGGTGTCGCCCTGCGCGGCGACGCCTGCCGCGACGAGCTGCGGCACGTCCTCCGGGCGGACCGCGACGGGGTCGGGCTCGACGAGCGCCACCCGCCCGTCGACGACCGCCATGAGGCCCTCGACCGGTGCCGGCGCGGACCGCCGCATCGCGGTCCGCATGAGGTCCTCCGCCGTCGTGAACGGCCCGCCGGTGGCCGGGTCGACGCCCTCGGTCGCGAGCGTCCGGAACTCCTCGATGCGACGGCGCAGCGAGTCGTCGGTGAGCTCGTCGACGCGCTCCCGCTGCAGCAGGAAGGCCGTGCCGCCCGCGACCGCCATCCCGACGGCGGCGAGCGCGACGACCGCCGCGAGGATGCGGGTCCGCACGGACGTGGGTCGTCGGGCGGCGCGGTCGGCCGGTCGCGTGCGGGCCTCGTCGTCGGGCAGCGGGATGACCTCGGTGGGCTGGTCGTCCCCGCTCGTCCGCGGCTCAGTCGTCGTCATCGTCGTCCGAGCCGTCGTCCCCGCCGTCGTCGTCGTCCCCGTCGTCGTCCCCGTCGTCGTCCCCGTCGTCGTCACGGTCGCCGCCGTGGTCGTCGGGGGGCTCGACGGGTGGGGCGGGCTCGACGACGACCGGCGGGGGCGGCACGGGTTCCGACGCCGGTCCCGACGACGGCTCGGGCTCCGGGCTCGCGGGCGTCGTGGTCGGCGCCGGCTCCCCGGAGGGCGTCGGCGTGGGCTCGACCGGAGCCGTCGTCCCGGTGGGCGCGACCGTGACGGGGTCACCCAGGTCGACGTCGGGCGGAGGCGCGGCCACGGCGACCCCCACCGCGACCACGACGGCCGCGACGGCGCCGGTCAGGGCGAGGGGCAGGGCGCGTCGCACGCGACCAGTATCGGGCCGCCCGATGAGACCACGATGAGAACCCCGGCAGCGCCGCCCCCGTGCGGTACCGCCACTCGGACGTCAGGGGCGCCGGCCAGGCGCGACGCACGACGCCGCGCCGACGGCGCACCGGTCGCGGTGCGCCGCGGCGCGGCTCAGGGCGTCCGCAGGATCCCGCGCTCGAGCGCGACCGTGACGGCGCGCGTCCGGTCGTCGACGCCGAGCTTGGCGAAGATCCGCAGCAGGTGCGTCTTGACGGTCGCCTCCGCGATGAACAGGTCGGAGCCGATCTGCGCGTTGCTGCGGCCGCGGGCGACGGCCGCGAGCACCTCGAGCTCGCGCGCCGTGAGCCGCTCGGTGCCGTTGCGGACCTGCGTGACGAGGCGCCGCGCGACGGACGGCGCCAGGACCGTCTCGCCGCGCGCCGCGGCGCGCACACCCTCGACGAGCTCGTCACGTGGGGTGTCCTTGAGCAGGTACCCGGCCGCCCCGGCCTCGACGGCCCGGAGGATGTCGGCGTCGGTCTCGTAGGTCGTGAGCACGACGACGCGCACGCGAGGGTGCGCCGCGAGGATCCGCTCGGTCGCGGTGGCGCCGTCGACGACGGGCATCCGCAGGTCCATGAGGACGACGTCGGGTGCCGTCCGCGCCACGACGTCGAGCGCCGCGGCGCCGTCGGCGGCCTCGCCGACCACGTCGAGGTCGGGCTCGCCCGCGAGCAGGCCGACGATCCCCGCGCGCACCACCGGGTGGTCGTCGACGACGACGAGGCGCACTCCTGTCGCGGTCACGCGTCCATCCTCCCCTCGTCGACGGGCAGCAGGACGCGCACGCGCGTGCCGCCGTCGGGCGGGCTCGTCACGTCGAGCGTGCCGCCGCCCGACGCGACGCGGTCCCGCATCCCGCGCAGGCCGAAACCCTCGACGGCGGCGGGCGGGATGCCGCGCCCGTCGTCGACCACCTCGAGCACCACGCCGACGTCGGTCGCGCCCCGCAGGACGAGCTGCACGTGGTGGGCGTCGGCGTGCCGGCGCACGTTGGTCAGCGCCTCCTGCGCCGCGCGGAGCAGCACGACCTCCGCCTCGCGCGACACGGTGGGCTGCCCGGGTGGCAGGACGACGTCGACGCGCACGCCGGTCTCGGCGGAGAACCGGCGTGCGAGCCGGCCGAGGGCGTCCACGAGGGTCGTGCCCTCGAGGTCGACGGGTGCGAGCGCCGCGACGAGCGCACGCGCCTCGGCGAGGTTGTCGCGCGCCGTGCGCTCGGCGAGCCCGATGCGCGCGACGGCCGCGGCGACGTCGTCGCGACGCAGGTCGGCCGCCGCGGTCTGCGTCAGCATGATGACGCTCGTGAAGCCCTGCGCGAGGGTGTCGTGGATCTCGCGGGCCATGCGCTCGCGCTCCGCGAGGACGCCCGCCGCGTGGTGCGACGCGGCGAGCTCGTCCTGAGCGGCCTCGAGGCGCGCGAGCAGCTCGGCCCGCTCCTCGCCCCGTTCGGCGATCTGGGTCAGCCAGAGCCCGAGGAGCAGCGAGAACGACACCGACACCAGCGCCTGGCCGAGGACGTTCGGGAGGACCTCGCGGTCGAAGCCGTGGTGCGCCGCCATCGCACCGAACACGGCGCACGTCAGCAGGCCGGTCACCGCGATGCCCGTGCGACGCGTCGACGAGAAGAACCACACGTGGCTGTACGCCACGAAAAGCAGGAGCGCGCCCGCGGGCGTCACCAGGACGACCCCGGACACCAGCGGCACGAGGACCGCGAGGTAGGCCGCGGTGAGGCGGGTGTCGCCGGTCCGCGCGCCGCGCCGGCCGAGGGTCCAGTACGCCACGAGGAGCAGCGCGAGAAGACCCCACGCGACGGCGACGTCCCGGCGGGGGTCGTCGTCGAGCGCGAGCGTCACGCCCGCGATGACCACCAGCGCGACCGTGGCCACGTCCCAGCCGCGCAGGGACCGCACCCAGAAGTCGCTGCGGTCGTCCGCCCGGTCGGAGGCGACGGCGGCTGCGGCACCGCCGCACTCGGCGGCGTCGGCGTCGCGCTCGTCCGCGCCCGCGCCGACGAGCCGGGGGAGCCCGTCCCCCGGCTCGTGCGCGGCCCGCGGGGCCTCAGCCGTCATCGCGCCGCCGCCACCGGAACGTGCGCGCCCCGACCACCAGCCCGACGACGAGGTACGCCACCAGGACGCCCGCGGTCGCCGCGTGCTGCCAGTCGCCGGCCGGCTCCATGACCAGGGCCTCGTCCGGCAGGAAGACCGAGCGCATGCCCTGCGCCATCCACTTGAGGGGGAAGAGCGCCGCGAGGTCCTGCATCCACGACGGCAGCTGGTCGTACTGGAAGAACACGCCCGAGACGAACTGCAGGACGAGCACGACGGGAGTGACCACGGCGCTCGCGGACCGGCCCGAGCGGGGCACGGACGAGAACGCGACGCCGCACACGGTCCCCGACGCCGTGCCGAGGGCGAAGACCCACGCGAACGTGAGCCACCGGTCCGTCGTGCTGGGCAGCTCGACGCCGAACGCGAGCGTCGCGACCGCGAGCAGCAGCGCGACCTGGACCAGGCTCGTCACGAGCACCGAGCCGACCTTGCCGAGGAAGTACGCCGCCGGCGGCATGGGCGTCCCGCGCAGGCGCTTGAGCCGGCCCTCGTCGCGCTCGACGGCGATCCCGGTCGCGACGTTCTGGAAGCTCGACAGCAGGACGCCCGTCGCGACCATCCCGGGCAGGAAGTACTGCGCGAACGCGACCGTGCCGCCGGGGCCCAGGTCGATGTCGCCCGAGAACACCGTGGCGAAGATCGCCATCATGATGATCGGGTAGGCGAAGACGAACACGACGGCGTCGCGCTCGCGGAAGAACTCGCGCAGCTCGAGGACCGTGCGGCTCGCGCCGAGGCGCAGCGTCGACGGACGGCGCGCGGTCGACGCGCGGCGGGTGGTCGACGGCGCGGCCGCGACGGCGGGTGCGGGTGCGGCGGTCATCGCACGGTCTCCTTCTCACCGATGAGGGACAGGTAGACGTCCTCGAGCGTGGGGCGCAGCACCTGCAGGCCGGGGACCTCGCCGCCGTGACGGGCGGCGAGCTCGGCGACGAGGGCCGTCGGTGCGGCGGTCCGCTCCTCGCGCGGGCCCTCGGGGCTCTCCCACCGGACGACGGCGTGCTCGAGGTCGCGTCCGCCGAGGTCCGCGGGGCGGCCGAGCGCGACGACGCGTCCGTCCCGCACGACCGCGCACCGGTCCGCGAGGTTCTCGGCCTCGTCGAGGTAGTGCGTCGTCAGCAGGATCGTCGTGCCCTCGTCGCGCAGGCCGAGGATGAGCTGCCAGAACGCGCGCCGAGCCTCGGGGTCGAACCCGGTGGTCGGCTCGTCGAGGAACAGCAGCTCGGGCCGGCCCACGATCCCCAGGGCGACGTCGAGGCGACGGCGCTGACCGCCCGAGAGCTGACGGGTCCGGGTGCGCGCCTTGTCCGCGAGCCCCACGGCCGCGATGAGCTCCTCGGGGTCGCGCGGCTCGGCGTAGTAGCGCGCGAAGTGGTGGACGAGCTCGCGGACGGTGAGCTCGGCCTGGTCGTTCGCGCTCTGCAGCACGACGCCGACGCGCGTGCGCCAGTCGAGCCCGGCGTGCTGGGGGTCCTCCCCGAGGACCAGCACCTCGCCGGAGTCGCGGTGGCGGTAGCCCTCGAGGATCTCGACGGTCGTCGTCTTGCCCGCGCCGTTGGGGCCGAGGACGGCGAACACCTCGCCGCGGCCGACCGTGAGGTCGAGCCCGTCGACGGCGTGCTTGTCGCCGTAGCGCTTGTGCAGGTCGCGGACGTGGACCGCGACGTCACCCGGTGTGCTGGTCATGGGTCCAGCCTGGCCCTCGCGCAGGCCGTGCGGGAGGGTCCTCCGGCTGGTCCTCGTGTCCACCGACCGGTGGACACGAGGACGGTCCTACTCCGCCTCGGCGAGCAGCCGCTGGATCCGGCCGACGCCCTCGACGAGGTCGTCGTCGCCCAGCGCGTAGGAGAGCCGGACGTACCCGCTCGGCCCGAACGCCTCACCGGGCACGACGGCGACCTCGGCCTCCTCGAGGATGAGCGTCGCGAGCTCCGCCGACGTCGTGGGCGTGCGGCCCCGGATCGTCCGGCCGAGCACGCCCTCGACGCTGGGGTACGCGTAGAAGGCCCCCTGGGGCGTGGGGCACACGACGCCGTCGATCGTGCGGAGCATGTCGACCATCGTCCGGCGCCGCCGGTCGAACGCGGCGCGCATCTGAGCGACGGCCGCGAGGTCGCCCGAGACGGCCGCGAGCGCCGCGCGCTGCGAGACGTTCGCGACGTTCGACGACAGGTGCGACTGGAGGTTCGTGGCGGCCTTGACGACGTCGGCCGGCCCGATCAGCCAGCCCACGCGCCAGCCCGTCATCGCGTAGGTCTTGGCGACGCCGTTGAGGACGACGGTCGAGTCGGCGAGCTCGGGCACCGCCCGGACGATGGGGGTGAACACCGTGTCGTCGTAGACGAGGTGCTCGTAGATCTCGTCCGTGATCACCCAGACGCCGTGCTCGAGCGCCCAGCGGCCGATCTCCGCGGTCTGCTCGGGCGAGTACACCGCGCCGGTCGGGTTGGAGGGCGAGCAGAAGAGCAGCACCTTCGTGCGCTCGGTGCGTGCGGCCTCGAGCTGGTCGACCGTGACGAGGTATCCCTGGTCGGCGCCCGCGAACACCTCGACCGGGACGCCGCCCGCGAGGCGCACCGCCTCCGGGTAGGTGGTCCAGTACGGCGCGGGGAGCAGCACCTCGTCACCCGGGTCCACGAGGGTCGCGAAGGCCTGGTAGACCGCCTGCTTGCCGCCGTTGGTCACGAGGACCTGGCCCGGCTGCACCTCGTAGCCCGAGTCCCGGAGCGTCTTCGCGGCGATCGCCTCGCGGAGCGCCGGCAGGCCCGCCGCGGGGGTGTAGCGGTGCATGGCGGGGTCGGAGCACGCAGCGACCGCGGCCTCGACGACGTAGTCGGGCGTGGGGAAGTCGGGCTCGCCCGCGCCGAACCCGATGACGGGGCGGCCGGCGGCCTTGAGCGCCTTGGCCTTGGCGTCGACGGCGAGCGTCGCCGACTCGGCGATCGACCCGACGCGGGTCGACACGCGTCGTGCGGGTGAGGGGCTGACGGGGGCGGGAGGCGTCTGGCTCACGCGGGCCATACTGGCAGAGGGCCACCTCGCCCGGACCGCCGTCTCGCCCCGCCGGGGGGACCGGGTTCGACCGGGGGCCGCGGACCACGTACACTCGCTGGCTGGTGGTTGACGTCCACCGTGATGCAGCGCGCCCGGCACGCCGGGAGCACCGCGTCGGCCGTTCCGGGCGTCGACCGCGTCGAAGGGCAGTGGCGCAATTGGTAGCGCACCGGTCTCCAAAACCGGCGGTTGTGGGTTCGAGTCCCTCCTGCCCTGCGTGAACGGCCGTCAGGCCGGACCGTCCCGCCGTCGCAGGCCGTCGTCGGCCCGACGTCGGCCCGCGGCTCGGGCGTGATCGACGGCCGGACGTCGGACGGGCCGAGGGTCGCCCGAGCGGCCCACCCGCGACGGCGCCGGTGGTCCGGACGGCGGTCGACAGCAGCACGACGAGACTGAGGGACGAACTGTGAGCGAACCCGCACGCGCGGCCGCCTCCGGCGCCGAGAGCACCGGCCAGGGCGGTGCGCACCCGGCGCGCAAGGAGCCCGCGAAGCGCGGCTTCTTCGCGCGCATCGCGCTGTTCGTCCGCCAGGTCGTCGCCGAGCTCCGCAAGGTCGTCCGTCCGACCCGGTCCGAGCTGCTCAACTACACCGCGGTCGTGCTCGTGTTCGTCGCCGTGGTGATGGCCTTCGTCACCGTGCTCGACCTGGGCATCGGCCTCGCCGTGGGCTGGGTCTTCGGCGGCTGACGCCCGCCCGCCCGACCACGCACCAGTCACAAGGAAGCAGGTTCACCCCGTGTCGCAGGAGTCGCTGGAGCCGACCCAGCAGGACGAGACGCCCGCCGTCGAGACGCTCGACGAGCAGGCTCTGCTGTCCGTCGAGGACGCCGAGGCGGACGACGCCGTCGCGGAGGCCGAGGTCGACCTCGAGGCCGCCGTGGAGGTCGCGCAGGACGTGGCCGAGGAGGAGGACGTCGACCCGGTCGACGCCTTCAAGGCCGAGCTGCGCCGCCTGCCGGGCGACTGGTTCGTCATCCACTCGTACGCGGGCTACGAGAACCGCGTGAAGGCGAACCTCGAGAACCGCATCCAGAGCCTCAACATGGAGGACTACATCTTCCAGGTCGAGGTGCCCATGGAGGAGGTGACGGAGATCAAGAACGCGCAGCGCAAGGTCGTGCGCCGCGTCCGGATCCCCGGGTACGTCCTCGTCCGCATGGACCTGACCGACGAGTCGTGGGGCGCGGTCCGCCACACGCCCGGCGTCACGGGCTTCGTGGGCCACACGCACCAGCCGGTGCCGCTGACGCTCGACGAGGTCTTCGGGATGCTCGCGCCGACGCTGGCGCCCGCGACCGAGCGCAAGGCGGCCGCCGCGGCGCCGCAGATCGCCGTCGACTTCACGGTCGGCGAGTCGGTCACCGTCACCGACGGGCCCTTCGACACGCTCCCCGCGACGATCTCCGAGATCAACGCCGAGGCGCAGAAGCTGAAGGTCCTCGTCTCCATCTTCGGCCGGGAGACCCCGGTCGAGCTGTCGTTCAACCAGGTCGCCAAGATCTGAGCCGAGCTCGTCGGCGGTCCTCGCCGCGACGGCAGCACTGCAACCGGGTCATCGCCCACGGCGTCGGCCCACGAACCAGGAAGGCATCATGCCCCCGAAGAAGAAGGTCTCCGGCCTGATCAAGCTCCAGATCAACGCCGGGGCGGCCACGCCGGCCCCGCCGATCGGCCCCGCGCTCGGTCAGCACGGCGTCAACATCATGGAGTTCTGCAAGGCCTACAACGCGGCGACCGAGTCGCAGCGCGGCAACGTCATCCCGGTCGAGATCACGGTCTACGAGGACCGCTCGTTCACGTTCATCACCAAGACGCCGCCCGCGGCCGAGATGATCAAGAAGGCCGCCGGCGTCGCCAAGGGCTCGCCGACCCCGCACACCGCGAAGGTCGCGTCCCTCACGCAGGACCAGGTCCGCGAGATCGCCCAGACGAAGCTCGAGGACCTCAACGCGAACGACATCGACGCCGCGATGAAGATCATCGCCGGCACGGCCCGGTCGATGGGCATCACCGTCCAGGGCTGAGGCGCACAGCCGGAGGTGGGACCGAGCGCAGCGAGGTCCCGCCGAAGGCGAGCACCGATGACCTGGACCATGGGATCCGTCCAGGGCTGAGGCGCACAGCCGGAGGTGGGACCGAGCGCAGCGAGGTCCCGCCGAGGGCGAGCACCGAAGACCTGGACCACCCAGGGCTGAAGGACCCCCCGTCGACCGACGGGGGACATCAGTGGCAGGGCCGGCTGGCGGCCCCACGACCACGACTGCGAGGAGAAGCAGATGGCACAGCGCAGCAAGGCGTACCGCAACGCCGCAGAGAAGATCGACCGCGAGCGCGTCTACGCGCCGCTCGAGGCGATCCGCCTGGCGAAGGCGACGTCGACCACGAAGTACGACGCGACCGTCGAGGTCGCCTTCCGTCTCGGCGTCGACCCGCGCAAGGCGGACCAGATGGTCCGCGGCACGGTGAACCTGCCGCACGGCACGGGCAAGACCGCGCGCGTCCTGGTGTTCGCGAACGGCGAGCGCGCCGAGCAGGCCCGCGCCGCGGGCGCCGACGAGGTCGGCGGCGACGAGCTCATCGAGAAGGTCGCCGCGGGCTACACGGACTTCGACGCCGCGGTCGCGACGCCGGACCTCATGGGCAAGGTCGGTCGTCTCGGCAAGGTGCTGGGTCCGCGTGGTCTCATGCCGAACCCGAAGACCGGCACGGTCACGATGGACGTCGCGAAGGCTGTGACGGACATCAAGGGCGGCAAGATCGAGTTCCGCGTCGACAAGCACTCGAACCTGCACTTCATCATCGGCAAGGCGTCGTTCGACGACGCGAAGCTGGTGGAGAACTACGCGGCCGCGCTCGAGGAGGTCCTCCGCCTCAAGCCCTCGACCTCCAAGGGCCGCTACATCACCAAGGCGTTCGTGACCACGACGATGGGCCCGAGCATCCCGCTCGACCAGAACAGGACGCGCAACCTCCTCGAGGAGGAGAGCGACGTCGCCTGACGTCTGGTGCTCGACGAGGGGCCCGGCAGCTGCTGCTGCCGGGCCCCTCGTGCGTGGGGGGTCGTGGATCAGTGCCCGTGCCCGGGTACGGCGCCGGTGGCCCCGCCCGGGAGGGCGGGCAGGTCGGGCGACGACGGCGTCCCGGTGTCCCCGCCCCCGTGCCCCCCGTGCGGCACGGCGTGCTGACCGGCCCACGTGGCGGCGAGGCCGGGCGTCGTGAGCCCGGCGACGAGCGCCGCCGCCGCGGTCCACGCCGCGAGACCGGCGGCGGGTCCGCGCGCGGCCGCGTGGGCAGGGGCCGGGCGGCGCGCCCGGCGGTGGGCGAGGGCGGTGGCGACCGCGCCGAGCGCGAGCAGGGCGACC
>JAUZVJ010000039.1:0-29909 GCA_031844515.1 Actinotalea sp. AC32 | reverse complement strand
CGACGAGCGCCGTGCCGAGGCCGAGCTCGTCGAGCAGCGCCGCGACGCCCGGTGCGCCGCGGTGCAGCGACTCCGCCCCGACGTCGACCACCGCACCGGCGAAGGGCTCCGAGCGGACCTGGCCGCCCACACGCTCGTCCCGCTCCAGGAGCACGACCGCTGTCCCGGCGCGCGCGAGCGTGCGGGCCGCGACGAGGCCGCTGAGCCCGCCGCCCACCACGACGACGGGGTGGTCGAGGGCGTCCGCCATGCCTGCTCCGCTCATCGGGCCGGGCGCGTCCACCCGACCGGGCGGCCTCACGGTAGGGCCGTGCCGCCCGCGGGCCCGCCGGACCTCGGTCCCTTGACGCCGGGCGGCGCGGCGGCCCGTCCGACGCCGCTCGCGGGTTCGAGGCGGTGCCGCGGGGCGTCGGGTCGGACGCTCAGCGCCTGACGGGACCGACGCGACCCCCGCCGGACGTCGAGGCCACCCGGTCGAGCACGGCCGCGCCGACCTCGTCGGGGTGCGTCTCGGGCAGCCAGTGCCCGGCGTCGAGCCGCAGCACGCGGCACGGTGCCGCGACGAACCGTGCGGTGTCGGTCGCGGCGCGCGGCGCGAAGAACGGGTCGTCCGACCCGTGCACGTACGTCGTGGGCACGCGCGACCTCCCGACGCGGGTCCGCCCAGCCAGGGGCAGCGCCCGGTACCAGCCGATCGCCGCGCGCAGCGCCCCCGGCTCCCGCATGCGGTCGACGTACCGCCGTGCCTGCTCGGCCGGCAGCCCGGTGCGCACGAGCGCGCCGAGCAGCGCGGCGCCGTCGTCGGCCAGGAGCCTGGTCTCCGGCACGCGGGGGAGCTGGAACGCGGCCATGTACCAGGACCGGGCCGCCTGGCCGTGCGCGAGTGCGGCCCGCATCGCGGCCGGGTGCGGCGTCGACAGCGCGGTCAGGGTCTCGGTGCGGTCGGCGTGGCGGCTCGCGAACGCCCACGCGACCGACCCGCCCCAGTCGTGCCCGACGACGTGCGCGCGCTCGACGTCGGCCGCGTCGAGGAGCGCGGCGACGTCGTCGACGAGCTCGCCCAGCGCGTACGCCGCCCGGTGCGTCGGCCGGGCGCCGGGGGAGTAGCCGCGCTGGTCGGGGACGAGGACGCGGAGCCCGGCCTCCGCGAGGAGCGGTGCGACGTCGTCGTAGGCGGACCCGTCCTGGGGGAAGCCGTGCAGGAGGACGACCGTCCCGCCGCCGTCCGGCCCGGTGTCCCGCACGTCGAAGGTCAGGCCGTCCCGCTCGAAGGTGCGCACGACGTCGTCCTCTCGGCGCTCCGGGTCCGGGCTCGAAGCCCGGACGTCACCGCCAGAGGTGCTCGACCGTCGAGCTGTAGAGCAGCGGGCCGCCGCCGTCGGCGGGGATGAAGCGCTCCTCGCTCGCGTCACCCGAGAGGGTCAGTCCGAGGACCTCGAGCTCGAAGCTCGCGATGAGGCGCATGAGGTCGTCGCGCTCGTGCCAGACGTTGGGGTCGTGGAACACGTGGTCCCACACCGCGGGACCCACGGGGCCGAACAGGATGGGCCGTCCGGCGCCGTA
This sequence comes from Actinotalea sp. AC32, assembly GCA_031844515.1. Classification (GTDB taxonomy): domain Bacteria; phylum Actinomycetota; class Actinomycetes; order Actinomycetales; family Cellulomonadaceae; genus Actinotalea. The sequence continues at coordinate 28,346 of JAUZVJ010000039.1, read as the reverse complement.
GAGCGTCATCTCCCCGCGGTGCCGGCCGTTCTGCGCGTCCAGGGTCACGCTGAAGTGCGCCCGGTCGACGTCGCGCAGGTCCTTCGTCTCGCTCTCACGCATGGCGCAAGCGTGCCGTGCCGACGCGGCGCCGTCGAGCGGCGGACGTCCCGGACGTGCGGCGACGGGTCCGTGCGGCGGACCCCGTGCCGGTCAGCCGCCGTCGTCGGTCTTGTCCGCCTCGTGCTCGCGGACGACCGTCGCGGCGTGGTCGGGGACGTGCCGCTGGGTGTCCTTGGGCGGCCGGACGTAGCCCTGCGAGGGCGGGCGCTCGGGGATGACGATCTCCTCGCGGTGCACCTCCTCGTACGGGATCGACCCGACGAGGTGGTGGATCATGTTGAGGCGCGACCGCCGCTTGTCGTCGCTGTCGACGACCCACCAGGGCGCCTCGGGGATGTCGGTGTGCACGAGCATCTGGTCCTTGGCGCGCGAGTAGTCCTCCCACCGCGTGATCGACTCGAGGTCCATCGGCGAGAGCTTCCACCGCCGCATCGGGTCCTCGAGGCGCGAGCGGAACCGCTCCTCCTGCTCGGAGTCGCTCACCGAGAACCAGTACTTGCGCAGGATGATCCCGTCCTCGACGAGCATGCGCTCGAAGATCGGGCACTGGTGCAGGAACCGGTGGTACTCGTCGGGCGTGCAGAACCCCATGACGAACTCGACGCCCGCGCGGTTGTACCAGGAGCGGTCGAACAGCACGATCTCGCCCGCCGCAGGCAGCTGCGCGATGTAGCGCTGGAAGTACCACTGGGTGCGCTCGCGGTCCGTCGGCGCGGGCAGCGCCGCGATGCGCGCGACGCGCGGGTTGAGGTACTCCGACACCCGCTTGATGGTGCTGCCCTTGCCGGCCGCGTCGCGCCCCTCGAAGACGACCACGACGCGCTTGCCCTCGGCGCGCACCCACTCCTGCATCTTCACCAGCTCGGACTGGAGCCGGTACAGCTCCTTCTCGTAGGCCTTCTTCGGGACCCGCGGCGTTCCGCTCATCCGCCCAGCACCTCCCCCAGGTCGAAGCGCACCGGGCGCTCGAGCTGCTCGTACGTGCACGACCGCGGGTCGCGGTCCGGCCGCCACCGCTCGAACTGCGTGGTGTGCCGGAACCGGGACCCCTCCATGTGGTCGTAGCGCACCTCGACGACCCGCTCGGGTCGCAGCGGCACGAACGACAGGTCCTTGCCGGCGTTCCACCGGCTCGCCTCGGCCTCGCGCGGCGTGCGCGTGCCGGACGCCTGGGCCTCGCGGGTCCACGGGTGCTCGCCGTCGGTCGCGACGAGCGGCTGGAGCTCGGCGAACAGCTCGCGCCGGCGGGCCATGGGGAACGAGCTCGTGACGCCGACGGACGCGAGCCGTCCGCCGTCGTCGTAGAGACCGAGCAGCAGCGAGCCGACGGCGTCGTCGGCGGACTTGTGCACGCGGTATCCGGCGACGACGCAGTCGGCGGTGCGCACGTGCTTGATCTTGCGCATGACGCGCTTGTCCGGCTGGTACGTCTGGGCCGGGTCCTTCGCGACGACGCCGTCCAGCCCCGCGCCCTCGAACTCGTCGAACCACCGCCGTGCCTCGTCGAGGTCGGTCGTCGCGCGCGTGAGGTAGACGCCCGGGCCACGCCCGCCGAGGGCCGCCTCGAGCGCCGCGCGACGCTCGCCGAAGGGCCGCCCCGTGAGGTCCTCGTCCCCGAGCGCCAGAAGGTCGAAGACGACGAGCACCGCGGGCGTCTGCTCCGCGAGGAGTCGCACGCGCGACGCGGCCGGGTGGATGCGCTGGAGCAGCGCCTCGAAGTCGAGCCCCGTGGCGTCGGCGTTCGTCACGACGACCTCGCCGTCGACGACGCACCGCTGGGGCAGCTCGCGCAGGGCCGCCTCGACGACCTCGGGGAAGTACCGCGTGATCGGCTTCGTGTTGCGGCTGCCGATCTCGACCTCGTCGCCGTCGCGGAAGACGATCGCGCGGAACCCGTCCCACTTGGGCTCGTAGACGTGGTCGGGCGGGATCTCGGCGACCGACGTCGCCAGCATCGGGGCGACGGGCGGCATCACCGGGAGGTCCATGGTCGTCAGTGTGGTCCTGGACCCTCCCGGGTGCGACCCCTGGACCTCAGGCGGCGACCGGGAGGTCCTGCGGGCTCGCCGTGCGCTCGCGGTGCCGGCGCTCCAGGGTCTGGCCCCACGTGGTGCCGACGAGGACCAGGACCGCGCCGGCGAGCGCGAGCGGGCCGAGCCGGTCGCCCCCGAGGCCGAGCCCGACGACGAGCGCCCACAGCGGCTCGGTGCCCAGGAGCAGGCTGACCCGCGACGCCGACGTCCGGCGCACGGCCCACATCTGCACCGCGAAGGCGAAGACCGTCCCGACCAGCACGAGGTACGCCAGGAGCAGCCACTGCACCCCCGTCAGCGAGGTGGCCACCGCGGCGGGCGGCTCCCCGACGACGAGGCTCGCGACGACGAGCAGGCCCGCGGCAGTCGTCATCTGCACGTGCGTGAGCCGCCCGGAGTCGAACGGCCGGCCGTCGGTCCGCCGGTGCATGAGCGTCACGTGGACCGCGCGCAGCGCGGCGGCGACCAGCACGAGCCAGTCCCCGGGCGCGGGGGCGCGCAGGGCGCCACCCGAGCCCGACGCGAGGAGCGCCACGCCGACGACGGTGACGACCGTCGCGACGAAGAACGGGCCGGGGAGCCACGACCGGCGGACCGCGCTCTCCAGCAGCGGCGTCATGACGATCGTGAGGCTGATGATCAGCCCGGCGTTCGTCGCGCTCGTGTGCGCGATGCCGAAGGTCTCGAAGACCATGATCGCCGCGAGCGTGGCGCCGAGCAGCGCGCCGGTCGCCGTCTCGCCGCGAGGTCGGCGGCGCGGGGCCCGGCCCTCGCCGGACCGCCGGGCCCGGAGCGAGAAGGGCACCATCGCGACGGCCGTCAGGGCGAAGCGGATCGCGAGGACGGCCACGACGGTCGACGGCGTGACGACACCCTTGGCCGCGAGGTAGGTCGACCCCCAGACGGCGGCGACGAGCAGGAGCAGCGCGTCGACGGCCCGCGTCGACGTCCCCGGGCCGGGGCGTCGGCCGCGCGTCGTCACGCCGGGAGCCTAGTTGCCGGTCGCCCTCGCGGTGTCCGCGACGTCGCCCTAGCGTCGTCGGATGCCGTCCTCCGCCGTCGCCGCGCTGCTCCCCACGCTGCTGCTCGCGGCGGTCCACCTCGGCGCCACGAGCGTGCGCGCGCTGGTCGGCGGTCACGAGCGCGCCGTCGTCTCGGCCGCGGGCGGCATCTCGGTCGCGTACGTCTTCCTGCACCTCCTGCCCGAGGTCGCGGCCGGTGCGGGGCTGCTCGGGGAGTCGCTCGAGGGGCTCGTCGCGCACGTGCCGCTGCGCGAGATCGCGGTCTTCGTCGTCGCGCTCGCGGGCTTCACGGTGTTCTACCTCGCCGAGCGGTACGCGGCGCACCGCGGGTCGTCCCGTCACGGCGGCTCGGCCGACACGTCGACCTCCGCGTTCGTCGTGCACCTCGGCGCGTTCGCGGTCTACAACGTCGCGGTCGCCTACACGCTGCCCGAGCGGGTCGGGTCCGACGCGGTGGGGGCGGCCGTGTTCACGGCGGCGATCGCGGTCCACGTCCTCGTCGTCGACCGGGGGCTGGCCGAGCGCTACCCACGTCGGTACGGGCACGTCGGGCGGTTCGTGCTCGCCGGGGCGCTGCTGCTCGGATGGGTCGCTGCCGGTGTGGCGGCGCCGACGAGCTCGCTGACCGTCGCGCTGATGACTGCGGTCGTCGCGGGGTCGGTGCTCCTGACGGTCTTCCAGGAGGAGCTCCCCGAGGCGGGGCGCTCGCGCGTCGGGCCGTTCCTCGTCGGCCTCGGTGGCTACGCGGTCCTCCTCGTCGTCCTCGCCGCCCTCGACGCCTGAGCGCCCGGACGAACCGGGACGACCCGCGCGCGCGGCGGGCCCGTCCGGGTGACGTGCGCGCCGGACGGTGGTCCCGGGGTGTCCGCGGGGCCCACCATCAGGTCCACGGAGCACGGTCCCGACCCGGAGCGCGACGGACGAGCCTGCGGGCGACGGCTCCGTCGACGGCTCCGCCGAGGAGACGGGCGACGAGACGGGCGACGAGACGGGTGACGACGTCGCGGAGGAGCCCGCGGACGGGACGGCGACGGAGGGCGAGCCCGGCGACGAGCCGCACCCCTCCGACTTCGGCCGGTCCGTCGCGGCGGACGCGCGCGACGGCGGCGTCGTCGGCGCGGAGATCTCCGCCCGCGCGCACGAGCGGAACGCGCAGCGCCGCGCCGAGCGCACCGAGGAGCCCGCCGACGAGCCCGCCCCGGCCGAGGACGAGGCTCCCGAGCCTGCCGACGACGAGGCCGCCGCGGACGACGACGGGGCGGGCGACGCCCCCGCGTCGGGGCCGGGCGCGGGCAAGGCCGACAGGGACGCCAACGGCAACGGCAACGGGAACGGCAACGGTCGCAAGCCCTGACGCCTCGTGGCCCGGGCGACGTGCACGGCGCGGTGAGACGCCGTCGGTCGTCCCACCCCCGCCGGGTAACCTGACGCCGTCCTGTGGGCCCACCCGGTAGGGGAACGATGAGCACCTCGTCCGACACGTCGCAGCACCCCACCGAGGACGTCGCACCGGCCGACGGGACGGACACCGTCGAGCACGCCGCCGCGACGCCCGACCTCGCGCTCCCCTTCGCGGAGCTGGGCCTCAAGCCCGACGAGTACCAGCGGGTCGTCGACCTGCTGGGGCGCCGCCCGACGGCGGCCGAGCTCGCGATGTACTCGGTCATGTGGTCCGAGCACTGCTCGTACAAGTCGTCGAAGGTCCACCTCCGCAAGTTCGGCGAGCGCACCACGGACCAGATGCGCGAGAACCTGCTCGTCGGGATCGGCGAGAACGCGGGCGTCGTCGACATCGGCGACGGCTGGGCCGTGACCTTCAAGGTCGAGTCGCACAACCACCCGAGCTTCGTCGAGCCGTACCAGGGCGCCGCGACCGGCGTCGGCGGCATCGTGCGCGACATCATCTCGATGGGTGCGCGGCCCGTCGCCGTCATGGACCAGCTCCGGTTCGGCGCGATCGACCACCCGGACACCGCACGCGTCGTGCACGGCGTCGTCGCGGGCGTCGGCGGCTACGGCAACTCGCTCGGCCTGCCGAACATCGGCGGCGAGGTCGTCTTCGACCCCGCCTACCAGGGCAACCCGCTCGTCAACGCGCTGTGCGTCGGCGTCCTGCGCCACGAGGACATCCACCTCGCGAACGCCTCCGGGGTCGGCAACAAGGTCGTCCTGTTCGGCGCGCGCACGGGCGGCGACGGCATCGGCGGCGCGTCGATCCTCGCGAGCGAGACCTTCGACGACACCAAGCCCTCCAAGCGGCCCAGCGTCCAGGTGGGCGACCCGTTCATGGAGAAGGTGCTCATCGAGTGCTGCCTCGAGCTGTACGCCGCGGGCGTCGTCGAGGGCATCCAGGACCTCGGCGCCGCGGGCATCTCGTGCGCGACCAGCGAGCTCGCGTCCAACGGCGACGGCGGCATGCACGTCGACCTCGAGAAGGTCCTGCTGCGCGACCCGACGCTCACGGCCGGCGAGATCCTCATGTCGGAGTCGCAGGAGCGGATGATGGCGGTCGTCACGCCCGCGAACCTCGACCGGTTCCTCGAGATCACGGGCCGGTGGGACGTCGAGACCGCCGTCATCGGCGAGGTCACCGGGGACGGCCGCCTGACGATCGACCACCACGGGCGCCGCATCGTCGACGTCGACCCGCGGACCGTCGCGCACGAGGGCCCGGTCTACGAGCGCCCGTACGCGCGCCCGGGGTGGATGGACGCGCTCCAGGCCGACACCGTGAGCGGGCCCGACGGCGCCGCGCGCTACCCGCGCCCCAGCACGCCCGAGGAGCTGCGCGAGACGCTGCTGCGCCTCGTCGCGTCGCCCAACCTCGCGTCGAAGTCGTGGGTCACCGACCAGTACGACCGCTTCGTGCAGGGCAACACCGCGCTCGCGCAGCCCGACGACGCCGGCGTGCTGCGCGTCGACGAGACGACGGACCTCGGCGTCGCCCTCGCGACCGACGCGAACGGTCGCTACGCCAAGCTCGACCCGTACGCGGGCGCCCAGCTCGCGCTCGCGGAGGCGTACCGCAACGTCGCGACGTCCGGTGCGCGCCCGCTCGCGGTGACCGACTGCCTCAACTTCGGCTCGCCCGAGGACCCCGACGCGATGTGGCAGCTCGTGCAGGGCATCGAGGGCCTCGCCGACGCGTGCCAGGAGCTCGGCGTGCCCGTGACGGGCGGCAACGTGTCCCTCTACAACGGCACGGGCGAGCCCGGCACGATCGACTCCTCGATCCACCCCACGCCCGTCGTCGGCGTCCTGGGCGTGATCGACGACGTGCACCGCGCGACGCCGTCGGGCTGGCGCGCACCGGGCCAGGCGATCTACCTCCTCGGCACGACGCGGGGCGAGCTCGACGGCTCCGCGTGGGCCGACGTCGCGCACGGCCAGCTCGGCGGCCGCCCGCCCGCGGTCGACCTCGCCGCCGAGCGCGCGCTCGCCCAGGTCCTCGTCACGGCGTCCCGCGACGGGCTCGTCGACGCCGCGCACGACCTGTCCGAGGGCGGTCTCGCCCAGGCGCTCGTCGAGTCGAGCCTGCGCTACGGCGTCGGGGCGCGCGTCCGGCTCGACGAGCTGTGCGAGCGCGACGACGTGACGCCCTTCGAGGCGCTCTTCTCCGAGTCGACGGCGCGTGCCGTCGTCGCCGTCCCGCGCAGCGAGTCGGTCCGGCTCGTCGACCTGTGCACCGCGCGCGGCGTCCCGTGCCTGCAGATCGGCGTGACCGACGACGCCGCGGTGCCGTCCGCGACGACGACGCTCCCGCCCGTCGGGGCGGGCTCGGCCGGCGCCGTCGAGGGTGCCCCCGAGGCCGGCCTCGACGGCGGTCCCGCGCTCGAGGTCCGCGACCTGTTCAGCGTGCCGCTGCGTGAGCTCGAGGCGGCGCACCGCGCGACCCTGCCGGCCCACTTCGCCTGACATGCCGCCCCGTCGTCGGACCGACCCGGTCGAGGGTCGCGCCGCGGTCGCGGCGTGGCGCGACGACCCGGCCGGGGCACCCCGGGCCGTGGTCCGGGCCGCGGTGCGGTTCACCCTCGAGGAGCTGGCCGACGTCGCGCCGGGCCGTGCGGTCGAGGTGCGCGTGCCGCCCGACGGCGCCGTCCAGGTGGTCGAGGGCCCGCGGCACACGCGCGGCACGCCGCCGAACGTCGTCGAGACCGACCCGACGACCTGGCTCGAGCTGGTGACCGGCGCGACGACGTGGTCCGACGCGGTCGCCGCGGGACGCGTGAGCGCGTCGGGCGAGCGGGCCGACCTGTCGCGGCTGCTGCCGCTCCAGGCGGCCCGGCCGCGCTGATCGCGCCCCTCCGGGGTGCCGCCGCCGGGGGACCGCTCCGGCCCGTCGGAGCCGCCGTCGTCCCCTGCCGCGCGGCCCGCCTCCGGGCGCCCACCACCCGCTCGGAGCAGCCCAGGTGTCCACGCGCTGAACGCGGACGTCCGGCTCGTGAACATCTCCCCACAGCCGCGGACCGAAGGGACGCAGGGTCTGGTCGGCGGGTGCGGGCGAGGGCTAGCGTGCCGAGCGTCCCCCGGCGCGACCTGCGCCGACGCTCGCGAACGACCCTTGGAGGTCCGCCCGATGCACCTGACCCGGCGCCGTACCCGGCGCCTCGCCCCTCTGACGGCAGCCGGCGTGATCTGCGCGGCTGCCGTCGTCGTCCCACCTGCCGCTGCCGCCGACCACCTCGTCGAGATCGACATCGTGGGCATCAACGACTTCCACGGCCGGCTCGAGCAGAACCGGCAGTCCGCCGGGGCCGCCTCCCTCGCGGGTGCCGTCCAGGCGTTCGAGACCGAGAACGCCAACACGCTCTTCGTGTCCGCCGGTGACAACATCGGCGCCTCGACCTTCACGTCCTTCGTCGCCGACGACGAGCCGACGATGGACGTCCTGGAGCTCATGGACCTCGACGCCGCGGCCCTGGGCAACCACGAGTTCGACCGCGGACGCGTCGACGTCGACGACCGCGTGCTGCCGTACGTCGAGGACACGTTCCCGTACCTGGCGGCCAACCTGTACGACACGACCACCGACGAGCCCGCGTACCAGGAGTACGCGCTCGAGGAGGTCGACGGCCTCACGGTCGCCTTCGTCGGCGCGATGACCGAGGACCTCCCGAGCCTCGTGTCCCCCGCGGGGATCGAGACCCTCGAGGTCAAGCCGATGCTGCCCGAGGTCAACCGCGTCGCCGCGCAGCTGAGCGACGGCGACGAGGCCAACGACGAGGCCGACGTGATCGTGCTCCTCGTGCACGAGGGCGCCAACGGCTCCGACATCGGCGCCGCGACCGGTGAGACGTCCTTCGGCCAGCTCGTGACGGGTCTGAGCGACGACGTGCACGCCGTCTTCTCCGGCCACACGCACCAGCAGTACGCGCACCTCGTCCCGGTCGACGGCTGGGCCGAGGGCGTCGCGCGGCCGGTCGTCCAGGGCGGCCAGTACGGCGAGGCCCTGGCCCACGTGCAGCTGACGGTCGACCCCGCCACGGGTGACCTCGTCGGGACGGAGGTTCACGTCGTGGACCTCGTCGACGCCGAGGGCGCGCTCGTGTACCCCCAGGTCGAGGCCGTCCAGGACGTCGTCGACGCGGCGGTGCTCGAGGCGGACGAGCTCGGCTCGGTCTCGCTCGGCACCGTCACCGAGGACCTCTTCCGCGCGCAGAACGCCGACGGGTCCTCCAACCGCGGCGGTGAGTCGACGCTCGGCAACCTGGTCGCGGACGTCCAGCTGTGGGCGACGCAGGACCTGGGGACCGAGATCGCCTTCATGAACCCCGGCGGCCTGCGGACCGACATCCTGTTCGCGTCGTCCGGCGAGGGCGACCCCGACGGCAACGTCACGTTCCGCGAGGCGGCGGAGGTCCAGCCGTTCGCCAACACGCTCGTCGCGCTGACGATGACGGGTGAGCAGGTCGTCCAGGTCCTCGAGGAGCAGTGGCAGCCCGAGGGCGCCGAGCGCGCGATCCTCAAGCTCGGCGTCGCGGGCCTGACCTACACCTACGACCCGACCGCCGCGCAGGGTGAGCGCGTCACCGACGTCTGGGTCGGCGACGAGTGGCTCGACCCGGCGGGGGAGTACCGCGTCGTGGCGAACTCGTTCCTCGCCGCGGGTGGCGACAACTTCACGACGTTCGCCGACGTCGCGGCGGAGGACCGGGCCGACTCGGGCCGGATCGACCTCCAGGCGTTCGTGGACTACATGGACGCGATGTCGCCCGTGTCGCCCGACCTCGCGCAGCGCGCCGTCGGCGTCCAGCTGCCCGAGGCGCCCGAGGGCGGCTTCGCGCCGGGCTCGACCTTCGAGGTCGACCTGTCGTCGCTGCTGTTCAGCGCCGGTGAGGAGCAGGGCGACGAGGTCGTCGTGCACCTCGGCGACACCGAGGTCGGCCGTGCCGACATCGACCCGACGATCGTCGACGGCACCGACGAGGTCGGTCGCGCGACCGTCGAGGTCACGCTGCCGGAGTGGGCCGTCGGGACGGTCGGGCTCGTCGCGCACGTGCCCGGCACCGGCACCGAGGTCTGGTTCGCGGTGCCCGGCCAGCTGCCGTCGTCGCTCGTGCCGGTGGAGCCGGTGCGCATCCCGACGCCGCCGGTCGTCGCGCCCGACGTCCCCGTCTGCATCCAGGTCGGCGGGATCAGCCCCGTCCCGGCCGAGGCCGTGGGCGTCGTGCTCAACGTGACCACCGTGCGCCCGAACAGCTACGGCCACGTCGTCGTCTACCCCGACGGCGCCACCGGCCGCGCGACCGAGGGCTCGACGGTCAACTTCGAGCCGGGCAAGGACGTCGCGAACACGACGTTCGTGCCGCTGTCCGAGGACGGCCGCCTCTGCTACGTGACGCGTGGTGCGCCCGCAGCCGGGGTCCTGCTCGACGTCTCGGCGTTCCTCCTGCCCGACTCGGGTGTCGAGCTGCAGGCCTCGCGCCGGCTCGTCGACACGCGCCCGTCCACGCCGGCCGGCCCGTACGTCGGCCCCGTGACGCCGCGCACGCCGTACGAGGTGCAGGTGACGGGTGAGGCGGGCGTGCCCGCCGAGGCCACGGCCGTGCTGCTCAACGTCACGGTCACCGGCCCCACGGCCCCGGGCAACCTCCGGGTCTTCGCGGGCGGCGACGACGTGCCCGGCACGTCGGTCGTCAACTACGCGCCGGGTCAGGACAAGGCCAACCTCGCGATGGTGACCCTGTCCGAGGACGGCACGGTGTCGTTCTGGTCCGACACGCCCGTCGGCACGTCGCGCAACCCGGTGCACGTCATCCTCGACGTCGTCGGCTGGGTGACGTCCGAGGCCGAGTACACCGAGATCGTCCCGGACCGGGTGCTCGACACCCGCGACGGCGCGAAGCTCATGGCGCACCAGGAGCGCACGCTCGACCTCAACGACCTCGCGGACCTGCCCGCCGACGCGACGACCGTCGTCCTCAACGTGACGGCGATCCGCCCGAGCTCGGTCGGCAACCTGCGGGTCTACCCGGAGACGGGCGGCGCGACGCCGAACGTCTCGTCGATCAACTACATCCAGGGGCGTGAGCTGCCCAACCTCGTGGTGGTGGCGGTGCCCGAGGACGGTCGGATCTCGCTCTACTCCGACCAGCCGCACGGCGGGACGGTCGACGTGGCCGTCGACGTCGTGGGGTGGTTCACCGCGGACGCCGAGGGCCCCGAGCCCGTCTGACGGGCGCACCTGACGCGCACTGCACGACCGACGCCCGGGCGGGCTCCCCGCCCGGGCGTCGGCGCGCCCGGATAGGGTCCGGCCATGACCGAGGCCCACGACGAGGACCGGCCGGCCGCCGACCCGACGCCCGACGAGCTCGAGCGCGTCGCCGAGCCGGCGACCGTCCGACGGGCACCCCGCTACCGCGCGTTCGCCCTCACCGGCGCGGTGCTCGCGGTGCTGGTCGCGGTCGTGACGGTGATCGTCGTCCCGCGGTCGGACGCCGCGACCGTCGGCACGGGCACCGTGCTGGCCGTCCTCGTCGTCGTCGCGGCGGCCCTGGGTGCGCTCGTCGGCGCGGTGGTCGCCGTCGTCGTCGAGCGCGCGGGCCGCGCGCGCTGAGCGACGGCGGGCGCCCACGGAGCGGGCCCCGGAGGACCCCTCGGTCGGCGTGTGCCACCATGGGGCCGTGGCCCGCGGTGACGGACGACTGACCCATGACCTCCTTCCCGGCGAGAAGGGACCCCAGGACGCCTGCGGCGTCTTCGGGGTCTGGGCTCCCGGCGAGGAGGTCGCGAAGCTCACCTACTTCGGCCTGTACGCGTTGCAGCACCGCGGGCAGGAGTCGGCAGGGATCGCGACCTCGAACGGTGAGCAGCTCCTCGTCTACAAGGACATGGGGCTCGTCTCGCAGGTGTTCGACGAGACGGCGCTCAACGCGCTGACCGGCCACATCGCGATCGGTCACACGCGCTACTCGACGACCGGCGGGTCGACGTGGGAGAACGCCCAGCCGACGCTCGGCGCGACCGCGGGGGGCACAGTCGCCCTCGCGCACAACGGCAACCTGACCAACACCGCCGAGCTCGTCGAGCTCGTGGCGGAGCGGTACGGGGCACTGCGCCGCGGTGAGCTGGCCCGCGGCAACACCACCGACACCGCGGTCGTCACCGCGCTCCTGGCGGGCGACCCCGACCACACGCTCGAGGCCACCGCCGCCGAGGTCCTGCCGCGCCTGCGTGGCGCGTTCTGCCTGGTCTTCATGGACGAGCACACGCTGTACGCCGCACGGGACCCGCACGGCGTCCGCCCGCTGGTCCTCGGCCGGCTCGAGCGGGGCTGGGTCGTCGCGAGCGAGACCGCGGCGCTCGACATCGTCGGCGCGTCGCTCGTCCGTGAGGTCGAGCCGGGTGAGCTCATCGCGATCGACGCGGACGGGCTCCGCACGCGCCGCTTCGCCGAGCCGACGCCCACCGGGTGCGCCTTCGAGTACGTCTACCTCGCGCGTCCCGACACGACCATCGCGGGCCGGTCGGTGCACGCAGCCCGGGTCGAGATGGGCCGCACGCTCGCACGCGAGTTCCCGGTCGAGGCCGACCTCGTCATCCCGGTGCCGGAGTCGGGGACGCCCGCGGCGATCGGCTACGCGGCCGAGTCGGGCATCCGGTACGCGCAGGGCCTGACCAAGAACGCGTACGTCGGCCGCACCTTCATCCAGCCGTCCCAGACGCTGCGCCAGCTCGGCATCCGCCTCAAGCTCAACCCGCTGCGCGAGGTGATCCGCGGCCAGCGGCTCGTCGTCGTGGACGACTCGATCGTGCGGGGCAACACTCAGCGTGCGCTGGTCCGCATGCTGCGCGAGGCCGGGGCGGCCGAGGTCCACGTCCGGATCTCCTCACCACCCGTGCAGTGGCCGTGCTTCTACGGCATCGACTTCGCGTCGCGCGCTGAGCTCATCGCGACGGGCCTGTCCCCGGACGAGGTCGGCCGCTCGATCGGCGCCGACTCGCTCGGGTACATCTCGCTCGCCGGCATGGTGGCCGCGACGGAGCAGCCGTCGTCACGCCTGTGCACGGCGTGCTTCACGGGTCGCTACCCGATCGAGCTGCCGCCTGCGGACCGGCTCGGCAAGAACCTCCTCGAGCAGAGCGAGCTGCCCCTCGGCGCGCCCGAGGACGGCCTCGGCTCCCTGATGACCTCGACCGGTGGCGCCGACGCGCTCCGGCGCCCGTGAGCGGCCGGCACGCCCAGGCCGCGGCGGTGCCCACGGGAGGCGTCACGTACGCGTCCGCGGGCGTCGACACGGAGGCGGGCGACCTCGCGGTCGAGCTCATGAAGGACGCCGTGCGGGCGACGCACGGCCCGCAGGTGCTCGGGGGCGTCGGCGGCTTCGCGGGTCTGTTCGACGCGTCGGCCCTCACCCGCTACCGCCGACCGCTCCTCGCGACGTCGACGGACGGCGTGGGCACCAAGGTCGCGATCGCCCAGGCGCTCGACGTGCACGACACGATCGGGGCGGACCTGGTCGGGATGGTCGTCGACGACATCGTCGTGGTCGGGGCCGAGCCGCTGTTCATGACGGACTACATCGCCACGGGTCGGGTCGTGCCCGAGCGGATGGCCGCGGTCGTCCGGGGCATCGCCGCGGCGTGCGCCGAGACCGGGACGGCCCTCGTCGGCGGCGAGACGGCCGAGCACCCGGGTCTGCTGGGCCCGGACGAGTACGACGTCGCGGGCGCCGCGACCGGCGTGGTCGAGGCCGACGCCGTCCTCGGGCCCGACCGGGTCCGCGAGGGCGACGTCGTGATCGCGATGGCGTCGTCGGGCCTCCACTCGAACGGGTACTCGCTGGTCCGTCGCGTGCTCGAGGTCTCGGGCTGGGGGCTCGAGCGGCACGTCCCCGAGCTCGGCCGCACGGTGGGCGAGGAGCTGCTGGTCCCGACCCGGCTCTACACCCGGCCGTGCCTCGACCTCGCGCGCGACGACGCGGCCGGCGTGCACGCGTACAGCCACGTCACGGGCGGGGGCCTCGCGGCGAACCTCGCACGCGTGCTCCCGAAGGGTGTCGTCGCGGACGTGGACCGCGGCGCGTGGCAGGTCCCGCCGGTGTTCGCGATGGTCCAGGAGCTCGGCTCGGTTCCGTGGACGGATCTCGAGCGGACCCTCAACCTCGGTGTCGGCATGGTCGCGGTCGTGGACGGCGCGAGCGTCGACCACGCGCTCGCGCGCCTCGAGGCGCTCGGCGTCCCCGCGTGGGTGCTGGGTGGCGTCCGTGCCGACGACGGCGCGACGGGCGACGACGTGGTGCGCGGCACCAAGGGCGTCGACGCGGGGGCGGTCAGCCTCCGGGGGAGCTACCGCACCTGAGCACGGGACGTCCCCCGGCTCGGGGACGTCCCGTGGTGACGGTGCGTCGAGCGGTCAGCGCTCGTCGTCGACCCAACCGGCGTAGTCGTCCGACTCCGGCTCCGGGGAGTCCTCCGTCGTGGCGAGACCCGAGTAGGTCTTCCGCGACGTCAGCTCCTGTTCGAGGGCTCGGTAGTTCGGCTCGTACGTGGAGTACTTCAGTTCGCGAGCGACCTTGGTCTGCTTCGCCTTCTGACGGCCGCGCCCCATGGCACCGACCCCCTCTAACGTGGAAGCGGGGCGGCATCGTGTGTCACCACGAGCGGCCCCGAGGAGCTGTTCTTCGTCGTGCGCCAACGGTACATGCTCGAACCGGGTTCCGGCGACTCGCTCACCCGTGGGCGAACACGAGCACGGGCGTCGTCGCCGCGGCGCCGTGACTCGGCTCAGGGCTGCTGTGACAACGCTCACGGTGCCCGCGTGCGCTCCGGGACGGCACCCCGGACGGGTGGGGCGGGCTGCGCGCGCCCCAGCTCCGGCGCGCGTCGGGCGGTCGTGCCGGTGACGCCGTCCCGCATCGCGGCCCGTCGTCGGGTCCACCTGCTGGGACGGCAGGCGTCGGGATGGCGGGCGCCCGGTGGATCGAGCCGCGGACGTGCGGCGCGCTGACCTGCACGTTCGCCGCGCGAGGCCGATGGGCTGGCGCAGGGTGCACGGCCCAGGCGTCCGGAGTGTCGCGGTTGCCCGGTGTGCGTCGGTTTGAACCACCTGCGACGATGTGTGCAGGTCGGGCGGGGGACGGCCGTTCCACCGGGGAGCGGTCGCGCCGACCTTCGAGAGGAGGACTGACGTGTCCAGGCACTCAACGGAAGAGACGCTGCTCACGCCGTCCGAGGTGGCCGCACTGTTCCGCGTGGACCCCAAGACGGTCACGCGGTGGGCCAAGGCCGGCAAGCTCTCCGCGATCAGGACGCTCGGCGGCCACCGTCGCTACCGCGAGTCCGAGGTCAGGAGACTGCTCGACGTGCCGCAGCAGCGCGCCGTCTGACGGTTCGCGCAGCACGTACGACGACGGCCCGGGCCCCGACACCAGTCGGGACCCGGGCCGTCGCCCTGTGCGGGAGTCGCGGAGCCGGTCAGAGCTTGCGGATCACCTTCGTGACGACGGCGAGCGCGAGGGCCGCACCGCCGCCGAGCACGATCCAGCCCGTGCGGGTCGCCTCGGGCTCGTCCGGCTCGCGCACCTCGCCGGTGACGCGGCGCTTGAGGTCGGCGACGGCGATCTTCGCCTCCTCGACCGCCTCCTGCGCGAGGTTCTTGGGGGAGAGCCGGTCGGACAGCTGGTCGACCGTCTCGCGGAGCTCGGCGCGGGTGCGGGCGATGTCCGCCTCGATCGAGTCGGGCGTGGTGGGGCTCATCAGCGCAGTCCTTCCTTGACGGCCTGGACGTCGAGCTTGACGTTCTCCTGGGCGCGGTCGGGGGTGGGCGGGACGCCCCGGTCGAGTGCCTTCTTGCCGAGCAGGCCCAGGACGGCCGCGAGGACGAGGAGGACGACGGCGACGATCAGCGCCGCCAGCCAGGGCGAGACGGCGTTCGACAGACCGAGGATCGCCGTCGTGATGAGCGCGGCGAACCCGAAGAAGCCGAGGAACGCCGCGCCGGCGAACAGGCCGATCCCGACGCCCGCGTGCTTCGCCTTCGTCGCGAGCTCGCTCTTGGCGAGCTGGATCTCGTCGCGCACGAGCCGGGAGGTCTTCTCGGAGAGCTGGCTCACGAGCTCGCCGATGCTCGGCCGCTCCTCGCGGCCGAAGGTCCTTCGCGTGCTGGTCACGTCACCACGTCCCTTCTCGTCCGCTCGGCGAGCAGCGGGGTGTCAGCCACATTCTGCGGTACAGACAACCGGTGCGACGCGTGTTCGGCAATCGGAGCGATCACGGAGCAGCCGGCCGGGACGACGAACGCCCCGTCCGGCGGGACCGGGCGGGGCGTCGGGTGGGGGCTCGCGCCTCCTGATCTGCGGTGGCCAGACGCGGGTTCGAACCGCGGACCTTTCGATTTTCAGTCGAACGCTCTACCAACTGAGCTATCTGGCCGAGACACCGACGCCCGGTCTTGCGACCGGGCGTTTGTGCTGAGCGACCCCGACGGGACTTGAACCCGCGACCTCCGCCGTGACAGGGCGGCGCGCTAACCAGACTGCGCTACGGGGCCTTGTGGTGGATCACAAGGATACCGGTACTGCTGCACTGCTCGAACTGCTGATCCTGGTCGTACCCCCAACGGGATTCGAACCCGTGCTACCGCCGTGAAAGGGCGGGGTCCTAGGCCGCTAGACGATGGGGGCGGGCCCGTCTGGGACGCCCCGGAGTTGTTGCGCCGAAGACCTCGCACAGCATACGGGTACGACGCCCCATCCCCAAAACCGGGCTCCTCGCGCAGGTCAGCGGCGCGCCGCCGTCCTGCGCGGTCGGGCAGGACGCACCAGCACCGGGTGTCGGGGACCTCGATCGACAGGGGATGATGGGTGCGTGGTCGAGATGTCACGGGACGCCTTCGAGGACGCCGTCCGCGACGCGCTCGACCTGATCCCCGAGGAGCTCGCCGCGCGGATGGACAACGTCGTCGTCCTGGTGGAGGACGACGCACCCGAGGACGACCCGGAGCTGCTCGGGCTGTACGAGGGCGTCGCGCTGACCGAGCGAGACGGGTGGTGGGCCGCCGGCTCGCTCCCGGACCGCATCACGATCTACCGCAACCCGACCCTCGCCATCTGCGACACCGTGGAGGACGTCGTCGACGAGGTCGCGGTCACCGTGGTGCACGAGGTCGCGCACCACTTCGGCATCGACGACGACCGGCTGCACGAGCTCGGCTGGTCCTGACCGCCCAGGAGGGCACGTGCGCATCGGCATCGTCCTGCTCCCGCAGCTGCGCTGGAGCGAGGACCGGGGGCGCTGGCGGCGCGCCGAGGAGATGGGCTTCGACCACGCGTGGACGTACGACCACCTCGCGTGGCGGTCGCTCGCCGACGAGCCGTGGCTCGCGACGGTCCCCGTCCTCGCAGCAGCGGCGGGAGTCACCGAGCGCATCCCGCTCGGCACGTGGGTCGCGAGCCCCAACTACCGGCACCCCGTCCCGTTCGCGAAGGACGTGCTGGGTCTCGACGACGTCAGCGGCGGTCGGTTCGTGCTCGGCGTCGGTGCGGGCGGCACGGGGCTCGACGCCGACGTCCTGGGTGACCCCGAGCTCACGCCCGGGCAGCGCGCCGCGCGGTTCGAGGAGTTCGTCGACGTGCTCGACCTGCTCCTCACGCAGCCCGTGACCGACCACCACGGCCAGCACTACACGGTCCGCGAGGCGCGCATGCTGCCCGGCTGCGTGCAGCGTCCGCGTGTGCCGTTCGTCGTAGCCGCCAACGGTCCGCGCGGCATGCGGGTCGCGGCACGGCACGGCGCCGGGTGGGCGACGTACGGGCCCGGCGACGGCGTCGGGGCGGGCGAGGAGGGTGCGACGGGCGCCGACCGCTACGACGCGTGGTGGGCCGGCCTGGGCGCGATGGTGCGCCGGTTCGAGCAGGTCGCGTCCGACGCGGGCCGCGACCCCGCGGGCGTCGACCGGTACCTCAACGTCGACGCGTCGCCGGTGTTCTCCCTGGCGAGCGTCGACGTCCTCGAGGACGCCGTGGGGCGCGCGGCGGGGCTCGGCTTCACCGACCTCGTCGTGCACTGGCCCAGGCCCGACGGCGTCTACGCCGGCGACGAGCGCGTGCTCGAGGAGGTCGCGTCGCGACTCGACGCGATCCGGGCGATCGGGACCTGACCCGGTCGCGTTCCGACCGGCCTCCGACCGGCACCCGACCGGCGCACGACCCGCGTCGCGCCCCGACCGGGACCCGGACGTCAGGCCTGGCGGCGGGCCTCCCACGCGGACCGTGCCGTCTCGGTGAGCGAGTGGCGCATGCGCCAGTCGAGGTCGCGTGCGGCGAGCTCGCCCGAGGCGACGATGCGCGCCGGGTCGCCCGGCCGGCGCGGCGCGACGTCGGGCTCGAACGCGATGCCGGTGACCTCGGCCATCGTCGTCATGATCTCGCGCACGGAGACGCCGTCGCCGCTCCCGAGGTTGTAGACGGGCTCCAGGGGGGTTCCCGCCTCGAGGGCCCGCGCCGCGACGACGTGCGACCGGGCCAGGTCGGCGACGTGCACGTAGTCGCGCACGCACGTGCCGTCCGGCGTGGGGTAGTCCGTGCCGTTGATCCGCGGTGTCCGGCCGGCGAGCAGCGCCTCGATGACGAGCGGGAAGAGGTTGTGCGGGCTCGAGTCGTACAGGTCCGGGCGGCCCGACCCGACGACGTTGAAGTACCGCAGCGACGTGTGGCGCAGCGGGGCGTCGGCGTCGGCGGTCGCGCGGGCCGTGTCGCGCAGGAGCCACTCGCCGATGAGCTTGCTCTCGCCGTAGGGCGACTCGGGCGCGGTGGGCGTGCGCTCGGTCACGAGGTCCACGTCGGGCGTGCCGTAGACCGCGGCGCTCGACGAGAACACGATGCGCCGCACCCCCGCCGCGTCCATCGCCTCGAGGAGGTGCGCGGTCCCCGTGACGTTCTGCGCGTAGGTGTGGAGCGGGCGCTGGACGCTCACGCCGGCGTACTTGAAGCCGGCGAGGTGGACGACGCCGTCCACGCCGTGCTCGCGGAGCGCCGCCTCGACGAGCGGGGTGTCGAGGATCGAGCCCTGCACGAGCGGCACGCCCTCGGGGACGAACTCCGCGTGACCGCTCGACAGGTCGTCGAGGACGACGACCTCCATTCCCTCGTCGAGGAACGCCTGCACGACATGGGCGCCGATGTACCCCGCGCCTCCGGTGACCATCCACATGACGGCCACGCTACCAGGATCGAACGAAAACCAACAGACCCGAACAGCCGGCGCCGAGACGAGCGGCCCGCGGCGGGCACGCGACCCGTGGGCCGGGCGTGCCGCCACGGCGGCGACGCGGCCCGGACGCGCGGACGCCCGGTGACCCTGGGGGCCACCGGGCGTCCGGCTCTCGAGGAGAGAGCTGTGACGGCTCGCGTCAGACGGTACGACGACGACCCATGAGCTGGGCCGCGATGATCACGCCGATGACCGCGAGCACGAGCTGCACGATCAGCGTGAGGATGCTGAAGCCGTCGTCGCTCGGCACGATCCACGCGCCGAGGAACGCCGCGGCGATGCCGACGATGATCGTGACGATGATCGAGATGTTCTGCCGCCCCGGCGCGAAGAGCCGCCCGAGCGCACCGATGATGAGGCCGATGATGATGGCGCTGATGATCCCGCCGATTTCCATGACGTACCCCTTCCGTTCGTGGGGCTTGTCAGCCCCTCGACCGGGACGCTAGTGGGGGCCGGTGCACCCCGCACGTCGAGACGGGTGCGAGGGGCCCGCCGTCCCCCGCGAGGGTGACGACGGGCCCCTGGCGCGCCTCAGCGGCCGGTGAACCAGCCGAGCAGCAGCTTGATCAGCGCGACGACGTGGCTCACGGCGCCCCCGTGGCCCGGCCCGCCGGTTCCCGGGCCGCCGGTGTCCTTGCCCGAGGTGAACGCGACGACGACCGGGTCGTGGTCGCTCGACCGGTACGGGCCCTCGGCGTAGAAGTCGGTGCCGTGGTACCCGTGGCGGCTGTACTCCAGTGCGACGGACTCGCCCGCGTTGATCTCCCAGACGTCCGCGCCCGTGAGCCGGTCGAGGACCGAGGTGCTGACGAGCACGTGGTCGAGCGAGCCCGTGAGCCCGCGGAACGAGTACGTGTACTCGCGCTCGAACCCGCGCTCCTCCATCCACAGGTTCACGTCGACGTAGCCGGCCGCGTAGAGGACCTGCATGGGGTCCTCCTCGGTGTAGGCGTTGAAGTCGCCGACGAGGAACGTGTCCTCGATGCGGTCGCGGCCGTGGTCGTCCAGCACGGTCGGGACCCAGTCGCGCAGCGCGGTGGCCTGCTCGACGCGGTCCGCGTTGGACAGGCCCTGGCCCTCGTCGACGTCGTTGCCCGGGCCCTCGCCGGAGCCCTTCGACTTGAAGTGGTTGACGACCACGAGGAACGGCTCGCCGCCCCCGCGCTTGGGCTTGAAGACCTGGGCGATCGGCTCGCGCGCGTTGTCGAAGGCCTCGCCCTCACCGCTCAGCTCCGAGAGCACGCGCATCTCGCCGCGCGGCTTGACCTCGGCGGGCTGGTAGATGATCGCGTTCGTGATGACGTCCATCTCCTCGGCGGGCGGGAGCTCGTCCGACGACGGGACGTAGGCCCACCGCTCCTCACCGGCCTCGGCGTTGAGCGCCTCGACGAGCGTCGAGACGGCCTCGTCGGCCACGCTGTCGACGACGAGCGAGTTCTCGATCTCCATGAGGCCGACCACCGACGCGTCGAGCGCCGTGATGGCGTCGACGATCTTGGCCTGCTGACGCGCGAGGTCCTCCGCGTCCCACGCCCCGCGCAGCGCGCAGCCCGTGCGGACCGTGACGGGCTCGCCGTCGGGCGTCGTGTACGGCACGCACGCCGGGTCCTGCTCGCCGAGCGTCGTGAAGTAGTTGAGGACGTTGAACGACGCGACGGTGTACTCGCCGCCGCCGAGACGGTCGGCGTCCGGGGCCGCGGTGCGCGTGTCCTCGAAGGTCGGCCGCTCCGCGAGCGGGGTCGTGTCCGTCACCGTCTCGGTCGGCTGCAGCTTCCACGCGTTGTTGCGGTAGTCGACGACGACCGGCTCGGGGAACACCACCTCGGCGCCGACGCGGACCGGGTTCTCCGTCGAGACGTACGGCGGCGTGAGGTCGCCGTTGTCGCTGCGCAGGAAGTTCGTCGACGCGCCGTCGTCGAGCACGACCGCACGGGCCGCGTTCTCGGCGACCACGGCGTCGTGCTCGGGCGTGCCCGGCAGGCCGAAGTCGGTCGGCTGGAGCAGCGGCAGGTCGCCGAAGGCGAGACCCACCTCGCCGTACTGGTTGGTCGCGTAGGTGTTGCTCACCGTGTACGTGCCGACGGGCTCGAAGAGCATCGACTCGAGGACCTCGCGGCCCTCGTCGGTCGCGGGCCACGGGACCGCGACGGGCGTGACCGCGGCTGCCTGCTCCGCGAGGACCGTGACACCCGAGGCGTCGGGCACGACGACCTGCGTCAGCCCGCTGAACTCGGCGACGGTGCCGCGGACCTCGACGTGCTGGCCGATCTGGACGGCCACCGCACCCGAGCGCTGGTAGACGAAGAGGCCGTCGGAGGCCTCGCCGACCTCGCCGCCCGAGCCGGGCGTCTGGATCGTGAAGCCGAAGTAGCCCCCGGTCGGGTAGGCCGCCGTGACGACGCCGCGGACCAGGACCTCCTCGCCGACGTGCGTCGACGTGGCGCCGGTGCCCTGGATCTCGGGGATGGTCAGGAGCGGCACGACGGGCGGCTCCTCGGGCTCCTCGGCGCCCGGGCCGGAGGTCGGGGTCGGGTCGCCCGCGGTGAAGTCGGCGGCGTTGTCGCCCGTGTTGGTGTGCTGCGCGTCGCGCGAGGCCGACGTCGTGCTGGACAGCCGCGGCGCGGGTCCGCTGCCCGCGTAGGCGGAGCCGCCGTACGAGACGAGGTCGACGACGGCTGCGTCGGCCGCGCACGCGGTGCCGGCACAGGTCAGCGCGGAGGCGGAGGACACCAGGGCGACGTTGCCCGAGGAGCCCGACATCGCGACCGTGCCGACGGCGTCCGGCGTCGGCAGCGGGGTCGTGCCCCCGGCTCCCTGCGCCTGCTGGACCAGGTAGTGCTCGCCCGGCTCGATCGTGCCGGTGAGCGGGGTGACGCCCGACCACGTCGTGCCGGCCGCGCTCGCGTACTGCACGCTCCAGGCCGACAGGTCCACGGGCTCGGTGCCCTTGTTGTAGAGCTCGACGAAGTCGTGGGTGTAGGTGGCGCCGGAGTTCCCGCCGCCGCCGTAGACCTCGTTGATGACCAGGGGGGAGGCGGGGTCGACCGCCGCTGAGGCCGCGGGGGCCACGACTGCCGGCGTGGCGCAGACCGCCAGCGTCGTGGCGCCGGTCAGGGCGCGCTTGGACCAGTGGGGCACAGGTTCTCCTTCCGGGCCCCCACGGGGTGCGGGGGCGGAACGGGCGTGACGCAGACGGCTCGTCGTCGAGCCGGCAGCGGCCAGCATGGGGAGGCGGGGTGAACCCTCCATGGCGATCCGGTCACCGTCACGCGTCCAGGGGTACACGGCTCTCACCGCCCCCGTCCAGCATCTGGGCACAAGTCGGGATCCGCCCCGGTCCGTCCCGGTCGGTGCGTGCGGGCCGCGAGACGCGTGTCCGATGGGTGGGAAGCCGTGTTGCGGTCAGCGGCGCCGGTTGTGACGGTGGAGGGGCCCGAGGCGCCCGGGTGCACCGTGCCCGGCGCTGCAGCAACCCGAAGGAGCTCCATGCTCACGCTCACCGACAACGCCCGCCACGCCGTGCAGGACATCGCCTCGCGCGCCGACCTCCCCCAGGAGGGTGGCCTGCGCATCGCGCCGTCCCGCGAGGAGGTCGGCAGCTTCGAGCTGTCGCTGGTCCCCGCGCCCGCCGACGGCGACGACGTGATCGAGGCCGAGGGCGCCCGCGTCTTCGTCGAGCCGTCGACCTCCGAGGTGCTGGCCGACCAGCAGCTCGACGCCACCGCGTCGGGCGAGGGTGTCGGCTTCCTGCTCGCACCGCAGGGCTGACCCGACCGCAGTCGCGGGCCGCGAGGTCCGCACGAGGGCCGTCGCACGCACCGTGCGGCGGCCCTCGTCGCACGTCCGGGGGCGACCGGGGCGGGCGGTGCTCAGGCGCGCGCGGCGTGTCCCGAGCGGATCATCGTGTCGAGGAGGTCGCACGAGCGCGCCACCGGGAGCCGTGCCGGGCGTCCGACGGCATAGCCCTGGACGGCGTGCGCGCCGAGCGACGCCCACGCGGTCAGGTCCGCGAGGGTCTCGATCCCCCCGACGACGAGCCGCGCGCCCGCGGAGCGGCGGTGGTCGCCGCGCGTCACCGGTCCCGTCATGCTGCGGACAGCTCCCGTCGAGCGGCGGGGCTCGGCGTCGAGCCCCGGGTCGTGCGACCGGCAGCGACGCCGCCGGTCCGATGCGCCGACCATACGAGCCCGGCACCGCCGTTGTCGCATCCCGTCGCGGCCGCGCGCCCCACCCGGGCCTCCGCGTCGGCCGGGCGCCGGGGCCGTGGTGCCCGTCGCGCGCCTGCACCCCGTGCGGGCGCCACTGGGCCGAACGGTTGACAGGCGGCGACCCGGCCCCGAGATTGGGGGAGCGGTCCCACGCCCGGTGCGAGCGGTCGGCCGCAGCCCTACCCCCGACCACGACGTAGTGGTCCCGAATCGCTGTAGGAGCGCTCCCATGAGACGACGACGTCCTCTGACCCACCCGCTCGGCCGTGCTCTCGTGCCCGCCGTCGCGGCCCTCGCTGCGGTCACGCTGACCGCAGCGGCAGCGGTGCCGACCGCAGGCGACGGCCGCGGCGGACCCGGTGCGGACGGGCCCGTGCTCGAGCCCGGCACGACCCTCTACGTCGACCCCGACAGCACGACGGCCCAGGCGGCCGCCGGGCTCACGGGCCAGGCGCAGGCCGACGCGCTCGCGCTCGCCGAGATCCCGACCGCCGTGTGGTTCACGGGCGGCTCGCCGTCCGAGGTGCGGCGCGAGGTGCGCGACCTCGTCCGCGACGCCGACAAGGCCGGCGACGTCCCGGTCCTCGTCGCGTACAACCTGCCCTTCCGCGACTGCTCGCAGTACTCGGCAGGTGGCGCGGGCAGCGCCGAGGAGTACCGCCGCTGGGTGCGCGCGCTCGCGCAGGGCATCGGCAACCGCGACGCTGTCGTGGTCCTCGAGCCCGACGGGCTCGGCATCATCCCCTGGTACACGACCGTGGAGGGCGTCCAGGAGTGGTGCCAGCCCGCGGAGGCGGACCCGGCGACCGCAGCCGACGAGCGCTTCGCGATGCTCCGCTACGCGGTCGACGTGCTGGGGCAGAACGCGCGCACGGCCGTCTACCTCGACGGGACCCACAGCGGGTGGCTCAACGTGGGCGACATCACCGACCGGCTGCTCAAGGCCGGTGTGCAGGACGCCGACGGCTTCTACCTCAACGCGTCCAACTACCAGTACACCGCCAACCTCGTGCACTACGGGACGTGGATCTCGTCGTGCATCGCCTACGTCACCGAGGTCACGCCCGGCGACTACGCGGGCTGCGGCAACCAGTACTGGAGCGGCGGCCCCGCGAACGACTGGACCGGCGTCGCGCTGAGCCAGCTCGGCGAGTGGAGCGACACGGCTCCCGAGCCCGAGCTCAACACCGCGGGCGTGACCTCGCGCTACGCGGCAGCCCTGGGCGACGTCGAGCCGACGACGCACTTCGTCGTCGACACGAGCCGCAACGGCCAGGGTCCGTGGGACGCGTCGGGCGAGACCTACTCCGACCCCGAGACGTGGTGCAACCCGCCCGAGCGGGGCCTCGGCCTGCGTCCGACGACGGACACCGGGAACGAGCTCGTCGACGCGTACCTGTGGATCAAGGTGCCGGGTGAGTCGGACGGACGGTGCCTGCGGGGCACCGCGGGCCCCGAGGACCCCGAGCGCGGCATGGTCGACCCCGCCGCGGGCCAGTGGTTCCCCGAGCAGGCGCGGGAGCTGATCGAGCTCGCCGTCCCGCCGCTCTGACCGACGGCCCGGTCCCCGGGGTGCTGCCGACGAGCGGCGCCCCGGGGGCCGGTCAGACGGTCGTGCGGGCGGGGTCGTCGTCGGCCGCCGGGTCCTGCGCCGCAGCCCGCCGGTGGCCGTCCAGCCAGCGCATCGCCGGCGTCGCGGTCACACCGTGCAGGAGCACGGAGCCGAGCACCACGAGCGTGATGACGGCCCAGAGGCGCTCGGCGTCCGGGAAGCTCCCCTCCTCCAGGGCGAACGCGACGTAGAAGAACGAGCCGACGCCGCGGACGCCGAAGAACGCGATGACGCCCCGCTCGCGCGGTCCCGTCCCGCCGCCGGCCAGCCCGAGCCAGCCCGCCACGGGCCGGACCACGAGCAGGATCGCCGCGACGACGAGGAGCTCGACCACGCCGATGCCGTCGAGCGCGCCGCGGCTCACCGCGCCGCCCACGAGCACGAGCACCGCAACGGTGAGCAGGCGCTCGACCTGCTCGACGAAGCTGTGCAGGACGTGGTGGTACTCGGCGCCGCGCTCCGACGCGCGCAGCGCGCACGCCGACACGAAGACCGCGACGAACCCGTATCCGTGGACGATCTCCGCGAGGCCGTACGTGAGGAACGTGGCCGCGAGCGCGACGAAGCCCTGCGCGTGGTCTGCGAGCCGCATGCGCTCCGCGAGCCCCGAGAAGAACAGCCGGCCCAGGAGGGCGCCGACGAGCCAGCCGACCCCGACGCCGGCCGCGGTGCGCCACACGACGTCGACGGCGAGCCAGTGGCCGAGCCACCCACCGGGCGCGACGCCCGACAGGCTGATGGCGACGGCGGCCCACGTGAACGGGAACGCGAGCCCGTCGTTGAGCCCCGCCTCGGACGTGAGGGCGAAGCGTGTCTCGTCGTCGTCGGCGCCCGGCTCGTCGACCGGCTCGCTGACCTGCACCTCGGTGGCGAGCACCGGGTCCGTCGGGCCGAGCGCAGCGGCGAGCAGGACCGCGCTCGCGACGCCCAGGCCCAGTGCCGCCCAGCCGAGGACCGCGACCGCGAGGATGGTCAGCGGCATCGTGATCGCGAGCAGGCGCCACGTCGAGCGCCAGCGCCGCCGGCCGAACGGGCGGTTGATCGCCAGGCCCGCACCCATCAGGGAGACGATCACGCAGATCTCGGTGAGGCGGAGGGCGACGTGGTTGTACTCGACCGGGTCGGGTGTCGGCAGCTCGGGGATCAGCGCGAACGCGACCATCCCGGCGGCCACGAAGAGCATCGGCATCGACACGGGCGCCTTGCGCAGGAGCTTGGGCAGGAGGGCGGCGAGGAGCGTCGCGACACCGATCGCCGCGTAGCCCAGCGCGACCGGCTCGATCTCGATCACGTCTGGACAGTAGGCGCGGGGGAGGGACGGCGCGCGGGGGACGGCGAAGGGCGAGGTCGGAGGCCGAGGTCGGAGGGTTCGGGGTGGTTGGTCGGCGGTCGGCCGGTCAGCTGCCGGTCGCGCGGCGGTAGGCGCGTCCGTCGTGGCCACCGGTCCGCCGCCACGTGCCCGTGACGGCCCCAGGTGACGCGATCGCGGCGGTGCCACGCCACGCGTAGGTCGTGGGCCAGCGCCGGAACACGGGCACGAGCCTCGTGACGACCCGCATGAGCGGCGGCAGGGCCACGGGGCGCCAGGCCGTGAGCCGGTCGAGGACGATCGTCACGTCGTCGCCGGACCGCTCCAGGCGCCAGGCGCCGGAGGTGACGGAAGCGTCGTCGACGTGCAGCGCCCAGCGCCCGGACCGCGCGGCGGCCGGCTCGAGCGCGGCCGGGTCCGGGAACGGCGGGTCGAGAAGCAGCCGTGCGGTGTGCGGCGGGCGGGCGACGACGACGGCCCGCACGCCGGTGTCCTCGGCGGTCGTCTCGACGCGGGCGTGCGTGTCGTCGTCGGTCCTCGCGGGATCGGCGTCCCCCGCGCACAGCTCGACCGAGCACAACGGCCCCGCGTACTTGACGAGGTGGCGGCGGTGGAGCGCCCGGCCGGGCAGGCGCCCGGTCGCGACGTCCTCGCCGTCGATGCGGAAGACCGGGGGTCGGTCGGTGACGTGCACGAGGTCGAACTCGTGCATCCACACGACCAGGAGCGAGCGCGGCGACTCGATCCCGGAGCTCACCGGGGCGAGCATCCGCGCGCGCCGCCGCGGTCGCCCGTCGCGGTCGTCCACGTCGAGCTCGACCGTCCGACCGTCGACGTCCGTGAAGCGCACGCGGGCGACGACGCCGTCGGGCTCGACGCGTAGCGTGGCGTCGTCGAACGTCGTCACCGTCCACGACCGGGTCCCGCGGCCGATGCCGTAGCCGCGCGGGTCGAGCCGCAGGCCGGGCGCGGCGTAGTAGTCGACGGTCCGGTCCTCACGGCGCGAGAGGAACGCGAGCATCCCGGTGCCGTGGACGTCGTCGTCGAACCACTGGAGCTCGACGCCGTCGTAGACGGGGTGGTCGGAGAGCTCGGCGTTGAGCATCGCGGCGAGGGGGTCGAGCCGCAGCGCGAACGGGAACCACTCCGGGGCTGCGGACGACGGCACGACGGCTCCTCGCTCGATCGACCCCTCGAGGCTAGGGACGGTGCACGGGGTGGTCAGGGGACGAAGGGCCTGCGGTGGGTGGGGCGAGGGCGCGCGTGGGAACCCCGCGAGCCGCGGGCGTCAGGGATCAGCCGAAGCAGGTGTCAAGCATCAGCCGAAGGCGCTGTCGTGCCTCAGCCGAAGCAGGTGCCGGTCGGTGGGCCCCGTGGGGCTCGAACCCACAACCCGCGGATTAAAAGTCGCTTGTGGTGGCGAAGGGCGTGCCCGGTCAGAGGGCCTAAATCGGGCGTGACCTGCGGCGACGACTGCCGATGGTTCTCGTCGGTGCGGGCCGATTCTCGGGGTCTTGCGGACTAGATGCGGACTTGCGAGTCGAGATCGGGCCATCCTCACGGGGTCAGCCGGTGAGGTGGCTGGCAGAGGCTCCCATCACCCATCGTATGGAGCAGTGGATCAAGTGACAGGAGAAGCGCCGTGACCGGGGCTCGCCAGCGGGTCTCCGACGAGTGGGACCGTGTCCTAGCTGAGTGGTCCGGGGAGTCCTACGTCTTCCCGCCCGACCTCGAGCGATGGCGCCAGACGTACGCCGGCAAGGGCGCGGGTGCCGTCGACCTCACCTGCTTCCCCGACCCGTACGTCGGCGACCTGCGCGGGGTCCGCCAGGAGGTGCCCCGGCTGGTGGTGCTCGGGCTGAATCCCGGCGTCGGCCAGGTGGCACTGCAGGGAGTACACGGGGCGTGGACGAAAGCCATCAAGGCTGAGGGCTACAGCTGCTGCACCCAGCGTGCTCCCTTCGGCAACGCGGATTGGCTCGCGGTCAACGGGAAGCCGAGCACGTACTGGCAGCGCCTCGTCAGCTTCGCTCGCCGGTGGGTGGGCGACGACGCGATGGACGTCGACGAGTTGCTGAACATGGAGCTGTACCCGTTCCACTCCTCGAAGGTCACCGCCAAGATCACGCCCCCGCCCGACGTGCTCCTCCGCTACGTGTGGGAGCCGCTGGGCGAGATGCCGGGCATCGACGTCTTCGCCTTCGGGGCGCCGTGGCGGGACGCCTGCGATTCCATGGGGATGCCCCTCATCGCCGGCTACGGCGGCGACGGCGCGGCACATCTTGCCGACGCCACAAGGGGTGAGTGGCGCGTCAGGCTGTACGAGTCGCCACTGGGCAGCCC
>JAUZVJ010000038.1:0-29990 GCA_031844515.1 Actinotalea sp. AC32 | reverse complement strand
CCCCGTCCGCTGACGGCCTCTGCCCACATTCTGCCCACATCAACGCCAAAGGCCCTCCCGATCCGAAGATCAAGAGGGCCTCTGAACTGCTACTTCACAAGTAGCGGGGGCAGGATTTGAACCTGCGACCTCTGGGTTATGAGCGACGCAACCTTGCCCGAAACCGTGGCCACAGCTAGCGTCGATACCAGCATCTTCACAGGTCAGGAGGCACATCACTGTCCGCCGGTGTCCGGCCACGTACGTGCCCGTACGGGTACGGCTGCTGACCATCTGCTCACCAGAGGAGGTTCGATGGGCTGGGTGGTCGAGCGGCCGAGGCAACGCGGACGGCGGTACACCGGGGTCTACCGCGACACCCACGGGCGCCTTCGCTCCGCCGGCACGTTCGACTCCCGCCGAGAGGCGGAGCGGGCAGCGATGCGCGCGGAGGAAAGGATCACAGACGGCACGTGGGTCGATCGACGCGCAGGCCGGGTGACGTTCCGGGCGTATGCAGAGGACGTCTGGCTGCCGTCCCGCCACCTTGAGGTCTCGACGCTCGCTGCGTACCGCTCCTATCTGCGCCGGCACTTCATCCCGTTCTTCGGCGAGATGCGGCTGGCGCAGATCACCGCGTCGAACGTGCAGACCTGGGTCCGGTCTGCCCTCGACCAGGGCTTGTCCCCTCGGTCGATCGCCAAATACCACGTGATGCTGCACTCGGTCTTCGCCCGGGCGGTCCGGGACCGGCTCATCGCCTTCAACCCCTGCGAGAGCACGGAGTTGCCCAAGGTGGTCACCAAGAAGGCTCGGACCTTGACACCTGAGGAGTACTCCGCCGTCCTGGCCGAGATCCCGCCGAGGTTCAAGCCGATGGTGATGACGGCGATCGAGACCGGGCTGCGGTGGGGCGAGCTCGTCGCGCTGCGACCGCGGCACGTCGACTTCCTGCGCCGCACGATCACCGTCGAGGAGACGATCGTCGAGGTCTCGCGCAAGGACTCCCCGACCGGCGAGCGCCTCATCGTCAAGCCCTACCCGAAAGACGACGAGCCCCGAACACTCCGCGTGTCGCAGGGCCTGCTCGACGTCCTTGCTGGCCGCATTGCCGAGCTCGGCCTGACTCGTGACGATCTACTCTTCCCGTCGCGCGAGACCGCCGGAGGACAGCCGCTGTCGCGTGCGACGTTCAACACACGGCACTGGAGGCCCGCAGTCGAGCGCTCCGAGGTGGACTTCACGGTGCGCATGCACGACCTTCGGCACGCGCACGCCTCGTGGCTGCTCGCAGGTGGCGCAGACCTGAAGACGGTCATGGAGCGCATGGGGCACTCGCAGATCATGACGACGCAGCGGTACCTTCACACCCTTCCGGAGGCGCAGGACGAGGCGCTCGCCGCATTCGAGAGGATTCGGACCCGGTAGCTCGCCAGCCGGCGAATCCCCGGCCGCCGCGAGACGTCTTCCGGTCCCCGACGTCACTCGGGCCGAGGGCGATCTGAGTCTGCTGTCGTTGACGGT
Organism: Actinotalea sp. AC32; assembly: GCA_031844515.1. Lineage (GTDB taxonomy): Bacteria > Actinomycetota > Actinomycetes > Actinomycetales > Cellulomonadaceae > Actinotalea. Next base: position 28,487 of record JAUZVJ010000038.1, on the reverse strand, counting down.
GAATGCCGCCAACGGCGTCCCCCTGCGGCCAACCGCACTTGCCGCATGCGCATACCGGTGGCCTCATCCACATGGCCCAACTCCGTTCCCTTTCCTTGCTCGGATCCCGAGGCGGCCGCTCAAGGCGCGGGGCGACCGGTCAGTCGTGGGCCGCCGGGCGGGGCGCGACCGCGTGGTGCATCACCAGAAGGGCACGCGGCGGTCGTCGATCGTGCGCACGGTCCCGCAGTGCCTCAAGGAGTGCGTCGGCGTCAGCGGCAGCGAGCCCGGCGGTCGGTTCGTCCAGGACCAGTACGGCCGGGTCACGCAGCAGCGCGCGCGCAAGGACGAGCCGTCGCCGCTCCCCCCCGGAGATCGTCGCCCCGCTCAGCCACGTGTCGAGCCCGTCCTCCAGGCCGGCGAACCACCCGCCCAGATGGGCGTCGTGCAGCGCCCGCACCAGGGCGTCGTCTGGGGCGTCCGGGCACGCGAGGCGAAGGTTCTCGCGCAGAGTCGTCGCGAAGACGTGGTCGGCGTCGCCGGCGAGCGCCACGAGGCCCTCCCGACGGGCGTCCGCCGGCTCCCGTCCGCACACCACGACCCGGCCGGCTGCGGGAGCCCTCAGCCCCACGAGCACCGCGGCCAGGGTCGACTTGCCGCCGCCGGAGGGCCAGGTGATCTCGCGCACCTGGGCAGGTGCGACAGTGAGGTCGACGCCATCCAGGACAGGTCGGCCGCCCCACCCCGCGTGCAGGCCCGCGACGACGACGCCCTCGCAGGCGTCGCTCTGCTGGGTCCGGCGGGCGCCGGCATCGGAGGCGACGGCGGGGGCGCCGGCTACCGCACCGAGTGCGGCGAGCCGGTTCGCGGCGGAGGCGCCGCGATGACGGGCCCGGGCCGCTGGCAGGAGCTCCAGGAGCACCTCCCCGGTCGCGACCGCACCGAGCAGGAGCACCGCTACCTCCTCCGGTCCGAGGTCGCTGCGCGGGGCGAGCGCGGCGGCGAGTGCCGCGCCCACGACCGCCACCGCGCCACCGACCTCTGCGACCGCGCGCCCGAGGCCGTCGGTCCGCGCGTCCTGCGCGCGGGCCGCCTCCGCCGCCTGCTCGCGGGCGGCGAGCTCGCGGCGTACCGCCCGGTCGAGCCCGTCAGCGCCCTCGACCGCGGCCACGACGGCGTCGTGCAGCGCCTCGCCGGTCGACTCCAGGACCGGACCGTGCTGCCGGTCGGCACGGAGGACGGTCCAGGGTGCGAGGATACCCGCGGTCACCACCGCGAGCGCCCACGGCAGGAGGGTCGCTGGATGCAGCCACGCGAGGCCCGCCGTCGCGACGGCGAGCGCTGTCAGTGCGGCCGCGATCGGCACAGCCCCGCGGACGCGCCCGTCGAGCCTGGTGTCGACGTCCTCCACGACGCGGAGCAGGAGCGTCCCCCGGCGGGCGGTGAGACGACCGGGCACCTGCGGGATCAGCGCCGCGACCACGTCCCCGCGCCACCCCGCCAGAAGGGACAACCCGGCGTCGTGGGAGGCGAGTCGCTCGAGGTAGCGGAAGAGGGGCCGCGCGATGGCGAAGCTGCGCACGGCGACCACCGCGAGCGACAGGGTGAGGATCGGCGGCTGGGCGGAGGCGCGCACGATCATCCAGCTGGCGGCCACCGTCAGGCCGATCCCTGAGAGCAGGGACGCTGCCCCCGCGACGGCCGCGACCGCGAACCGGGCGCGCGCGTCCATCGCGGACCACTGCCGCCGGACCCCCACGAGGAGGCCGGTGTCCTCCGTGGTGCCGTCGGAGGCGACCGGCAGCTCACGGCCCGTCACGTCGTCGTGCGGCGCCGCGGCCCCACCCGACCCTGCGCGCTCGGGCGTCGCACCGGGCGCCCGCTCGGTCAGACGGGCCTGCTCGACGCGAACCACCCGGTCCGCGGCCCGGGACACCGGTTCGCGGTGGGTGGCGACCAGCACCGCGACCCCGCGCGCCGCCGCATCGCGCAGGCGCCGGAGGACGGCCTGCTCAGCGCCCGCGTCGAGGTGCGCAGTGGGCTCGTCCAGCAGCAGCGCGACGTCCTCCCCCGCCGCCCCGGCGTCCTCGGCCAGCACGAGCGCCCGTGCGAGCGCGAGGCGGTGCCTCTGCCCGGTCGAGAGACCGCCGCCGTCGTCCCCGAGCGGCGTGCCGAGGGCCACCTCGCCCAGCCCGAGCGCCGCGAGCACCTCCGCAGCACGCTCGTCGCCGGTGTCGAGCGCCTCACGGACCGTACGAGCCGGCGGCAGCTGGGGCCGTTGGGGCACGTGCAGGGCGCCACGCGCCCAGACCCGGCCGCGGTCGGGCGTGCCGTGCCCGGCCATCAGCCGCAGGAGCGTCGTCTTGCCGCTGCCGGACCGCCCGACGATGGCGACCAGTTCCCCGGCTCGCACCGTCACGTCCGGGAGGACCACCGGCCGCCGGCGCCCCGCGAACCGAACGGAGGCGCCCTGTGCCCCCGCGGCCGACCCCTCCTCCCCCTCGCCGTCCTCACGTGCGGTGCCCCCGCCTGCCCCTGCCATCGCGTCGAGGCGGTCCATCACGGCGCTCGCCTGCGCGGACTCGTGGAACTGCGCCCCGGCTTCCCGCAGCGGGCGGTATGCCTCGGGCGCGAGCATGATCGCCGCGAGGGCCGGCCAGAGAGCCATCTCGCCGCCCGCCAGCCGCACCCCGGCGCCCACGGCGACGATCCCGACGGACACGGTCGCCACGAGGTCGAGCGCGGTCGAGGACAGGAAGGCCACGCCCAGCACCCGGGTCGTGGCTCGGGCGTACGCCCGACTGGACCGCCTGACCTGCTCGACCTGGCGCTCGGCGCGGTCGTAGAGCCTCAGCGTCACCAGCCCGCGGACCACGTCGAGGAAGTGCCCGGCGAGCCGGCCGCCGTGCGCGTACTGCTGGTCGGCGCCGCGTCGGGTGGCCCACCCGACGAGCGCCGCGAATAGGGGCACCAGCGGCAGGGTGAGCAGCACGGTCATGGCGGACGGCCAGTCGACCAGCACGAGCAGCGCGAGCACGACCGGAGGCAGCACGCCGGCGACCACGAGCGCGGGCAGGTAGGCCGCGAACCAGGGCCGGAGTGGGTCGAGTCCCGTGGACAGGACCGCGGCCGGGTCACCGCCCGCCCGGACCGCGGCGCCAGGATCGCGCGTGAGCGACTTGAGGCCGACCGCGCGTGCGCCCGCGACCGCAGCGCCGCTGACGCGTTGGGCGACCGTCGGCTGCGCGTGGGCGAGCCCCGTGCGCACGACGAGCGCCGCGGACAGGACGAGCAGGGCCTGCTCCCACCGCGCACCCTCGACCAGAGCCACCACCAGCCACGTCAGCGTGAGCGCCACCGCGACCGTCGTCAGGGCCTGCGCGACGGCCACCGCGACGAGCGCCGCGAGGGCACCGCGGACGGGCGCGGCGAGGCGGAGCAGCCGCAGGTCCACCGGGCCGGGACCACTACCGCGAGACGGGGCCGCGCTCATGTGGGCACGGGGTCGCTCGCCACGCGCCGCCGGAACACCCAGTACGCCAGCCCCTGGTACGCGAGGACGCCGGGCAGGAGGACCAGAGCCGCCCAGCTGATGGTGCTGAGCGCGTACGCGCTCGCCCGCGCAGACTCGATCGTCACCGACCACGCCGGGTCGAGCGTGCTGGACAGCAGCACCGGGGCGTCCTGCACAAGCAGGGCGACGACGACGACAGCCTGGACGGCTACGGAGAGGGCAAACGCCCAGCCCTCCCTGCCGGCACGGGCCGCGAGGGCCGCAGCGCCGAGGACGGCGACGCACGCGCCGACGACGGTGCCCGGGAGCCCTCCCCCGATGCCGGCGACCAGCACCACGGCGGCGAGGACACCGGCGGACGGGCCGACCCACGCCCGGGCCCGGTCCCGGACGCCACCCGTCGTGCGGAGGCCGAGGTACGTCGCGCCGAGCAGGGTCGCGGCGGCAAGGCCGCCGAGGGCGCCCAGGAGGGCACCGGGCTGGGCGAGCGTCCCTGCGGTCCGGGCGAGCGCGCCGCCGTCCGCCGCGACCTCCCCGTCCGGGCCGAGCGCGAGCCCGCCCGCGAGCACGCCGACCACCGCGCCGAGCAGCGAGGCCGTGGCGGCCGAGCTGACGGCGAGGGCCGCGTCGCAGCGCGCGCGCCACCGCTCGTCGTCGCGCTTGCCCCGGAACTCCAGGGCCACACCCCGCACTGCGAGGCACAGCAGCAGGGCCGCCATGGGCAGGTAGAGACCGGACAGCGCGGAGGCGTACCAGTCGGGGAACGCGGCGAACATCGCCCCGATCGCCGCGACGAGCCACACCTCGTTGCCGTCCCACACCGGCGCGATGGTCCGCAGCGCTGCGCCGCGCTGCGCGCCGCCGCGGCCGAGGACGGGGGCGAGCATCCCGACACCGAAGTCGAAGCCCTCGAGCACCAGGAAGAGCGCCCAGCACAGGACCACGAGGCCGAACCACAGCAGGGCAAGATCCACGGGACTCCTCAGTAGGTGGGGACGGGCGCGCGGTCGCCGTCGTCGGCGTCGGCCCCGTTGGTGCGGACGGGGCGCGAGGTGAGGTCCTCTGCGACGAGGTGCCGGACAGCCCGGTACCAGACGAGCGCGAGGACGCCGTAGACCAGTCCGAAGCCGACGAGGGAAGTGAGCACCTCGGCGCTGGTGAGGCCCGAGCCCACGCCGTCCTCCGTGCGGAACAGCCCGAAGACGAGCCACGGCTGACGGGCGGTCTCGGTGAAGACCCACCCGAAGGTGTTGGCGAGCACCGGCAGCGCGGGCAGCAGCGGCAGGCAGGCGAGCACGCCGGTGCCGAGGAGGGTCCGCAGGCTGCCCCGGCCGGCGAGCACGCCCCGGGTGGCGCCCGCGAGGCCGCCTCCGTGCCGCACGAGGCCCTGGCCGCGACGCGTGACCCACAAGAACAGGACGGCGAGGGTGGCCGCCAGCATGCCGGTGCCGATCATCAGCCGGAAGGTCCAGTAGGCGACGGGGACCCACGGCACGTAGTCGCCGGGGCCGTGCTCCTGCACGTACTGCGCCTGGAGGTCGTCGATGCCCTGGACGGTCGCGCCGGGGTCGCCGTGCGCGAGGAGCGAGAGCAAGTACGGGACGTCGAGGGAGAGCAAGGGCTCTCCGCCGCTACGTGGGTCCCCGATCGCGAAGACGGAGAACGGCGCGCCGGCCTGCGTGACGTACAGGGCCTCCGCCGCGGCCATCTTCATCGGCTGGACGGCCGTCATGACCTTGCCGAGCAGGTCCCCCGTGATCGCGACGGCAAGCCCGGCGACCGCCGTGACCCATCCGCCGAGGCGGGCGAGGGTGCGCCATGCCAGGTGGTCTTGCTCCCCCCGCGCGGTGGGACCGCGGCCCCATGCACGCCAGGCGCCGACGGCCATGAGCAGCGCGCCGCCGGTCATGGCGGCGCCGGCGATGGTGTGCGGGTACGCCACGAGGTTGACCTCGTTGACCATGAGGGCCCAGAAGCTGTCCAGCTGCGCCCGGCCCGTCCGCGGGTCGACCTGGTACGCGACGGGGTTCTGCATGAACGAATTGGCGGCGAGGATGATGAAGGCGGACAGCAGCGTCCCGATGGCGACCACCCAGATGGTCGCGAGGTGCGCGAGCCGGGGCAGGCGGTCCCAGCCGAAGAACCACAGGCCCAGGAATGTGGCCTCCAGGAAGAAGGCAAGCATGCCCTCGATCGCGAGGGTGGGGCCGAAGACGTCCCCGTAGAAGCGGGCGAAGTCGCTCCAGGACAGGCCGAACTGGAACTCCTGCACCAGGCCGGTCACGACGCCCACGGCGAAGGTGACCATGAGAAGCTTGCCCACAAGCAACGTGAGCTCTCTGTAGTGCGGGCGCCCCGTGCGGTGCCACGCCGTCTGGAGGCCCGCAGTCAGGGCCGCCAGGGAGATCGACAGGGGGACGAAGAAGTAGTGGTAGATCGTCACGACCGCGAACTGCAGGCGTGCGAGCTCCAGGGTGTCCACCGGGGCGATCTCCTGACGTTCGTGTTGTCTACTACAGAACGTCGTAGATGTTACACGGCCTAGTACGTGTCAAGTAGTACGACAAGGTCCAAAGGTCCCGGTAGGATCTGCGCCATGGCGATGGGTGAGCTCGAGAGCGCCGTCATGGCGCATCTGTGGGACGCCGAGCAGCCGTGCACCGTCCGCGAGGTGCACGAGGCGCTCCAGGCGGACCGGCCGCTCGCCTACACCACTGTGATGACCGTCATGGACCGCCTCGCCAAGAAGGGCGCGGTCACGCAGCTCCGGGAGGGCCGCGCCTATCGCTATGCCCCGCTGCGCAGCCGCGAGCAGACCACGGCCGAGCTCATGCTGGATGCCCTCGGCCTGAGCGACGGGACCGACGCCCGCGTCGCCGCCCTCCAGCACTTCATCGGGCGGGTCAGCTCCGCCGAGGCCGATGCGCTCCGCGCCGCCCTCGGGCGTCCCGCGCTCTGACCGGCAGCCCGCGACCGTGACCGCCCCGCGCGGAGCACCGTGACGGCACTGTCCCTCGCAGCCCTCGCCGTCCTGCTGTCGGTCGCTGCGCCTGTCGCGCTCGCGCGGCTCCGACCGCTGCACCGGGCGCCCCGGGCGGCCGTGGTGCTCTGGCAGGCTGGGGCGCTTGCCGCGGTGCTCGCCGCCGTCGGCGCCGCCCTCGCCGCGCCGGAGGAGATCTGGCGGGCGGTGCGGAGCGAGCAGGGCGCGCGCGACGCCTGGCTGCTGGTCGCGGCCTCCGTCGCCGCGCTCACCGCGGGCACCATCGTCCTGCGGCTGACCGTCACCACCCTGCGGCTCGGCGTCGTACTGCGACGCCGTCGCCGTCGGCAGCGGGACGCCCTTGATCTCCTGGGCGCGTTCGACGACGACGCCGCCCGGCTCCACGTTCTGAGCGGCACCGTCCCGCTGGCGTACTGCGTCCCCGGTCGGCCCGCGCGCGTCGTCGTGACCGAGAGGGTGCTCCAGGTGCTCGACGAGGCCGAGACGCGCGCCGTCGTCGAGCACGAGCGGGCCCATCTGCGCGCCCGCCACGACCTCGTCCTGGAGGCGTTCACCGCCCTGCACGTCGCCTTCCCCCGCGTGGTCCGCAGTCGCCTCGCCCTGGACGCCGTCAGCACCCTGCTGGAGATGCTCGCCGACGACGTCGCGGCACAGCGCACCGGGCCCGGGCCCCTGCGCCGTGCCCTCTGTGCCCTTGAGCCGAAGGCCGCAGGGCACGAGGTCGCGCTGCGCCGCGCGCGCCTGGAAGACGTCTACCCCGACGACGGGCCTCGGGGGCACGCCCGGGCAGTTGCCGCCGGCGCCTACCTCGCCGGCGCCGCCGTGCTCGCGGTCCCCACCGTTGCCCTCGTCACGCCCTGGCTCCGCGCGGCGGTGAGCGCCCTTACCGGTGCGCCGTCCGAATGACACCGACGAGAGATCCTCGATCCATGCGGGCCAGAGCGGCCACGGCACTCACTCGCGGCACGCCAGACCGCTCGACCGGATCTACCCGGTAGTCTCCCTGCACGCGGTCACCTGCGCGGCCCGCTCTCTCCGTGGGTGCCCAGCGCCGGCTCGTCATACCGATTGAAGAGAAGCGCCGGCCGAAGGACGGGGCAGGCGGTCCTTAATCAGGGAGGGATGCACGTGCTGGAGATCCTCGGTGCCCTCGCCCCGAGTGCAGGCGTCGGCCTGATCTTCTGGCTCGCGATGCGCAAGATCGTTCATGCGGACCGCAACGAGCGGGCAGCCCTGGCGGCGCTCGATCGACAGCACCTGCTCCAGTCCGAGCGGGAGCTAGATGCGGGACGTCAAGCGAGCGTCCTTGCCGGCGATACCCAACGAGTTGGGGCACCGGATGCGGAGGAGTGGCCAGGCGGTAGGCCTGCGCCTGCCGAACACGTGTCAACGTCGTCTGAATGGCAGACTCCCGAATCGTCCGATGTGGCACGTGCAGGAGGGGAAGATGACTAAGCCGCGCAAGCGGCCTTCCCGGCTCGGATTGGTGCTGCCGCTGGTCGCATTCGGGCTGGTCATCGCGGTTTACGCGGTCTCCCTCGTCATCGAGCTGACCTAGCCCCCCGGGGCGCCCGCCACGGCGAGTTCCCGTCCGACGATCCCGCCACGTCTCGCGGTCCGCCCACCGGTCGGACGGGGACAGATGGCATCTCGCCCGTTGCTCATGCTTCTTTCGTGCGGTGACCGGCCGATCTCTTCGGTGGCTCACGATGCTCCGCGGGGCCGTCCAACGAGAGATGTGGCCACGATGTGACTGAGCAGCGCGTTATCGCCAACAAGCCGAAGATCGGCGCCCAGAGCGGCGCCGCGCCAGCCAAGCCGTCGGATGCGGAGGCCCCGCGGACGCGGCGCAGCATGAAGATGGTCGTCATCCTGGCGGTCCTCGCCCTCCTCGGCGCGGCGGCGGGCTACTGGTTCCTCATGGGTCCAGGGGCAGACGCTGAGGAGGGCGTGGTGCAGGAAGCGCCGGAGGCTGGTGTGGTGCAGGAGCTCGAGCCGATCAGCCTCAACCTGGCCGGCGGCCGGTACCTCCTGATCGGCTTGGGGCTGCAGCTCACGGCAGAGGTCGAGGAGGAAGTCGAACCATCAATCGCGCTGGACCGCACGATCGCCCTGTTCTCGGGGCGGACCATCGAGGAGGTCAGCAGTGCGGACGGGCGCGCGGCGCTGAAGGCGGAGCTCGCTGCTGTGCTGGCGAAGGACTACCACGGCGAGGTGATGGGCGTGTTCATCACGACCTTCGTGACGCAGTAGTGGCAGAACGCTTGCCGTGCGCCTGGGTCCTCAGCGCTGTGTCTGCCAGGGCTGACTGCCGGAGGAAGTCGTCGGAACGCTGTGCATCGAGGGCGGCGGACAGAGCCGACTCAGCCATGTCTCCCTTGCACGTGTCGCGCGCTATCTGCCCGACGGCCGCGCGGATGTCCTCGGCGCGGTCGGTGTCTGCATCGACCTGCGCGGTGATGTTCTCCTCCTCCGCCCGTGCGGCCTCGAGCCATTGGGCGATGAGGTCGGCCTCACGCTGGAGCCGTGTGAGCTCTGCCTCAGCGGCGACGGTTTCCGCCTCGGCAACCGGGATCGCCGCGTCCAGGGCCTGGCGCTCGGGGTAGGCCCGCACCAGGTGCGGCGTCGGTGTGGGCGAACTCCTCCTCAGCGTGGACTGCGCCAGGATCCCGTGGACGAGGCGATGTCGACTCGTCCTCGCTGCGGCGGTCGTCGTACTCATCGGCATGAGCCGGCTCGAGAGGCGCCCCAACCGTGAGCACCGAACCGACGACGAGCGCGCTCAGCCCTGCGCGAAGTCGAGTCCTTCATGTGAGGGTCTCATCGCTCACCGACGGTGGTGACGTCAGGTCGAGCGGCGCGCCGGTCCATCCGACTGGGACGCCGCTCGGTGTGCGCTGCTCGGCGCCGGTGGTGCCAGGCCCGACTCGGGCCTTGACGTCGGGCGAGCCGGGGGGAAGTGCCTACACGCGGTCGGTGCACAGTCGGCGTCGGGCAGGATGGCGGGAAGTTCGCGCTCAGGACTTCGCGCGCCGGACGGGTACCAGAAGACGACGAAAGAGGGTTCGAACCCATGGCCTCGACAGCCCATCCGCAAGTGTTGCCCCACGCCCGGGCGGGAGTGTGCCTTGCCCGTGCCGGCGCGGTGTTGGTTGCCTCGCTGCTGCTCCTGGGCTGGGCCCCGGGCCAGGCGGTGGCCCACGACGCCCTGGTGAGCACCGCGCCTGGTGACGGGACGACGGTCGAGGAACCCGACGCGGTGGTGCTGACGTTCTCCGCTGACCAGCTCGCCGTGGGGGCCGTCGTCGCGGTGACCGGACCCGATGGGCAGGAGTGGGGCGACGGTGCCGCGACGGTGTCCGGCGTCACCGTGGCCCAGCCGCTTCGCGAAGGCCTCCCGTCCGGGGAGTACCAAGTGAACTGGCGCTCCGTGTCCGGTGACGGACATCCTGTTGACGGGACCTTCCGCTTCACCGCCGAGGCGCCGGAAAGCCTGAGCGCACCTGAGCCGTCACCGAGCGGGCCTGCGACGTCGCCTCCGCCGGAGCCCTCGGCGGCGTCGGAGCAGGCCGGCCCCGGCGCCGGGGAGCCGCAACCGGATCAGGGTGAGCCGGAGGACAGGAGCGGCCGCGGCATTGGTGCGCCGACGGCTGTGGGGCTTGCGATCGCCGCCGCCGCGATCGTGGCGGTTGGTGGAGCGGTCTTCCTGCGGCGGCGCAGCGGCGGTGAGCGGCGCACTGAGCCGTGAGCAGGGTGCTTCCACCTCGAGCCGGGGCAGCGCCCGACGCGGACCCGGGAGAGGCACGCGCTCGGCGCCGTCGCCTCGGCGTGATCGTGGGTGCCGTGGTTGCAGTGGTCGTGGTGCTGGCCAGCGGCGGGTGGTCTGGTGCATGGCAGGCGACGGCGCTGGCCGACCCCGGTGCACTGGTCCGCTGGTCCTCGCCGATCGTCACCGTGCTGTCGGAGCTGGCAGCGGCGGTGACTGTAGGGGCGTTGTTCCTTGTGGTGGCGATCCTTCCCAGTGGATCTTCCCGCGAAGCCGTGGGGGCCAAGGCCTGGCCTGCCGCGGGGGTGGTGGCCGGGGCGGGCGCCGGTATGTGGACGGTGCTGAGCATCGTTGACGCGGTACTGACGTACGCCAGGATCACCGGGACGTCGCCGCAGGCCGAAGGGTTCGGCAGCCAGCTCGCGCTGTACGTGGGGTCGGTCTCCGGTGGGCGCACCCTGCTGGGCGTTACCGTGCTGGCGGCGATCACCACGGTCCTCGCGCTGCTGGTCACAGGACCACGCAGTGCGGTTGTCGCGGCCGTGCCTGCGTTGACGGCGTTCGCGCTGTGGTCCCAGACGGGGCACGCGTCGGGTGACGCAAACCATGAGCTCGCAGTGGGCGCGATGTTCTTGCACCTGGTCGGTGCCGCGCTGTGGATCGGGGGGCTCGCGGCGATCGCGCTCGTGGCTCGTCATCTCGGCGGCGCCCTGGGCACCACCGTCGCGCGCTGGTCGCCGGTAGCGGCGTGGTCGCTGGCCGCTGTCGTGGTCTCAGGGCTGGTCAACGTAGTCCTGCGCACCGACGGGCCCGAGGATCTGACGACGCCCTACGGAACGCTGATCGTCGCCAAGGTGCTGCTGACCGGAGGCCTGGCGCTCCTGGGCCTGGTGCATCGCCGGTCCGTGATACCCCGCCTCGGGCCGACAGCGTCGGGCCGAGCACCCGCGCTGTTCTGGCGCCTCGTGGCCGTCGAGCTCGCGGTCATGGGCGCTGTGTCCGGTGTCGCGGTCGGGCTCGGCAGCACCGAACCACCCGGCGCCGTGACGGCCAGCGGTGACCTCACCCCGGCCGAGGTCATCACCGGCCATCCGCTGCCGCCGGCCCCGACCGTCGAGCTGTGGCTGACGTCCTTCCGGTGGGACCTGATCATCGCGGCCGGCTGCGCCAGCGCCCTGGTCGTCTACCTGCGGTGGGTGCGCCGCCTACGTGCTCGCGGGGACCGGTGGCCGCTCACCCGGACGGCGTGTGCCGTCACGGGGCTCGTGCTGCTGGGATGGGTGACCTCCGGTGGCCCGGCGGTGTACGGGCACGTGCTGTTCAGCGCGCACATGATCCAGCACATGGTCCTGATCATGGTCGTGCCGATCTTCCTGGCCCTGTCGGCGCCGGTGACGCTCGCCGCACGTGCTCTGCCGGTGCGGCACGACGCCTCCTGGGGGCCACGGGAGTGGCTGCTGGGACTCGTCCACTCGCGCTGGGCGCGGTTCTGGTCGCACCCGGTCGTGGCTGCGGTGAACTTCGCCGGGTCGCTGGTGATCTTCTACTACACGCCGGCGTTCGAGTACGCCCTTCGGTGGCAGATCGGAACCGTGCTGATGGTGGCGCACTTCACGCTCGCCGGTTACCTGTTCGTCAACGCCCTGGTCGGCATCGACCCGGGCCCACGGCGGCCCGCGTTCCCGATCCGACTCCTGCTGCTCTTCGCGACCATGGTGTTCCACGCGTTCTTCGGCGTCGCCTTGGTCATGCAGGAGACCCTCCTTGTCCCTGAGTGGTTCGGGATGCTGGGTCGACCGTGGGGGCCGTCCGCGCTGGAGGACCAGCGGGACGGTGGCGCGATCGCGTGGGGCATCAGCGAGGTGCCGATGCTCGCCCTGGCCATCGGTATCGCCCTGGCGTGGACCAAGGACGACGAGCGCACCGCGAAACGTCTGGACCGCGCCGCGGACCGCAGCGGCCACGCCGATCTGGCCGCCTACAACGCGATGCTCACTCGCATGGCCGAGCGCGCCGACGCCAATGACCCCGGGGGCACGGAGCAACCTGGGTCCCCCAAGCGCTCGGCGGGGACGCCGGTCGATTGAGCGGCTACCAGGTCAGGTCCGAGCACTCGTGCTGCTGCTGAGCCGTTTCCACCTGGAGCGTGGCATGGGCGATGCCGAAGCCATCGCGCAGGACGTCCCGGGCACCGGCCAGGACCGCGGCGTGATCGGCGCCGCTGCTCGCGACGAGGTGAGCGGTGGCGACGTTCATCCCGGAGGTCAGCACCCACAGGTGAAGGTCGTGGATGGCGCTCACGCCCGGCACGGCGCCCAGCTCTCGGCTGACGGCCTCCGGGTCGATGCCGACGGGTGCGTGCTGGCCCAGTACCGCGAGGACCTGCCGCCCCAGCGTGACGGCACGGACGATGACGAAGACGGCGATCGCCAGCGCGACGACGAGGTCCCAGACCGGCCGCCCGGTGGCGATGATCAGAACACCGGCGACCATGACGCCGACCGAACCGGCAGCGTCGGCCACCACCTCGAAGTAGGCGCCCCGGACATTGAGGCTGTCCTTGGACCCGCTGCGCAGCAGCAGCATGGAGACAACGTTGATCACCAGGCCCACGAAACCGACCACGAGCATCACGCCCGAGGGCAGGGACGGGTCCTCGCCGATCCGACTGATCGCCTCGACCACCACGTACACCCCGACACCGAGCATGATCAGCACCGTCAGGCCGGAAGCGAACACTTCCGCGCGGTACGAGCCGTAGGTTCGCCGCCCCGTCGGATCAGGGCGGGTTGCGATCCGGGTGGCGAGCAGGGATGCGCCGAGGGCCACGACGTCGGCGGCCATGTGCCCGGCGTCGGAGATCAGTGCGAGCGAGCCGGAGACCAACCCCGCTGCCAGCTCGACCGCGAAGAACGTCGCGGTCAGGAGGAACGCTCCGGCTAGGCGGCGGCGGTAGCGCCCACCGGCGTGCTCAGTGACGGGTCCGTGACCGTGTCCGGCGCCCATCAGCGGCTGCCCTCGTGCCCGGTGTGCTCGCGGCACACGTCCAGCAGCATCCGCACGTGGGCGTCGGCCAACCGGTAGTACACCCGGCGGCCCTCACGCCGGTTGTCCACCACCCCCGAGGCGCGCAGCAGACGCATCGTCTGGGACACCGAAGCCTCGGGAACCCTCACCGCCGCAGAGATGTCGCATACGCACAGCTCACCGACCTCCAGCAACGCATAGAGGATCTTCGTGCGCCGTACGTCACCGAGGAGTCGGAACAGCTCGGCAAGCGACCCTGCCTCGGCGTCGTCCGGGACGCTGGCGCGGACCAGCGCCACGCGTTGCGACTGCGGATCGCCACCGACGCAGCCGTCCAGCGGCAGGACCCGACCCATGGGCATCTCCTCATCTGCGCGGATCTTCAGATAACGTCACCTTAGCGCGCTGTGGTCGCCCCGGCCTCGCGGCCTGGACGATGGCCAGCAGACCCATCCGGCCGTCGGAAGGGAGCGCATAGACTCGGAGGAGGAGCGGGTGCAGGACGACCCGGGCGTCACGGGGCCGGTGTGGCTGCCGAGCGCACCACCGTCCCTGGAGACGATGCTGGCCCCTACGCTGCAGCCCGTGCCGGTCCTTCCGGTGCTGGCCGTGGCGCTGCTGGTGCTGTACCTGGCGGGCGCGTGCCGGCTGTGGCTGCGAGGGCGGCGCTGGTCGATCGGCGCAACCATCTCGTTCACGGTGGGCTGCCTGGTGCTGGCGGTCGTGACGGGCGCGGGCATCGAGGGGTACGGGCTGCGGCTGTTCTCGGCGTTCATGTTCCAGCAGCTGACGTTGATGATGCTCGTCCCGCCGCTGCTGGTGCTGGGGCGCCCCGGCACGTTGCTGCTGCGCGCGACACCGCACCGGGGGGTGGGCCGGCTGGTGCTGGTCACGGCGCGGCGGGCCCTGCGCAGTCCGGTCAGTCGGGTACTCGTGCACCCGGCGGTGATGGTGCCGTTGTTCCTGCTGGCGTTCTACGGGTTGTACCTGGCCGAGCTCGCCGACCCGTTGCTGCGCACCTGGACCGGACACCTGGCCCTGGAGGTGGGGTTCCTGGTGGCCGGGTTGCTGTTCACGGTGCCGGTGCTGTCCACCGACCCCTTGCCGATCCGGCAGACGCATCATGGGCGGGCTCTGGACCTGGTGCTGGAGATGCCCCTGCACGCGTTCTTCGGGGTGATCGTGATGATGGCCACTGCGCCGATGGTCCCCTTGTTCGCTGCGCCGCCGGCCGGCTGGGGGATCGATGCCCTGCGGGACCAGCAGCTGGCCGGTGGGCTGGCCTGGTCCTACGGGGAGGCGCCGGGACTGCTGATGCTCCTGCTGATCGCCAGCAGGTGGCAGCGCAGCGACACCCAGCGGTCCAGGGCGCGGGACCGGCAGATCGACCGTGACGGCGGCGCCGACGCCGAGCTCGAGGAGTACAACGCCTACCTCGCGCGCCTGAACGGCTCGGGGCCCTCGGGGACGCCACCGGGGCAACCGTGATGGTCGAGATTTACGGGGCCGCGGCACCGGAAGTTGTCGACACTGTGGTGGTGGTCTTCTCGACGATGTCCTGGCCGAGCCGGATCCCGGTGTAGGCCGCGACGGCCATCAGCACGAGGAGACCGACGATCAGGCGCCACTCCAGCCACGGGGGCCACACGCGGCTGATCCACACCCGGGCCGGCATCCGCAGGGCCCGCGCGCGCAGCGTCGGGGTCTGGTCGCCCGGCGCGGGGAGCCGCCGCGGGGAGGGACGCCAGCTGTGGTCGCGGCCCCGTCGTCGGCGGCCTGCCAGCGCACCGCTGACGATGGCGGCCGCCGCCAGGAGGTAGAAGGCGGTCTGCGGCGTCGTGCCCAGTCGCGCCGCCGGGGTGTGCGCGGTGCGCAGCGGGAGCGAGGCGATGAGCTCCTGGTCGGTGAACAGGCCGGTGCGTGCGACGACCGTTCCGTCCGGCCTGATCATGGCGCTGACGCCCACGGTGGAGACCTGGACGGTCGACCTGCCGTGCTCCACCGCGCGGAAGCGCGACATCGCCAGCTGCTGGGTCGACTCCGGGGTGCGCCCGAACGAGGCGTTGTTGGTCGGGATGAGAATCAGCTCTGCCCCGTCGAGGACTCCCTCGCGGATAAGGCTGGCGTAGGCGACCTCGAAGCAGATCCCGGTGGCGAGGCGCACGTCTCGTCCGAGCGCGTCGATCCGCACATCGATCACTGCGGGGGCGCCGCCGGCTGCCATGTCCGTGGCGACCCGGTCGACGAGTGGAGTCAGCTGCCGGAAGAAGGATCGGAAGGGGACGTACTCTCCGAAGGGCACCGGGTGCTGCTTGGCGTACGTGTCGCCGACCCCCGCACCGGCGGTCCAGGTGATGATCTCGTTGTAGCGGATGTCCTGCCCTTTGGGGAACCGCTGGGTCCCGAGCAGCAGTGGGGCGCCGACCGCTGCGGCGGCGCGGTCCACGGTCGAAGCCTGCGCCGGGTCGGTGCGGGGGTCGATGTCGGCGGCACTCTCCGGCCACACCACCAGGTCCAGCTGGCGCCCTCCGGCGTCGGCTGCGAGCCGCTCTGTACCTTCTGCGTGGTTGGCCGTGACGTCGCGGGCCTGCTCGGCCCAGTCGGCGCCCTGCTGCGGGACGTTGCCCTGGACGGCTCCGATCAGCAGTGAGCCGCTCTCGTGGCCGGCGTTCAGGGGAAGCAGGCCCGGGGCGCCGACCAGGAGCGCCGCAGCGAGCAGCGCCCGACCCGCGGCCGTCACCGCAGTGCGGCGCAGGTACTGCAGCGCAAGCGCCATCAGCGCCCCGGTCGCGGCGACGATCGCGGAGACCAGGACCTCCCCGCCGTAGGGCGCGAGTCGCAGCACGGGCGCCTCGGTCTGGGAGAAGGCCAGGAAGCCCCACGGGAAGCCCCCGAACGGCCAGGAGCCGCGGACCTGCTCGATGGCGGCCCACAGCACGGCTGCGGTGGCTGCCTGGGCGAGCGGGCGGCCGGTGATCCAGACGGCTCTGCGCGCGTAGGCCCACAGTGCCCCGAAGCCGGCGACGTACAGCGCTTGGAACACGCTGAGCGCGACCCACGGCAGCACCGATCCGGTGGCCTGCAGTGCCCAGTGCACCAGCGGCAGGAAGAAGGCCAGGCCCCAGACCAGGCCGATGCCTGCGGCGCGGACCGGTGGTGCGCCGCGCATCGCCAGCAGCAGGCACGCCATGCCGGCGTAGGCCAGCGGCCACCATCCCCGGTCAGGAAACGCCAGGCTCGTCGCCCAGCCACCCACGCCTGCTCCGACCAGCGCCAGCCCGGGCGCCATGCGGCCAGGTGGCAAGGCGCCACCGGCGCGGCGTTGCGCCTCGACGCGCTCGACCCCCCGGACGGGAGCGGCGTGAACACGAGGGTCCCCACCGGCCGCAGCAGCTGGACCAGACCCCCTGGCCGAGGAGGAGGCTCCGTAGGATCGTGTGCTCACCGGCGCGTCCCGGTTGGGTCGTCCCCCACCCTCCGGCTGCGCACCGGCATCGGCCGCTCCTCAGACGCCGGCATAGGAGTGCAGGCCGGTGATGAACAGGTTCACGCCGACGAAGTTGAACAGGAATGCGGCGTATCCGGCCAGGGCGAGCCACCCGGCCTTCCTTCCGCGCCACCCGGCGGTGGACTGGGCGTGCAGGTAGGCGGCGTAGAGCACCCAGGTGATGAAGGCCCAGGTCTCCTTGGGGTCCCAGCCCCAGTACCGACCCCAGGAGTCCTCGGCCCAGATCGCGCCGGCCAGCACGGCGAACGTCCACACCGGGAAGGCGAACACGTGGGCGGTATGAGCCACGCGTTCCAGGGCGGCGGCTGCGGGCAGCCGCCCGGCGTAGCCCCGGGTCGCCTCTCCGTCGGCGTCGCGCGCGGCAGCGTGGCGGCGCAGCAGGTACAGGCCGGTTGCGGCGGCCCCGACGGTGAAGACGCCACCGGCGATGATGGCCGCCGCGACGTGGACGACCAACCAATAGGAGTTCAGCGCCGGGACCAGGTCCCCCGCGGGGGTGTACAGCACCGTCACGGCAAGCCCCAGGCACAAGGTGACCAGCGCGAGGATCCACACACCCAGGTCCCGCACCGGCTGGCGTCGCAGGAACACCAGATAGGCGGCCGTGGCGGCCAGTGTGGCGGCGGCCGTGAACTCGTACATGTTGCCCCACGGCGCGCGGCCCGCCGCCAGGCCCCGGGCCACGACCCCGGCCAGGTGCAGCACGAACGCGAGCGTGGTCAGTGCCGCAGCGATCCGCTCCGTGCGACGCGCGGCTGCATCGCGGATCCCAGGCGGGGCCGCGGAGGCCGGCGACTGGGGGGCGAGCACGGCGCCATGTCTGCCGGCGGCGACCGGCTCAAGGCGAGGCGCGTCGTCCGCTGCCGGGCGAGATCGGCGCGCGGCCTGGTAGGCGTAGGCGAGCATCGCCAACGCGTAGACCGCGATGGCGCTGTAAATGAGCCGGTCGCTCAGCTCGGCCAGGAGGGTGGGGGTGGGCATCTTCAATCCTCTCGGTCGTGCGGGGCAGCGCCGTTGCCGGCCGGTTCGGCGCCTGGCAGGGCGGCGAGCAGCGACGAGAGCTCGCCGGGGACCGGCTCACGTCGGGTCAGGGCGTAGCTGGCTGCCTCGACGGTCACGGGGCCGCCTGCGGACGCTGCGGTGACACGGACCCAGACCCGGCGTCGGCGGACCGCCAGTGAGGCCGTCAGGCCCAGCAGGAGGGCGACCGCGGCGACCAAGGAGAGCTCCTTGCCGGGGTCGTAAGCGATCTGAAAGTTCGCGAACCGCGAGACCGACTCGAACGTGAGGGTCCCCTGCCCGTCGGGCAACGTCATCGACTCACCGGGTCGCAGAGCGCGCGCAAACGGCTCGCCCCCGTCCATGACCTGGCTCAGATCGGTCTTGTCCAGGCGGAAGACCGACTGCGGTGCGCCGTCGCCCAGACCGAGGTCACCGGTGTAGGCAGTCAGCAGCAGCTGGGGATCGACCAGGTCCGGGTACAGCGATCGAGGCCCGGCCTCGGGGTTGACGGAGGCAGTGGGAAGGAAGAACCCTTCGAACCCCAGCTGGGTCGGTTGCCCGTCTGGGACCTTGATCACGCCCTCGGAGGACAGGTTACCGTCGAAGGGCACGAACACCACCGGCCCGGAGAACACCGTCTGACCGCGGCCATCGGTGACGCTGACCACCGGGGCGTAACCGTGGCCAGTGAGGAACATCTTGGTCCCCTCCACCTGCAGCGGGTGGTTCACCTCGACGGTGACCTTCTGCGCGTCGCCGCCGGGCGTGCGCAACACAGTCAGGTCGGCCTGGAACTCCCGGGCGCTGCCGCGTTGGGGGCCGGCCGTCTCGAACCTGGCGGTGAAGTCGTCCAGTGTGACCGAGAACGGACTCAGCGTCTCGGCGTCAGTCAAAGGCCCAGGGGTGAACTCGTCGTACTGCAGCCGCGTGTTCGTGAAGGAAGCACCTTCCACGACGATCACCCGGCCCTCGAAACCGAAGAGCGACCCGATCGCGACACCGAAGAGCAGCACCAGCAGCGACAGGTGGAACACCAGGTTGCCGGCCTCGCGCACGTACCCCTTCTCTGCCCGCACGGAATCGTCGTCGACAACGACGCGGAACCTCCGTGCCCTCAGGTGAGACGCGGCCGCCTGCAGGACCTGCGCCCGTTCGGCGGCCACGGTCGTACGACGGTGGCCGTCCAAGCGCGCGAGATTGGTCGGCGCCCGTGGGGGTTCGGCGCGTGTCGACCGCCACAGGCGCGCGGCGCGCGGCAGGACGCATCCAGTCATGGACACCATGAGCAGTAGGTAGATCGCGGCGAACCAGGGCGAGGAGTACACCTCGAAGAACCCCAGCCGGTCCAACCACGGGCCTACCACCGGGTTGTCGGCCACGAAGCGGGTCACGGCGCCGGGATCGAACGCGACCCCCCGCTGGGGAAGCAGCGACCCGGGCACGGCGGCCAGGGCCAGAGCCAGCAAGAGCAGCACCGCGGTCCGCATGGACGTCAGCGTCCGCCACGCCCACCGGCCCCATGCCCGCAGCCCCTGCCCCGTCGGGCGCGGTGGCATCGCCATCACTCCAGGCCGAGCCGCCTCCTCAAGACGGTCACTGACCGCAGCATCCTCGAGCGCGTCCCCGGTTGGCCGGGATCCTGCGGCCTCGGCGACGGCGCTGCCGGGCCAGGCGTCGATTGGCTCGGTCACTGGCCCGTCGACACGGCTTGCCGCGCGTCGAGCATGTCGTTGAGCACCGCGAGCTCGGCGGTCTGGGAGCTGACGATCGCCTGCGCCAGACGACGGGCGTCGTCGTCCTCGACCAGGTCGAGCGCCGCCTGAGCCATGGCCACGCCGCCTTCATGGTGCGCCACCATGAGCCGCAGGTACAGCACCTCGGCGTCGACCCCTCCTGCGTCGGCGAGCCTGCCCAGGTCCGCGTCGCTCGCCATCCCGGGCATAACCGTGTCGGACCCCGGCGCCGCGGTCGCGTCAGCACCGTGCTCAATGGGCCCCATGCCGGAGTCGGTTTCGCTCATCCATTGCATCGGCGCGGCCAGGCTGGCCTGCGGCATGTCCCACTGCTCCAGCCAGCCGTACATCTGCCCAGCCTGCTGCTGCTGGGTGAGCATGATGTCCAGCGCCAGGGACCGGACCTCGGGGTCCTCCGTGGCGTCACGCACCATGGTGGACATCTGCACCGCCTGGGCGTGGTGTGCCTGCATGTCGCGGGCGAACCCGGCCTCGGCTGACCCCTCGGCCGGCTGCGGGACAGGTTCCCCTCCACTGGTGAGGGCCGAGCCGGCGACCAGGCCGGCGACTCCGACTACGGCGGCTACGAGGATCACCACCGCAGCGGTCGGGATCCTGCGCGGCGCGGTAGCGTTCTCGCTCATCAGGCGTCCACCCCACCGGTGCACGGCGCACCTGGCTCCGGTGTCTGCTCACCCTGCTGGTACTTGACCAGGAACTGCTCAAGGCGCGGGTCATCCGCCGTCTCCAGCGCCAGCTGGGTCCCCCAGGCGCTGGCCACCACCGGCTCCTCGGGCAGCCCATCGAACGGACTGAGCAACACGTACGCGTTGCCGTCGGCCAGGTCGGCCAGCCGCTGCACCTGCTCGGCCGGCAGGTCCGAGCTGTAGGTGATCCACACGGCACCGTGCTCCAAAGAGTGCACCCCGAGCTCGCTGGGGATCGGCTCGGTGTACGTCCCGCAGTTCGCCCAAGTGCCCGCGTGGTCGCCACCGACCGGAGGCGTCTGCTCGTACTGCACCGGCTGCTGGACGTGGCCGGCTGACAGGTCGCTGAAGGTCGCGACGCCTTCGATCTCCCCCGAGGCCGCGTCGGCGACTTCGGCGGCGCGCCGCTGCTCGCCGACGAGCACGATGGTCGTCGCTCCGATGAGGACCCCGGCCACGAGCACGCTCGTGCCGGTGATGACCGCCGTGCGGCGGCGTTCGGCGCGCCGCTGCTGCTCGCGGATCTCGGTCAGCCGGGCAGCGCGTTCAGCCGCTTCCTGCTTACGGTTCACCATCAGTGGGCGCCTTTCGTTTGTCGACATCGTTCACAGAACTGTGGTGTAGCCCGAGATCGTGGACTGCAGGCCGCGCATGAGGTGGTCCCACACCCCGGTGGCCAGCAGCAGACCCGTGGTGATGAGAATGACCGCACCAGCGCGTTTGATCCCCACGGTGTGCCGGCGGGCCCAGTCGGTCGCGGTCAGTGCCCGGCGCATGCCCAGACCGACCGCGATGAACGGAAGGCCGAGACCGGCGGCGTAGACGCCGGCCAGCACCGCCCCGCGCCCGGCGCTGGCCTCGGTGAACGCCAAGGTCTGCACCGTGGCGAGGGTCGGGCCCAGACACGGCGTCCAGCCCAGCCCGAAGGTGACACCCATCAGCGGGGCGCCGACCAGGCCCGACCTAGGACGCAGCCGCGGCAGCATCTGGCGCTGGGATCGGGGCAGCCAGCCGGCGAAGACCAGCCCCATGACCACGACCACGACGCCCAGGACACGGGTGAGCACCGCTTGCGAGGACTGCAGCGTCGCGCCCAGACCGCCGAAGAGGGCCCCGTAGGCGACGAAGACCGAGGCGAACCCCAGGATGAACAAGGCCGTACCCGCCACCACCGGACGTCGCCGCGTCGCGACACCCTCATCGAGCAAGGGGCCGCCAGCGACGTAGGACACGTACCCGGGCACCACGGGCAACACGCAGGGGGACACGAAGGAGACCAGCCCCGCCACGGCCGCGACGACCGCGGCCGCAAGCAACGGGCCGGTCGCGACCAGATCCTGGACCGCGCTCACGACGACCCAGCGATCGGCGCGGCCAGGACCGTGTCCACCAGCGCGGTCAGGGTCGACTCCTGCACCGCGCCCAGGACGCGCGCCGCCGGCCTCCCGTCACGGTCCAGGAGCAGGGTCACCGGGACCCCGGCTCCGGGGAGGTGCTCGGCCAGGCTCAGCAGGGCCTTTCCATTGCTGTCGTCGATGCTCGGGTAGTTGATCCCGTAGCTCTCCTCGAACGCGATCGCCGCGGCCGAATTGTCGCGCACGTTGATTCCGACGAACCGCACCCCCTGGTCCGCGTACGCAGCCGACGTGGCGGCCAGGATCGGTGCCTCCTCACGGCACGGCGCACACCACGAACCCCACACGTTGATCACCACGACATCGCCGCGCCATGCGGCGATGTCGATCGCCTCACCAGTCAGCCCGGTTCCCGACAGGGCCACCGGTTCGCCTCGGTCCTCGGGTGCGTATTCCGTCACCGTCCTGTTGCCCGCAGCCACCGGGGACCGTTCTGCCGCCGGGCCTTGGCCTGCCGACAGGAAGCCGGCCAGCTGGACCGCCACCACAGCTCCGGTGACGACGACCAGGGCCAGGAGGATTGCCCGCGGGCCGGTCAGTGGCCGGCCCGACCGTGCCGGGGCGGCCGAGCCTTGAGCCGGAGGTCCGCCGGCTGCGGTCGGCTCATCCACTGACGGACGCCTTCATCAGCTCAGACTCTGCCGCCCACAGACTCTCATCCGGTGCGGCGACGCCCAGGGCGTCCAGTAGCGCCGCGCCCAGGGATGTCAGCCGGCACATGACCAGCTTGCCTTGTCGGCGGGAGGTCACCAGGCCAGCGCGGCGCAAGACGCGCAGGTGGTGCGAGACCAGGTTCGGCGCGGCCCCGACGACCCACGCCAAATCGCAGACACACAACTCGGCCCCCAGGGCCAGGGCCATCGCCGTGCGAAGGCGCACCGGGTCCGCCAGTGCCTTGGCGGTGATCGCCATCGCCTGGGAGCGGTGCGCCTTTGGCAGTGCTGCACGGACTGCCTCGGCGCGCGACACGTCCAGGCACAGCAGGTCGCACCCCTCGGTCGCCATACGGTCATCGTAACGAACGTTGATGTGAGCATCGGCCGCCGATCGCACTCGTGGCGGTGCTCAACGCGAGGCCTGCTCGGGTTCCCTCACCGGGCACCGATCGTGCCGTTCTCGCTCGGTGTTGCGGGTGCGGGCTGTTGCAGGGTGGACAGCACCAGCAGGGCGGCGCCGGTGACGATGGCGGTGTCGGCGAGGTTGAAGGTCGGGAACCACCCGCTGTGCAGGTAGTCGGTGACGACGCCGTCTGCGGCGCGGTCGGCGAGGTTGGCGGTGGCGCCGCCGAGGACCAGGGCCAAGGCAGCCAGCCGCACGTTGGTGCTGGCAGCGGCGGTGCGCCAGGCGACCACGCCGACCGCAGCGGTGACGATCGCGGTCACGGTCAGCACCAGCCATGCCGGTGCACCGGCACCGACGGAGAAGGCGACCCCGGGATTGTACGCCAGGCGCAGGTCGACCACGCCCAGGCTGATCACCCGATCCTGCAGCCCGTTCACCGCCCACGCCTTCACACCGAGGTCGGTGGCCGCGACCAGGACGACACCCACGCCTGCCGCCAGGCGTCGCCTCACCGGTGAGACCGCCGGCCGGACCGGCCTGTCAGTGGTCGGGGCGGTCAACGCTCGGCCATCGCTGCACGCTCGGCCTTCGCGGTCGTGTCTGGGATCGTGTCGTGGGGAAGGGGCCGCGTCCGGCCGGCGCGGACGCCGTTGGCGATGACGAAGACCTCGGCGACCTCGTGAACGAGGACCACGGCGGCCAAGCCGAGGACACCGGTCAGGGCCAGGGGCATGAGCACGATGATGATCGCCAGGGACAGGCCGACGTTCTGGAGCATGATGCGCCTGGCCCTGCGGGCGTGGGCGAACGCCTGGGGCAGGTGACGCAGGTCCTCGCCCATGAGCGCGACGTCGGCGGTCTCGATCGCGACGTCGGTGCCCATCGCGCCCATCGCGATGCCGAGGTCGGCGGTCGCGAGGGCGGGGGCGTCGTTGACGCCGTCGCCGACCATCGCGGTGCGGCGCTGGGTGCGCAGCTGGGCGACCAGTGCGGCCTTGTCCTCGGGTCGCAGATCTGCGTAGACGTCCTGGATGCCGACCTCGCGGGCCAGGGCGGTCGCGGTCAGTGTGTTGTCGCCGGTGAGCATGGTGACGTGGTATCCGTCGCGGCGCAGCTGGGCCACGACCTGCGCGGCCTCGGGCCGCAGCTCGTCGCGCACCGCGACGGCACCGAGCAGCGTGCCGTCCTCCTCGATCAGGACGGCGGTCGCGCCGGCCTGCTGCATCCGCTCCACCTCACCGGCCAGGGACCTGGCGTGGACCCAGCCCGGTCGCCCGAGACGGACCGGCCGACCCTCGAACGTCCCGATGAGACCCGCCCCCGGTACGGCCTCCACGTCGCTCGCGGGGCTGAGTGCGGGTACGGCGGCCAGGATGGCGCGCGCCAGGGGGTGCTCGCTGCGCGCTTCGAGGGCGGCCGCGACCTGCAGGACGCGCGCCTCGGTCCGGCCGGGCGCGGCGACGACGGCCACGACGGCCGGGGCGTTGCGGGTCAACGTCCCGGTCTTGTCCAGGGCGACCCCGCGGATCGCGCCGAGGGCCTCCACGGCCGCGCCGCCCTTGATGAGCACACCCTGCTTGGAGGCGGCCCCGACGGCGGCGACCACGGACACCGGGACGGAGATCGCCAGGGCGCACGGGGACGCTGCGACGAGCACGACCAGGGCCCGCTCGATCCACGTGCCCGGGTCGCCCAGGAGGCTCCCGGCGACGGCGATGAGCGCGGCGGCGATCATCACACCGGGCACCAGCGGCTTGGCGATGCGGTCGGCCAGGCGCTGCGCTTCGCCCTTGCGGGACTGCTCGGCCTCGACGATCCGCACGATCCGCGCCAGGGAGTTGTCCTGCGCGGTGGTGGTCACCTCTACCTCGAGGACCCCGGATCCGTTGATCGACCCCGCGTAGACGTCCTGCCCGGCTCCGGCCTCCACGGGCACCGACTCACCGGTGATGGCCGAGACGTCCAGGGCGGTGCGACCGGTGCGGATGATCCCGTCCGTGGCGACCCGCTCCCCGGGCTTGACCACCATCAAGTCCCCGACGCGCAGCTCAGCGGGAGCCACCGTGGTCTCTGCACCGTCGCGCAGAACCGTCGCGGTAGCGGGCACGAGGCTCAGCAGTGCACGCAAGCCGCGGCGGGTGCGGGCAAGGGAGTACTCCTCCAGGCCCTCGCTGATGGAGAACAAGAACGCCAGCGCGGCCGCCTCAGCGACCTCACCCAGCAGCACCGCGCCGATCGCGGCGATCGTCATCAGTGTCCCGACGCCGATCTTGCCCTTGACCAGTCGCCGGATCGTGCTGGGGACGAACGTCCACGCACCGACCAGCAGCGCCACCCAGTTCAGCACCGTCCCAACTGCGGACTGATCCCTGGACCCTGCGACCAGGCCCGCCAGGAGCAGCACGCCGGCGACGGCGGCGAAGCGGAGCTCGCTGACCTCCCACAGCCGCTCGGCCTCGTGCTCCTCGGCTTCCTTGCCGCTGGGGGTGGTCTCGTCGTCGCTGCAGCCGCAGGCGTCGCTCATCGTGCGCTCTCCTTGGTGATCGGGTCAGAGGTGGTGGGACGTGCGTAGGTGGGGCACAAGGCCACCGCGTTGCCGGTCGCGGCCAGCAGGCCCTCGGCCACAGCCAGCAGGTCCAGCAGCTCCGGGCGGGTCAGGTGGTAGACCGACGCGCGTCCCTGCGCGCGGTAGTCGACCAACCCGCACTCCCGCAGACAGGCCAGGTGTGAGGACACGGTGGACTGGCTCAGGCCCAGCTCGGTGCACAGGTCCACGACCCGCGCCTCGCCTGTCGCCAGGCGGCGCACCAGCGCCAGGCGCGTCGGATCGCCCAGCCCTCGGAACAACGCCCCCGCAGGCGCCAGCTCGACCCGGCCACTCACATCAGGACTTGCGATAATCATCGGCATGGATCGATGCTAGCGCCCCTCGGGTGTGGATTCGACCCCGGTCGTCCTCTCTATCGGCCGCCCCCGCCACAGCCGCGAAGTAGCGCGCCGGCGCCTCGCACCGCAACCAACCGAAAGGGCCCCCTCGATGGACCTGGCCGTAGCCGCCCTGCAAGCCGTCGGCCTGTTCCTGGTGACCAACATCGACGACATCATCGTGCTCTCACTGTTCTTCGCCCGCGGCGCCGGCGCCCCAGGCGCCACCGCCAAGATCATCGCCGGGCAGTACCTCGGCTTTGGCGCCATCCTCATCGCCTCCGTCCTGGTCGCACTCGGCGCCAACGCCTTCCTGCCCGAAGACGCCATCGCCTACTTCGGACTCATCCCCCTGCTCCTCGGCCTCTACGCCGCCTTGCGGGGCTGGCGTGGCCGCGACGACGACGATGACGACCCGGGCAAGGCCGCCGCCGTCTGGACCGTCGCAGCGGTCACCTTCGCCAACGGCGGCGACAACATCGGCGTCTACGTGCCGGTCTTCCTCACCGTCGGCCCCGCCGCGACCGCCGCGTACGCCGTCGTGTTCCTCGCCCTGGTCGCCGTGCTTGTCCTGGCCGCCAGGTACGTCGCCACCCGACGACCCATCGCCGAAGTCCTCGAACGCTGGGAACACGTCCTGTTCCCCCTCGTCCTGATCGGCCTGGGCATCGTCATCCTCATCGAGGGCGGCGCCTTCGGGCTGTAGAGCCGTTGTCCGTTGCCGGTAGCGGCGAGAAGGTCGTCGTCGGCGGGCGATTGCCGGTCACGGTTCTCCGCCGCCCCCTGACCTGCCGCCGATGCGCGAATGACGGTCGCGGCTCAGAGGTACCGACACACCGCGGTCGGGTCGCAGGCCCCTGGGTCAGGTTCGGCGGCGGCGTCCCGCAGCTCGGTGACGGTCTCGCGCAACGCCTGAAGGTGCGCGATCTGGCGGTCGAGCTGGTGGACGCGGCTGTCGAGCAGCTCGCGGACGTGGTGGCAGGGCGCCCCGCCGGCGTCTCGTACGTGCAGGACCTCTCGGATCTGCGCCAGGGTCAGGCCGGCGGCCTGACCACGGCGGATGAAGTTCAGTCGCTGGAGGGTCGCGGGCTCGTAGTCGCGGTAGCCGGTGATGGTGCGCTCGGGCGCCGGGAGGAGCCCCGCCTGTTCGTAGTAGCGCAGCGTCTTGGTCGTGGTGCCGCTCGCCTGGGCCAGCTCTCCGATACGCACATCGCCTCCAGCTGCCGAGCCTACCGGCCTTGACCTTCCAGTGCGGTGGAAGGTCAAGGCTGATGCCTGGAGCAAGGACCGGCGACGAAGGGATCTGGCATGAGCGCGGGCCATGACGTGGACCTGGCGGTGGTCGGCTCCGGTGGTGCGGCGATGGCGGCTGCGATCACCGCGCGGCAGGCTGGGCACAGTGTCGTGCTGATCGAACGCGGCGTTCTCGGTGGGACCTGCGTGAACATCGGCTGCGTGCCGTCCAAGACGCTCCTGGCGGCCGCCGGCGCCCGTCACTCCGCTCTGACCAATCCCTTCGACGGCGCTCCCACCTCCGCAGGTGGAGTGGACCTACGGGCGTTGGTTCAGCAGAAGGACGAGCTGATCGAGCAGCTGCGCGGTGCGAAGTACGCCGACGTCGCTGCCGCCTATGGGTTCGAGGTCGTGCCTGGGCACGCCGGGTTCCTTGATCGCGACACGCTCGCGGTCGAGGGCACGCCTCTGCGCGCCCAGGCGTACGTGGTGGCCACCGGGGCCGAGCCGGCGGTGCCCGAGCTGGCGGGTCTGGACGGCGTGGACTGGTTGACGTCGACGACGGCCATGGAGCTCGATCAGGTGCCGAGGTCTCTGGTGCTGATCGGTGGCGGCTACGTCGGACTCGAACAGGCACAGCTCTTCGCCCACCTCGGTGCGAGGGTGTCCCTGGTCGGGCGCGTGGCTCCACGGGCCGAGCCGGAGCTGGCCGAACGCCTGCGCGCGGTCTTCGCCGACGACGGCATCGGCGTCCTCGAAGAGCACGCCGTCGCCGTCTCGGTCGACGGAGGCGAGGTCGTCGTAAGGACTGCGTCCGGTGTTGTGGTCCGCGGAGAGCGGCTGCTGATCGCCACCGGTCGCGCGGCCCGCACCGACGGGCTGGGACTCGCCGCAGCAGGCGTCGACGTCGACGAGCGGGGTTTCGTCGTCACGGATGAGTTCCAGCGCACGACCAACCCGCGCGTCTACGCCGCAGGCGACGTGTCCGGTGCCCCGCAGTACGTCTACGTCGCCGCCGCCGCAGGCCGCGCTGCCGCCGCCAACGCACTGGCCGGCCCGGACGGTCCTGGGGCGCGGGTCGACTACACCGGCCTGCCCACCGTGGTCTTCACCAACCCCCAGCTCGCCTCGGCCGGGCTGAGCGAGAAGGAGGCCCTCGAGCGCGGCCACGACTGCACGTCCCGAGTGCTGAACCTCTCAGAGGTCCCGCGCGCCTTGGTCAACCGCGACACCCGAGGGACCGTGAAGATCGTCGCCGACGCCGCAACAGGCAAGGTCCTGGGGGTGCACGCCCTCGCCGACAGCGCCGGCGAGATCATGCTCGCCGCGACCTACGCCATCAGAGCCGGCATGACGGTCGACGACATCGCAGACACCTGGGCGCCCTACCTGACCATGGCCGAGAGCCTGCGGATCGCCGCAGGCCTGTTCCGCAACCAGATGCCGACGTCGTGCTGCGCCTGATCGCAGTGCCCGGCTGCGCCATCGGCGCCGAATCGGCCATCATGGATCATGACCGCGCCGCGCAGTGTCGCCCGCGACTCGGACCTGTGGTTGTTGCGGCCGACCTCGGCCCCATGCCGCGGAGCTGGGCAGCACCCCCAGCGTCTACATC
>JAUZVJ010000037.1:0-31455 GCA_031844515.1 Actinotalea sp. AC32 | reverse complement strand
GTGGGTGGGTATCAGGAGCCCGTGCCGTGGCGTGAGGGCGGGGGGATCATGCGGTGAGTGTTCCAGCGAAGACTTGCCATGCAAGGGCGGACTTGGCGATGAAGCTCAGTGCGATGTACGTGCGCTCCCCGACGAGGTAGTCGCGGAAGCGCCCGACGGGCCGGTACTGCAGCCACTGCACAAGGGCGAACACGTTGAAGAACGCGAAGAGCGAGATGACGATCGCGTAGACGAAGGCAGGTGGTTCGGCCCCGGACGTCGACCCGGGCGCCAGGACGTAGACCAGGATCGCGAGCCACGGTACGACGCCGGCGACGCAGCCGAGAGCGAACGGCAGGAACCCGCCGTCGCCGGGCTCGTGGTACTTCTCCTGCAGCCACCCGAAGAAGATCATCGAGGCGTTCACGCCGGCGATGGCGATCAGCGCCGCGACGTCGGTGATCCCACAGAGTTGGGCGATCACGACGATCATCAGTGAGCTCGACAGGGAGTACTCCACCCAGCGGAACACATTGCGGT
Organism: Actinotalea sp. AC32; assembly: GCA_031844515.1. Taxonomy (GTDB): domain Bacteria; phylum Actinomycetota; class Actinomycetes; order Actinomycetales; family Cellulomonadaceae; genus Actinotalea. The sequence continues at coordinate 30,936 of JAUZVJ010000037.1, read as the reverse complement.
GCTGGGTCAATCCGGTGAGGTAGCGCTTGAACACGAATGGGGCGCTGACCAGCAGGTGGAACAGCGCCGACAGGATCAGGAAGGCGCCGACAGCGCCAGCGACGGACAGGTCGAGCACGGTGACGCTCTGCCCGTCGGTGCCCGGTGGTCCCACGAGGTAAGTGCCGGTCACCGGCAAAGTGAATTCGTCCGCCAGTGCAAGCACCGCGGCCGCACTGACGGCGTGCAGCGCGCAGGCAGCCAGGTTCGCCCGGCGTAGTCCTCGCGCGCGCTCGGGCAGCACCCGAACGCCAGCCGCGGCGGCAGCCAGCTGGGTTCGGCGGGCTGCTCGCTTCGCGCCCGTTACCGGCGATGCCGCGTTCTGACGCGCAGTCATTGCGCGGCCTTGGTCCGCAGGGTGAGGGCAACTCCGTCGTGGGCGGTCAGCCGGCCAGGTTCGGCCAGGGCGATCCATCCGCCGCGGCGCAGCACGAGCTCGATCAGCTCGTCGATGATGTCGTCCACGACGTCCAGGGCCTCCGGGTCCTCCGCCGGCTCGAGGAAGTCGCCGTCTGGGCTGAGGCGGGCCGGCATGACCAGGGACTCGTCGACCACGAGCATCTCGGGGCGTTCGTGGCGTGCGGCGAGCCACGCCGCGGCCACGCCGCTGACCGCAGCCTGGGATCCCATCCGACGTTCGAGGAGGCCGAACGCCTCCTCCTGACGGGATCGCAGGTACTGCTCGAGGACCGGTCGCACCCGGCGAGCCAGCGAGGGGAGGGGCTCGCGGACCACGTCAGCTTCGACCGTTCCGGCCAGTCGGGCGAGATGACGCGAGACCGCCCTGAATCCGGCGACGGCGCGCGGTGAGCCGGCGAGCACGATCGGCGAGGGGTGCAGGCGCAGGTGCGCTCCCAGCGCCGCGTCGACGTCGCGATAGAACGCGGCGGCGTCGGACCGCGCCAGACCGGGCCGGTCGGGGTCACGGCGTTGCTCGCGCGCCGCGGTGATCGGGAAACGCCCGGTCACCGGGCGCAGCTCGTCACCAGCGCCCTCGAACAGTCGCGCCTGGCGCGAGCCCAGGGCGAGAACGGCATGGCGGGGGGTGCGGTGCAGGGCGCGGACAAGGTCACGCGTCGCGAAGGATGCGTCCACGACGACGCGCGGCACCACCGCCACGGGCAGGCGGATGCTGGCCCGGATGCCGTCGCGCGAGGTCAGGACCGCCAGCCCGGACGCGGTCGACAGTGTCATCGCCTCCTCAGCCACCCGGGCCAGCTCGGTTAGGACGTCGTCGGCCGCGGGGACGCGTCCGGCGTATAGCCGCTGCCGCGCCTGGTCCAGCAGCCCTCGCAGGGCCACGCGGTCCTCCGGCGTCATCACACTCCCGGCCGTGGTGGGAAGGAGCAGGGTGATGGCGGGGAAGGTGGTCGGGGCCTGGAGCTCGACGACGAGCTCGGCCGGTGGGGGCGACATCACGTGTCGTGGACCGCTCCACCGGCTGAAGGCGACGGGCTCGTGGGTCAGGTCGGTCATGGGGTGCTCCTCGGTCGGTTCTCGGTCCAACCGAAGGTCTCTCCCGGCCCATCGGCCCGAGGCGCCGGGTCCCACCCAGGAACCGTCATGACGACGCATCGCTCAGGGATACTCCCCTTCGTCCGTGCGGAACGAGTGAAGCACGATTCGCGTATCCGGGACAACCTTAAGGCTCCGACGAGCTCTGGCGCCTCGCGCTGCGGCTCCGCTGGCCACGGGATCAGCCGGACCTGTTGACAATCGAAGTCAAGTTCCGGCATCGTGGATCGCAAGGTTGGGGAGTACCCCCTCACGGCGTCTCGTCATCTCGGCCGAAAGGCCCGGGCCGCCGGCCCCTGCGGGGGCGGGAGAGACCACCTCGCCCGTGTCCCTCCCAACCTTCAGGAGCCCGCTGTGCCCACGGCCCGACGCACGAACGACCCGCAGCCAGTCCTCGCCCATCCCGCCTCCGCCGAGGGGCGCACCTCCAGTGCCGTCCCACCCGGGAGCGCACTGACCGTGCCGGATGCGCATCTGATCCCTGCATCGCAAGTCACCGAAGCCCTGGGAGTCGACCCCGGCCGGGGCCTCGACGAAGCGGAGGTCAGCCGGCGATTGAGTGCGGTCGGGCCAAACCGGCTTGCCGAGCCGGTTCGCCGGGCGGCGTGGCGGCGGTTCCTGGACCAGTTCCGCAGCCTGCTCATCCTGATCCTGATCGCCGCGGCGGTCCTGGCCGGCCTCATCGGGGACGTCAAGGACACCGTGGTGATCACCATCGTGCTGCTGATCAACGCCACGATCGGGTTTGTCCAGGAGAACCGAGCCGAGCGCAGCCTGGAGGCACTGCGCAAGATGCTCACCCCCGCCGCCCGTGTGCGCCGCGGCGAGCAGGTCGACGTCATCGACGCCGGCGACCTCGCGCCTGGCGACATCGTGCTCCTGGAGGCTGGCGACCGGGTGCCGGCCGACGGGCGCCTGCTCGTCGCCGAGAGTGTCGAGATCGACGAGTCCGCGCTCACCGGGGAGTCCCAGCCGGTCGCCAAGACCACCGCACCGACCGCCCTCACCGGTGACGGCGCGAAGGTCCCGCTCGCCGACCGCACCGGCATGGCGTACATGAACACCGCCCTGACCCGCGGCCGCGCAGAGCTCGTGGTGACCGCCACGGGGATGGCCACCGAGGTCGGCGCGATCGCGGGAATGCTGCGCACCGGCACCGAGCCCAAGAGCCCACTGCAGGTCGAGCTGGACGCCGTCGGCAAGCGCATCGCCGTGATCGGTGGAACCGCGGTCGGCGCCTACGCCCTGCTCGCGCTGCTGCGCGGCGAGCCCCTGGCCGAGCTCGCGCTCAGCGCAGTCGCCCTGGCTGTCGCGACCGTTCCCGAGGGCCTGCCCGCCGTCCTGGCCCTGACCCTGGCCCTGGGTGTGCAGCGGATGGCCCGCCGAGGGGCCATCGTCAAGCGCCTGGCCTCGGTGGAGACCCTGGGCGCGGCGACCGTGGTCTGCAGCGACAAGACCGGAACCTTGACCCTGAACCAGATGACCGCCCGAGCTGTCGTCGTCGCCGGTCGCGATGTGACCGTCGCCGGCGAGGGCTACGTCCCGGCTGGCGAGCTGCGGGCGACCGACGGCGCCCCACTTCCGAGCGACCTCGATCCGCTGGTGCGGGCGGCCGCGCTGGCCAGCGACGCCGTCCTGACCACCCGCGACGGTGCACCGGCGATCGTCGGCGACCCCACCGAAGGCGCCCTCGTCGTCCTCGCCGCCAAGACCGGCATCGACGTCACGGCGCTGCGTGCCGAGCACCCCCGCATCGGCGAGGTGCCGTTCGACGCCGCGCACAAGTACATGGCCACCGTCCACGCCGAAGGCACTCGAGCCCGCGCCTACCTCAAGGGAGCCCCGGACGTGCTGCTCGGGCGCAGCGCGTTCATCGCCACCGCTAACGGGGTCAAGCCCTTGGGCCCGGACGCCCTGGCCCGCGTCCACGCCGAGATCAGCCGCCTGGCATCCCAGGGGCTGCGAGTCATCGGAGTCGCCACCACACTGCTCGACGACCTCAGAGACCCCGCCTCCCTTGCCGACCGGCTCACCGGCGTGACCTTCCTGGGCCTGGTCGGAATCGCCGACCCGCCCCGAGCCGAGGCCCGTGAGGCGATCGCCCTGTGCCACCGCGCCGGGATCCAGGTCAAGATGATCACCGGCGACCACCGCGACACCGCAGCTGCCATCGCACGCGAGCTCGGCATCTCCGGTGACGTCGTCACCGGTGCGGACCTGGACCGCATGAGCCCCGCCGAGCTCACCGAGCGCATCGAGGACATCGGCGTTTTCGCCCGGGTCGCCCCGGAGCACAAGGTCGCCATCGTCAAGGCCTTGACCGACCGCGGCCACGTCGCAGCGATGACCGGCGACGGCGTCAACGACGCCGCCGCGCTGCGCGCCGCGCACATCGGCGTCGCGATGGGCATCACCGGCACCGAGGTGACCAAGGAAGCCGGCACGATGATCCTGACCGACGACAACTTCGCGACCATCGTCAGGGCCGTTCGCGAGGGTCGAGGGATCTTCGACAACGTCGTCAAGTTCGTCCGGTTCCAACTCTCCACGAACATCGGCGCGATCCTGACCTTCCTCGGCGCGACCATCGCCGGGCTCCCCGCCCCACTCACCGCTATTCAGGTGCTCTGGGTCAACATCATCATGGACGGGCCGCCGGCCATGGCCCTGGGAGTGGACCCCGCGCGGCCCGGGCTGATGCAGGAGCCGCCTCGCGACCGGCGCTCCCGGATCCTCGGGCGCGCCCGGCTGTTGAAGATGTTCCGCGCCGGGGCGGTCATGGCCGCCGGCACCCTGGGCGTGCTCGCCTTCGCCGGCGACCAGTACGGCGCCGCCGTGGCCGCCACGATGGCCTTCACGACCTTCGTGCTCTTCCAGTTCTTCAACGCCCTCAACGCCCGTGCCGAGCGGGAGAGCGTCTTCACCCGCCACCTGTTCACCAACCGGTGGCTGTGGGGCTCCTTCGCCGTCGTCGTCCTGCTGCAGGTGCTCGCCGTCCAGCTCCCCCTGCTCAACTCGATCTTCGACACCACCGCCCTGACCGGTGCCCAGTGGGCCACCTGCGCCGCCGTCGCGGCCACCGTGCTCCTCGTCGAAGAGCTCATCAAGCTCGCGCGCAGGCTCACCGGCCGCACCGGCTGAGCCGGCCGACCGTGACGCCCGGCGCCTTGGCCTTTATCCCGGGCGTCGGGCTCGCGGCCGTCGGAGGCGAGTTGTTCCTGCGCGGCGCGAACGACCTGGCTACGTGGGCACGCGTGCCGACACGACGCGTCGGGGTGATCTCGGCCTTGGCCACGTCACCCCGACCTCGGTGACAATAGACGCACTATGTTTCCCGCATTAGGATTACACTGTCGACATCGGGCACAGCCGCCACCGCCGCTTCCCGAGTCGGTGGCACCCGGAGACAGGCGCGAGGGAGGCGGTGACGATGACTGGGATTCAGGTCGGCGCCGTGGCGGGTGCGGTGTGGCTCGCGGCGGGACTAGCAACGATCCTGTGGATGGCGCGCCGCGGTCACCGCGACCCACTGTGGCTCCTGATGGCCGTGGTGTTCGGCCCCTTCCTTGCCCTCATGGCCGCCGAGCGCATCGAGCGCACACCCAGGCTCGTACACGCGGACCAGGCCGACGACTTCCCCACCGACAGCACCCGGGTCCTCGTCGGCATCGACGAATCCCTAGAGTCCCACGCGGCCCTGCATGCGGTCCTGCGCCTGTTCGACGAGAAGTCCGCGATAGTCATCGTGCTCGCGACGGTGGTGGATTTCGATGCGGCCGACATCGACTGGCGCGGCCGCCAGCACGCCGCCCACGAGCTCCTGGCTGCTGCCCGCCGCACCGTCGGCGACCGGGCCGTCACTTGTGAGGTGCTCGCTGGGCGACCCGGGCCGGCGCTGCTGCGCTGCGCCCGACGCCACCACGCCGACCTCGTCGCGATCGGCAGGAAAGGCCGCGGACTGTCTGTACGAATCCTCGGCAGCGTCGCCGAGGAGCTCGCGCGCAAGGCGCCGTTCCCCGTCCTCATCGTCGGCCCCGACGCAAGCCTCGCGAGTCACGAGCCGGTGCTTGCACGCCGCCCCACGGAGAGCCAGGTCGAGGCGCCGTGACCACCCAAGCCGAAACCTCGTCCCTCCACACCAGCACGGCGATGCGCGAGTTGCCGATCATGTCTGCGCAGTACTCTCTACGAGTGTCCGCCCAGCCAAGCCCCGAGAACCTGCCTGAGTGGACCTTCCTGTCCAACCATGGCCACGTGCTCGTCTGCCTCGCACTCGACCCACAGTCCCGCCTGCGCGACATCGCCGCTCGAGTGGGGATCACCGAACGAGCCGTCCAAGGCATCCTGCGCAACCTCGAAGACGCCGGCTACGTCCTCAAGGAACGCGTCGGCCGACGCAACAGCTACACGGTCAACGGAGATCAGCCCTTCCGCCACCCACTCGAAGCCCGAGTTCCCGTCGGAGACTTCCTACGTCTCATCACCGCTCAGCGCCGCTGAAACAGACGACCGGTCGAGCCGTCCAACGCCCAAGACAACTATGTCGTCGTGATCACCGGCCCGTGCCCGCCGGTGTCAGCGGGCTGCGGCGATTGCGACCCAGGCGGCCGAGGCCGCCACTCAGAATCCGCAGGGCCCCGCCGGCGATCTCTGAAAGTCACAGCACAGCGCCCCGACGCCCCCACCCCGCGCCGCCGCCCGCACGCCCCGACCCCGGCGGCCGTCCCCGCGCCGTCCCCACTGCGCGGAGCCCGTCGACCGCTATCCGACCGACCGGATCCGCACAGCGCCCCGACGCCCCCACCCCGCGCCGCCGCCCGCACGCCCCGACCCCGGCGGCCGTCCCCGCGCCGTCCCACTGCGCGGAACCCGTCGACCGGCATCCGACCGACCGGATCCGCACAGCGCCCCGATCCGCGCTGTCGGCGCGGCCGGCGGGCCCAGCGGGCTGAGCCGACGCGGCGATCCCGCGCGCCCGCCGCCGCGCACCGGACCCGGCCGGGTCAGCGCTCCTCGAGCGCCGCGAGCGCGTCCTCGATGCCGCGGTGGAACGTCGGGTACGCGTAGATCATCGAGCGGAGGGTGCCGACCGGGACCTCGGCGTGCACCGCGAGCGCGAGCAGGCCGAGCACCTCGCCGCCGACGGGCCCCGCGCTCGTCGCACCGACGAGGACCCCCCGCTCGGCGTCGGCGACCAGCTTGATCAGACCCTCGTTGCCGGGGCCGTGGATCCAGCCGCGCGCCGACGACGACACCTCGGTCGAGCCGACGGCCACGCGCGCGAGCCGCTCGCGCGCCTCCCGCTCCGTCAGCCCGACGGTCCCGACCTCGGGGTCGGTGAAGGTCACGCGCGGCAGCGCGTGGTACCGCAGGGGCGGGTGCTCGCGACCGAGGACGTCGGCGACGACGGCGCGCGCCTGGTGCATCGCGACGTGCGTGAACGCGCCCTCCCCGGTGACGTCCCCGACGGCCCACACGCCGTCGGCGACCCGCCCGCGCTCGTCGACGTCGACGGTCCGCGCGTCGGCGGGCACCCCGACGGACGGCAGCCCGACCCCCGCGACGTCGACGCGCCGACCCGTCGCGACCAGCAGCCGCTCGGCGGTGATCTCCTCACCGCCGTCGAGCTCGACCACGACCCCGTCCCCGCCGCGTCGGACGCGCCGCGTCGCGACGCCCGTGCGCACCGTCCCGCCGTCCGCCTCGATCGCCGCGCGGACGACGTCCGCGGCCTCGGGCTCGTCGCGCGCGAGCAGGCGCTCACCGCGCTCGACCATCGCGACGCGCACGCCGAACCGCAGCATCGCCTGCGCGAGCTCGCACCCCACGGGCCCACCGCCCAGCACGACGACGGACGCGGGCAGCCCGGCCGCCTCGGTCGCGTCCCGGTTGGTCCAGTACGGGACGTCGTCGATGCCCTCGACGTCCGGCACGGCGGGGGCCGACCCGGTCGCGACGACGACGCCGCGCGTCGCCGTGTACGCCACCCCGTCGACCTCGACGCGCCCCGGCCCGACGAGCCGCCCCGTGCCCCGCACGAGCGTGCCGCCCTTGCCGGTGAACCGGTCCACGGCGACGGCGTCGTCCCAGTCGTCGGTCGCCTCGTCGCGGATGCGGCCGTGCACGTCCGACCAGTCGGGCCGGACGCCGTCGAGCCGCCCCGCGAGCCCGGGAACACGCCGCGCCTCGGCGAGCGCACCCGCGGCACGGACCATCATCTTGGTCGGCACGCACGCCCAGTACGGGCACTCACCGCCCACGAGCCGGTTCTCGACGCCCAGCACCCGCAGCCCGGCCTCGGCGAGCGTCCCGGCGACGTGCTCACCGCCCGGCCCCATGCCGATGACGACGACGTCGTACTCGGTCCCGCCCTCGGCGCCGGGACGGCCCGGACCCGCAGCAGGGTCCTGGTCGTCGCGGACCCCGCCGCCGCCCTGGCCGCCGTGCCCGTCGCCGCTCGCGCTCATCGTGGGCCCCTCCGTCGTCGCAGCCGCCGCCGTCACCGTCACCGCACGCTATGCCGGTGCGCGGCCGGCGTCACCAGGTGCGCCGGAGACGGCGCCGGCAGACCGTGGCCGGACGGCGACCGGGACGTGACCGGGACGGTGCGCGACGACGACGGCCCGACGGTGGGCGACGACGACGGCCCGAAGGTGCGCGACGGCGACGGCCGGACGGTGCGCGACGACGACGGCCGGACGACGCCCGGACGGCGGGTCCGGCGTCAGCGACCCGCGGCCGCCATGGACCCCGTGACGCCGCCGTCGAGGTCGACGAGGATGCACACGACCTCGCGGTCGTCCATGAGGTCCCAGGACTGCTCGGACGGGTAGAGCATCGTGAAGTCGAGCGCGGAGTCCTCGTAGGGCAGGCCCACGAACGTCTCGAACTCGCCGTAGCAGAGCTCGTCGGCCTTCTTGGCGACGGCCTCGTCACCGGGGAAGTCGCCGTCGTCGAGCAGGGTGGTCGCGTAGACCTCGGCGTCGTGCGGGTCGCCGCACGGGACCGTGGGCACGGACTCGACCTCGGTGGCCTCCGCGAAGGCCTCGGTCGTCTCGAGGCAGTCGCCGACGCGGATCGAGAACGCGTCCGCGTCGGCCGCCTCGACGATCTCGCCCGAGGCGTCCCGGACGGGCTCCTCGGCGCCGCCGAGCAGGTCTGCCACGGCGCAGCCGGAGGTCATGAGGACGAGGGTGGACGCGGCGGCGAGCGCGGCGGCCCTGGAGGTGGTGCGCACGGGGTCTCCTTCGGGTGCGGGTCGGGTGCCGCGACCGGTGGCACACCCCCGAACGGCGCGAGAACGCTACCGGCGGCCGGCACCGCTCCACCGGCGTCCCGCGAGGCGCACGCGCGCCTCGCGCACCGGCCGCGTCGCGGACCACCCGTCCGGCCGATCCGCGGTTCCCCCGGAGTTGCGAACCGATACCCCGGGGGGTATCTTCGTCGCATGCCCACCACCACCACGTCGTCCTCCCCTGCGCCGCGCCGGATCGTCGTCGTCGGGGGCGTCGCCGGAGGCATGAGCGCCGCGGCCCGCGCGCGCCGCCTCGACGAGAGCGCCTCGATCGTCGTCCTCGAGCAGTCCGAGTACGTCTCGTTCGCCAACTGCGGCCTGCCGTACCACCTGTCCGGGGAGATCGAGCGGCGTGACTCCCTCCTGCTCCACACGCCCGAGTCGCTGCGCGCCGCGCTCGCGCTCGACGTCCGCACCGGCAGCCGCGTGACGTCGGTCGACCCCGAGCGCCGCACCGTCTCGGTCCAGGCCGCGGACGGCGCGTACGAGCTCGAGTACGACGCGCTGCTGCTCGCGCCCGGCGCCGTCGCGGTGCGCCCGCCCGTCGACGGGCTCGACCTTCCCGTCGTCCACTCGCTGCGCACCGTCCCGGACCTCGACGGGCTCCTCGAGCGCGTGGGCTCGCTCCCCGCCGGCGCGCGCGCCGTCGTCGTCGGCGCCGGGTTCATCGGGCTCGAGGCGGTCGAGGCGCTCGCCGTCCGCGGGCTGCAGGTCGAGCTCGTCGAGCTCGCCGACCACGTCCTGCCGCCGCTCGACGCGGAGCTCGCGCCCCTGCTCGCGGAGGAGCTCGGCGCGCACGGCGTCGGTCTCCACCTGGGCGTCTCGGCCACGAGCGTCACGCCCGCCGGGCGTGAGGGCACGGGCGAGGAGGCGGTCGTCGTGACGCTGTCCGACGGCACGCGGCTGCCCGCCGACGTCGTCGTCGTCAACGTCGGGGTGCGCCCCGCCAGCGACCTCGCGCGCGACGCCGGGCTCGAGCTGGGCGCACGCGGCGCGATCCGCGTCGACGCCGACCAGCGCACGTCCGACCCGCACATCTGGGCGGTCGGCGACGCGGTCGAGGTCGTGCAGGCGGTGACGGGCGACGTCGGCCCCGTGCCGCTCGCGGGCCCCGCCAACCGCCAGGGACGCCGCGCGGCCGACTCGATGCTCGGCCGGCGGACGACGCCGCAGGCGGCGGTGCTCGGCACGGCGATCGTGCGCGTGTTCGACCTGACCGCGGCCGTGACCGGTGCGAGCCAGGCGTCCCTCGAGCGCGCCGGCATCCCGCACGAGGTCGTCCGCATCCACCCCGCGCACCACGCGGGCTACTACCCCGGCGCCGAGCAGGTCCACCTCGTGGCGAGCTTCGCGCCCGACGGCCGGCTGCTGGGCGCCCAGGGCGTCGGGCGGGCCGGCGTCGACAAGCGCATCGACGTGCTCGCGACCGCGCTGCGCGCCGGCATGACCGCGGACGACCTCGCCGAGCTCGAGCTCGCGTACGCGCCGCCGTTCGGGTCCGCGAAGGACCCGGTCAACATGCTCGGGTTCGTCGCGCAGAACGTGCTCGAGGGGACGATGCCCCAGTGGCACGCCGCCGACCTCGACGAGGTGCGGGCCACGGCCCTCGTGCTCGACGTGCGGTCGCGCGGCGAGTGGTCCCGCGGGCACCTCGACGGCGCCCTGAACATCCCGCACACCGAGCTGCGCGACCGCGTCGACGAGGTCCGCACCGCGGCCGCCGGCCGTCCCGTCGCCGTCCACTGCGCGAGCGGTGTGCGCTCGTACATCGCCACGCGCGTCCTGCTCGCGGCCGGCCTCGACGCCCGGAACCTCTCGGGCGGCTGGCTCACGCTGACGGCCGCGCGGCCCGAGCTGCTCGACCCCACGCCCGAGCCCGCCAACGCCTGACCCCCCGGCGCCTCGCGCCACCCACCCGGCGCACCCGCGCCACGGCGTCGCCCGACGTCACCTACGCGGCGCACCAGCGCCGCCCCCACCAGAAGGAGACACCCATGTGCAGCCCCGCCCGATGCTCCCGCTGCGGCAAGACCACCTGGACCGGCTGCGGCATGCACGCCGACGCCGTCCTCGCGAGCGTTCCCGCGCCGCAGCGCTGCACCTGCCGCTGACGCGAGCGCGTCCCGGCGCGCGTCCCGGCGCTCGCGCGCACGTGAGGGATCCTGCGGTGCCATGAGCCACCCGCACAGCCACCCGCACGTCCCCGTGCGCGCGAGCCGCCGGGCGCGCGTCGTCCTCGCCGTCGTCCTCGTGCCCGTGCTGCTCGCGACCGCGGTCGGCGCGTGGCTGCTCCGCCCGGGCGACGAGCCGCGGCCCGAGCTCACGACGACGGCGCCCGGGACGGCCTACGCGACGGCGACCGTCACCGGCGTCTCGCAGGGTCCGGACGACCCGCAGCCCGTGCTCGACGCCGTGATCGGCGGCGACGGCGGCGAGGAGGTCCAGGTCCACGTCCCGCCCGAGCAGGTCGACGCCCTCCGGGCCGGTGACGAGGTCCGGGTGCTCTCCCTGCCGCCCGACATGATCGGGACCGGGCCCGGCTACGTCTTCGTCGACCACGTCCGCACGCCGTCGCTGCTCGTGCTCGCGGTCGTGATGACGGTGCTCGTCGTCGCCGTCGCCCGGCTGCGGGGGCTCGCGTCGCTCGTCGGCCTCGGCCTCTCGCTCGCGGTCCTGGGGACGTTCACGCTCCCCGCGCTCCTCGTCGGCCGGCCCGCGCTCGCCGTCGCGGTGGTCTCGGCGTCCGGGATCATGGTCGTCGTCCTGTACCTCGCGCACGGCTTCTCGGCGCGGACGACGACGGCGCTGCTCGGCACGCTCGTCGGCGTGGCGCTCACCGCCGGGATCGCCGCCTGGGCGACCGGCGCGGCCCGGCTCGACGGCCTCGGCGGGGAGCACGCCCTCGACCTGATCCAGCTCGCGCCGTCGATGTCCCTGGGCGGCGTCGTCCTGTGCGGCTTCGTCCTCGCGGGGCTCGGCGTCCTCAACGACGTGACGATCACGCAGGCGTCGGCGGTGTGGGAGCTGCGCGCGTCCGCACCCGACGCGAGCCGCCTGACGGTCTTCTCGCGCGCGATGCGGATCGGCCGGGACCACATCGCGTCGACCGTCTACACGATCGCGTTCGCGTACGTCGGGGCGGCACTCCCCCTCGTCCTGCTGGTCGCGATGAGCGACCGCGCGCTCGTCGACGTGGTCGGCTCGGGCGAGATCGCCGAGGAGGTCGCGCGGTCGCTCGTCGGCTCGATCGGACTGGTCCTCGCGATCCCGGTCACGACGGCGATCGCCGCACTCGTGGCGGGACCGCGAGCACTGCTCGCGGTCCCGGCCGACCGGCACGACTCCGCTGAACCGATACCCGCCGGGGTATAGTGACCCAGGGCCGCGCTCAGCCGGCCCTCCCGGCGCCCGTCGCCCGCCCCGAACACCCCCGACCGCCCCGGCCCCCTGCACGAGGCGCCGACCCGTCCCAGGAGGACACGTGGAGCTCGACCGCGACGAGATGACCAAGGTCGTCAACCGCCTCAAGCGCGCCCAGGGCCAGCTGGCCGCGGTCGTGCGCATGCTCGACGAGGGCCGGGACTGCGAGGACGTCGTCACGCAGCTCTCCGCCGTCTCGCGCGCCCTCGACCGTGCCGGGTTCGCGATCATCGCGTCGGGCATGCGGCAGTGCCTGACCGAGCCGGCCGCGGGCGCCGACGGCGACGAGGGAGCGCAGCCGCGTCTCGACGTCGCGAAGCTCGAGAAGCTCTTCCTCTCCCTCGCCTGAGCCGGGCCGCCCGGGCGGCCCGGCCACCGGCCCCGCCCTGGGGAGACCGCCTCAGCCGATCAGCGGCCTGCCCTCCGGCAGGTGGAACAGCCGGCCGTGCTGACGCAGCACGAGCGCGGAGACGAATGTCACCGGACCCAGCCGGCCCGCGAACATGAGCACCACGAGCAGGAGCTGGTGACCGACCGCGAGGTCGGCCGTGATCCCGGTCGAGAGGCCCACCGTCGCGAACGCCGACACCACCTCGAACAGCACCTCGTCGAGGTCCCACGCGCTCGTCGTCGTGATGACGAGTGTCGCGCCGATGACGACGGCGACGCTGAGCAGCGCGACCGAGAGCGCCTGCCGGATCGCCTCGGGTGCGAGCCTGCGGTCGAAGAGGTTGACGTCGGGGTCCCCGCGCAGCTCCGAGAGGATCGCGAGGAACAGCACGGCGAACGTCCCGACCTTGATCCCGCCCGCGGTGCCCGCGCTCCCGCCGCCGATGAACATGAGGACGTCGGTCGCCAGGAGCGTGCCGTCGTTCATCGCGCCCGTGTCGACGCTGTTGAACCCGGCGGTCCTCGGCATGACCCCCTGGAAGAAGCCCGCGAGCACCCTCCCGGCCGGGTCGAGCGCGCCGAGCGTCAGCGGGTTGCGCCACTCGGAGACGGTGACGAACACGCTTCCCCCGACCAGCAGGACGCCCGTCATGACGAGCGTGAGGCGGGTGTGGATGCTCCAGCGCCTCGGACGGCGGTGCTGCCGGAGCAGCTCGATGATCACCGGGAAGCCGAGGCTGCCGAGGATCACCGCGACCGCCACGGTCACGGAGATCCACGGGTCCGTCGCGAACCCGACGAGGCTGTCGCTGAAGAGCGCGAAGCCCGCGTTGTTGAACGCCGAGACCGCGTGGAAGACGCCGAGCCAGACCGCCCGGCCCAGGGGCTCGCCGTACGTCGTCGCGAAGCGCACCGTGAGGACCAGCGCGACCACGGCCTCGACCACGAGGCTGATCCGGGCCACGCCCAGCAGCACCGTGCGCACGTCACCCATGCCCAGGCTCTTGGTCTCGGCCGTCGCGAGCAGGCGTGAGCGCAGGTCGAGCCGGCGCGACACGAGCAGGCCGAGCATCGACGCGAGCGTCATGATCCCGAAGCCGCCCGCCTGGATGAGCAGCAGGACGACGGCCTGGCCGAACGGCGACCAGTACGTCGCCGTGTCGACGACCGCGAGGCCCGTCACGCACAGCGCCGACGTCGCGGTGAAGAGCGCCTCGACGAGCGACGCCCCGCCGGGTCCGGAGCGCGACACGGGCAGGAGCAGCAGAACCGTGCCGACGGCGAGGCCGACGCCGAACGCCCCGACGATCGCGCGCCAGGGGTTGATCGCCCGTCCCCCGGACCGTGCGGGACCGCGGGAGTCGTCGAGCAGGCCGAGGTCGTCGGCACTGCTGCGGAGCACCATGGACGGACACCTCGGACGGACGGGCTGGACGAGCCGGCGGGGGCTGGACGAGCGGCGGGCTGGATCGCGCGGCGCGACGTCGGGCCGACCTCGCGAGGAGGGCGCCGCACGAGCCTAGGAACGCCCGGGCCCGACGGCGACGCCCGAGGGCCCGGGAGGGCGTCAAGGTTTCGTCAAGACGCGCAGCGCACGCACGATCGCACCGCCGGGGACCGGCGGGGCGAGCGGGCGGGGGCACCTCGCGACGCCCCGAGCCCGCGACCTGGGGCCGTCGACCGGATGCGCCTGTGCCACCCTGACGGCGTGCGATCACGTCGGCTCGTCGCCCCCGCACGCGCCGCGGTGGCACCCGCGCGCACCCTCGCCGCCGTCGTCACGACCGCGGTCGGCCTGCCGCTCGCGACGGTCGTGCTGCTCGGCCTGCGCGAGGGGCTCGCGCTGGGCAGCGTCCTGCTGCTCTACCTGTTCGCGGTCGTCGTCGTCTCGGCCCTCGGCGGGCTCGTGCCGGGGCTGCTCGCCGCGGCGGTGTCGTTCATGCTCGCGAACTGGTTCTTCACCCCGCCGTTCCACACCCTCGCGGTCGACAGCCGCGACAGCGTCGTCGAGCTCGCGGTCTTCGCGGCGGCGGCGATCGTCGTCGCCGCCGTCGTCGAGCTCGCGGCGCGCGACCGCCTCGGGTACCAGCAGGCGCTCGACGCCGAGGTCGCACGCACGCGCGAGCTCACCGCTGAGGACCGGGCACGGGCCGCGCTACTCGCCGCCGTCGGCCACGACCTGCGGACGCCGCTCGCGAGCACCAAGGCGGCGGTGAGCAGCCTCCGCCAGCCGGACGTCGCGTGGCCGACGGACATCCGCGACGAGCTCCTGGGCACGATCGAGGAGTCGACGGACCGGCTCACACGGCTCGTGACGAACCTCCTCGACATGTCCCGCCTGCGGTCGGACGCCGTGACGGCGAGGCCCGCGCCCGTCGCGCTCGACGAGGTCGTGGGCCGGGCCGTGCTGCGCGAGCACCTGCCCGCTCTCGACGTCGACGTGCCCGACGACCTGCCGCTCGTGCTCGCCGACGCCGGCCTCCTCGAGCGCGTGGTCGAGAACCTCGTCGAGAACGCCGTCCGGTTCAGCCCGCCGGGCGGACGGGTCGAGGTGCGCGCGGACGCCGACGGCGAGCACGTCCGGCTCGACGTCGTCGACCACGGTCCCGGCATCCCGCCCGAGCGGCGCGACGAGGTGTTCGGCGCGTTCCAGCGGCTCGACGACCGCGACGCCGGATCGCACGTCGGGCTGGGTCTGGCCATCGCGCGCGGGTTCGCCGAGGCCATGGGCGCGACGGTCGTGCCGAGCACGACGGCGGGCGGCGGCCTCACGATGTCGGTGCACCTGCCCCGGGCGGCGCGGTGACCACGCTCCTGCTCGTCGAGGACGACGCGTCGCTCGCGCGGACGCTCCGCGTGAGCCTCGGTGCGCACGGGTACGAGGTCCACGTGGCCCCGACGGGCGCGGAGGCGCTCGCCCGCGCGGCGGCCGACCCGCCCGGTGTCGCGATCGTCGACCTGGGGCTCCCCGACGTCGACGGCGTCGAGGTGGTCCGCGCGCTGCGCGACGCCTCCGAGGTCCCGGTGATCGTGCTGTCGGCGCGCACCACGCAGGACGACAAGGTCCTCGCGCTCGACGCGGGCGCCGACGACTACGTCACCAAGCCGTTCGGCATCGAGGAGCTCCTCGCGCGGCTGCGCGCCGCCCTGCGCCGCGCGCAGCCGTCCGAGCGGCTCGCCGTCGTCAGCACCGGCGGGCTCGTCGTCGACCGGCAGGCGCGGCGCGTCGAGCGGCACGGGCAGACCGTGCACCTGACGCCGACGGAGTGGAACGTCCTGGAGGTGCTGCTCCGCTCCCCCGGCGACCTCGTGACGCAGCGGGACCTGCTGCGCGAGGTGTGGGGGCCGCAGTACGCGCGGGAGACGAACTACCTGCGCGTCTACGTCGGCCAGCTGCGCCGCAAGCTCGAGGACGACGCGTCGTCGCCACGGCACATCCTCACCGAGCCCGGCGTCGGCTACCGGTTCGTCGTGTGAGGGGCCCGCGGTCCGTCGGTGGCTCGCGGGACGATGCTCGCGGCACAGTGGAGGCGTGGACCCCAGGGAGACGCTGCACCGGTACCTGCGACGTGAGCGCGAGTCGCTCGTGGGGAAGGTCGAGGGCCTCGACGAGTACGACGCGCGCAGGCCGCTCACGCCGACCGGGACGAACCTGCTGGGGCTCGTCAAGCACGTCGCGTCCGTCCAGCTCGACTACCTCGGGGTCGTGTTCGGCCGCCCGTCCGGGCGTGAGCTGCCCTGGCTCGCCGACGACGCCGAGCCCGACGCCGACCTGTGGGTGCCGGCCGACGAGTCGCGCGACGACGTGCTCGAGGTGTTCCGCTTCTCGTGCGAGCACGCCGACGCGACCGTCGAGGCGCTCCCGCTCGACGCCGTCGGCGAGGTGCCGTGGTGGCCCGAGGACGGACGCCGCGTCACGCTCCACGCGGTGCTCGTGCACCTCGTGGCCGAGACCGCCCGGCACGCAGGTCATGCCGACATCGTGCGCGAGTCCGTCGACGGCTTCGCGGGCATGCGTCCCGGCGACCCGAACGTCACCGGTCGCACGACGCAGGAGTGGCAGGCGCACCGGGACCGCATCGAGTCGGCGGCCCTCGAGGCGCGCTCGCGGTGGGGCGCCTCGGGGGGCTGATCGCGCTCGGCGCGCGAGCGGTGGCGCGCCTCAGCGCTCGCCGCGGGCGAGGAGCTGCTCGGACTCCGCGTCGGTGAGCAGGCGCGAGCGGATGAGGAACCGCACGCCCTCGGGCGCCTCGACCGAGAACCCGGCACCGCGTCCCTCGACGACGTCGATGGTCAGGTGCGTGTGCTTCCAGTACTCGAACTGGGCGCGGCTCATCCAGACCGGGACGGTGAACGCGCCGTCGTCCGCGCCCTCGTCCGCGCCGTCGTCAGCGCCGTCGTCGGCGGGCCGGACCGTGAGGTCGCCGAGGTGGACGTCGGCCTCCCCGGTGAGGAAGTCGCCGTCGGGGTAGCACATCGGCGACGACCCGTCGCAGCACCCCCCGGACTGGTGGAACATCAGGTCACCGTGCCGCGCGCGCAGCCGGGTGAGCAGCGCCGCCGCGGCGGGCGTCAGGTCGACCCGCTGGACATCGGTCATCCGTCTCCTCCTCGAGCTGGCCGTCCCCGCTCCCCACGCGTTCCCGCTCCCCACCCGTTCCCCGTCCCCGTCGAGATCAGGGTTGCGGTCGGCGCGTCGCGCGACTCGCCGACGACAACCCTGATCTCGGCGGAAGGGGAACGCGGCCGACCGGTGCCCCCCGGACCGGCCGGCCGCGTGCCGGTCAGAAGAAGCCGAGCTTCTGGCCCGAGTAGGACACCAGCAGGTTCTTGGTCTGCTGGTAGTGGTCGAGCATCATCTTGTGGTTCTCGCGGCCGACGCCCGAGCCCTTGTACCCGCCGAACGCCGCCGCCGCGGGGTACGCGTGGTAGCAGTTCGTCCACACGCGACCGGCCTCGATGTCGCGGCCCGCGCGGTACGCGATGTTCGCCTCGCGCGACCAGACACCCGCACCGAGCCCGTAGAGGGTGTCGTTGGCGGTGTGGATCGCGTCCGAGTAGTCGCTGAAGCTCGTGACCGCGACGACCGGGCCGAAGATCTCCTCCTGGAAGATCCGCATCGAGTTCTTGCCCTCGAAGATCGTCGGCGTGACGTAGTACCCGCCCTCGAGGTCCCCGCCGAGGTGCGCGCGCTCACCGCCCGTGAGGACCTTGGCCCCCTCGGCCTTGCCGATGTCGATGTAGGACAGGATCTTCTCGAGCTGGTCGTTGGACGCCTGAGCGCCGATCATCGTCTCGGTGTCGAGCGGGTTGCCCTGCTTGACCGCCTGCGTGCGGGCGATCGCGTCGGCGAGGAACCCGTCGTAGATCGACTCCTGGATGAGCGCGCGGGACGGGCACGTGCAGACCTCGCCCTGGTTGAGCGCGAACATCGTGAAGCCCTCGAGGGCCTTGTCGTAGAAGTCGTCCTTCGTGCGCGCGACGTCCTCGAAGAAGATGTTCGGGCTCTTGCCGCCCAGCTCGAGCGTCACCGGGATGATGTTCTGGCTCGCGTACTGCATGATCAGGCGGCCCGTCGTGGTCTCGCCCGTGAACGCGATCTTCCGGATCCGCGGGGACGACGCGAGCGGCTTGCCGGCCTCGACGCCGAACCCGTTGACGACGTTGACGACGCCCGCGGGCAGCAGGTCCCCGATGAGCTCCATGAGCACGAGGATCGACACGGGCGTCTGCTCGGCGGGCTTGAGGACGACGCAGTTGCCGGCCGCGAGCGCGGGCGCGAGCTTCCACGTCGCCATGAGGATCGGGAAGTTCCACGGGATGATCTGCCCGACGACGCCGAGCGGCTCGTGGAAGTGGTACGCGATGGTGTCGGCGTCGATCTCGGAGATCGAGCCCTCCTGCGCGCGGATCGCACCGGCGAAGTAGCGGAAGTGGTCGATCGCCAGCGGCATGTCGGCGGCGAGCGTCTCGCGCACGGGCTTGCCGTTCTCCCAGGTCTCGGCGACCGCGAGCATCTCGAGGTTGGCCTCCATGCGGTCCGCGATCTTGTTGAGGATCACGGCGCGCTCGGTCGCGCTGGTGCGACCCCAGCTGCGTGCGGCGCCGTGCGCGGCGTCGAGGGCGCGCTCGACGTCGTCGGCGTTGCCGCGCGCGACCTCCGTGAAGGGCCTGCCGGTCACCGGGCTCGGGTTCTCGAAGTACTCGCCCGACGACGGCGCGACCCACTCGCCACCGATCCAGTGGTCGTAGCGGTCGCGGAAGGTGACGAGGCTGTCGGGTGAGCCGGGGGCGGCGTAGACGGTCATGGACGGACCTCCGAACCGAGGGGCGGGGTCGCCGGGGACGGCGTCCCGCGCGCCGCACCGTTGCGACGCGGTCCCGACGCTAGGCACGTGGGGGTTGCAGCACCGTTGCACCCGCGGGCGGCGGTCGGCGGCCGGGCCGACACCCGCAGCACCCGGTGGCCGGCGAGCCGCTGTGCGGAGCCCGACGGTCGCGATCCGACCGTCGCGCTCCGCACACCCGCCGACGACGCCGCCGCGGGTCAGGCGGTGCCGAGCCGTCGGTCCAGGAGCAGCAGGCGGGCGCGGGCCCGGGCCGCGGCGGGCGAGCCCGCGGGCAGGATCCCGGTGAGCCGCCGCCACGCGGCCCAGTCGTCGGCGCCGCTCGGGTGCAGCGTCCACGCGAGGACGGCCTCGACGTCGTCGGTGTGCTCGACCGCCGCGCGCAGCTCGGCGTCGAGCTCGTCGCGGAGGGCGACGACGCCCGGCGCCTGCGAGCGAGGCAGGACCGGACCCGGGTACGAGCGGACCGCACCCGCGACGTCGCCCGCGTCGAGCAGCGCCCGCACCTCGGCGAGGTCGGTGACCAGCGGTGCGGCGAGCCGGTACGGCCGCGACCCCCCGAGCAGGTCGCCGACGACGCGCCGCAGGCGCGAGACCTCGGCACGGACCGTCACGTCGGACAGCCCCGTCGGGTGCAGCGCGAGCGCGAGCCCGTCGGCGCTCCACCCGTCGGGCTGCGTCGCGAGCAGCAGCAGGAGCTCGCTGTGGCGCAGGCCGAGCCCGACGGCGTCGTCGTCGGCCCGCCGCAGGGAACCACCCGCACGGCCGAGCACCTCGAGTCTGGCGGGGACGTCGGTCGCGGCGGCCTCGGGTGCTCGCCGAGGCCGAGCGCCCCGCCCGACGCCCACGAGGTCCCGCAGCGCACGGGCCGCGAGCTCGGACTCCATCGCCGCGACGGTCGACCGCACGAGGCTCAGCGCGAGGGGCGACGCCGCGCCGTCGCGGCCCGTGAGGTCGAGCACGCCGAGCACGCGGCCGTCGGGCGCGTGCACGGGTGCGGCCGAGCAGCTCCACGGCTGGATCGCGCACGCGAAGTGCTCGGCGGCGTAGACCTGCACCTCGTGGTCGGTCGCGAGGGCGATCCCCGGCGCGCTGGTCCCGGCGACGGACTCGTGCCACGTCGCGCCCTCGACGAACCCGGCCCGGCCCAGTGACGTCCGCACCGACCGGTCCCCCTCGACCCAGAGCAACCGCCCGTCCGCGTCGCCCAGCGCGACGACGAGCCCCTCGGACTCGGCGTCCTCGACGAGCAGCCGCCGCACGATCGGCAGCAGCGGCGCGAGCGGGTGGTCGCGCCGGCGGCGAGCGAGCTCGTCGTCGGCCAGGTCGACGACGACGGCCGGCCGCTCGGGGTCGACGCCGCTGCGCCGGCTGCGACGCCACGAGTCGAGCACGACGGGTCGGACCGCGTCGGGCGCACCGCCGGCGAGGAACGCGTCGTGTGCCGCACGCACGCGAGCGCCCAACGTGGCGGGGTCCGCACCGGACGGCCACGCGACCCACGGGCTGGCGGACATGGGGATCCTCGGGACGACGGTGTCCGGACGGGGCGACGCCCGAGCAGGGTAACCCGCGGGGACACGGCGGCGGCAGGGCCCGCCGCCGTCCGCACGCACGGGCCGCCGAGCGCGACGGCCCCGGCCCGGCGACGATGACCGGGTGACGCACCCCTACCGGCTCGGCTTCGCGGTCAAGGTCCTCGGCGGGGGAGGGCTCGCGACGTCGGACACGCGGCGGTGGCAGTCCGGTCCCCACCTGTCGCGGTCGCTCGAGCTGCTCGGCCCCGTGCTGGACCACCTCGAGCGGATCGACGTGCGGATGTTCCGGCTGTCGAGCTCGACCATCCCGTACGGGACGCACCCCGACCTGCCCGACCTGCACTTCCGCCGTCAGCTCGACGAGTGCCGCGACGCGCTCGACACCCTCGCGGCGCGCGTCCGCTCGCTCGGGCTGAGGCTGTCCACGCACCCCGGCCAGTACACGGTGCTCAACTCCGCCGACCCCGACCTCACGGCGCGCTCCGCCGCCGACCTCGAGCAGGACACCGCGCTGCTCGACGCGCTCGGCGCGGGACCCGACGGCGTCGTCGTCGTGCACGTGGGCGGGCTCTACGGCGACCGGCCGAGCGCGCTGGACCGCTGGGCCGCCGCGTACGAGCGCCTGTCGGACCGGGCACGCGAGCGCGTGGCGCTGGAGAACGACGACGGGCCGTTCGGCGTCGACGACGTCATGGAGCTGCACCGACGCACCGGGGTGCGCGTCGTGTACGACCACCACCACCACCGCACGTCGGCGGCGTCGGTCGACCTGCCGCCCGCCGAGGCGTTCGCGCGGACGTACGCGACGTGGCCCGACGGCGTCCGGCCCAAGGTCCACCTGTCGAGCCCGCGCGTCGACCTCGAGATCGCCGACCGCAGGCGAGCGGGGAGCCGGCGCGTCGAGAAGGTGCCGGTGGTGCCGCGGCTCACGCCGCACGCGGACTTCGTCTCCCCGTGGGACCTCGTCGACCTGCTGCGGTCCGCGCCCGGACCGGTCGACGTCATGCTCGAGGCCAAGGCCAAGGACCTCGCGCTCCAGCACGCGCGCGACGCGCTCGCCCGCCTCTTCCCCGCCCTCGCGGCGGCCGAGGAGCGCGCGAGCCGGACGTGCTGAGCCGCCCCCTCGCCCGAGACCGCCGCTCCCGGACGAGACAGCCGCCTGCAACCGGCCGCCTGGAACGTGACCGGCCGTCTCGACGACGACGCGGGAGGACGGCCCGCGCCGCGCGAGAGAGGACGTCGCGACCCCCTGTCGCACGGCCGACGCCGGGTCTAACGTCGCCCGTGGGGGACTGTCCTGATCCGCACCAGCGCCGGACGCGGACCCGTCGGCATCCGTGAGCAGCCGTGAGCAGCGGCAGCGGCACCGGAGGGACCGGTCCGGGGCGACACCGCAGGAGGTCGTCATGCACCACCGCACCCGTCTCGTCCGCCCGACCGTCGCCGTCGTCGCCGCAGCCGCGGCGTGCGTCGCCCTGGCGTCACCGGCAGCCGCCGTCGGCGGCCGCCCCTTCACCGTCGAGCTCACCGGGGCCGCCGAGGTGCCCGGTCCGGGCGACCCGGACGGGTCGGGCACCGCGACCCTCACGGTGAACCCCGGTCGGGGCGAGGTGTGCTGGTCGATCGACGTGTCGGACATCGCCGACCCGCTCGCCGCCCACATCCACGTCGGCGCGGTCGACGTCGCGGGCCCGGTCGTCGTGCCGCTCGACCCGAACGCACCCGGGTGCGCGACGGTCGACCGCGAGCTCGCGCGCGAGATCGTGCGCGACCCGTCGGCGTACTACGTCAACGTCCACAACGCCGAGTACCCGGCGGGTGCGGTCCGCGGCCAGCTCGACCGCTGACGCCGCCGACCCGCCTCACGCCAGGAACGGCGAAGGCCCCTCACCGGCGGGTGAGGGGCCTTCGCCGTCCGACTTCTGTGCGCCCGGAGGGACTCGAACCCCCAACCTTCTGATCCGTAGTCAGATGCTCTATCCATTGAGCTACGGGCGCGTGGCCACAGGGCCGCAGACGAGAATACATGCGACCGGCCCCGACTCCCAATCGCGGGCGCGTGACCGAGCGCACACCGTCGGGCCCGTGCGTCCCCCGAACGGGTGAGTGCCGAGCCCCCGGAGCCGGGGTTACGCTCCTGCTCCCCAACCCGGTCGAGGCGCAGCGCCGACGACGCGCGCGGTGGAACGTCCTCACCGGAGCCCGGATGTCCCTCACCCTCCCCGGCCCTGCCCTCCCGGCGGCCGAGCCGACCATCGCGCCGACCGTCGCGTCGACCCTCGCACCGGTCCCGTCGCCCGAGCCGGCGATCGCGCACGACGCCCCGGCGGCACCGCTCCCGACCGACCCGACGACCGCCCCGACCACCGCAGCGGCCCCGCCGGCCGTCGACGCCTACCCCATGCCCGCCTCCGGCTGGGGCGTGGCCGAGGCGCTCGACGCGCTCGCCGAGGCACGGCTCGCGCTCCCCCTGCCGGGCGTCGAGGCCACCGTCGTCAGCGCGCTCACGACCGTCGTCCTGCGCGTCGGCGACGTCGCGGTCAAGGTGTACCCGCCCGGCACGGACCACGAGCACGTCGCGCGCATCGCGACCGCGCTCGCAGGCAGCGACACCGCGCTGCTGCCGCTCGCCGCGCCGGTCGTGACGTCGTGGGGCGTCGTCTCGGTGTCGTCGTGGCTGACGTCCACGCGCCCGGTCGACTGGGGCGAGACGGGTGCGCTGCTGCGGCGCTTCCACGCCGACCACGCCGACGCCGACGTGGCCGCGTGGGACCCGCTGCGCCGCGTCGTCACCCAGGTCGCGGGCCTTGCCGACGACGACGCCGCGGTCCTCCTCGACGCGCGGACCGCGCTGCTCGAGGAGCTCGCCCGCCTCGACTCCCCGCTCGGCGTCGGCGTCGTGCACGGCGACGTGTCGCCGCTGAACGTCATGCACGCGGGCGCGCGCGCCGTGCTCATCGACCTCGACTTCGTGGCGCGTGCCCCGCTCGAGTACGACCTCTCGAGCCCGGCGCGCCGCGCCGACTCCGGGGAGATCGACGCCGCGACCTACCTCGCGTTCTGCCGTGCGTACGGCACCGACGTCCGGACGTGGGACGGCCGCGTCGTGCTGGACCGGATCGCGCAGCTCGGCGGCGTCGCGTTCCGGCTGTGGGACGACCGGCGGCTCGGCAGACCGCTCGACTGGGTCGCCGAGGCCGTCCGGACCTGGCGCACGCCGCTCTGACGCGGACCGCCGCGGCGCGACACCACCCGACGGAGGACCCTCAGCCGCGGGCGGGGGCGGGCAGCGACCGCAGCCACGCGGCGAACCGCGCGTTGTTCACCGTGTCGTCGCGACGCGCCTGGACGTGCGCGAGCGCCTCGGCGCCGCTGACACGGAGCACCTCGCGCACGACGAGCGACGTCATGAGGCCCGAGCGGTTGCGACCGAACGTGCAGTGCACGAGCACGCGGTGCCCGTCGTCGACGAGCCCGGCCACGAGGTGGGCGAGCCGCAGCGTGAGCGCCGGGTCGGGCACGTCCTCCCCGTCGACCAGGGGCGCCTTGAGGTAGAGCAGGTCGTCGGTCGCGCCGGCCGGCGGGTGCGCGTCGGCGTCGGCGATGTCGACCACCGCGGTGATCCCCGCCTCACGCACCCAGTCGAAGTCGACCGGGCACCCGCCCTGCCACAGACGCCCCGGGAGCAGCTCGCTCGGCGGGTCGGCGGGCCGCACGCCCGGCAGCTCGACGGCGGCGGTCGTGAGGGCGGTCTCGGCGGTGGTCGGGGCGGTCGTGGTCACAGCGGGAGGCTAACCACGCCGTCCGACGACGGCGCGTCGGGCGGGTGTCGGGCGTGCGACGTGCGACTGACGGCACGGCGACCCACGTACCCGATGGAGCGGCACGGCAGAGTGTCGGATACCCTAGGGGGTATGCGCCCTCGCCTCCGCCCGGCCGGCCTCCGCCCGGCCCGTCTCGCCGCCCCGCTCGCCGCCACCCTGGCGGCCGGCCTCGTGCTCACCGCGTGCGGCACGCCCGCACCGGACGGCGCCGTCACGCTCGTCGACGTCGAGGAGGCGGCAGCCCTCGCCGTCGACGACGACGTCACCGTCCTCGACGTCCGGACGCCCGCGGAGTTCGGCGAGGGCCACCTGGCCGGCGCCGTGAACGTCGACGCGACGGGCGACTTCGCCACCGCGATCGCGGACCTCGACCCGGAGGAGACCTACCTCGTCTACTGCCGGTCCGGGAGCCGCTCGGCCACCGCGACGGCCGCGATGGCCGAGGCCGGGTTCACCGACGTGCACGAGCTGCGCGGCGGCGTGCTCGCGTGGCAGGCCGCGGGCGGTCCCCTGACGGCGCCGTGACCGCGTGGCCGGTCGACGACCGGCCACGCGCCTCACCCCGGGGACGCCCGCCTCACCGCGAGAGCTGGAAGTCCGCCCGCAGGACGGCTCCGCCGCCGAGGTCGAGCGTCATGGTCTTGCACGACCCGGCCCAGGCCGGGCTCGTCTTCCAGTTGAGCTGGTAGTAGCCGCCCCCGAGGTTCTGCAGGCCGCTGCCGCCCGCGACCGTCTGCTCGACCTCGTCGGTGGTCGTGGCGAGCCCGCACGCGAGGTTCCGCACGCTGACCGAGGCGCTGGTCAGGGTGGTGACCGGCGCGCCGGACGCGTCCGCGACGTGCCACTTCAGCGGCACGGCGCGGCCCGCCTTGACGCGGTTGAGGACGGGCTGGGGGTCGACGGGCGCGCCGGGTCCCGAGACGGTCCACGTGACGAACGAGCCGCCCGACCCGTCCGCGAGCGCCGTCGTCGAGCCGCCGACCGTGACGGTCACTCCGGTCCCGGAGACCTCGTCCACGTCGGCCCCCGCCGCGGTGTCGACGACGCGCGCCGAGGCGCCGGCGGGGACGGTGACCACGACCGCACCGCCGTCGGTCTCGACCCGGACGGTCCCGGTGAGCGTCCGGACGACGAGGCTCCCGCACGTGAGCACCGCGCTGCTGCCGGCGTCGAGGCGGACCGTGAGCCCGCACACCGACAGCGTCGCCCGCGTGGTCCCCGGCCCCGCCGGCCCGACGGTGACGAGGACGCCCTCGGCGGGGTCCTCGGCGTCGGTGACCGCGACGGCGAGCCCGCCCGTGTCGACGACCGCACCTGACGTCGCGGGCACCGTCGACGCGTCCACGAACGCACCCGCCGCGGTCCCAGCCGGCTGGAGCGCGTCGACGACGCCGTCGCCGTCCGCGTCGACCGGACCCGACGGCGCGAACGTCCGGCGGAACACCCCGAACGCGTAGGGGTCGGTCACCGCGGGGTCGTAGAGCGCGAGCGGCGCGCTGAAGAGCACGCCCCCGACCCCGCCGAGCGCGAGCAGAGGGCTCGACCCGCCGAACGCGCCCGCGGGCTTGGCGTCGCCCAGGGTCGCCAGGTGGACCTCGCCCGTGGTCAGGTCCTTGAGGACGACGTCGTCGGCCGTGTCGGTGTCGTCCGGGTGCAGGTTCGACGCGCGCGACGTGAACGCGACCGACAGGCCGTCACCCGCGAGGCGCGGGCTGATCGCGATGCCGTTCGCGACGACGCCCGCGGCCGACGTCGAGGCGCGGAGCGGGAGCGCGTCCGCGGCGTCCCGGACGAAGACCTCCTCGAGGAACGGACCCCCGGCGAGGTCGCCCACGAACGCGACCCGCGTGCCGTCCGCGGACAGCGAGGGGGCGTAGAACGAGGAGAAGCCGGTCGGGTCCTGCGACGACGCGAGCGTCCGCTGCCCCGTCGCGAGGTCGACCAGGAAGACGTCGGGGAACTTCCACACGTCCTGGTCGTCCGGGGTGAGCGGGTCTCCGACGTTCACCGCGACGACGGACCCGTCGGCCGAGACGTTCCCCGACGACGCTCGAGGAGACCGGGTCCTCGAAGTCGGTGCGGTCGCCGAGCGTCAGCAGGGTGAGCGCCCCGGTGCCGAGGTCCTTGGCGTAGACCTCGATCTCGACGCAGGAGTTCTCCTCCGGCTGGGGGCACCCGGGCGGCAGCGGCACGAGGGGCGGGAAGTTGCCGGCGCGCGACGCGAAGACGAGGACGCGCCCGTCGTCCGACACGCGCGACGGGGCGAAGCTCGGCAGGTTGCCCTTCTCGCCGGTCGAGCTCGTCGAGGCGAGCGTCAGGGACCCCGTGGCGAGGTCCTTGACGTAGACGTCCTCGTTCACGTCGGTGTCGGAGGGGTGCAGGTTCGTGGCGTGCGTCGAGAAGACGACGTAGCGCCCGTTGCGCGAGACGACGGCGCCGCGACTGCGGTGGAAGCCCGCGGCCGGCGTCCCGTCCGCGGTCGCCGAGACGAGCGTCGTCGTCCCGGTGGTGAGGTCGCGCGCGTAGAGCTGCTGGTCGGCACCCTGGAACGCCGCGACCGTCCCGTCGTCGGCGAACGAGAGGACGTGCCAGTCCGCCTCGACGAGCTCCGCCTCGCCGCCGTCCGCGCCGAGCGCCGCGGGTGCCCCCGCGACGAGCCCGCCGAGGGCCAGGCAGGCGGTGGACAGGACGGCGAGTGACCTCGTGCGTGGGCGCATGGCTGTGCTCCTGGTGCGATCAGGAGCTGCGCTCCCGGCCCCCGCTACCGACGATCGGACCATTGGGACGATACGGGTCAAATGTGACCCAGGTCACTACGCCGATCGGGCGACGAGACGCTCCCGGTGCGGGCCGGGCGCCCACCGGCCCGCACCGGGCTGCAGGGCGAGGCCGGCGCCTAGGACGTCGCCGTGGCGACCGAGATGTTGAGGATGTTGCCGTCCGGGTCCTCGAACCACGCGGCGCGCATCCCGTCCATCAGGGCGATGCCGTCCTCCCACGTCACGCCCTCGAGCTCGTACTGCTGGAACGTGACGCCACGCCCTCGGAGCTCGGCGACCTCGGCGTCGAACGAGTCCTCGGGCACGTCGAACGAGAGCGCCGTCGCCTTGTTGGTCCCCGCGTAGTCCGACCGGTAGACCAGGAGGAGGACACCTCCGGACCGGTACATCTGCCCGTCGGGCACGTCGCCCGCGGGTGTCAGCCCCAGCGTCTCCTCGTAGAAGCGGCGGGCCCGGTCGAGGTCGCTCACGGCGAGGACGGGCATCGCGGCATGGTCGGAGAGCATGGTCCCTCCAGCGCGGACCAGGCGACCGTCGACTGGTCGGCACGTCGAGGCTACGCCGGGGTGCGCCGACGCTCAACGGTCGGCCGCGAGCGGCGGGACCTCGGGAGCGAGGAGCTGGGCGGAGACGGTGGGATTTGAACCCACGGAAGGGTGTGACCCCTTCACGGCCTTAGCAGGGCCGCGCACTAGACCTGACTATGCGACGTCTCCAAGGTGATGCAGCGGTCAGGCTACCCGGCGCCGTGACCGCACGGCAAAGCGTCGGCGCGCCGTCGTCGGACCCGGACGTGCGCCCGGTCAGGCACCCGGCCCGCCGCCCCGCTCAGCGCTCGAAGCCCCAGGCGCGGTCGGTCAGGATGCGCGCCGCGGCCAGGCCGAAGGCGATCGAGATGACGACGAACACCGCCTGCACGCCCGCGGTCACCGCGACGTCGGCGTCGCCGTTGTTGAGGCTGACGAACGCCCGGTACACCGCGGCCCCCGGCACCATGATCACCACGGCCGGCACGGAGAGCGTGATGCGGGGCAGGCGCATGCGTGGGGCGAACCCGGCCGCCATGACGCCGACGACGAGCGTCGCGACCATCGTCGCCGCCTGCACCGCCATGCCGAGGTCCGCGAGCTCGAGCCGCAGCGTGTTCGCGACCATGCCGATGACCGCCGCGGCGAGCGCCATCCGCACGGGCGAGTTGAACAGGAGCGCGAAGCCCAGGACCCCCAGGAAGCTCGCGAGGAGCCGGAGGAGGAGCTCGACGAGCGGCGGGATCGAGAGCGCCGCCGCCGGGTCGGGCGCGAACCCCGTGATCCACGAGACGGCCCACACGCTGATCCCGGCCGCGAGCAGCACGACGAGCGCGTAGACCTCGCGCGCCACCCCCGCCGAGAAGTCGAACTTCGCCAGGTCGAGCGCGCCCGTGACGAGAGCGAAGCCCGGGACGAGGAACAGCACCGCGGAGATGTACCCGGCCTCGTGGCCCTGCCCCACCCCGCCGAGCGCGTCGAGGCCCTGCACGAACCCGAGGTAGACCAGCACCGCGACCGCGGCCGCGAGGCCAGTGACCGCGAACTGGTTGACGTGCCGGTGCAGGAAGTACCGACGCACGGCCTGCCCCGCGCCCGCCGCCAGGAGGACGCCCACCACCTCGATCACGCCGCCGTTGTTGAGGAACGCGAACGCCGCGCACGCGACGGCCGCGAAGAGCGCGTTGAGCACCGGCGGGTACAGCGGCCGGAGCGCCTCGATGCGGTCGAGCTCGGTGTTGACCTGGTCGACGGTCGCCCCGGGGCGCAGGCCGTTCGCGAGGTGCGTGAGCTCCTGGAGGCGGTGCGCGTTCACGCCGATCGACCGCACCTCGGCGACCTCGGTCCGGAAGATCGGCCCACGGTGGGACGTCGCCGTGATCTCGGTCAGCGTGACGTGCGCCTGGTGCCGGTCCAGGCCGAGCGCCTGGGCGACCTGCTGCATCGCGGTCTTCACGCGGTAGCTGCCCGTGCCGGACGACAGCATCGCCTTGCCGACGCGGAGGATCGCCCCCGACTGGCGGATCAGCTCGACCGGCTCGAGGTCGTCCTCACGGATCGGCATGGCGGCCTTCCTCGTCGGCGGTCCGGTCGCGGCGGCCCGTCCCCGCCGGGTGCGCGACCACGGCGGTGTGAACGGCGCCAGGGTAGCCACCCGTCCCGACCGCGGTCAGGGACCGACGTCCGGTGCGCGTCCGGGGGCGGGTCCGGGTGAACTCGCGTCCGGGCGGACGGCACGGGTTCATCACGCCCGCACCCGGCCGATGGGCAGGGCGCCCGGATCCGTCCCCCTCGGGCGAGGAGAACCCATGCGCATCTCGACCGGCGTCGGCCGCCGTCTCGGACTGTCCTTCGCCGCGGTCGCGGTCACCGGTCTCGCGTCGAGCGGGCTCGGGCTCGCGTCCGTCGCGGAGCAGCGACGGATCAGCGAGCAGGTGAGCGCGGCGCAGGACGTGCTCCGCAGCGCCGAGACGGCACGGTTCCAGATCGCCGACCTGACGGGGTGGCAGGGTCTCGTCTTCGCCGACGTGCAGGTGTACGGCCCCGAGGTCGGGCTGGCGGACGACGCGTACAACCGCGCGGGGATGCTCGAGGCGCGCGACGGCGTCTACGCGTGGCTCGACGAGGTCGACACCTCCGCCATGACGCAGGACGAGCGTGCCGCGTGGTCCGAGCTCCGCCCGGCGTGGGACGACTTCTTCCACTGGGACGAGCAGGTCGTCACGTGGCTCGAGCAGGACGACGAGGAGGGCTCGCTCAGCGCGATCGAGTCGATCAACGGCGGCGAGGCGGGAGCCGCCTACGGCGCGGTCCTCGACATCGCCGGCACGGTCACCGAGTCGGCCCAGGAGCGCATCGACACGCTGCGCGCCGAGCAGACGGCCGCGCAGGAGCGCTCTCGCCTGCTCCTGGTCCTCACCGCGGTGCTCGGCTCGGCGCTCGCCGTCGTCTCCGCGGTCGTCGGCACCCGGTCGGTCGTCGGCCC
Organism: Actinotalea sp. AC32; assembly: GCA_031844515.1. Lineage (GTDB taxonomy): Bacteria > Actinomycetota > Actinomycetes > Actinomycetales > Cellulomonadaceae > Actinotalea. The sequence goes on along the minus strand of JAUZVJ010000037.1, from coordinate 777 downwards.
GGTCCGGCGCATCCAGGAGGTCTCCGAGGCGATCGCCGCGCGCGACCTCACGCTCACGACCGGGCTCACGACCCGGGACGAGACCGGCCGTGCCGGGGCGTCCGTCGACACCGCGGTCGCCACGATGCGCTCGCTCGTCGCGACGGTCGCCGGGTCGGCGGGCGCCGTCGCGTCCGCCGCCGAGGGGCTGAGCACCGCGAACGCGACCGTCACCGAAGGTGCCTCCGGCACCTCCGCGCAGGCGGGGGTCGTGGCGGCGGCGGCGGAGCAGGTCTCGCGCAACGTGCAGGCCGTGGCGGCCGGTGCGGAGCAGATGGGTGCGTCGATCCGGGAGATCGCGCAGAACGCGACGCAGGCGGTCAAGGTCGCCGAGCAGGCGACCGCGGTGGCGGCGTCGACCAACGAGACGGTCTCCAAGCTGGGCACGTCGAGCCAGGAGATCGGCAACGTCGTCAAGGTCATCACGTCGATCGCGGAGCAGACCAACCTGCTCGCGCTGAACGCGACCATCGAGGCCGCCCGTGCGGGCGAGGCGGGCAAGGGCTTCGCCGTCGTCGCCGGTGAGGTCAAGGAGCTCGCGCAGGAGACCGCGCGCGCGACCGAGGACATCGCCCGCCGGGTCGAGGCGATCCAGGCCGACACCGCTGGCGCGGTCGACGCGATCGGTCAGATCTCGCAGATCATCGCGAGCATCAACGACTTCCAGCTCACGATCGCGTCCGCGGTCGAGGAGCAGACCGCGACGACGACCGAGATGTCCCGCGGCGTCGCCGAGGC
>JAUZVJ010000036.1:0-33584 GCA_031844515.1 Actinotalea sp. AC32 | reverse complement strand
CCGCGAGCATGCCGAGCGGCAGCGCGACGAGCGCCGCCCCGATCGTCGTCGAGGCGCGCGCGACGCCGGCCCACACCTCCGACCGCGTGACCTCCTCGGCGAGCAGGACGCCCACCGACGGCCCCGCTCCCGCGCCGAGCGCCCCGACGACCTGCGCCGCGACGAGCGTCCCGAGGGTCCGACGGCGCGCGTGCACGACCTCGGGCTCGTCCAGCCAGCTGCGGACCCGCTCCGTCACGACCACCCCTCCACCGACCGGCACCCACGGCCGACGCGCGATTCTCCCGCAGCCGCTCGCCCCGGTCGGCGGCCCCGGGTCAGCCGTCGGCCTCACCGCGGGCGCGTGCCGCCTCGGCCACCACTGCGTCCCGGTCGAGGGCCGGGCGCCCGCCGAGCCGCGCCACCACGGACGCCGCGGCCGCGGAGCCCCACCACCCCGCCGTCGCCGGGTCCGCGCCCTCCACGAGCGCGGTGGCCAGACCCGCGACGAAGGCGTCGCCGCCGCCCGTCGGGTCGACGAGGTCGGTGGGCAGGAGGGGCATGACGACGTGCCCGCCGTCCCACGCGACGACGTTCGCCTCCGAGCCGACCTCGAGCGCCACGACCCGCGGACCGCGTCCGACCAGCTCGCACGCGGCCGTCACGGCGTCGTCGACGCCCCGCAGGGCACGTCCCAGCAACTCCGCCGCCTCCACCTGGTCCGCGCGGACGACGTCGGCGTGCTCGAGCACCGCGGCGCGCACGGCGTCGTCGGCCGGCGCGCCGTCGACGACCACGAGGGCTCCGGCGTCGTGCGCGGTCCGCAGCGCCTCGACGACGGCGTCCGGCGGCTGCTGGAGCTGGACGAGCACCGCGTCCGCACGCCGCAGGACCGGGGCCGCCGCGCGCACCTCGTCGGCGGTGAGACCGGTGCCGTCGGGCACGTGCTCGAGGAGCCGCCGCGTCCCGTCCGCCTCGACGACGTCGACGAGCAGCGCGGTGGTCGTCCCCGCGCGGCGCACGACCGCGGAGACGTCGAGCCCGTCCAGCCGGGCCTGCGCGAGCACCGCGCGCCCGGCGTCGTCGTCGCCGACCACGCCGACGAGCGCGACGTCGGCCCCGAGCTGGCGGCAGCCCACGCCCTGGTTGGCCCCCTTGCCGCCGAGGACCTCGATCCTGCGGGTCACGTCCGTGGAGCCGCCGCCGTCGGGCACCCGCCCGACCGCGAGCACGAGGTCCCGCGCGACCTGCCCGACCACCACGACACCGCCCACGGCTCCAGCCTCCGCGAGCCCGGCACGGCCCGCGAGCCGGAGCACGCCGCGAGCGCGCACGACGGCACCCCACGGCCCCGGGGAGCCGCGCGCGACGGCGTGCGGCCGGACGCGCGCTGGTGGACGCTGTCGCCCATGGTCACCCCCGACCCGTGGCACCTGCGGGACCCCCTCGCCGACGACCTGTCCGCCGCCGCGTCGCTGCTCACCGTCGCCAACGGGTGGGTCGGCGTGCGCGGCGCGCTCGACGAGCAGACACCCGCCGTCCACCAGGCGACCCTCGTCGCCGGCGTCCACGAGGTCGTCCCGCTCGAGCACGGCGAGGAGGCGTACGGGTACCCGTCCAGGCAGGAGCGCGCGCTCGCCGTCCCGGACGGCTGGGCGGTCCACCTCGAGGTCGACGGCGCGCCGCTCGACGTGCGCACGGGCACCGTCACGCAGCACGAGCGCGTGCTCGCGCTGCGCACCGGGACGCTCTCGCGGACCCTGCGGTGGACGGCGCCGGGCGGTGCGACGGTCGAGGTGACGAGCACGCGGTACGCGTCGCTCGTCCGCCCCGAGCTCGTCGTCGTCCGGTACGCGGTCCGGCTGGTCGACGACGCGGGCCGCGGTGCGGTCGGCGTGCGGCTCGGCCTCTTCCCGTGCTGCGACGCGTCCCCGCTGCGCGCGGGGGCCGGCGACCCGCACGACGGCGACCGGCACGTGCCCGACGACGGGTCGGACGCGCGCACGCGCCAGGTCTGCGAGCACACCGGCACGCGCGCGTGGACCGTCCAGCACGTCCCCAGCAGCGAGGTCGGGGTCGTCGTGATGGCCGACGTCGACGTCTCGGGCGGGACCGTCGTCGGCGCCGGGCACGCGACCGAGGTCACGGCGCGGCTCGCGACCGGGGACGCGCTCGACCTGGACCTGCTGGTCGCGTTCACGGCGTCGCGGGACGCGGCCGACGACGAGCTGGTCGGCCGCGCGACGCAGGTCCTCGACGACGCCCGCGCCGCGGGGGCCGACGTCCTCGACCGCGAGCACCGGGACGTCCTCGAGGGCGTCTGGTCCTGGGCCGACGTCGAGGTCGACGGCGACCCCGAGCTCCAGCAGGCCGTGCGGCTCGGGATCCTGCACGTCGTCCAGTCGGCGGCGAACCTGGTGGTCGGAGGGCTGCGCGCGAAAGGCCTGAGCGGCACGGGCTACCTCGGCCACACCTTCTGGGACGCCGACACCTACGTGCTCCCGCTGCTCTCGCACGTCCTGCCGGACGCGGCCCGGGCGCACCTGCGGTGGCGCCACTCGACACTGCCCGTCGCGCTGGACCACGCGCGGACGCTCGGGCTGGCCGGCGCCGCGTTCGCGTGGCGGACGGTCACCGGCCCGGAGAGCTCGGGCTACTGGCCCGCGAGCTCCGCCGCGCTGCACATCGCGGCCGACGTGGCCGACGCCGTCGTGCGCCACGTCTCCGTCGCGGGCGACACGGCGCTCGAGCGCGAGGTCGGGGTCGACCTGGTCGTCCAGACGGCTCGCCTGTGGCTCTCCGCGGGTCACCACACCGACGACGGCGCGTTCCACGTCCACGGCGTGACCGGTCCCGACGAGTACAGCGCCCTCGTGGACGACAACGCGTACACGAACCTCATGGCGCGCCGGAACCTGCGCGCGGCGGTCGACCTCGTCGGGCGCCACCCGGACGCCGCGCGACGGCTCGGCGTCGAGCCGGACGAGGTCGCGGCGTGGACCCGGGCGGCGGACGCGACGGCCGTCCCGTACGACGAGCACCGTGGCGTCACGCAGCAGCACGCGGGCTTCACCGACCACGGTCCCTGGGACTTCGCGGCGACCTGCCCGCACGAGTACCCGCTCGAGGACCACCACACCTACCGGGAGCTGTACCGACGGCGGGTGGTCAAGCAGGCCGACGTCGTCCTCGCGCACTGGCTCGCGAGCGACGCGAGCGCCGAGCAGAAGCGCCGCGACCTCGCCTACTACGAGCCGCTCACGGTGCGGGACTCGTCGCTGTCGGCGCCCGCTCAGGCGGTCGTGACCGCCGAGGTCGGCCACCTGCGCGCCGCGCACGACCTGGTCCGCGAGACGGCGCTGCTCGACCTGCACGACCTCGACGGCAACGTCCACGAGGGCCTGCACCTCGCGTCGCTCGCGGGCACGTGGTCGGGCCTGGTCGCGGGGTTCGGCGGGCTGCGCAGCGGCGACGGCCGGCTCCGGCTCGCGCCCCGACTGCCCGCGACGCTCGGCGGCCTGCGGTTCGGCGTCCGCCACGGCGGCGTCCGGGTGCGCGTCGACGTCACGCCCGAAAAGGCGACGTACCACCTGCTCGACGCCGGCCCGGTCGAGCTGCACCACCACCGCGAGCGGCTGGTCCTCACGGGCGACGAGCCGACCGCCGTGCGGGCGGTGCCCCCGCTCGGGGACGTGCCCGACGCCCCCGCGCAACCGCCCGGCCGCCCCCTGCGCAGGCCCTTCCTCGGCTGAACGACGGGCCGGGCAGCCGTCGCGCGCGCCCCGGCTCGGCGTGCGGCCCCGGCGCGCGCGACCGACGATGGCAGAGCCGCCGGGTCAGCCGACGGCGACCGTGGAGGGAGGCGCGATGCCGAAGACGACCAAGGCGGGCACGGCCAGGCAGAGCGAGCTGCCCGGGACCCTGAAGCGCTCCGACGCCAAGGCGCAGAGGACCTTCGCGAAGGCCCACGACGCGGCGGCCGAGGAGTACGGCGACGCCGAGCGCGCGCACCGGGTCGCGTACTCGGCGCTCAAGCACACGCACGAGAAGGTCGGCGACCACTGGGAGCCCAAGGAGGAGAAGGGCCCGTCCGACCGCAAGGCCGAGGGCGGTCGCGGCACGCGGGCCGAGACCAAGGGCGGGGTCGACGCGAACGCGTCGAAGAAGCACCTGTACGACGTCGCGCGCCGGCTCGACGTCCACGGGCGGTCCTCGATGAGCAAGGACGAGCTGGTCGACGCGATCCAGAAGGAGAACGACCGCCGGACGCGCAGGGCCGGCTGACGGACCGGTGGCGTCCGCCGCGTCACGTGCGGCGGACGCCACCCACCCGCGCCGGACCGGGCGGAGGCGTGGCCGGCGTCCCCGTCCGCGGTCAGTCGATGTCGAAGATCGAGTTGCCGTCGTAGAAGTGGAGCACGTACCGGCAGCGGTCGCAGATGAGCAGGGTCATGCGGTGCGACGTGAAGCCCCACATCGAGTCCTGGCGCGAGTGCTGGCGCGTGAACCCCTGGTACCCGCACAGGGGGCAGGCGAGCTCGGGCTGGGCGGGCTCGGGCTGGGTGGCGGGCGGCTGGGTCATCGGGCTCCCTCGGTCGTGGTCGCCCCAGCCTGGCCGATCATGGGCCGTCCCGGAAGGGACCCGCGGGGCCGGTCGCGGACCGGCCCCGCAGGTCCCACGCGCACCTCACACCGGCTGCGCGGCGAGGTCCTCGGAGATGCGGGACGAGAGCGTGCCGTCCGCCGCGGTCGCACCGCCCGTGAACGCGCCGTGGTACCGACGCGCGGGGTGCGTGTCCTCCGCGAGGACCCGACCCCGGCCGTACAGGTTCTCGCGCAGCGTCGTGCCGTCGTACTCGGTCCGCGCCCGGCCACGGCGCTGGAGCTCGGGCACCACGAGGTCGACGAGGTCCTCGAACGTCCCGGGCGTGATCGCGTACGCGAAGTTGAACCCGTCGACGTCGCCCTCGTCGACCCAGCGCTCGAGCTCGTCGGCGACCGTCGTCGGCGAGCCGACGATCACGGGACCGAGCCCGCCGATGCTGCGCTGCTCGACGACGTCGCGCGGAGTCCAGGCGCGGTTCGGGTCGATCGTCGTGAGCATCGTCAGCGCCGAGCGCAGGCTGTCGTTCTCGACCTCCTCGAGCGGCTGGTCGGGGTCGAGCTGCGAGAAGTCGACGCCGGTCCAGCCGCCGTAGAGCGCGAGCGCGCCCTCGGCCGACGCGTAGGACAGGTACTCGCGGAACTTCTCGTGCGCCTCCTCGTCGGTCGGCGCGGTGATGACCGTGACGAGCGTGAAGATCTTGACCGAGTCGCGCGAGCGCCCGTTCTCCTCCGCGCGGGCCCGGACGTCGTCGGCGATCGCGCGCGCCTGCGCCGTCGTCGCGGGGCTGATGAACACGCCCTCGCCGTGCTTGGCGGCGAACTCGCGGCCGCGCGGCGACGCGCCCGCCTGGAAGATCACGGGCGTGCGCTGCGGGCTCGGCTCGCACAGGTGGATGCCGGGCACGCTGTAGTACTCGCCCTTGTGCCCGATCGGGTGGACCTTGGTCGGGTCGGTGAAGACGCCGCGCTCCTTGTCGCGCACGACGGCGTCGTCGTCCCACGAGCCCTCCCAGAGCTTGTAGGTGACGTCGAGGAACTCGTCCGCGAGGTCGTAGCGCGCGTCGTGGCCCATCTGCTTGTCGAAGCCGAGGTTGATCGCGGCGCTGTTGAGGTAGCCCGTGACGACGTTCCACGCGATCCGGCCGCCCGTGAGGTGGTCGAGCGTCGAGAACTTCCGCGCGACGGCGTACGGCTGCTCGTACGTGAGCGCGCACGTGACGCCGAAGCCGAGGTGCTCGGTGACGGCGGCCATGGCGGGCACCTGGAAGAACGGGTCGTTGACGGGCACCTGCACGGCGTCGGTGAGCGACGCGGCGACCGTGTCGCGGTACACGTCGTAGACGCCGACGACGTCGGCGATGAAGAGGGAGTCGAACCGCCCGCGCTCGAGGAGCCTCGCCAGCCCGGTCCAGTACTCGAGCGTGTTGTAGTCCCACGCGCGGCTGTCGGGGTGGCGCCAGGTGCCGGCCGACTGGTGGGTCACGCAGGTCATGTCGAACGCGTTGAGGACGATGCGCTTCTTGCTCATGGGATCTCCGATCCGTGTGCTGCTCGAGGGCACGACGGCGCGGCAACGCCGTCGGTGGAAGAGGTGCACGTGCGTGCCCGGGGTGCACGCGTGCGGGGAGCCCTCCGCGGCCGCGGGGCACGGGGCCCGGCGACGGGAGGTGGGAGGGCGCGTGGGAGCCCGCGAGGGGCTCGGGCACCTGCGCTGCCGACGACGGCGGCGCGGCGGGACGACCCGGCGTGCTCGCCGGGGTGCCGGGACTCAGTCCCGGCAGCTGCGCATTCGCACGGTGGTGTCCCCCTCGGTCGTCCTTACCCGTGCGGACGCACGGGTCCGGTCCTCACCCGGAGCACCCCACGACGAGGAGGGTTGCCGGCCAGCGAGCCGGGGCTTGGCGCTGGCGCTCATGACCTGGTCCGGGACGCTAGGGCGTCTCACCCCTCGCGTCAACGTCGTCCACGATGCGGTCGCGACGCCACGGCCGGGCGCACGCCGCGGCGCACGCCCCGGTGCGGGTCGGGCCTCGTGACGGCACGACGCCCCCGGTCGCCGGGGACCGGGGGCGTCGTGGCCGTCACGGGCGGCGCGGGCGGCGTGCCGCCCCGCCCGCCACCGTCAGCGGAACGTCTCGACCGCCTCGACGGCGACGTCGGGGTTGTCGCTGAACAGGCCGTCCATGCCGGCCTCGAGGAACGCGTGGATCTCGCCGACCAGGTCGCCGGGGGCGTTCGGGTCGTCGCTGCTGCGGAACTCCGCGGGCAGGAACCGGTTCTCGACCCGGAAGGTCCAGCCGTGGACCTCGAGGTGCGCGCGGTGGGCGTCGCGGATGACGTCGGTCGGCTCGCCGAGCGTCCCGTCCACCTCGCGCGGGATCATGACGTCCTTGCAGAGGCCAACACCGTCGGCGTAGCGCGAGATCGCGCGCAGGCCGCTGCGGGTCACGAGGTCGGCGTAGGTGCGCGGGTCGCCCGCGGCGACGAGGTCGTAGGGCGCCCCGGAGCAGTTGACGAGCTGGGCGAGGTCGACCTTCGTCATGCGGTCCAGCTCGCGCAGGTTCGTCGTCTCGAAGCTCTGGATGATCACGGGTGCGTGCCGGTGGTCGAGGCCGTGCCGCTCGAGGGCCGCGACGAGGGGCTCCTCGAGCGAGAGGCCGATGGAGTCGAAGTACGTCGGGTGCTTGGTCTCGGGGTAGACGCCGACCGGGTCGCCGTCGCACGTGCGGGAGCCCCGTGCGAGCTCGAGGACCTCGTCGAGGGTCGGCACCAGGAAGTCGCCGTCGTACGCGGCGCTCTGCGGACGCACCTCGGGCAGCCGCTCCTCGGCGCGCAGCGTGCGCAGCTCCGCGAGCGTGAAGTCCTCGGTGAACCAGCCCGTGACCGCGACGCCGTCGATGGTCCTCGTGGTCAGCCGGTCCGCGAACTCGGGGTGCTCCGCGACGTCGGTCGTGCCCCCGATCTCGTTCTCGTGGCGCGCGACCAGCACGCCGTCCTTGGTCGAGACCACGTCGGGCTCGATGTAGTCGGCGCACTGCTCGATCGCGAGCTCGTACGCGGCCAGCGTGTGCTCGGGGCGGTAGCCGCTCGCGCCGCGGTGCGCGACGACGGTCACCTCCCGGTCAGGCCCACGGTGCCACCCGCGGCCGTGCTCGTCGCCCGGGCCGGCGGCGACGGCCGAGCCCGCGACCAGGGGGACGGGGAGGAGGAACGTGGCCGTGAGGACGGCCGTGAGGGTGAGTCGTCGTCTCATGTCGTCGAGCCAATCTCGGTCAAGAGGACTATGACCCACGTCACAGTAACGGCCGGGTGACCGTCGGGTGAGAGGTCCGAGCCGGGCGTCCGGCCGACCGGACAAACTGTCACGAAAGGGATGACAGGAGTGCGTCGCGAGGCGCACACTCGGCGGGTGGCGCCCCGCCGACGTGGCGCCCGGATCCGGGGGGCACCCATGCGCAGCATCTCGAGGACCATCGCGCTCGCCGCCACAGCCGCCGCCGTCGTCGGGCCGGTGGCCCTCGCCGGACCCGCGGCCGCCGCAGAGCGCGTCACCGCCTGCGGGACCGTGGTCACGGGCGACGCCGTCCTGACGAACGACCTCACGTGCACCACGGGCGACGGCGTGGTGCTCCTGCCCGGCGCCTCGCTCGACCTCCGCGGCCACCGGCTGACCGGCCACGCGGACGGCCGCGGCGTCGTCGTCCCCGTCGACGGCGACGTGTCCGTCCGCCGAGGGACCGTCGACGGCTGGGGCACGGGCGTGGCGGTCGCGGCGTCCGAGGAGGGGTCGGGCGGGACGACGGCGGTCGACCGGATCCGCCTGCGCGACAACGGCACGGGGATCGACGGGTCGTCGTCGGCCTGGTGGGCGGGCGGCGTGACGTTCACGATCACGTCGTCGCACGTCGAGCACAACGGCACGGGCCTGAGCGCGGTGCTCGCGAGCTTCTTCGACGTCGCGACGTCGGTGCTCGCGGACAACGGCACCGCGGCGCACATGAACTCCAGCGGGATCCGCGTCGTGGACTCCCGCGTCGTCCGGAACGGGACGGCCCTCTTCTGCGACGAGTCCTTCTGCGAGATCGAGCGCACGGTGGTGCGCGACAACGGCACCGGCGTGGACACGCGGGCGTTCGGTGCGACCGTGCGCGACAGCACCCTCGTCGGGAACACGGTCGCGGTCGCCTCGTTCACGTCCTGGGGGCCCGTCGAGCTGACCGGCAACACCTTCCGCGACAACGGGACGGCGGTGCAGCTGTCGTGGTCGAGCTCGACGGTCGTCGGGAACACGTTCGTCCGCAACGGGGTGGGCTACGTCGCCGACGGGGACGACCCGTTCTTCACCAACCACCTCGAGGCCAACACGTTCACGCGCAACGGCGACGGGATCCTCGCGGTCCACGGCGGCACGACGGTCCAGGACAACTCCGCGGTCCGTAACACCCGCTGGGGCATCCACGCGCCCGGCGCCGTGGACGGCGGCGGCAACACCGCGTGGCGCAACGGGACCGAGCCCCAGTGCGTCGGTGTCGTGTGCGCACCCCGGTCGTGAGCGGCGGCACGAGCGGCGGCACGAGCGGCGGCACGAGCGACGGCACGGTGGTCGACGGCACCGCGTGGTGGCACCCCGGCTGACGACCGACGCCTCGCCGCGCCCCGCGGCGCCGGGCGACCTAGCGTGGCCCGATGCACGACATGGGCCCGCGGACGGCCGTCACCGCCGTCCCGGGCCCCGTGCGTCCGCCGCCGACGACGGCGCACGTCCCCGTCGTCGCCGCGGCGGTCGCGGTCACGACCCTGCTGCTGCTCACGGCCGGCGGGTACGGGTACCACCGCGACGAGCTGTACTTCCGGGTGCTCGAGCCCGCCTGGGGCTACGTCGACCAGCCGCCCCTCATGCCGTTCCTCGTGCGGACGCTCAGCGGTGTCGTCGACGCACCCTGGGCGGTGCGGATCCCGTCGGCGCTCGCGGCGGGGGTGTCCGTGGTGCTCGCGGCGCACCTCACGCGCGAGCTCGGCGGTGGGCGGTCCGCGCAGGCGTGGTCCGGGTGGATGCTCGCGTCCGCACCCGCGACCCTGGTGCTCGGACACCTGGGGGCGACCGCCGCGATCGACCTCGCGGTGTGGCTCGGGATCGCGCTGTGCGCGGTCCGCGCGCTCCTGCGGCCCGCGCCGGCGTGGTGGCTCGCGGCGGGTGCGGTCGCGGGGCTGGGCACGTGGAACAAGTGGCTGCTCGCGGGCCTGCTGGTCTCGGGCCTCGCGGGCCTGCTGGCGGTCGGCCCGCGGCGCGAGCTGCGGTCGCCGTGGCTCGTGGGCGGCGTCGTCGTCGCCGTCGTGATCGCCGCGCCCAACCTCGCCCACCAGGCGACCCACGGCTGGCCGCAGCTCGCGATGGGTGCGGCGCTCCGGGCGGACCACGCCGCCGAGGTGCGTCCCCTCGTCGTGCCGTTCCTCGGGGTGCTGCTCGGTCCGCCGCTCGTCCCCGTCTGGGTCGCGGGCTGGTGGGCGCTGTGGCGGCGTCCGGCCTGGCGCCCCGTGCGGTTCGTCGCCGTCGCGTTCCCGGTGCTCGTCGTCCTGACCGTGCTCGGGGGCGCCCAGCTCTACTACCCCACCGGCCTCCTCGCGGTGCTGCTCGCCGCGGGGTGCGTGCCCCTCGCGGAGCTCATGGCGCGGACGCGGGAGCGCTGGCGTCCCCACGTCGCCGGCACCGTCGCCGTCAACGGCGTCGTCGCCGCCGTGGTCGCCCTGCCGCTCCTGCCGGTCGACGCGCTCGTCCGGACCCCGGTGCCCGCGCTCAACCCGGGCGTCGGCGACCAGCTCGGCTGGCCCCGGTACGCCGCACAGGTCGGCACGGTGGTCGGCACGGTGGTCGGCACGCCCGAGGGCGACGACGAACGTGCCGGGCTCGTCGTCGTCGCGTCGACCTACGGGCTCGCGGGTGCGCTCGACCGCTTCGGGCCCCAGCACGGCGTCGACGACGTCGTCAGCGGCCACAACCACCTCGGGACCGCGGGCCCGCCGGAGGGCGAGCCCGCGGTCGTGGTGGTCGTCGGCGACCGTCTCGGCGCCGTCGCGCACCACTTCGCGTCCTGCCACGTCGTCGCGCGCCTCGACAACGGGCTCGGCGTGGCGACGGAGGAGCAGGGCGACCCCGTCGCGGTGTGCCGGGACCCGCTGACGGGCTGGGACGCCGTCTGGTCGGACCTGCGCTACCTGGGCTGACGGGTTCCCCGCCCTCACCGAGGTCAGCGGACCCGACCGCGGGCGGACGTCAGACGCGCACGGCCGTCCAGGCGCCCGTGCCCGCGGTGCGCGCGACGTAGGCCGCGAAGGGGGTCGCGGGGCGCCCGAGGACCTGCTCGACGTCGGCCGTGGTCGACTCGTTGCGGCCGTCGAGGATCGAGGAGAAGAGCTCGGCGAACGCCTCCGCGAGCTCGACCGGCATGTCGCTGGCCGCGAGCGCGACGAACTCGTCCGGCGTGACGGCCTCGTACCGGACCTCCAGCCCGGTGGCGGCAGAGATCTGGTCCGCGACGTCGCCGAACGTGAGCAGCCCGGGCCCGGTCAGCTCGTAGGTCCGGCCCTCGTGCCCGGGCGCGGTCAGCGCGCGCACCGCGACGTCCGCGACGTCCTCGAGGTCGACGAAGGGCTCGCGCACGGTCCCCGCGGGCAGCGCGAGCACACCTGCCCGGACCGGCTCGACGAGGAAGTGCTCGCTGAAGTTCTGGGCGAACCACGCGCAGCGGAGCACCGTGAGCGGCACGTCCGCGTCGCGCACGGCCTGCTCGCTGACACGCGCCCCCTCCTCGCCGCGGCCGGACAGGAGCACGAGACGTCGCACCCCGAGCGCGGCGGCGCGGGCCGCGACGGCGCCGAGCTCCTCGGCAGCACCGGGCATCGCGAGGTCGGGGCTGTAGGCCAGGTAGGCGGCGTCCGCGCCGTCGAGCAGCGCGTCGTACGTCGCCGGGTCGTGCCAGTCGAAGCGCGGCGAGCCGGCTCGCGAGCCGATCCGCACGAGGTGCCCGGCGCCGGCGAGGCGTGCGGCGACTCGTCGGCCGGTGTGCCCGGTCCCGCCGAGGACGGTGATGGTCTGGGGTGCGTGTGTCGTGGTCATGGGGCGAGCCAACACCTCCGCTGGTGGACGATCCATGGCGCCCAGGCTCTGGTTCATGCGTCTGCGTCTACGCTGGGGCCGTGGACCCTCTCGCGGACTTCCTGGACGGGCCGCGTGCGCGCGGCGCGTTCCTCCTGCGGCAGGTCATGACGGCGCCCTGGTCGGTCGACGTGCGCGACGGCGCCCCCCTCACGCTCGGGGTCGTCCGCCGCGGGTCCGCGTGGTTCGTCCCCCGCACGGGCGAGCCCGTGCGGCTCGGCACGGGCGACGTCGTCGTGGTGCGCGGACCCGAGCACTACCGGATCGCCGACAGCCCCACCCGCATGCCGCAGGTCGTCATCCACCCGGGCCAGCGCTGCACCACGGTCGACGGGCACGACGTGTCGACGACCATGACCCACGGCGTGCGGACGTGGGGCAACGACCCGGACGGCGACGACGAGCTGCTGGTCGGCACCTACGAGACGCAGGGCGAGGTGGGCCGGCTGCTCACCGACGCGCTGCCCCGCACGTTCCGCGTGCCGGCCGACGACGACGTGACGTCCGCAGCCGTCGCGCTGCTCGCGGCCGAGCTGGACCGGGACGCCGTCGGGCAGTCGAGCGTGCTCGACCGGCTGCTGGACCTCCTGCTCGTGCACGTCGTGCGCCGGTGGCTCACGGACCTCGACCCGGCGAGCGGCGGTGCGAGCGGCGGGGCGGACGGTGGGGCGGGCCAGGTCGCGAGCGCGGCGGGTCCGACCACGACGCGCGGCTGGATCGGTGCGCAGTCCGACCCGGTCGCCGGCCCGGCCGTGCGCCTCCTGCACGAGCACCCCGCACGGGCGTGGACCGTCGCCTCGCTCGCGCACGAGGTCGGCGCGTCGCGCGCGCTCCTCGCGCGCCGCTTCCACGAGCGCGTGGGTCAGCCGCCGATGGCGTACCTGACCACGTGGCGGCTCGCGCTGGCCGCGGACCGGCTGACGACCGGGAGCGAGACCGTGGCCGCCGTCGCCCGCGACCTCGGCTGGAGCAGCCCGTTCACGTTCAGCGCCGCGTTCAAGCGGCGGTACGGGCGCAGCCCCCAGCACTACCGCACGCACGCGACCGGGGCCGCGGTGCGCACGTGACGGCGCCGCACCCGTGCCGGCGCAGGTCAGCTCGCACGGGCTCCGCCGGCGAGACGACGGCGGACCGCGGCGGCCGCGCGTCGGCCCGAGACGAGGGCGCCCTGCGCGGACGCCGTGTCGCGGTGGTCGCCGCACACGAGGACGCCCTCGCCCAGGTCGACGGCCCGACGGTGCTCGAGCGGCGGCGGCTGGGCCGGGAGCGCGTGCCGGACCTCGTGCCGGACGACCTCGCGCCACGGCCGCGGGTCGACCCCGAACATCTCCCCCGCCTGCCGCCGCGCGGCCGCCTCGTCCGGGGCGTCGTCGCCCAGGAGGCAGCTCACCTGCACGAGGTGCTGCCCGGCCGGCGCGTACGACGGCGCGACCGCGCTCACGACCGACGCGTTGACGACGGGTCCGCGCCGGCGGCCGTCGACGACCTCGACGGGGAGGCCGGTCGGCGCCTCGTCGGTCGCGTACCAGTGGGTCACGACGCCCTTCATCGCGGGCGCGGCCACGCCGACGAGCCGCTCCGCCGCGAGCGCGTCGGTCGCGACGACGACGGCACGCGCGCCCGTGACCCCCGACGACGACGTCACGCGGACCCCCGACCCGGTCCGGTCGACCCGGTCCACGCGCTCGCCGAGCGACACGTCGAGGCCGGCCGCGAGCTGACGCGGGATCGCGTCCATGCCCGACGACGGGACGCCCGGCGTGCCGAGCACGAACGAGCGCACGAGGAGCCGGACGAACGCCGCGGACGTGCTGCCCTCGTCCTCGAGGACGACCCCGGCGACGAACGGCTCGAGCACCTCGCGGCGAAGGCGTCCGGTGACACCGGCCGCGGTCAGGGAGTCCGCGAGCGGCGCGTCCGGCGCGCGGAGCAGCCGACGGACGGGACCCAGTGCGGGCGCCGCCCAGCGCGCGAGGGCCAGGAGCTCGCGTGGTCGCACGTAGCCGCTGCGCAGCGTCGCGGGCAGGTGCCGGGGCGCGCGGCGCGGGTCGGCGAGGAGCGCGAGGCGGTCGTCCCGCCGCACCGCGACGCCCGCGAGGAACCGGCGCAGGTCGAGCGCGTCGACGTCGAGCAGCTCGCGCACCGCGGGGTACGCGGGGTTGAGCACCTGGAAGCCGCGGTCGACCGTGAAGCCGTCGACGCGGTCCGTGCGCACACGACCGCCGACGCCGTCCCCCGCCTCGAGCACGCGCACGGCGAGCCCGTGATGCGCGAGCTCGCGTGCGCACACGAGGCCGGCGAGACCCGCGCCGACGACCACCACGTCGCAGTCCATGGACCGCACGGTAGGCGGCGGCGCCCCGGGGTGCGCACCGAGGCGACGCCCGGGTGCGCACTCGGGTGCGCACTCGGGCGCGCCGTCGTCCGACCGGACCGTGCGGTGGGCGTGCGCGCCCGTCCGGGTGATCCCTCTCAAGCCCCGCGAATCGGACGCCGATGTGCGTCCTGGACGCCGAGGAGGCACAGCATGACGAGCAGCACCGACGGGGCGGGCGGGTCGGGCGGGTCACCCGTCTCCGGCTGGTACGCCGACCCCACGGGTCCGGGCGAGCGGTGGTGGGACGGCCAGCGGTGGACCGAGCACGCGCGCGCCGTGCCGACCCCGACCGCGGCCTGGTCCGCCCCGGCCGGCGCCACCGCGTCCGTCACCCCGGCCACCCCCGTCACCGCGCCTGCCGGCGCATGGCTCCCGGCGGAGGTCCCGGCAGGCCTGGCGGACGGTGCCCCAGCGACCGCGACGGCGACGGCGACGACCTACGCAGGCCACATCGCGCAACCCGGCTACGGCGCCGCCCCCACGGCCCCCGGCGCACCCGGCCTCGGGTCGCCAGGCTTCGGGACCGCCGTCGTCGGCGACAGCCGCTTCGGCACCGCGCCCGGCACCTTCGGCACCGCCCCGGGCGGCTTCGGCACCCCCGGCGGCTTCGGCACCCCCGGCGGCTTCGGCACCCCCGGCGGCTTCGGCACCCCCGGCGGCTTCGGAGCCGGCCCGATGGGCCACCCGGTCGGGGCCGCCCCGTGGGCGTCGACCGCCTACGGCCCCCCGCCGGGCAACGGCTCCGCCACCGCGTCGCTCGTCATCGGGCTCGCCGCGCTCGTGCTGGGGCTGACGACCGGCATCGTCTACGGATCGCTGTTCGGCGTCGTGCTCGGCGTCCGGGGTCTGCAGCGCGCCAAGGAGATCGCCGCGCAGGGTCACCCCCCGGTCGGCCGGGCGCGTGCGGCGTGGGGCCTCGGCCTGTCGCTCGTGATGTTCGTCGGCGTGCTGGCGCTGAGGCTCGCCACGGTCTGACCCGACCGCGACGCCGCCGGACGACCGGGCCCGGCCGGTGACGGCGCGTTCAGGCCGACGGTGCCCCGTCGCTCCCCAGGACGTCGTCGTCGTGCGCCACCGGCCCCGTCGACCCTGTCGAGTCCGCCGACCCAGCCGACCCCGCCGCGAGCGCCGCCTGGATCCGGACGTGCCGCTCGAGGAACGCGCGCTCGTCGAGACGCTTGCGCCGCAGCCATCCGGTGACCTCGTCGTTGCACTTGCTCGCGTTGCACGAGGCGCACGCCGGGGCGATGTTCGCGAGCGTGTACCGGCCGCCGCGCGAGATGGGCAGCACGCAGTCGCGCTGGAGCGGGACGCCCGTCGCCCCGCAGTACGCGCACCCGCCCCACGCCTCGACGAGAGCCGCCCACTGCGTGGCGCTGAGGTCGTGCTCGACCGCCGCCATGCGCCGTCGTCGGCGTCGCGCGTACCGCACCTGGCGGCTCCGGGCGGGGGGCATGGCGGCAGGGTAGGCCGGTCGTCCCGCAGCGCGTGGCCGCCCCGCCGACGACCCGCGGCCGACGGCCCGCCGACGGCAACCCGGACGACGCGGGACAATCGGGTCCGTGAACCCGCACTCCCCCGCCCCTGACCTCGTGCCCGGTGACCTGCCCTCGGGATGGCACGCCTCGACCCCCACGGCCGACGACGTGCCCGACCTGCACGCGCTGCGCTCGCGGCACGAGGTCGCGGCGAAGGGTCGCGCGTCGGCGGGGCCCGAGGACACCCGGAGCGAGGTCGCGGGCGACGGCGCAGCCGCTCGGACGCACGTCGTCGTGCGCGACGCCGACGGCACCGCACGCGGCTGGGCGACCGCGCAGGACCGTGCCGCGGGACGCGTCCTGGTCGCCGTCGTCGTCGACCCCGACCTCGACGACGACGCGGGCGACGCCCTCGCCGGCGCGCTGTTCGCGTGGGCGGAGCGGGCCGGCGTGGCGCAGGCCCGGGCGCGCGGGCTCGCCGCGACCCAGCTCGACAGCGGCGCGTTCGAACCCGACACGCGCCAGCAGGGGCGCCTCGACGCGGCCGGCTACGCGCACGTGCGCACGTGGTGGCAGATGCGCCGGCCCGTCACCGCCGACGACGAGGCCGAGCGCCCGACCGGGCCGGGGGTGCGGATCCGCGCGGTGCGCCGTGAGTCGGGCGGAATGCCCGACGCGGCGGACCTCGTCGCGGTGCACGACGTGCTCGAGCAGGCGTTCGCCGACCACTTCAACCACCACGAGGAGACGTTCGACGAGTTCCTCGCCCGCCTGCGCGCGGACCCGGGCCACCGCTGGGACCACTGGTGGCTCGCCGAGCTCGTCGACGCCGGGACGGTCGAGCCGGTCGGCGCGCTCGTCGCGAGCGCGTCGCTCGACGACGACGGCCGGACGGTCGGCAGCTACGTCGACTACCTCGGCGTGCTGCGCACCGCGCGCGGCCGGGGTGTCGCCCGCTCGCTGCTCGACGCGGTGCTGACCGACGCGGCGGTGCGGGGGCGCAGCGGTGTCGCGCTCGAGGTCGACGCGGACTCGCCGACGGGTGCCGCGTCGCTGTACCGCTCGATCGGCTTCGAGACGTCGTACGTCACGCAGTCGTGGCACCGGGACGTCGTCGTGGGCTGACGGCGACGGTTCCTCCCGCGCGTCGCGCACCGCGTCCGGTTCGCCCCTTTTTTCCCGGTCACCACCGCGCGTACGGTCGAGACGACCCATCAGCGCTGACGGGGAGGCGGGACCGGTGGACGGTGCGCGGCAGTCGGTGACGGACCGGGGCGTGACGCGACGGACGGTGCTCAAGGGCGCGGGCGTGGGGTTCGGCCTCTGGTTCGTCGGGGCGCTCGGCGGGAGGCCGGTCGCGCTCGAGGCGGCGGCCGCGCCGGGGGTGCCGCCCCTGCTCGACGCCGCGGCGGTCCCGCAGTGGGTCGCACCGCTGCTCGTGCCGCCCGCGATGCCACGGGCGGGACGCGCGGTCCTGCGCGGCGGGCAGAACGCCGACGTCTACGACATCGCGGTGCGTCAGGTCAGCCAGCAGGTGCTGCCCCCACCGCTGCCCCCGACGACGGTCTGGGCGTACGGCCCCGCGGCGGCGTCGGGGCCGCGCGCGGCGAGGGTCTTCCACGCCCCGAGCGCCACGATCGAGGCGCGCGTCGGTCGTCCGGTACGCGTGACGTGGCGCAACGAGCTGCGCTCGGAGTCGGGCGCCTTCCTGCCCCACCTGCTGCCGGTGGACCCGACGCTGCACTGGGCGAACCCGCCCGGCGGGTCCGAGGGCCGGGACGGACGCCCGTCGTTCGCGACGACGCCGCCGCCCTACGACGGCCCGGTCCCCGTGGTGACCCACGTCCACGGCGCCGCGGGCGTGGGCGACGAGAGCGACGGCTACCCCGAGGCCTGGTACCTGCCCGACGCGTCGGACCTGCCCGCCGACCACGCCGAGGTCGGCACCTGGTACGACTTCTTCCGCGCGAAGGCGCGCGCGCTGCACGGCGTCGAGTGGGCGCCCGGCAGCGCGACCTTCCAGTACCCGAACGACCACCGCGCCGCGACGCTCTGGTACCACGACCACACGCTCGGCATGACGCGCCTGAACGTCTACGCGGGTCCGGCGGGCTTCTACCTGGTCCGCGGCGGCCCGGAGGGCGACGACGCGGTGCTCGACTCGCGCACCGGACGACCGGCCGTGCTGCCGGGTCCGGCGCCGCGCGAGAACGACGGGTTCCCCAGCGCCAAGCCGTACCGCGAGATCCCGATCGCGATCCAGGACCGGACCTTCGGGGCCGACGGGTCGCTCTTCTACCCGGACACGCGCGCGTTCTTCGACGGGACGGTCGGCCCCTACGTGCCCGACGGCGACGTCGCACCGATCTGGAACCCCGAGTTCTTCGGGTCGACCATCATGGTCAACGGGGCGACGTGGCCCTACCTCGACGTCGAGCGACGCCGGTACCGCCTGCGCCTGCTCAACGGCTGCAACTCGCGGTTCCTCGTCCTGGACCTGTCCGCGGTGCCGGGCGCCGAGCTGTGGCAGATCGGGTCGGAGGGCGGGCTGCTTCCGGCCCCGGTCGACCTCTCGGGGACCCAGCGCGGGCGGCTCCTGCTCGCACCGGCCGAGCGCGCCGACGTCGTCCTGGACCTCACGGCGACGCCCGAGGGCTCGTACGTCATCCGCAACCTCGGTCCGGACGAGCCGTTCGGCGGCGGCGAGCCCGACGGCGACTTCGACGCCGCCGACCCCGAGACGACCGGACGCGTCCTCCAGCTGCGGGTCGGCCCGGCGACCTCACCGGACCTCACGACCCCACCGCGGTTCCTGCGCATGCCGGCGGTCGCGCCCGTCGTGCCGAGCGCGGTGCGGCGGCTCGCGCTGGTCGAGGAGATGTCCACCGCGCCCGAGCTCGCGGAGGACCCGCCGCCGGTCGCGGCGCTCCTGGGCACCGTCGACGGTGCGGGACGGTGGACGACCCGCGCGTGGGCGGACGCGGTGACCGAGAACCCGGCCGTCGGGGCGGCCGAGACGTGGGAGATCCACAACGCCACCGCGGACGCGCACCCGATCCACGTCCACGAGACGTTCTTCCAGGTCGTCGACCGCGAGCCGGTCGTCGTCGACGAGGAGGCCGCGACCGTGACGGCCGCGGGCGGCGCCCGGCCGCCCGAGCCGAACGAGTCGGGGTGGAAGGACACCGTGGTCGCCTACCCGGGCGAGGTCACCCGCGTCCGGATGCGGTTCGGGCGCGCGGGTCAGTACGTGTGGCACTGCCACGTCGTCGAGCACGAGGACAACGAGATGATGCGGCCCTACCGGATCGGTCCCGAGCAGCCGGGGCAGCCCCCGGAGCACGCGCACTGAGCGGCGGCGCGTCGGTCCCGCGCCGTCCCACAGCTCTGCCACGCCCCCGGGCGCGGTCGCGACGCGCTACGCGGCGGCGCGCTCGCCCGCCACGTCGACGTGGATCGCGCAGAGGTGCTCGCGGCGTGCGAGGTCGACGAGCTGGTCGCGGGTCGGGACGCGGTCCTCGGCGAGGCGCAGCCCGGCCTTGCGTGCCGACGCCTGCGGGTGCGACGGGTCGATCCGGCCGAGGTAGTCGTCCGCGGCCGCGCCCGGGGTCTCGACGAGCTCGGCGTGAGCGGGCCGGCGCACACCGCGGAGCGTCACCTCGACGTCCGGCAGGTCGCGGAGGTTGAGCCGCCACGGGGCGTCCGTCACGACGACGAGGCGTCCGTCCTCCCCGGGGTGGAACCCGACGGGGATGTCGTAGGTGCGCCCGGTCCGCCGGCCGGTGACGTGCAGGAGCATGAGCTCGTCCTGCGCGCGCCCACCCCGCCCGGGCGACGACAGCAGCCACCGCACGAACGGGTTCACCGCCCGCACGAGCGCCCGCGGGGGGTGCTGCGCCTCGACCGACCTCGGGGAGCCGCCGCGCCGGGCCCCCGCGGACCCGCGAGCCCTGCGCAGCGCAGCGACCCCCGCGACCAGCGCAGCGACGACGACGGCGGTCCGCACGTGCTTGGCCATGACCCCTCCCGAGGCTCCGACGGTCCTCCCATCGTGCGCCTCGTGGAGGGGGTAGGGAAGGAGCGGAAGGTCCGGGTAGCGGCCCGAGCACCCAGTCGGGGTCGTTCCCGCCCGGGCGGCGTCGCACGACGGCGCCGCCCGGCCGGGCTGCTCAGAACACCCGGATCGGGATCTCCGCGGGCGCGGCGAGCAGGGCCTCGATCTCGTCGTCGAGCCGCACCAGGGTCAGCGACGCACCGGCCATGTCGAGCGACGTGCAGTACTCGCCGACGTAGCTGCGGCCGACCGTGATGCCGCGCTCGCCGAGCAGCTCGTGCGCGCGACCGTAGAGGAGGTACAGCTCGCTGATCGGCGTGCCGCCGAGCCCGTTGACCATCAGGGCGACCCGGTCGCCCTGCTCGAACGGCAGGTCCGACGCCACGGCCTCGACGAGCTCGGCGACGATCTCGTCGGCGCTGGCCATCGGCCGGCGCTCGCGGCCGGGCTCGCCGTGGATGCCGACGCCGACCTCCATCTCGTCCTCGCCGAGGTCGAACAGCGGTGACCCCTTCGCGGGCGGCGTGCACGCGGTCAGGGCGACGCCCATCGTGCGCGTCACCGAGTTGACCTTCTGCCCGATGCGCAGCAGCTCGTCGAGGTCGGCCCCCTGCTCCGACGCGGCGCCGACGGCCTTGATGACGAAGAAGTT
This sequence comes from Actinotalea sp. AC32, assembly GCA_031844515.1. Lineage (GTDB taxonomy): Bacteria > Actinomycetota > Actinomycetes > Actinomycetales > Cellulomonadaceae > Actinotalea. The sequence continues at coordinate 13,286 of JAUZVJ010000036.1, read as the reverse complement.
CCCCGCGACCCCCCGGCGGCCGATCGTGTACGTGGAGTCCTTCACCGCGACGTCGTCGTCGATCATGAGGATCCGCACGTCGAGACCCTCGGCCTCGGCCATCTCCTTGCCCATGTCGAACGCCATCCGGTCCCCGGTGTAGTTGTTCACCAGGAGCAGGACGCCCTTGTCGCCCGCGACCCGCTTGGCGGTCTCGTAGACGTAGTCCGTCGGCGGGGCCGCGAAGACGTCGCCCGGGCACGCGGCGTCGAGCATGCCGCGTCCGACGACCATGACGTGCGCGGGCTCGTGACCGGACCCGGACCCCTGGACGATCGCGACCTTGTCCCGGGGGAGGTCCTTGCGCACGATCAGGTTGTACTCGGGCACGTACTCGAGCGTGTCCGGGTTGGCCAGCGCCAGCCCCCGGAGCATCTCGGGGACGAACTGCTTGGGGTCGTTGAGGAACTTCTTCATCGAGCCGTCTCCTTCGTCCAGGCCGTGTTGATGCTGTCGATGAGGACCGCGAGCGCCATCGCCCCGGCGTCCACGGAGCCCCTGCTGCGCTCGCCCGTGTAGGACGCGCGCCCGCGCCTGGCGACCATGTCCTTGGTCGCCTCGGCCGCCTCGCGTGCGGTCGTCACGAGCGCGTCGAGGGCGGTCCGGGCGTCGCTGCCCGCGGCGACCTCCTGCTCGAGCCGGTCGGTCACGGGCACGAGGACGTCGAGCAGGGTCTTGTCGCCGACGTCCGACTGGCCCCGTGCCTTGATCCCGTCGGCAGCGGACCGCAGCGCGGCGACCACCTGCTCGCCGGTGACCTGCTGCGAGGCGCCGAGGGCCGTGCCCGCGCGGAGGAACCCCGTGCCCCAGATCGGCCCCGAGGTCCCGCCGATGCGCGAGGAGACGAGGAGACCGACCTTCTTCAGGAACGTGCCCGGGTCGGAGCGGTCGAGCTCGTCCCAGCCCTCGAGCAGCTTCTCGAAGCCCCGGGCCAGCGAGTACCCGAAGTCCCCGTCGCCCACGACGGCGTCCAGGTCGCCGAAGTACTTCTCGTTCTCGACCGCGGTCTGCGCGATGGTGCGGACCACCAGCTCGACCTGCGCGAGCCCCTCACCGCTCATGCGGCACCTCCCTCGTCCGGGTCCTTCACCTCTGCTGTCCCTGCGTGCGGCGTCGACGGCCCCGGCGGGGCCGGCCCGCGCAGGCACGCCTCGAGGTCGGCGAGCGTCACGTGATGGCCGACCCCTACGGGCAACCGGTCGGCGAGGACCTCGACCGGAGGCCCGCCGGGGTCGCCGAGCTCGGACACCACGAGCACCGCCTCGGCGAAGTCCTCGTCGCGCGTGTAGCCGTTGACCGTCACGACGCAGCGCAGGCCCGCGCGCGTCGCGGCGACCAGGCCGTTGCGCGAGTCCTCGACGACGAGCGTGCTGTCCCGGTCGAGGCCGAGGCGCTCGAGCGCGAGGAGGTAGATGCCGGGGTCGGGCTTCTTGGCGGGCACGACGTCGCCGGCGAACACCGGGACCCTCGCCGCGGTCGCGCTGCCGACGGCGTGCTCGAGGACGGCGCGCACCGAGGGCTCCGCGGACGTCGACGCGACCGCGACGGTCCACCCCGCCTCGAGGGCCTCGGGGATCACGCGCGCGATGCCCGGACGGGCCGGGATCGCACCCTCCTGGACCATGCGGGTGAAGCGCGCCGTCTTCTCCTTGTGCCACCGCGCGAGCAGCTCCGTGCGAGCGGCGGCGTCGTCGGGCACGCCCGACGCCGCCACGAACCCGGGGTCGTCGAACAGGCTCGCCATCCGCTCCTTGCCGCCGCCGATCCGCAGCTTGTCGCCGTACTCGTCGACGCTCCACCGCACGGGCAGGCCAAGGTGCTCGAACGTCTCGTTGAACGCCGGGAGGTGCCCGTACCGCTCGGTGTCGCCCAGCACGCCGTCGCAGTCGAAGATCAGCGCGGTCACCAGGCACGCCCCGAGCCGCCGAAGAGCCGGATGTGCCGCGCCGCCATCTCCATGACTGCGGTGCGCTGGTGGCGGAACAGCGACGGTGGGTCCCACTTGCCCGCCTCCGCCGCACCATGCAGGAACTCCAGGCCCGACTGCATGAAGGTCTCCTTGAGCGCGGTCGAGATGTTGACCTTGGCGCAGCCGCGCGCCACGAGGTCGGTGAACTGCTCGTCGGACAGCCCGGTGCCGCCGTGGAGCGCCATCGGCACGCCCGTCGCCTCCACGAGTGCGCTGACCCGGTCGTGGTCGAGGACCGGGGCCGCCCGGTACTGGCCGTGCGCGTTCCCGATGGCGGGCGCGAAGCAGTCGACGCCGGTCCGCGTGATGAAGTCCACCGCGACCTCGAGGGTCTGGATCGTCGGCGCGTCGTCCGAACCGACCCCGTCCTCGACGCCCTGGATGCCCTCGATCTCGCCCTCGACGTGCGCGCCGTACCGCCGCGCCTCCGCCACGACCTCGGTCGTCTGACGCAGGTTCTCGGCGACGTCGAGCTCGTGAGCGTCGAACAGCACCGAGTTCCATCCGCCGGCGAGGCAGTCGGAGATGACACCGCGCTCGGGGCAGTGGTCCAGGTGCAGCGTCACCGGGACGGGCGCGTCCCGCACGAGCGCGTGCACGATGCCGTGCAGCTGGTCGCGCCCGTACTGCTTCACCGTCTTGACGGACGTCTGGAGGATGACGGGCGCGCGCTCCTGGACGGCCGCGGCGACGACCGCCTCGATCGTCAGGTCGTTGACGACGTTGATCGCGGCCACCCCGTACCGCTCGGCGAACGCGCGGTCGAGGATCTCCTTCATCGGCACGACGGGCATGGGACCTCCTCGCCTGGTGGACCGGGTCGCGTCGCTGCGACCGGCCGGTTCAGTGAAGCCCGGGTGACCCGGTCGTCTCATGGGGGAAATCCCCCGTCTTCCCCGTGGCACGACGCCGGTGCGGTCGCGCGGACGGTCGGAGGCCGGACGGGCGCGGGTCGAGCGCGGTCGCGCGGGCCTCGGTCAGACCGCGCGCGGCACGGTCGTCGGCCGGCGCCCACCCGTGGCGCAGCGCCTCGACGACGGCCGCGGTCCGGCTCGACGTGCCCGTCTTGCGAAGGACGGAGCCGACGTGCTTCTCGACGGTCTTGCGCGACAGGACCAGGCGCACCGCGATGTCCCGGTCCCCCAGACCCTCGGCGAGCAGCGCGAGCACCTCGGCCTCGCGCGTCGTCAACGGCGCCGCGACGGGCCACGCGAGGAGGGGCGCGACGGGGACGACGACCACCGACGACGCGCCGCGCGCAGGGCCGGCTCCGGGCCGGGGCGCCCGCGCGGGAGGGCGACGCTCGCCGGCGCGCGGGCCCGAGGGCCGCACCACCACGCGGTCGTCGGCCCGCGACCGCGCGAGCACGGGGTCACCCGCACCGGCCAGGACGATCGCGCCTGCGGCGGCCTCGGTGAGGAGCTCCAGCCCGTCGAGCTCGCGGGCCGAGAACCGGCGGCGCTCGCCCGTGAACGCGACGTTGACCCCGATGAGCTCCCCTCGCCACCAGATCGGGACCGCGACGGCGCCGCCGCGGCCGGCCGGGTGGCCCGGGGGCAGGTGGCTCGACGGGAGCCGTCCGTAGTCCTCGATGACGACGGGCCGTCGACGGCTCACGGCGCATCCGGTCGCGCCCTCGTCGAGCGGGAAGGACCCGCCGAGCCGGCACGGGATCCCGCGCTCGGCGAGCTTGCTGTACTCGCCCGCGTCCCAGTCGACGACGGAGATGCTGCCCGCGACCGAGCCGATGGCGCGGCCGCTCTGCTCCAGCAGCGCGTGCAGGATCGGGGTGAGGCCCCGCACGCGGTAGAGCTCGGGCAGCGCGCGGTCGAGCGCGAAGGGCTCACCGGCCGCGCCGGGTCGCCCACCCGGGGACTGGTCGTCGTCGACCACCACACGCGCACCGTACGTCCGCACGGTGCGCCGCTCAACAGGTCCGGGAGCTCGTCACCCGACCGAGGCGGACGACGGCCCCCGGTGCCGGCCGTCGCCGCACCCCGTGGGCGCCACGGTCACGCCTCCCGGGTGCCGAGGACCACGACCGCGGGCCACAGCGCCTGGGCCGCCGCGAGCAGCCGCTCGGTGAGGCCGGTGACGCTCGCGTCGAACGGACCGACGTCCTGCAGCGCGAGGACGAAGACCCCCAGCAGGGCGACCAGCGCCCCGGCGGCCGAGCGCTGCACCGCGACCGAGAGGACACCACGCTCGCCGGGCCGCCCGGCCAGGGCCGGCCACAGCGACAGCGCACCGAAGGCGACCGCCGCGGCCGCCCCGTGCGCCGCAGGCGCGACGTCGACCGGCAGGAGCGCGACCGCGAGCGTCCCGGCGCCGCCCACGGCGTGCACCACCCGGCCGGGGGTGCGGACACGGCGCACGGCGAGCGCCGTCGCCATGTGCGCGATCCCCGTCACGGCGAGCGCGCCGCCCATGACCCACGGTGCGCGGGCGTGGGTCGCGGCGAGCGCGCTGATCGTCTCCCCGACCGGGTCGAAGGCGGGCTGGAGCGCCGCGGCGAGGGTCCAGCCGCCGACGAGCGCGACCGGTGCGAGCACGGCAGGGACGAGGGCACGGCGCGACGTCGACGGGGTCCGGTCCATGCCCCGGCACGCTACGCACGGTCGCCGCTCGGCACCCGCCGGCCCGGTCAGGTGCGTGCGTCGAACGCCGACGCCGGGACGTCCTTCTCACCCTGCTCGACGGCCCGCACCACGCGCTCGGCGACGACGTCGGGGTCGAGGCCCGGGCCGAGCGGCGGCGCCTCGCCCGCGATCGGACGCCCGGCGAGCCCGGTCTCCGTGTGCGGCGGACGGACGTCGACCACGCGCAGGCGCCGTCGGCGCAGCTCGTGGGCCAGCGCCCCGTCGAACCCGGTCAGGCCCGCCTTCGTCGCGGTGTACGCCGCCATGCCCGCGGTGGGTCGCTCGGCGACGACCGCGCTGAGGTTCACGAGGAAGCCGTCGGGCTCGAGCACCTCGACGGCGGCCCTCGCCAACCGGATCGGCGCGACGAGGTTCACCAGCAGCAGCTCGTCGAGGACGTCGTCGTCGAGCTCCCCCACCGGACCGAACGCGACCACCCCCGCTGCGTAGACGACGCCGTCCAGCGGGCCGCTCGCGACGGCGGCCTCGACCACGTGCGCGGGCGCTGTGGGGAACGTGATGTCAGCCGCGTGGGTACCGAGCGCCGCGGCCCCGAGCTCGTCGGCGAGGTCGCCGAGCCGTCCTGCCGACCGGGCACTCAGCGTCAGGCGGGTGCCGCGCGCGGCGAGCCGGCGGCAGATCACCGACCCGAGCCCACCGGTCGCGCCCACGACGAGGACGTGCGCGCCGTCGAGTGCCGTCATGCGCCCCAGCGTCGCACCGGGCACCGGTCGGCGCCCGACGTCGTCGCGCCCGGCAGGTGGGCCGCCGCCCCGCATCCCGCACCCCGGCGCACCTCGACGGCGTCCACCGCTCCCGTAGCCTGTACCCGGCAGCGGGCGCTCGGGCTCCCCGACGCCCGACCCGCCTCGGTGGGTCCCTGCCGCCGGGCCTCTAGCTCAACTGGCAGAGCAGCGGACTTTTAATCCGCGGGTTGTGGGTTCGATCCCCACGGGGCCCACCGAGTGTTCTTGCAGGTGACGGACTCAGGCTGGGCTCAGGAGTGGTGTCGGGGGGCCCTTCATCTGGGCTGCTAGTCCGCGTCTGGTCCGCACTTGACCTGACGCACGCCCGCGTTCCGCGCCGCCCCTTGCGAGGGGTGAGCGGCTGCCCCCCCGGCACTCGTTCACCCGCTGTCGGTGCTGACCTTCAGGCGGATCTGCAACCACGGCCGCCCTACCGGCCAACTCGCTTGGCGCGCCGGCCACGTCTCACACGGCCTCGACGGTCTGGTCGACGCGAGGCGCTCCCTCGGACCGACACCAGCCGTAGCCCCGCGCCTCCTGCTCACAGTGCCGCCGACGACCAGTGCCCGACCCCACGCCTCGACCGAGGTGTCCCTGACGCCGTGAGCGAACCCTCAAGGATGACTAGCGGCGTGGAGGTGCGGCATCGGTTGGTCTTCGCCCCACACCGGGCGACGATTCGCCCGGATGCCGACCCGGAGAGCGCACCGAGTGAGTCGCACCGTGCAGGCGGGCCGTGGCGGACTTGTCGAGCGCCCAGCACGGGTTCGGAAGGAACGTCCCGGACGCAAACCGACACCCAACACGTCGTCTCCGACATAACACGGCTCCGTGTCCCTCCAGCTCCAGCACGCGATCGAGCTCCTCCGCTCGAGGTGGGCCTGCACCACGCCACACTCCCGCTCGTGACCGGCCCGGCGGCACCGACCTGCTCGACCTTGGTGATCAGCCAGAGGATGAAACTAGGCCCCCTCGGCGGCGGCTCTCCCGGGAACGGATCGTTGTGTCACACCCAGCCGCTACGCTCCCGACAGGTCGGACGAACGGAGTCGCGGGTGCTCGATCAGGTTGGCAGTCACTACGTGCTGCTCAGTGGGGGTAATCGACCGGGCGGCCTCTCAACGGTAAGGAAGGGCATCGACACGCGGGACGGCTCCAACGTTGCCGTCAAGTTCGTTGCAGGTCCAACAGACGAGCTCTCCCGCAAGGTCTTTGATCGGGAGGTTGGAGCCCTTCGCAAGCTGAACCATCCGAATATCGTCGGATTCCGCGACGCGGACACTGATGACACCGGAACCTTCTACATCGTTCTCGACTGGGTGGATCGCAACCTCAACGACCTGCTCGCAGCACCGCCCTGGTCAGACTGGGACTCCCTCTATTCCACACTCGCCCAGCCACTAGTCGACGGGCTCGCGCACGCGCATCTCAAAGGACTCGAGCACCGCGACATCAAGCCGGGCAACATCCTGATCGACTCCCTGGGCCAGCCACTGCTGGCGGACTTCGGGATCGCAAAACTGCGTGAGGACCAGCAGCACAGCGAACTAACTCTTCAGTACTACCGCTCCGGTCCGTATGCACCGCCCGAAATGGAAGCTCCAGCGCCCTATGTTCGGGACGTCTACAGCATCGGCGTCGTCCTGCTGCAGTGCCTGTGCGAAACCCCCATCAAGACCTATCCAGACGTGCTCACTGCGCTCGAGTCCGCTCGGGTGCCGCCAGACATTCGGGCGCTTCTTGAGAAGTGCGTCAGCGCGGATTACCTGGACCGCCCCAAGAACGGCAGCGAGCTCGCAATGGAGTTTGCGAAACTCGCTCGACAGCAGGTTATTCGCAACGAATCGCCTAACAACCCAATCGTCCTTGGACTGACGAAGTCGGCACAGATCCACCTCGTCGGCGAACCACCGGACCGCGAGACTGCGGAAGCAAAGATCCTCTCTGACCTCCGTGGGAATGTGTTTGCGCACTACGGTCTGGACAGTGCCACTGGCAAGCGAGACCCGAAGACAGTCATCCTGTTTGGGTCAGAGCACCGCTACACGCTCAAGCCGGACGATCGTGGAGGTCCCGGATTCGCCGTCACCGCTGCACCAGCACCTGAACTCGAGAAGTTAGAGGGGGGGCGCCACAACGCCCTCGAACTACCGCCCATTTTCAGTTGGCAAGTACGGCAGCCAGCCAATATCCGGCTGGCGGAGGAGGCCCGGGAGAAGCTCCGCGAACTCCTCGACGACTATTACTTCCGCAAGGAGCACCCCGAGGTTGCGACTGAAGGTCAGGACGGGGACGAGGCCTTCGACAAATGGCTGGAGATCCTTGAGGCACGGGCCGACCTCAGCCGCGGTGAGCACCAACCCCTCAACTACAACAAGGTCACCCTTGACGGCAGACGCAGCGTCTTCGCCCTTGCCGAGCCGACCGAGGTTGATCTGATCGGCACGGACTGGCAGGTCTTCGACCAGCAGGCCGGGCGGCGGGGCGGACACGGGGAGGTCATTCAGCAGGAGGCGGACAGCGTGACGCTTCTGTCCCACAAGCCGCTCCGCAGCGTTCCCCCTTCGGCCGCGCTGGTGCCGTACGACCAACCATCAGCAATCGCGCTCGAGCGCCAGAGAAGAGCCGTTACCGCGATCCGAAACGGCACGATTCCCGCACCGGTACTGCGCGGCATACTTGTTGACCCCAACACCAATGCAGCACCCACGCTCGAGACCGTGACCAAATGGACGTCGCCGCTGGACGCCACCAAGCAGAAGGCAGTCCAACTCGCGCTGGGGACGCCGGAAGTGCTGGTAATTCAGGGCCCGCCAGGTACCGGCAAGACCCGATTCATCACCGAGACCGTGACCCAGTTGCTCAAGAAGCAGCCGGACGCACGCATCTTGATTGCCTCGCAAACCCATGTTGCAGTCGACAACGCGGTAGAACGGCTCCACGCAGTCGGGGTCAAGGGCCTCGTGCGCCTCGCTGGCGACGAGTCCGCCGTACAGCCCGCCGTCAGGGACTTGCTTCTCGACCAGCAGATCCGACGGTGGTCTGAGTCCGTGCGGGTGCGCGCAGAAAAGCATCTCGAGGATCTGGCCAGGCACCACGGGGTTGAGCCCAGCTTCCTCCACGCTGCACTCGCGCTCGAGAAGCTCGTTGCGGTGACCAACGAACTCGAGCAGGTGGAGCGGCACGCCCAGGACCTTCGTGCTGTGCAGGCAGCCAATTCTGACCTCATGACCGCCGTGACTGGCGCCGACCCGGCGAATGAGTACCAGGATCGGATTGATCAGCTCTGGGATCGCAGGGCAGTCCTGGTCGGCGAGGCGCAAGCCCACCTTGCGGGCGCACTTACCTTGCCGGCCCGAATTAGCAGCCAGGAGGCGCGCAGTGCGATCGAAGCATTGCTCGGCGACAGCGGAGACATGGGTGAACTGCTCAAGAGGCTCGAACTGCAGGCTCAGTGGCTCGAACGCATCGGTGCCGAAGACAGCCTCGCAGCGATCTACCTATCGGGAACATCTGTGGTCGCTGGAACCTGTACTGGATTCCTTCGCGAGCGAGCAGTCGGCGAACTTGAGTTCGATCTGTGCATAGTTGACGAGGCGTCCAAGGCAACACTTACCGAGGCCCTCGTGCCGATGTCACGATCCAAGCGTTGGATCCTGGTCGGCGACACGCACCAGCTTCCGCCGACCGACGAAGATCTGTTGCGCTCGGCCATGATCCTCAACGAACACGGGCTAACAAAGAGTGACATCGAAGAAACGCTGTTCCAGCGACTTGTCAACAATTTGCCACCGCATTCCACGCTGATGCTCGACGAGCAGTATCGAATGATACGCCCTATCGGCGACCTGATCTCCACCTGCTTCTACAGCGGCGTGCTCAAGTCTCCGCGTGTCGACGGCCTCGAAGGGTATGACGCCGTCGCAGGCAGAGCCGTGACTTGGATCGACACCTCCAGACTCGGAGAGCGACGACGTGAGCATGGCGAGGCGAGTTACGCGAACCGTGCTGAGGCTGATCAGCTATTCCGCCAGCTTGAATCCATCGATCGAGCGATCGGCTTCCGGCTCATCGCACCGCCGGCGGGTCAGAAACTGGAGGTGCTAGCGGTCGCTCCGTACAAGAGTCAGGTCGAGACCTTGCGTCGCCGTCTCGCGCAGCACGACTTCAAGGATCCGTTCAAGCATCTCGTTGTCGATGTCTTGTCGGTTGACGCCGTCCAAGGGCGGGAGGCCGATCTAGCTCTCGTCTCCCTCACACGGAGCAATGCGCAGGGTCGACTCGGATTCCTCGGTGCGGACTATTGGCGGCGCATCAACGTCGCTCTCTCCCGCGCCCGGTTCGGCCTGACGATAATCGGCGACGCCGACTTCATCCGCGGTACGAACGGGTCACTGCGCAACGTCCTGGAGTACATCGAGACTCATCCGAGCGACTGTTTGGTAAGGGCGGCCGACCGTGACTAAGAGGTTTCAACTACTCCAACGACGATTCGGCAACGCCCGTCCGGGCCTTCAGCTTGTCGCCGTCGAGGACGCGGCCATCCCCGTCTCGGTTTTGCGGGCGGACGTCTTGGCGCAGGAGCGCAAGGAGCTTCCCATCACCGAGGAGTTCACGCTCTTGTTCGTCGAGCGCGGAGTCGATTCGCCCGAGGCGATTGCCGCGTTCCTTGGGCTCGACCCGGCGCACGTCCTTGAGGCAGCTGCAGCACAGGTGAGCGAGAACTGTCTTCGGCGCCGTTCCGACGGCAAGACTCTTTCGTTGACGCCGATTGGGACCGAGGTGGTGCGCAACGCCGCGACCATTCGCCCAACGTTCCGCAACCTCCCGGTGAAATTCGACCGGCTCGTCTGGCAGGCGGCCGACTACCTTGAGAACTCCTTGCTCTCCAAGAAGGAGGTCGACGAACTCGGCTACATACGTCTGCCTGCCGAGCGTAAGGCACGGATCGGGCTGGACGACGTGACGCCTCCGACGCTCAACGCCCTGCTTCGAAGCGGGAACCTCAAGAGTCTCCAGGTCCTCCAAATTCATAAGGTCTCAACGAAGAAGAACCTCTACCTGCCGGTGCAGTTGCTCGTGTATGCGGATCAAGCTCGCGGCGAAATCGAACTCGCCGTCTGCATCGACGACGAGATCTCGGACGTGCATGGACTTGCGCTGGATCGAACGGAGGTAGTGAAGAACCTGAGGATGTCCATCGGCGAGCCGGAGCCTCGCCCGGCGCTCGACGCAGATCTGGAGGCTCAGCGAGAGACCGTGGACGCTGAGCCAGCTGTGGCTGCTCTCGTCGACCCGACGGTATCCCCGACGGACTTCGCCTCGACCTCTCTGGTCCGGAGCGTGAGCGTCTTCGAGCATCCTGACCTCTTGGCCGAGGCGCTTGCGACTGCCACAACGCGCCTGCTCATCATCTCGCCATGGGTGCGACGGGCAGTCGTGAACACCGACTTCCTAGCAAAGGTGGAGGCGCGGCTCCGCCGTGGAGTCGAGGTGACGATCGCTCACGGGTACGGCGACGACGACTCGGGTTCGGATTCCGACGCGCTCCAGAAGCTTCAGAATCTGGCCTCGCGCTTCCCCGCCAAGTTTACGTTTGCGCGACTCAAGAATACCCACGCGAAAATTCTGATCTTCGATGAGCATTGGGTGAGTACGAGTTTCAACTGGCTGTCATTCCGCGGCGATCCAGATCGCACGTACCGCATGGAAGAGGGGACGCTCGTCAGCATTCCCAGTCGCGTGGGCAAGCAGTACGACCGCTACTTGACGATGATTAGCGAGCAGCGGGTCTGACACTCCAAGCTTCGTTCGGGACCCACCGACCGCCGCGACGCATCGTGCCGTTTCTCCTTATTGCCGAACCCGTCATTGGGGATCCACCACGGGGGCGCTTCCTCCGCTCGTGCCCCAGGCGCCCAACGCCTCGGTAGCAGCGGCGTTCATCCGCTCCGCAACGTCGTCGAGCTCGGCGTCGAACAGGCCCGAGTACACGTCCAGGGTCATCGACGCGGACGCGTGACCGAGCATCAGCTGGACCGCCTTCACGTTCGCCCCGGACGCGACAGCCAGGCTCGCGGCCGTGTCCCGCAGGTTGTGCGGCGTCAGCGGCGCGAGGCCGGCGCGCGCCACGGCGGGGTCGAAGAAGTAGTGCCGGAAGTTCGAGTTCCTCAACGTGCCGCCCTTGCTCGCCGTGAAGAGCGGCGCGTCGGCGGGCTTCCCCGCCACGTACGCGCACAAGCGGGCGACGAGGAAGGCCGGGATCGGGACGGCTCGGCGTCGGTACGTCTTCGGGGCGTCGCGGTGCACTCCCCCGCGCGCCAGCTCCGTGACACTCCAGTTGACGGTGACGCGACCGCGCGCGAGGTCGACGTCGCCCACTTGGAGCCCGGCGGCCTCACCGAACCGCAGCCCGGTGAAGGCCAGCAGAACGACCAGCAGGTCGTACGGCTCCGGCATTTCCGCGGCGAGCCGAGCGACCTCCTCGTTGCTCAGAAACCGCTGGACCGGCCGCGTCAGCCGCGGCTTCGCGACGCCGTCGGCGACGTTCCTCGTGAGGCGCCCATCCCGGACCGCGAGCTTGAGCATCTGCGACATCACGATGAGCGTGTGCCGCGTGTGCGCCGGGCTGCGGTCCGCCTGGATCTCCGCGACCCACCGGACAAGGTCGGCGTGCGTGATGTCAGCCAGCGCGACTCGTCCCCACCTGGGGAGGACCCACACGCGTAGGGCGCTCTCGTACTTCTCGCGCGTGCGCGGCCGCAGGTGCGCCTTCGTCGCCAGCCACACCCGCGACCACTCTGCGACGGTGACGCGGGCCTTGGCGGGGTCGACCCAGTCGCCCCGCGCGATGGACGACGCCTGCGCAGCGAGCCAGCGTTCGGCGTCGGCCTTGCGTGCGAAGTGGCGGGCACGCTCCTTGCCGGTCGCGTCGCGGTACCGCGCGCGCCACATCCCATCCGGCCGCTTTTTGACGCTCCCGGCCACGGTCAGGCGCTCACCTCGCGCCGGCACTCGCTCTCCAGCCACGCCTGCACGGCGACCGGGCTGTAGCGCAGGTGCTTGCCGACGCGGTACGCATCGGGACCGGTGCCGAGGTAGCGCCACTGGTGGAGCGTCGCGATCGGGATGCCGAGGAACGCGGAGACCTCCCCGATGGTCCACAGCCGCTCGACGGTCGGTGGGGCGGCGTCGGCAGGCAGCCTGGCGTGCGACGTGGTCGGGGCGGCAGTGGTGCGCGAGCGAGGCATGGTCGTCTCCTCAGAGCCGGGCCGGGGCGGCGGGTGCGGAGCGGACCTGCGAAGCCGGTCGGGCAGCGGCGCCACCGACCGTGCGGTGCGCACTGAGGACGGTGCGCGCCGCCTCGCGCTCGCTCAGACCGGCGCTTACGGCGGCCGCCACGAGCGGCTCGAAGTCCTGCACGCCTGCCTCGGCCGCGCGACAGGCCGCCCAGAACAGCGCGTTGTCGCGGTTGCCCTCGGGCTGACGCGCCACGTGCGCGGCGAGGGCGGGCGTCGGATCGGCGCCGTCGCGCTGACGGACTACGCCCTGTCCGGCGCTGCCTCGCGCAGCGCCTGGGGTGAGGAGGTCGACGACGGCGCTCCAATCCAGCGGGCGGCCGGGACCCGGGCGGGTAGCGATCGTCTGCTACTCACGGGAGTAGTCCTTGGTCTGGCCGAGCGACGGCGGCAGGAGGACGTAGCCGCCGGTGGCCCGGAAGTCGACGTGCAGTCCGCGCAGGCTGCCGTTGCGCTGGTCGGTACCGGGGTAGTGCAGGTGCAGACCGCCCGACGGCGTCAGGACGGCCCGGACCCAGCCGTCGAGCAGCCCGGCGGCCTTGGCGCGGTGGAACGCGTGCCAGCCGTTGCCGTCGGAACGCACGTCGACGTCGGG
>JAUZVJ010000035.1:0-36471 GCA_031844515.1 Actinotalea sp. AC32 | reverse complement strand
CCCGCCGAGGACGAGCCCCCGCCGCCGTGGGACGTGCCCGGTGACGAGCCGATCCCGGACGGTCCCGAGCCGTTCGACGAGTACGCGGCGCCCGCGTCGTCACCCGGCCGCGGCACCCGAGCCGGTGACCGTGCCTCCGGCCCGGGCTCCACTGGCGGCGACGGTCGGGGCGCGACGCGGCCCGCCGGGACGGGCGGCTCCGGTGGTGCCGCTGGGGGCAGGGGCGGCCCGGGCGGGCCTGCCCAGTCGCCGCGCGCGCGTGCCTTCGCGGCGGCCGCTGCCGCCGGTCCCGCGGCGGGGCCGCGCTACGACGACGGTGAGGACGCGGACCCCGACGACCCCGACATCGGCGCGTCCGGCCTCGTGGGAGCTCCGCTCATCGCCCAGATGCTCGGCGGCACGGTCATCGACGAGATCCCGGACGACGTCTGACGCGATGACGCTCCTCGCACCGGCGACCGCGGCCGAGGTCCGGACGGTCCTCGCGCGTGCCTACGTCGACGACCCGCTCATGGTCTGGGCGTTCCCGGACGAGGCGACGCGCCTCGACGCGGTCGCCGCGTGGGTCGGCCTCTTCGCCGAGCGGTCGCTCGAGGTCGGTCGCGTCGACGTCGTGCGGAGCGAGGGCGCCGTCGTCGCCGTGGCCACCTGGCGCCTGCCCGACGACCCCGTCCCGTCAGCGCAGGCCCTCCCGTCCGTGCCAGGCCTGCTCACCGCGTTGGTTGGTGCCGAGCACGCGGCGGCCGTCGGTGCCGGGCTCGCGCGCATGCGTCCTCTCGTGCCGAGCCGGCCGCACGCGTACCTCCACATGCTCGCCGTCGACCCGGGGCACCGCGGTCGAGGACTCGCGCGGGAGGTGCTCGCGCACGGCCTCGTGCGTGCGCAGGAGCGAGGGCTCGGCGTGCACCTGGAGACCACCAACCCCTCCGCCGTCCCGTTCTACGAGCGCAACGGGTGGTCGGCGTCCGGTCGCGCCCTGCTCGCCGACGGCGGTCCGGAGCTCGTGGCCATGTGGCGTCCGGCCGAGGCGGGCCCCTCCGGGGTCAGCTGAGGCCCGATCGGCAGGCCCCCGGCACGACGGCGGGTCGCGGTCAGGCGCGAACGACCGCGTCGTACACGTCGGCGAGCTCGCGCAGCCGCTCGCGGTAGTGGTCCGCGTGCGCGGGGACCGGCTCGTACGTCCGGCCCGTCACGCGGGGCGCCCGCGTGACGTCCGGCGCGAGCACGTCGAGGGCGAGCAGAGCCGTCCCGCGCGCCGTGGACCGCTTGCGGGTCACGTGGGTCACCGGACGCCCGAGCACGTCCGCGAGCACCTGCAGCCACTGCGGGTGGTCGTTGCTCACCCGCCCGGACGCGGCCACCTCGACCACGTCGGGTGCCGCCGGCCCGAGGTCGTCGGCGACCCGGGCGTACGTCATCGCGACGCCCTCGACGATCCCGCGGAAGACCGAGTCGGCGTCGGTCGCCGCCGAGAGCCCCGTCATCACGGCGCGCGCGTCGCTCACCCAGCCGGGCGCCCGCTCACCCGTCAGGTACGGCAGGACCAGCGGGGTCGCCGTCGTCGGCGGCGCGGCGAGCACCTCGCGCACGTCCGGTCCGAGGCGCAGGGTGCTCTCGGCCCAGCTCACCGCCCTGCCCACGTCGTTCAGCGCACCGCCGAGGAGCGTCCGCCGCGCGTCGACGCGGTAGTTCCACAGCCCGAACGGCAGCGGGTCGGCCGGGCCGTCGAGCAGGACGCGGAGCGCCCCGCTGGTCGCCGTCGCGGCCGCGAGGACCGTCGCGTCGGTGGCGCCGGCCCCCACGTTGCTCGCGAAGCCGTCCGTCACGACCGGGAACCACGCGGCGCCCTGCAGCGCCGGCCACCGTGACGGCACCTCGGGGTGCGCGGGCGCGGACGGGTCGAGGCCCGCGGAGACCCGGTCGGCGGCGACCCCGGCGGCACCCAGCAGCTCGGCGTCGAGCCGACCGGTCCGGCGGTCGAGCAGTCCCGTCCAGGCCGCGGTGGAGGTGCCGCACAACGGCTCCCCGACCAGCCGGTTCAGGACGTGCTCGCCGAGCGACCAGAACGCCGCCGCGGCGTCGACGACGCGGGGTTGCGTCGCCCGGAGCCAGCGCAGCCGCGGTGCGTGGTAGCTCGTGTGGACCCGGGTGCCGGTCCGCTGGTGCAGCGCGTGCTCGTCGAGCTCCGCGCGCAGTGCGACGACCTCACCGGTGGAACGCGAGTCGGCGTAGGTGAAGCACGGCGTCAGCGCGCCTCCGCCCGCGTCGACGGCGACGAGCGACGACGCGAACGTGTCCATCGCGACCCCGGCCACGCGGCCGGCGGGCACGCCCGCCGTCACCGCGTCGAGGATCACCGCGATCTCGTCCGCGACCTGGTCGGGGTCGATCACCGACGTGCCGTCGGCGGCGACCGTGAACGCGTGCGGGACCTTGTGCTGGTGCCCCGTCACCGGGCGTCCCGTCGCGTCGTACAGCCCGCCCCGGCTCGCGGTGGACCCCACGTCGAGTGCGACGACGAGCGGGTCCTGCGCGAGCTCCAGAGCGACGTCGTCGCCGGTCCTGGCCATGGGTGCTCCTCCCGCAGGGTCCGCGACGACGGTATCGAGGACATGTCCGGGGCGCCGGTCGGGCCGAACGGGCCGACGGGACCGACGGGACCACGCCGGTCGGGCCGCGCCGGCCGCGCCTGCGGGCCGCGCCGGCCGCGCCTGCGGGCCGCGCTAGCCACGCCTGCGCGGGCCGCGCCGGCCACGCCTGCGGGCCGACCCGGCCGCGACAGCCACACCTCGCCACGCACCCCGCTCCGGCCCCACCACTCCGCCTCGATGCCGGTCGTGCCGTCCGTTCGAGATGCGCCGTTCGGCCCTCGACAACGTCGTGCCGCCCCACGACCATCGGCGCATGACGACGACTCCTCCGTCCGACCGCCGAGAGCCCGTGCCACCGACGGAGGCGAGGGTGGTGGACGGTCCTGGTACCGGTACGGGTACCGGCCCCGACCCGGCCGGCGACGGCGCCCGCGAGCAGCCGGTCGCGGGCGTCCTGGCCGGGAGCGTCGTGACGGTGGTCGGCGCGCTCGTCGTCGCCGCCGCCATCGGGTACCACCGCATGCTCGTCGCGCTCTCGGTGACGAGCGGGTCCTACGACATCGGGACGGCGTCGTTCGACCGGTGGACGGGGGTGCTCCTGCTGCTGTGCGGCATCGCGGTCGTCGCCGGCCTCTGGTCGCTGTGGGACGCGCTCCACCGCCTCGCGTCCCGGTCGGACCGGTCGGTCGGGCTCGTCCCGCGGCCGCCGTGGTGGTCCCGCCTCTGACGCCGCCGCCCGGGGTCGTCCACGAGCCGACGGGTCCGGCCCGTCGCGGCACGCCGTGCCGCCCGCTGACGACTACCCTGGTCGGGTGTACGAGGGCGCGGTCCAGGACCTGATCGACGAGCTCGGGCGACTGCCCGGCGTCGGTCCCAAGAGCGCGCAGCGGATCGCCTTCCACCTCCTCGCGGCCGACCCGGCCGACGTGCGCCGCCTCGTCGACGCGCTGACCGAGGTCAAGGCCCGGGTGCAGTTCTGCAGCGTGTGCGGCAACGTCGCGCAGGAGGAGCTGTGCCGGGTGTGCCGGGACCCGCGCCGGTCGCCGACGGTGATCTGCGTCGTCGAGGAGCCCAAGGACGTCGTCGCGATCGAGCGCACACGCGAGTTCCGCGGGAAGTACCACGTGCTCGGCGGCGCCATCAACCCGATCGACAACGTCGGCCCCGACGACCTGCGCATCAAGGAGCTCATGAGCCGCCTCGCCGACGGGCAGGTCACCGAGGTCATCCTCGCGACCGACCCGAACGTCGAGGGCGAGGCGACCTCGACCTACCTCGCGCGCCTGCTGGTCCCGATGGGCCTGCGCGTCACACGACTCGCGTCCGGGCTGCCGGTCGGGGGGGACCTGGAGTACGCCGATGAGGTCACGCTCGGGCGGGCCTTCGAAGGACGGAGGCAGATCAGTGCCTGACATGCCCACACCTCCGGTCACCGAGGAGACGGGTACCCCGGCCGACCTGGCCGACGTCGCCCGCTCGGTCTCCGACGAGGCCCGCCGCTTCGTCACGACCGTGACCGAGGTCGCCGCGAACACGCTGCCCGAGGTCGCGATCCCGCTCCTGCTGCTCGCCGTCTCGGACGTCCTCGCGGCGGGGGCGCGGCTCGGCGCGATGACCGACGTCGTCCCGCCCGACCGCTTCGAGCCGGACGTCGGCCCCGACGCGGACCTCGACCCGCTGCGCGCCGCGCTCGAGAACGTGCTCGAGGGGATCGACGACTACGTCGAGGTCGACGACCCGCTTCTCGGCGAGCAGCTCGTCTCGTCGTCGGTGTCGGGCGACCTGGTGCTCGTCGCGGGCGCGCTCGTCCAGGGGCAGCGGCACTTCGACAACGGCCAGGTGCTCGAGGCCCTGTGGTGGTGGCAGTACTCGTACCTCGCCAACTGGGGCGAGCGCGCGTCCGCCGTCCTCCGCGTCCTCCAGACGATCCTCGCCCACCTGCGCCTGGACGTCGACGACGACGTCGCGGCCGAGGCGGAGTTCCAGGCCCTCCACCCCTAGATGGCGTCGTGATCAGCGGCGGCCTGGAGATCGCCGCAGGAACGGTCGCGCTCCTCGTGCTCGCCGGGTTCCTCGCCGGGTGGGTGGACGCCGTCGTCGGCGGCGGTGGGCTCGTCCAGCTCCCCGCGCTCCTGCTCGTGCCGGGCATCAGCCCCGTCCAGGCGCTCGCGACGAACAAGCTCGCGGGGATCATGGGCACGAGCGTCAGCGCCGCGACGTTCTACCGGCGCATCCAGCCGGACATGCGGACCGCGACCCCCATGGCGCTCGCCGCGCTCGTGGGCGCCGCAGGAGGCGCGTCGCTCGCCGTGCTGCTGCCCGAGTCCGTCATCGAGCCGATCATCCTCGGCGCGCTCGTGCTCGTCGCGGCCTACACCGTCGCGAGGCCCCGGGTGGGACGCGCGACCGAGCTGCGCTGGACCGGACGCCGGCACGTCGTCGTCGCGTCGGTGCTCGGTGCGGGCATCGGCACCTACGACGGCCTCGTCGGCCCGGGGACCGGGACGTTCCTCGTCATCGGACTCGTCGGGCTGCTCGGCTACGCGTTCCTCGAGGCATCGGCCAAGGCGAAGATCGTCAACGCCGCGACGAACCTCGGCGCGCTGGTCGTGTTCTCGCTCCAGGGCGCGCCGCTGTGGGGGCTCGGCCTCGCCGTCGGCGTCGCGAACATCGCGGGCGCCTACCTCGGTGCGCGCATGGCGATCGCCCGCGGCAGCCGCTTCGTCCGCGTGGTGTTCCTCGTGGTCGTCGGCGCGCTCATCGTCCGGCTCGGGTGGGACGTCCTCGCCTGACCGGCGCCGCCGTCCGTCAGGCCACGCGCATCCCGCGCGGGAGCGTCGCCTGGGGGATCGTCAGCCGGCGGACCGCGACGACGACGCCGCCCGCCCCGAGCAGCACGAGCGTCGCGAGGCCCCACGGCCAGACCGCGCCCGAGGACTCGACCCGCTCCATCTGCTCGGCCTGCCGCTCCTCCCAGTCGCCCGCGTTCCAGCACTCCTCGAGCGGCTCCTGCACGCCGATGCGCGCGCTGCGGACGCCGTACCGGATGAGGGTCATGGGGTCGCTCGCCGTCTGGACGTCCCCGCCGGGCAGCGCGTCGGCGACGACGACGAACGGGTTCGGCGCGAGCAGCCACCACGTGCGCTCGGTGTGCGAGACGTACCGCTCCTGCGTGACGAGCTCGCACTCGACGTCGCCGACCGGGTTGCCGGAGTCGTCGAACTGCAGGTCGGAGCTCCACGGCAGCTGGTTGACCTGGACCTCCTCCTCGCCCGAGACGAGGAACATCGAGAGCCCGAAGACCACGAGCGTCACGACGCACAGGCCCGCCACGGTCACGTAGGTGAGGACGGCCGACCCGGCGCCGCGGTTGACGAGCGCGGAGAAGCCCAGGCCCACCGCGCACACCACGGCCAGCACCACCGCGAGGAGGAGCAGCGTCGTGAGCAGCCCGACGACGGGCGTGCCGCCCGCCGCGAACGCCCACACCACGAAGGGCACCGACACCGCGAGGAACGCGAGCGACGCGACCCAGGCCGCGAGGAGCTTGCCGAGCACGATCTCGGCGGGGCTCAGGAGCGTGACCTGGAGGGTCGCGAGGGTGCCCGCCGCGCGGTCGCCGTTGATCGACGTCGCCGACAGCGTCGGGGACACGAGGAGCCCGAGGAACAGGACGAAGAACACGATGAAGCCGAACATCGTGCGCCCGACGCTCACGCCGTCGTCGGGCATGGTCGCGGAGGCGCTCGACGACGCGAGGAAGGTCAGCGTGGTCACGGCGCCGACGACGACCGCGAAGACGACGAGGGCGACGACCCACCGCGTCGACCGGACGCGCTGACGCAGCTCGAGGGTCGCGACGGTCCGCACGCCGGCCCACGTGAGGCTCCAGGCGCCGGCCGAGCGGCCGGGCCGCGCGGCGTCGTCGGCGGGGGCGGCCGGCGGGGTCTGCAGGTCGGCGCTCATCGACGCTCCTCCTCGAGGGCCAGGTACGTGGACTCCAGCGCGCCCGCGGCGGGCGCGAGCGACGTCACGGGGACGCCAGCGCCGACGGCCGTCCGCAGCAGCGCTCCGGCGGCCTCCTCGCCGTCGAGCTCGACGAGCACCCCGCCCGGGGCGTCGGCGGGTGGCGCGAAGGCGTCCTCGGGGGTCCAGGGCACGCCGGCGGCGTCGAGCCATGCGGCGAGCCCGGACTGCGACAGGGCCCGCAGCCGCCAGGGCCGCCGCGTCGCGGTCGCCTCCTCCACGGTCTGCCGCGCCACGGTGCGACCGCCCGAGACGAACACGGCGTCGTCGGCCATCTCGTCGAGCTCGGTCAGGACGTGGCTCGAGACGAGGACGGTGCGGCCCTGCGCGGCGAGCCCGCGCAGCAGGACCCGGAGGTCGACGCGCGACCGTGGGTCGAGACCTGACGCTGGCTCGTCGAGCAGGAGCACCTGGGGGTCGTGCACGAGCGCGCGCGCGAGGCCGAGGCGTTGCTTCTGCCCACGCGAGAGCACGTGCGCGGGGCGGTCGGCGAGGTCGGCGAGGTGGACCGTCTCGAGCAGCTCGGCGACGCGCGTCGTGGCGACCTCGGTGGGGACGCGGTACGCGGCCGCGAACGTCAGCAGGATCTCGCGCGCCGTGAGCGAGTCCCACGTGCCGAAGGCGTCAGGCATCCACCCGGTGACGGCGCGGGCGCCGAGCCCGTCGACCGTCGGGTCGACCCCGGCGACGCTGATGGTGCCCGCGTCGGGCCGGAGCAGGCCCGCGAGCATGAGCAGCAGCGTCGTCTTGCCGGACCCGTTCGGGCCGACGAGCGCCGTCACGGCACCGGGGTGCGCGACGAGGTCCATGCCGTCGACGGCGCGCACCGGACCGAAGTGCCGCCGCACGCCCTGCGTGACGATGCCGCCGGGACCCGGCCGCGCCGGGGTGGGGGTGCTCATGGCCGCGAGCGTAGGCGCGGCGTGCGACGCTCCGGGTCCCCCTGAGGGCTGACCTGTGGACGGGACTCGTCCTCCCGCCGCGATCCGGATCCCGGACGCCCACCTGTCCACGCGCTGGACCGGCCTATCCTCGCGGCATCCATCCGAACGACCACCGGAGCGTCGCCGTGGGCTTGATCGTGCAGAAGTACGGGGGATCCTCCGTCGCGGACGCCGCGAGCATCAAGCGCGTCGCCAAGCGCATCGCCGAGGCGCGGCGGGCGGGGGACGACGTGGTCGTCGTCGTCTCCGCCATGGGTGACACGACCGACGAGCTCATCGACCTCGCGAACGACATCACGCCCCTGCCGCCGGCCCGCGAGATGGACATCCTCCTCACGGCGGGTGAGCGGATCTCGATGTCGCTGCTCGCGATGGCGATCGCCAACCTCGGCGTCGAGGCCCGCTCGTTCACGGGCCAGCAGGCGGGCGTCATCACCGACGACGTGCACGGCCGCGCGCGCATCATCGACGTCAAGGCGAGCCGCATCCGCCAGGCCCTCGACGACGGCGCCGTCGCGATCGTCGCGGGCTTCCAGGGCGTCACCGAGCACACGAACGACGTCACCACGCTCGGCCGTGGCGGCTCCGACACCACGGCGGTCGCGCTCGCCGCGGCGCTCGACGCCGACGTGTGCGAGATCTACACCGACGTCGACGGCGTCTTCACGGCCGACCCGCGGATCGTCCCCACCGCGCGCAAGCTCGACCGCATCACCTACGAGGAGATGCTCGACATGGCCGCGAGCGGCGCGAAGGTCCTCATGCTGCGCTGCGTCGAGTACGCGCGGCGGAACAACGTCCCCATCCACGTGCGTTCCTCGTTCTCGGGCCACGTGGGAACCCTCGTCACGGACGAGGTCGCCGAAGGAGCAGACAGCATGGAGCAGCCGATCATCTCCGGCGTCGCGCACGACCGGAGCGAGGCCAAGGTCACGGTCGTCGGCGTGCCCGACGTCCCCGGGACGGCCGCACGGATCTTCGAGGTCGTCGCCGAGGCGGGCCTCAACATCGACATGATCGTCCAGAACGTCTCGGCGGCGCAGACCGGCCTCACCGACATCTCGTTCACGCTCCCCGCGTCCGAGGGCCAGCGCGCGACGGCGGCGCTCACGGCCGCGCAGTCCGAGGTCGGGTTCGCGTCGCTGCAGTACGACGACACGATCGGCAAGCTGTCGCTCATCGGCGCCGGCATGAAGTCGCACCCGGGTGTCTCGGCGCGGCTGTTCGGCGCGCTGCGGGACGCGGGCGTCAACATCGAGATGATCTCGACGTCGGAGATCCGCGTCTCGGTCATCACGCGCGCGGACCAGCTCGACGACGCGGTGCGCGCGGTCCACACGGCCTTCGGGCTGGACTCCACCGAGGGCGAGGCCGTCGTGTACGGCGGGACGGGGCGATGACCATGAGCGGTCTGGACGTGGCGGTCGTGGGTGCGACCGGGCAGGTGGGGGCCGTCATGCGGCGGCTCCTCGCGGAGCGCGACTTCCCGGTCGCGTCGATCCGCTTCTTCGCGTCCGCGCGGTCCGCGGGCTCGACGCTGCCGTGGCGCGACGGTGAGGTCGTCGTCGAGGACGTCGCGACGGCGGACCTGAGCGGGATCGACGTGGCGCTGTTCTCCGCGGGTGGCGCGACGTCGAAGGAGTGGGCGCCGCGGTTCGCCGCCGCGGGCGCGCTCGTGATCGACAACTCGTCGGCGTGGCGCAAGGACCCCGAGGTGCCCCTCGTCGTGAGCGAGGTGAACCCCCACGCGCTCGCGGACGCCGTCAAGGGCATCATCGCGAACCCGAACTGCACGACCATGGCCGCGATGCCCGTGCTCAAGCCGCTGCACGCCGAGGCCGGCCTGCGCCGCCTCGTCGTCTCGACGTACCAGGCGGTCTCGGGCGGCGGGCTCAAGGGTGTCGCCGAGCTCGAGACCCAGGTCAAGGCGGTCGAGGGGCAGGACGTCGCCGCGCTCACGCACGACGGCGGCGCGGTCGACCTCGGCGAGCCGTCGCTGTACGCGCGGCCCATCGCGTTCAACGTCCTGCCGCTGGCCGGCTCGGTCGTCGACGACGGGTCGCTCGAGACCGACGAGGAGCAGAAGCTCCGCAACGAGAGCCGCAAGATCCTCGAGATCCCCGACCTGCTGGTGAGCGGGACGTGCGTGCGCGTGCCCGTCTTCACCGGGCACTCGCTCGCGGTGCACGCCGAGTTCGAGCGGCCGATCTCGGTCGAGCGCGCCACGGAGCTGCTCGCCGACGCCCCGGGCGTCGAGCTCACCGATCTCCCGACGCCGCTGCAAGCGGCGGGGGCCGACGCGAGCTACGTCGGTCGCATCCGCGAGGACCAGGGCGCGCCCGCCGGCCACGGCCTCGTGATGTTCATCAGCAACGACAACCTGCGCAAGGGTGCCGCGCTCAACGCGGTCCAGATCGCCGAGCTCGTGGCGGCCCAGCGCCTGGCGGCCACCGCCTGACGAACCGGGCGCGAGCCCGCCTGACGCAGCCGAGGCCCGGTCCCCGTGGGGGTGCGGGCCTCGGTCGTCCCCGGCCGCCGGTCCTCAGGCGTACCAGGTCGGGCGGTCTCCCGTCAGCGGGCGAACCACGCGGTCGCGGGCTCGCCGCGCCGCAGCGTGTCGACGTAGGCGAGGGTCCGCCGGATCCGCTCGACCGAGGACGGGTTGAGCGGCTCGGGGAGCGCGTCCTGCGCGAACCAGCCGAGGTCCGTCGACTCGTCGTCGCCGATCGCGAGCGTTCCACCCACGGGGCGGCACCAGAAGCACGTGTCGAGGTAGTGCGCCCGGTCGCCGTTGGGGTACTCGACCAGGCCCGTGGTCGCGACGGCCGTGAGCGCGAGCACCTCGACGTCGATCCCGGTCTCCTCGCGGACCTCGCGCACGACGGCGACCGCCGGCTCCTCGCCGGGCTCGAGGATCCCGCTCGGGACCGCCCACCGGCCGTTGTCCGCGCGCTGCCCGAGCAGGATCCGCCCCTCGTCGTCGACGACGACGGCGGACGTGCCCGGCAGCCACAGCACGTCGGTCCCGACGTGCTCACGCAGGCGCAGGACGAACTCCGGGATCGGCACGGGGCGACTGTAGCCCGGCCGGCCGCGCCGGCCAGGACGGGACGCCGCCCGGCGCGGACCCACCTCCGCGCCCGTTCGGCCCAGCGGTGCGTGAACCGCAACAGCGCGGACCCACGGCCGCAACAGGGCCGCTCGTAGCCTCGGCGACATGCCCTTGCCGCCCCTGGACGTGACCGCCGTCGCCGACCGACACCTGCTCGCCCTGCCGGTCGACACCGAGCCGGTCGACGTCCACGGTCTCGCGATCGAGCGCTTCCCGGCCGCCAGGTGGGAGGTCGAGCCGAGCCTCGCGCCACCACGGCGCGCGGGCGGGGCGCGCGGGCTCCGGGTGCTCGCCGCGCCACCGGGCGTGCTGCGCCTCGCGGACGACGTCGCGCTCGTCGGGCCCTGGGGAGTCGACGACGCCGACACGGGCGCGCTGGGGCTGCCGGCCGGCTGCACGCACGTCTACCTGCTCGACGCGCCGGTGCGCCGCGGCGCCGCGCGCCCCCCGATCCTCGGCGACCCCGACGGGCTCGGGCGGGCGTTCCCGCTCGGGGTGCCGGTCGGTGAGGAGGGCGAGGTCCTCACCTGGGCCGTGGCGTGCGCGCGACGCCTCGGGGGTGCGGTGCGCACGGCCGACGGCGCGCGGACCACGGTCCTCGTCCCGGACCCGGCGGCCGCGGTGGACCTGACCGTGTGGGCGGCCGCGCCCCTGCCGGTCCAGGCCGTCGTGGACGTCGTCGCCGGCGTCACGGGGGCGAGCGCCCGCGTCGAGCGCGCGACCGCGTCCCTCGGCTACCGCGTCACGGTCGGCCTCGGGCGCGACCTCGGGCGCGACGGGACGCTCGTCGTCGAGGTGGCGTCCGACGACGTCGTCCCGCCGCGCGTGCTTGAGGTCGGGACCGTGGTCGCGCACCGGGTCCGCTGGGCGCCGCCGGACCCCGTCGAGGCCGCGCTCGAGCGACCTTCCAACGGCCACCGGTTCGCACGGGCACGTGTGACGTCCGTCGTCGTCGCCGTCGCGCGTGCTCTCCTGCAGGGAGCGGGCGGGCTCGTGACCGACGCGGCGGACCTGCTGGTGGACCCCGCAGATCTCTGAGCGGACGGGGTCGCGGCGCGGTCGACCGGCCGGCGGACGCAGAACGGCCCGGGCCACGAGGGCCCGGGCCGTTCTCGACGTCGCCGACGCCGTCTGTCGGGGTGGCGGGATTCGAACCCACGACCTCTTCGTCCCGAACGAAGCGCGCTACCAAGCTGCGCCACACCCCGGTGGAACCTGAGAAGGATAGCCCCTCGGAGGGGCAGCGACGAAACCGGGTCCCGAGAGCCCCTCCGGGCGGCTCACCACAGCGGGCGGCCGACCGGTCCCGGCGGGCTCAGCGTGCGACGAGCGTGAGGAGCGTCGCCTCGGGGCGGCACGCGAACCGCACGGGCGCGTACGGCGACGTGCCGAGGCCCGCGGACACGTGCAGCCACGTCGACCCGGCCCCGCGCGGCTCGTCGGGGCGCGCCCCCGGCCACCCGTGCAGTCCCTTGGCGCGGCTCGTGTCGAGGTCGCAGTTCGTGACGAGCGCGCCGAGCACGGGCAGGCACAGCTGGCCGCCGTGCGTGTGCCCGGCGATGACGACGTCGCTCCCGTCGGCGTGCATCGCGTCGAGGGTGCGCCGGTAGGGAGCGTGCGTCACGCCGACCCGCAGGTCCGCCTCCGCGGCGGGCACGTCGGGGGCGGGGAACCGGTCGCGATCGATGTGCGGGTCGTCGACGCCCACCAGCGCGAGCGTGCGACCGTCCGCGACGACGACGTCGCGCCGGTTCGACAGGTCGACCCACCCGGCCTCGCGCAGCGCCGCGCCGAGCTGGTCGGCGGGCAGGGGGCGCGGCTCGGAGATCGTGCGACGCGAGTCGCTGAGGAGGTAGCGCGCGGGGTTCTTCGGCACGGGTGCGAAGTAGTCGTTGGAGCCCATGACGAACGCCCCGGGGAAGCGCGTGAGGGGCTCGAGCGCGTGCAGCAGGTGCGGCAGCACCTCCGTGTGCGCCATGTTGTCGCCCGTGTCGACGACGAGGTCCGGCTCGAGGTCCGCGAGCGAGCGCACCCACTCGATCTTCCGCTCCTGGGAGGGCGTCAGGTGCAGGTCGGAGACGTGGAGGATGCGCAGCGGGCGCTGACCCCGCGGCAGGACCGGGACGGTGACGTGGCGCAGCGTGTAGAGCTGCGCCTCGACCGCCGCGTACGCGATCCCGGCGGCACCCGCGAGCGCCGCGCCCGCGAGGGCGCGGCCGACGGTCCCGATCACTCAGTCGTCCTGACCGGGCGGCGGGTCGCGGTCGTCCCGGCCGCGGCTCGACCGGTCGTCCTCGTCACCGCCGGACGCCTCGGCGGGCGGCTGCCCGTTCGAGATCACGATCGTGACCGTGCTCCCCTCGGCGGCGCGCGAGCCGCCCGCGGGCTGGGTCCGCGCGACGCTGCCCGCGGGCTCGCGCGACTCCTCCTGCGTGCCGCTCACGCGGACGGTGAAGCCGGCCGCCTCGAGGGTCGACGTCGCTCGCGAGACGCTACGGCCGTCGACGTCCGGCACCCGGGTCTGGGTGCCCTGGACGAGACGGTTCGACGGCGGCGCGAACGTCGCGACGGGCAGCCCGTCGAGCGCGCGGGTCATGTAGCGGTCCCACGTGCCGGCGGCGATGAGGCCGCCGTAGACCTGCGGGTAGTACTGGCCGTTGATGCGGATCTGCTGCATCGGCAGCTTGACGTCCGGGTTGCCGAGCCAGACGGCGGAGACGACCTGGGGGGTGTACCCGACGAACCACGTGTGAGTGTTCTCGTTCGTCGTCCCGGTCTTGCCGGCCGAGGGCCGTCCCGAGATCTGCGAGCGCCGGCCCGAGCCGTCGGTCATGACCGACTGGAGGGCGTAGGTCACCGTCGAGGCGATCGCCGGGTCGAGGACCTCGCGGCAGTTGGCCGACGGGACCGGGAGCTCCTGCCCCTCGCTGTCCGTCACGCGCGTGATCGCGATCGGCTCGCAGTACGTGCCGTTCGCCGCGAACGTCGCGTACGCGGACGCCATCGTGAGCGGCGACGCCTGCTGCGCCCCCAGGACGGTCGACGGGAGGATCTCGACGTCCAGGCCGTCGGCGCGGTGGAAGCCGATGGTCTTGGCCATCTCGACGATGCCGCAGTAGTCGAGCTGCGACGCCATGTTCATGTACGCCGTGTTGACCGAGTTGGCCGTCGCCGAGAGCACGGACATCCGCCCCGACCCCTGGCCGTCGACGTTCTTCGGCTCGTACGGGTCGGCGTCGAGGCTCGCGAAGGGGTTGCCCGGGATGCAGGACGCGCTGAGGTCGCGCGACTTGTACTCCTTGCTTGAGGCGTCGACCGACTGGTTGAGGCTCTTGCCCTGCGCGAGCCACTCGGCGAGCACGAACGGCTTGAAGGTCGAGCCGACCTGGAAGCCGGTCGAGGCGCCGTACGGGGCGTCGGTGTTGTAGTTGATGGCGCTCTCGCCCGGCCCGGGCGGCGGGTCCGTCCGGGGGTTGTACGTGCGGTTCTGCGCCATCGCGAGGATCTTCCCCGTGCCCGGCTCGACCGAGACGAGCGCGTGGCCGATGCCCGTCGGGTCGGTGTCCGGCACCGCGGCGCGGATCTCCTCGTCGGCGACGGCCTGCATGCGCAGGTCGATGGTCGTGTAGATGTCGAGGCCGCCCGCGAAGAGCAGGTCGCGGCGGTCCTCGCGCGTCTCGCCGAACTCCGGCGACTCGAGGATGACCTTGGTGACGTAGTCGCAGAAGTACGCCGCGCCGCCGGCCGCCTGGCAGTTGTTGCCGGAGTCGGAGACGTTGAGGGTGTCCGCGAGGGGCGTCGCGATGCCGGCCTGGTACTCCTCCTCGGTGATCATGTCCTGCGCGCGCATCGTGCCGAGGACGACGTTGCGGCGGGCCTGCGACTGCTCGGGGCTCGCGATCGGGTCGTTCGCGCTCGGGGCCTGCGTGATGCCCGCGATGGTCGCGGCCTGGAGGTAGCTGAGATCCTTCGCCGAGATCGAGAAGTAGTGGCGCGCCGCCGCCTCGACGCCGTAGACCGACGTGCCGAACTGCGCGATGTTCAGGTAGCCCTGGAGGATCTCCTCCTTGGTCATCCGCTTCTCGAGCGCGATGGCCATCTTGGCCTCCTGGAGCTTGCGGGCGATGCCCGCGGTGCCCTCGGCGACGCGCGCGTCCTGGATGGCCTGCACGTCGTTGTTCGCGATGGCGGTCTCGATGAGCACGTTCTTCACGTACTGCTGCGTCAACGTCGACGCGCCCTGCGTGTCGTCGGACGTCAGGTTCGTCATGAGCGCGCGGCCCATGCCGGCGACGTCGACCCCGCCGTGCTCCCAGAACCGGTGGTCCTCGACGGCGACCACGGCCTGCTGCATGACCGGCGCGATCTCCTCGAGCGGTACGACGATGCGGTTCTGGTACCAGAACGTCGCGAGCAGGCTGCCGTCGGCCGCCCACACGCGCGACTGCTCGGACAGCTCCTGCGGCTCGAGCTCGCTCGGAAGGTCGTCGAAGAGCCGGACCGACGTGTCGGTCACGACGCTCGTCGTCGCGACGGCGGGCATGACGAGCCCGGCCGCGAGCACGCCCCCGACGCCTGCCATGAGCAGGAACGCGATGAGGAGTGCGAGAGCCTGGAAGAAGTTGACCTGGCGGCCTCTCGGGCGCGCGGAGGCGGACGACATGTCCGACAGGGTACGTGAGCGACCTCCCGCACGGGCCGCGCTGGTGCGAAGGTCCCTGTCACGGACGGTCCTGATCTTCTACCGTGGCCTGATGGGGCAGGAGGTGACGACGGCGCACGTCGGGGCGGACCAGCACTGGACCGCGTACGGGCTGTGCGGCAAGGCGCAGCCCGACGAGCTCTTCGTCGAGGGCGCGGCGCAGCGCACGGCACGGCAGCTGTGCGGGGACTGCGCAGTGCGGCTCGAGTGCCTCGTCGACGCGCTCGACAACCGGGTCGCGTTCGGCGTCTGGGGCGGGATGACCGAGCGCGAGCGCCGTGCGCTGCTGCGTCGGCGGCCCGAGGTGGTCTCGTGGCGCGAGGTGCTCGAGGCCGAGCCCGAGCTCGTCACGCCGCTGGGCCGCCACATGACGCGCCACGTGCCGCGTGACGCCCGGGACGTCGGTGACGTCCGGGACCGGGCCGGCGTGGACGGCGGTGGGGCGTCGGCGACCGGGGGCAGGGCAGCGTCTAGGCTCGCGCCATGACCACCTGGGAGTACGCGACCGTCCCGCTCATCGTGCACGCCACCAAGGCGATCCTCGACCAGTGGGGCTCCGACGGCTGGGAGCTCGTGCAGGTCGTGACGGGGCCCGACGGCAACGGCCTCGTCGCCTACCTCAAGCGGCCCACCGGCGAGCGCTGACGTGCCGGCGACCGTCGCGCACCGGCTCCGCGAGCTGGGCATCACGCTGCCGGAGGTCGCCGCGCCCGTGGCCGCCTACGTCCCGGCGGTGCGGACCGGGAACCAGATCTGGACGTCGGGCCAGCTGCCGTTCGTCGGTGGCGTGCTCGACGTGACGGGCCTGGTCGGCGAGGGCGAGGGGACCGTCCGGCCCGACGTCGCCGCCGGGCTCGCCCGCACCGCGGCGCTCAACGCGCTCGCGGCCGTCGCCGAGCTCGCGGGCAGCCTGGACCGCGTGCGACGCGTCGTGAAGGTCGTCGGGTTCGTCGCGAGCGCGCCCGGCTTCACGGGGCAGCCCGCCGTCGTCAACGGCGCGAGCGAGCTGCTGGGCCAGGTGTTCGGCGAGGCCGGCGTGCACGCGCGCAGCGCGGTCGGCGTCGCGGCGCTGCCGCTCGGCTCGCCGGTCGAGATCGAGCTGGTCGTCGAGCTCAGCTGACCACCCCGGGTCGCGCCCGGCAGCCGTCAGCGTGCGCGACGCTCGAGCCGCTCGAGGTCGAGCAGCACGATGGCGCGGCCGTCACGGCGCACCCAGCGGCGCGTCGTGAAGTCGGCGAGCGCCTTGTTCACGGTCTCGCGCGACGCGCCGACGAGCTGCGCGAGCTCCTCCTGCGTGAGGTCGTGCGCGACCTTCACGCCGTCGTCGGTGCGCTCGCCGAAGCGGCGCGCGAGGTCCAGCAGCGCCTTCGCGACGCGGCCGGGGACGTCCGAGAAGACGAGGTCGGCGAGCGCCTCGTTGGTGCGGCGCAGGCGGCGCGCGAGGGCGTGCAGGAGGTGCTTCGCGACCGGCGGGTACCGCTCGAGCCAGCTGATCAGCTCGTCGTGGCCGAGCTCGTACAGGTTGGTGTCCGAGACGGCGGTCGCCGTCGCCGTCCGGGGACCCGGGTCGAACAGCGAGAGCTCGCCGAACATCTCGCCCGGGCCGAGCACGGCCAGCAGGTTCTCGCGGCCGTCCGTCGAGCGCCGACCGAGCTTCACCTTGCCCGAGCCGATGACGTAGAGCCGGTCACCCGGCTCGCCCTCGGAGAACACGGACTGACCGCGGCTCAGACGGATGGGCCGCATCGAGCCCATGAGCGCGTGCGCTGCCTCGGGGTCGATCCCCACGAACAGCGGAGCGGAGAGCACCACCTCGTCGTCCACGTGTCCCGTCCTCGCCCTCGTCGTGCCCGCAACCGTGCGTCGACCGTGGTCGACGTCACCATCCTGCCCCACGCGATCGAGGTCAGCGACCGTCCGGGTCGGTGGGCGCGTCGTCGTCGAGGACCCCCGCGAGGCCGAGCACGAGCTCGTCGGTCGTGCTCTCGAGCGCCTCGTCGAGGCGCGCCGCGTAGCGACCGAGGGCCCGGTCGAGCCGGCGCAGCCGGGTCATCAGGTCGACGACGTCGTCCGGCTGGTCGGTGGCCACGGCGTCGGCGAGGTCGGCGGCCGAGGGCAGGAGGCCCTCGACGCCCGGGACGAGGTCCCAGCTCAGCGTGCCCAGCGGCTCGGGCGGGGCCAGGGCGCCGACGGCGAGGTCGAGGCGGGCCCGCAGGAGGCGTCGCCAGTGCGCGAGCTGCGCGCGCTCCGCGCGCAGCGCCCGACGCGTGGCGTGCGCGTCGCCGGGTCCGGGCGGGCGGACGCCCTGCACCTCGACCAGCGCCATCGTTCCTCCGCTCCGGCGATGCACGTCGCATCTCGCCACGGGTCTGGGTTCGACCGGCGCCGGGGGCCTCTTGAGCCAGTTCCATGATCTTCACCCCAACGGTCGACGCCGCTCACCCGTACGCGCGACGCGACGCCGTCGTCGGCCCCCGCGCCCGCCCGGGGAGGTCGGGGCGGCGGGTGCACCGCCCCGTACGCTGCCCCCGTGCCCGAACCCCGGCCCGCACCGACGCCCCTCGCGCTGACCCGCCGTGCCCGCCGAGTGGACCGGCTGCTCGCCGAGCGCTACCCGGACGCCGGGTGCGAGCTCGACTTCTCGACCCCGTTCGAGCTGCTCGTCGCGACCGTGCTCTCCGCGCAGACGACGGACGTGCGCGTCAACGACGTGACGCCCGGGCTGTTCGCGCGCTGGCCCGACGCGCGCGCCCTCGCCGCGGCCGACCGCACGGAGCTCGAGGAGACGATCCGGCCGACGGGCTTCTTCCGCGCGAAGGCGCAGTCGCTGCTCGGCCTCGCGCAGGCCGTCGTCGAGCGCTTCGAGGGCGAGGTCCCGCCGCGCATGGCGGACCTCGTCACGTTGCCCGGGGTGGGGCGCAAGACCGCGAACGTGGTGCTGGGCAACGCGTTCGACGTCCCCGGGCTGCCGGTGGACACGCACGTGGGTCGCGTCGCGCGCCGGCTCGGGCTCACGGCCGACGAGGACCCCGTCGTCGTCGAGCGCGAGCTGTGCTCGATGCTGCCGCCGCGGTCGTGGACGATGTTCAGCCACCGGCTGATCGTGCACGGGCGCCGCACGTGCCACGCCCGGCGTCCCGCGTGCGGCGCGTGCCCGCTCGCCGCGCTGTGCCCGTCCTACGGCGTCGGCGAGACCGACCCGCAGGCGGCCGCGTGGCTCGTCAAGGACGGCCCGCCGCGACGCGGCGCGTCCGTCAGCTGACGGGCAGCCGGCCCAGCCACTCCACCAGCAGGTCCGTCGTCGCCTCGGGCGCCTCCTCGGCCAGGAAGTGGCCGGCTCCCTCGACCAGACGGAACGTCAGCGGGGAGCCCGGGGCCGTCCCCGCCGCGGCGCGCGCGGCGGCGACGGGGATGCACCGGTCGGCGGTGCCGTGCGCCTGCAGCACGGGTACCTCGACCGGACGCCGTACCGCGGCCAGGTAGCGCTGGCCGTCGACGCGCGGGGTCGACCGGACGAGCCAGCGCAGCTGCTCCATCCCGCTGTGGGCGGCGAAGGGCACGCGGGCGGCGGTGCGGTACGTCTCCGCCGTCCCGGGGTCGAGCCAGCCGGGCGCACCCCACTCGGTCAGCAGGCGCACCGCGAGGTCACCGTGGAGCATCCGGCGCTCGGGCAGCCACGGGAGCTGGAAGAACCCCAGGCGACGCGCCGTCGTGCGGGTCGCGAGGTGGCGCGCGACCGCGGCGGTGTGCATCGCGGCCGGGTGGGGTGTCGAGAGCGCCGCGACGGCTCGCGTCACGCGCGGCTGGAGCGCGGGCATCGACCAGGCGACGGTGGCCCCGAGGCCCTGGCCGACGACGACGGCGGTGCGGGCGCCGAGCGACCGGACGACGCCCGCGACGTCGCGCGCGAGCGTCGGCACGTCGTTCCCGATCGGGGGCTTGTCGGACGCGCCGGCGCCGCGCAGGTCCATCGCGACGGCGCGGTACCCGGCCGCCGCGAGCT
The DNA here is from genome assembly GCA_031844515.1 of Actinotalea sp. AC32. Lineage (GTDB taxonomy): Bacteria > Actinomycetota > Actinomycetes > Actinomycetales > Cellulomonadaceae > Actinotalea. Next base: position 17,093 of record JAUZVJ010000035.1, on the reverse strand, counting down.
CGGGCAGCTGGTGCCGCCACGCCCACCACATCTGGGGGAAGCCGTGCAGCAGGACGACGAGCGGGGCGGTGCCGTCCGTCGCGCCGTCACCCGCGGGCTCGCTCACGGCGACGTGGAAGCGGGCGCCGTTGGCGGCGACGAAGTGGTGCCGCCACGGGCCGTCGACGAGCACGGCGGACGAGTCGGTCACCGGGCGAACCTACAGCCCGGGGGCGGCGCCCGGCAGCGGCTTGGAGGCGTGGTGGCGCCCGCGGACGGAGAGCAGCACCGCCCCCAGCACCGCCGCGACGAGCGACCCGACGAGGATCGCGGCCCGGGCGACCTCGGTGCGGTTGTCGCCCGCGAACGCGAGCTCACCGATCAGGAGGGACACCGTGAACCCGATGCCGGCGACCATGCCCGCGGCGACGATGTCCCGCCAGCCGAGCCCCGCGGCGAGCGGGGTCCGCGTCACGCGCGACACGAGCCACGTCGTCGCCACGATGCCGAGCGGCTTGCCGACGACGAGCCCCAGCGCGACGCCCTGCGCGACCGGGTCGCCGGCCGCAGCGCGCAGCGACTCGGGGTCGAGCGCCACGCCCGCCGCGAAGAACGCGAACACCGGGACCGCGACGCCCGCCGAGATCGGGCGCCAGCGGTGCTCCCACCGGGCCGCCATGCTCTCGTCCTCGCCACCCCGGGCCAGCGCGGGCACCGTGAAGCCGAGCAGGACGCCGGCGATCGTCGCGTGGATCCCGGACTCGTGCATGAAGGCCCACGCGGCCAGCGCGAGCGGCAGCAGGAGCAGCGGTGACGTGATGCGGCGCTGCGCGAGGACCGCGAAGAGAGCGACCGCTGCGGCCGAGGCGGCGAGCCAGCCGAGCGCGAGACCGTCGCTGTAGAAGATCGCGATCACGATGATCGCGAGCAGGTCGTCGACGACGGCGAGCGTGAGGAGGAACGCGCGCAGCGCGAGGGGGAGCGCCCGGCCGAAGACCGCGAGGACCGCGACGGCGAACGCGATGTCGGTCGCGGTCGGGATCGCCCAGCCCTGGAGCGCGCCGTCGGGTGAGGCGGCGTTGACGGCGACGTAGAACCCCGCGGGCACGAGCATCCCGCCGACCGCGCCGAGGATCGGCAGCGCTGCGGTCGCCGGGCGGCGGAGCTCGCCGTCGACGATCTCGCGCTTGAGCTCGAGCCCGACGACGAAGAAGAAGATCGCGAGCAGCCCGTCCTTGGCCCACGTCGCGAGGCTGAGGTCGAGGTGCACGGCCGACGGGCCGACGACGGTCCCGCGGAGCGCCTCGTAGGAGTCGGCCGCCGCCGAGTTGGCCCAGACCAGCGCGACGACCGCACCGAGCAGCAGCAGGACGCCGCCCGCCGTCTCGTCGCGCAGGGTGTCGGCGACGTTGCGCAGGCCCCCGGGCGTCAGGGCGCGGAAGAGACCGCGACCCTCGGGCCCGTCAGGGGCGGTGGGCGGTGCGGGGGTCGGCTCGTGGGCCATGGTGCTCCTCGGGGGTCGCGGACGTGACCGCCGACCAGACTTCCCGGCACACCGCGGGCGATCCTATGCGGCGGTCAGCCCGGGTGCCCGGCCGTCTCGTGGTCGGCCGGCTCCTCCTCGGGCGCGCGTCGCGGTTGCGGGTCGAAGCGGTAGCCGACGTTGCGCACGGTGCCGATGAGCTGCTCGTGCTCGGGGCCGAGCTTGGCGCGGAGCCGGCGCACGTGGACGTCGACCGTGCGCGTGCCGCCGAAGTAGTCGTAGCCCCACACGTCCTGGAGCAGCTGGGCGCGGGTGAACACCCGGCCCGGGTGCTGCGCGAGGTACTTGAGGAGCTCGAACTCCTTGTAGGTCAGGTCGAGCGGTCGGCCGCGCAGCCGGGCGGTGTACCCGCCCGCGTCGATCATGAGGTCGCCGCTCGAGATCTCCTCGGTGCCGGCGCCGCCGTCGTCGCCGTGCACGCGCTCGATCGCCAGACGCAGACGTGCCTCGACCTCGGCCGGGGACGCGTCCTCGAGCACGATGTCCGCCGCACCCCACTCGCTCGTGACGACCGTGAGGCCGCCCTCGGTGAGGATGAGGACGAGCGGCACCGTCAGGCCCGTCGCGCGCAGCAGCCGGCACGTCGACCGGGCCGCCGCGAGGTCGCGCCGCGCGTCGAGGAGCAGGACGTCGGCGTCGGGCGCGTCGAGGAGCGCGGACGGCTCCACCGGCAGCACGCGCACGCGGTGCGGGAGCAGCCCGAGGGCGGGGAGCACCTGGGCGGAGCCCCCAGCGCTGGGTGTGAGCAGCAAGAGGTCTGCCACCGGTCGTTCGCCTCCTCGGCAGAAGGGCCGCCCTCACGGTACTGCCGCGACGCGGGTGCCCGTAGCCGACGGGCGATCTGCGAGACTCTGCACCGTGCTCGCCGCCCCCACGTCGCCCGAGGCCATGCCCTGATGGACGTCTCGACCCGCGCCGTCCTGACCGCGGCGGCGGCGACCCTGGTCGCCGGGACGGCGATCCTGGGCGAGACACCGCTCGTGGGCGTCTCGCTCGCGCTGACGCTGCTCCTCGCCGCGGGATGGCCCGTCCTGCTCGGGCTCCCGAGCCCGCTCGGCTCGGCGGTCGTCGTCGCGCTCGGCGGCGCCGGCTCGGTGCTCGCCGTCGCGGCCACGCGCGGTCAGCCGCTCCTGCGGGACGTGCCGATCGTCGTCGCGCTCGCGGTGCTCCTCGCGTTCGTCAACGAGCTCGCGCGCCAGGACGGCCGGCGCCGGCTGGTGGAGTCGGTGACCGGGACCGTCACGGGCCTGCTCGTGGTCGCGTCGGCGGCCGGCTGGGTCGCGGCGGGCCGCACGCCCGGTGCGACGTCGCTCGTCGTCACCGGCGCCGCGGCGCTCGCGGTCTCCGCGGCGGTGTCCGCCGTGCACCTGGGCGCGCGGACGGGTGCCGCCGTGACCACGGCCGCGGGCGTCATCGCGGGCGGGGGCGTCGGCGCGGTCATGCCGGCCGTGGGATCGGTGACGGGTGCCGCGCTGGGCTTCGCGACCGGGCTGCTGGTCGCGTCGCTGCACGTGCTGCTGGACCGCGTGCCCGCGCTGCGGAGCCGCTGGGCGTCGGTCGCCGCCGTCGTGCTGCCCGTCCTGGTGAGCGGGATCCTCGTCTACGTGGTCGGTCGCGTCCTCGTCGGCTGAGCGGTGCCGGTCTCGGCGCCCGCCGCGGCGGGCGCCACTGGGCTCGCCGCCCACCCCGCGCGGCACCCGTAGGATCGGGGCATGGAGGCCCTCGAGATCTTCTTCATCGGCCTGCTGGTCGCGGCGTCGCTCGCGATCGGCTGGTTCTCGGTCTACGTCGTCTGGAAGCTCTACAAGGGGCAGCGCTGAGTGTTCACGATCCCCGAGGGTCTGGCCCCTGAGGTCTACCCGCTCGCGTGGCTCGTGGGGACCTGGCGCGGGACGGGCACCGTCGCCTACCCGAACATCCCCGAGACGGCCGTCGAGCAGGAGGTCGTCGTCGACCACGACGGCGGCCCGTACCTGCGCTGGCAGGTCACGACCTGGGTCCCCGACGACGACGGCGCCCACGGCGCGGACGGTGCCCACGCGGACGCTGCCGACGGTGCCGCCGCCGGGCGCGCCGGTCAGCGACGCGTGTGGGCGACCGAGACGGGCTACTGGCGCGTCCCGCCCGAGCGCCCGGCCGACCTGCCCGCCGACCGGCACCCGGTCGAGCTGCTGCTCGTCGACCCGGCCGGCCACCTCACGCTCTACGCGGGCGTCACGGGCAACGGCCGGATCGACCTCGCGAGCGACCTCATCGCGCGCACCCCGGACGCGGCCGAGGTGGGCGCCGCGACGCGGCTCATGGGCAACGTCCACGGCGAGCTGATGTGGACGTGGGACATCGCGGCGTTCGGCGAGCCGCTCCAGTCGTACGCGGCCGTGCGCCTGACCCGCGTGCAGGAGGACGCATGTCGGTGAGCCCGCCGCCGAGCACGTCACCGGACCCGTCGTCGGGCCGGCCCGTGAGCCCGCTGCTGGGCCGCCCGGGCGCGGTCGCCGCCTCGGGGCCCGACGCCGGGGTCGCGTGGCACTACGGCGACCCGACCGCCGAGCAGCGCGCGCTCGCCGCGGGCGGCGCCGTCGTCGACCACTCCCACCTGGGCGTCGTCACGGTCACCGGCCCCGACCGCCTGTCGTGGCTGCACAACATCACCTCGCAACGGCTCGCCGACCTCGCGCCGCGCACCTCGACCGAGACCCTCGTCCTGAGCCCGCACGGGCACGTCGAGCACCAGGCCGGCGTCGTCGACGACGGCACGACGACGTGGCTGCTGACCGAGACCGCGCCCGCGCTCGCCGCGTGGCTCGACTCGATGCGCTTCATGCTGCGCGTCGAGGTCGCCGACGTGACCGACCGGTGGGCCGCCGTGGGCGAGCCCGTCGACGCCGAGGGCGCCGAGGGCGAGCCCGTGACGTGGCGCGACCCGTGGCCGAGGACCCTTCCCGGCGGCACGCGCTACGCGGTCGCCGACGACGAGCACCCCGGCTCCGCGCGTGCGTGGCGGCTCGTCCTCGTCCCCCGCGCCGAGCTCGCCGACGCCGTCGCGGCGCGCGAGGCCGCCGGGTGGCGCCCCGCGGGGACGTGGGCGACCGAGGCCCTGCGCGTCGAGGCGTGGCGCCCGCGCGCGGCGACCGACGTCGACCACCGCACGATCCCGCACGAGCTCGACTGGCTGCGCACCGCCGTGCACCTGGAGAAGGGGTGCTACCGCGGGCAGGAGACGGTCGCGCGCGTGCACAACCTCGGGCGCCCGCCCCGCCGCCTGGTGATGCTGCACCTCGACGGGTCCGGTCACCTGCTGCCCGAGCCGGGCGCGGAGGTGTCCTCCGGCGGGAGGCCGGTCGGCGCGGTCTCGACCGTGGCGCGGCACCACGAGCTGGGTCCGGTCGCGCTCGCGCTCGTCAAGCGCAACCTGGACACCTCGGCCGAGCTCGTCGTCGCGTGCGACGGCGGTGACGTCTCGGCCGCGCAGGAGGTCGTCGTCCCGGGGGAGGGCGTGTCGGTCGACCGGCCGGCGCCCCGCGCCCCCGTCGCACGCGGTCTCGCGCCCCGTCCCTCGGCCTGACCGTGGCGGAGGGCGCGTCGGCACGTGCCCGGATGCGGCGGGTCCGCGTCGTGGCGCGGCTCCGTCAGGGGAGTGCACGCGTGCGGCGTGCGCTGCTGCCCGTCGTGCTCGCGAGCGTCGCCGCGGGCGTCGCGTGGGCGATCGCGGTGTACGGACTCGGTCACGCGACGCCGTTCTTCGCGCCCGTGTCGGCGTGGGTCGCGCTCGGCTTCAGCGTCGACCGCCACCCGCGCCGCGTGGCCGAGCTCGCGGTGGGCGTCGCCGTCGGCGTGCTCCTGGGCGACCTGCTCGTGCACCTCATCGGCAGCGGGCCCGTGCAGGTCGCGGCGGTCCTGGCGGTCGCGGCGCTCGTGGCCCGGTTCATCGACCGCGGCGACCTGCTCACGACCCAGGCCGGTGTGCAGGCGATCGTCATCGTGGGCCTCCCGGCGGCGCAGGCCGGGTCGCCGCTCGGGCGCTGGGCCGACGCGCTCGTGGGCGGCGCCGTCGCGCTCCTCGTCACGGCCCTGTGGCCGCAGGACCCGCGCCGACGCGTGCGGTCGCTCGCGGAGGAGGCGCTCGAGGAGGTCTCGCACCTCCTGCGGGACCTGGCACGGGGGCTCGCCGGGCACGACGTGGAGCTCGTCGAGGAGGCGCTCGTGCGGGGACGCGCGTCGCAGCCGACGCTCGACCAGTGGCGCTCGGTCGCCGCGCAGGCCCGGGCGGGTGCACGCGTGTCCCCGGCCCACCGCAGGCACCGGCCCGAGCTGCTCGACCTCGAGGGGGCCGCCGTGCGGGCCGACCGCGCGATGCGCAACGCTCGCGTCCTCGCGCGACGCTGCCGACCGCTCGTGGGCTCCGGGCACGAGCTCGACCGCCTCGCCGGGCTGGTCACCGAGCTGGCCCGCGCGACGGGTGAGCTCGCGGTCGCCTTCGGCGCGGGCGCCGAGCCGGTCCGCGCTCGTGAGCGGCTCGGCGAGGTGGCCGCGTCGGCCGACCCGCGCGCGGTCTCGACCGACGACTGGCACGTCCAGGGCGTCGTGCTGCTGGTCCGGTCGCTCGTCGTGGACCTCCTCGAGACCGCCGGCGTCGCGCCCGCGGCCGCACGCGAGCGGCTGCCCGAGCTCTGAGCCGGCGGGCCCGCCCGGGACGGGGCGGGGGCGGGAACGGGCGGGCGGCCGCACGGGCGGGGCGACCCACGGCCGCGGGCCGTACCCTCTGAGGGTGATCCAGGCCGTCCAGAGCGCCATCTTCCTCGCGCTCCACCTGCTGGTCCTCGTGCTGTGCGTCGTCGCGCTCGTCGACGCGCTGCGCCGTCCCGCCCGCGCCTTCACGGCCGCGGGCAAGCGGACGAGGAGCTTCTGGCTCGCGATCCTCGGGGTCGCGACCGCGCTGTCCTTCGTGGCGACGCCGTTCGGCGGGGGCGGCGGGGGGCTGCTGCTCTTCGCGATCCTCTCGGCGGTCGCCGCGTCGGTGTACCTCGTCGACGTCAAGCCGGCCGTCGCGCCGTACTCGGGCCGCGGTGGTCCGGGCGGCGGCACGGGCAGCTGGTGACGGCCGCGCCCGAGGCCCCACCGCTGGACCCGGGGGGCCCGCTCGCGCACGTCGTCCGCGGACCGCTCGTCGAGTCGGTGCACACCGGGCACCTCGTCGTGCTCGACCCCGACGGCGGGGTCGTGCTCGCGGTCGGCGACCCCGACGTCGTCGTCTGGCCGAGGTCCTCCCTCAAGCCCCTGCAGGCGGTCGCGATGGTCCGCGCGGGCCTCGACGTCGACGACGACGGGCTCGCGCTCGCGTGCGCGAGCCACTCGGGCGAGGACGCGCACCTCGCCGTCGTCCGCTCGGTGCTCGCAGGCGTGGGCCACGCCGAGGACGACCTCCAGAACACGCCCGACCTGCCGCTCGACGCCGCCGCCGCCGACGCGTGGCGCGCGGCGGGCCGCGGGCCGTCGTCGCTGACGCAGAACTGCTCGGGCAAGCACGCCGCGATGATCGCGACGTGCGCCTCGGCGGGCTGGGACTCGTCGACGTACCTCGCCCCGGCGCACCCGCTCCAGCAAGCGGTCCGCGCGGGGGTCGAGGAGCTCACGGGCGTCCCGGTCCAGCACGTGACGGTCGACGGCTGCGGTGCCCCGCTGCTGTCGACGACGCTGCGCGGGCTCGCGCACGGGTTCGCGCGGGTCGCACGTGCGGCGTCCGCCGACGACGGGTCGCCCGAGGCGCGCGTCGGCCGGGCGGTGACGTCCCGCGCGGCGCTGGTGGGCGGCTCGGGGCGCGACGTCACGGGGTTCCTGCGGGCCGTCCCGGGGCTGGTCGCCAAGGACGGGGCGGAGGCGGTCTACGCCGCGGCGCTCCCGGACGGCACGTCGGTCGCGCTCAAGGTCGCCGACGGCGGCGGGCGCGCGCGGGCCCTCGTCATGGCCGCGGCGCTCGAGGTCGCGGTGCGCTCCTCGGGCGGCGGAGCGGTCGACGACGTCGAGGACGTGGTCGCGGCGGTGCGGGCCGTCGGGCGGACCCGCGTCCTCGGCCACGGCGCGCCGGTCGGCGCGGTCGTCCCCGCGTTCGGCGGCACCGAGCCGGCGGTGTGGGAGGTCCGGGCGTGAGGGCGGTCGTGCAGCGCGTGACGCGCGCGGCCGTCACGGTCGACGGCGAGGTCGTCGGCGCGATCGACGAGCCCGGCCTGGTCGTGCTCGTCGGCGCGACGCACGACGACGGGCCGGCGCAGGTCGAGCTGATCGCGCGCAAGGTCGCCGAGCTGCGGATCCTCCGCGACGAGGCGTCCGCGGTCGACGTCGGCGCACCCGTGCTCGTCGTCAGCCAGTTCACGCTGTACGCGGACACCCGCAAGGGGCGGCGCCCGACGTGGAACGCCGCCGCCCCCGGGCCGGTCGCGGAGCCCCTCGTCGACGCGGTCGTCGAGGACCTGCGGAGCCGGGGCCTGCGGGTCGAGACGGGGCGCTTCGGCGCGATGATGCAGGTCGAGCTCGTCAACGACGGCCCGGTGACGATCCTGCTCGAGGCCTGAGGGCCGACCGCGGTCGCCTCGTCCCGGCGGCGCCGGACGTGGGACCGCCCTCCCGCGGCGGGCTCGCCCCTGTCGCCAGGGGCGGCTCACCGCGAGAGGGCGGAGGGCCGCACGTCGTGCGGCCCGGCGCTCAGGCGCTCAGGCGCTCAGGCGCTCAGGCGCTCAGGCGCGCGATCTCCTCGGGCGTGAGCGCGAGCTCCGCCGCGGCCGCGGAGTCGCGGATGCTCTCCGGACGGCTCGCACCCGGGATCGGGACGACGACCGACTCGAGCGCGAGCTCCCACGCGAGGCACACCTGGTACGGCGACACGCCGCGCTCCGCGGCGACCTCGGCGAACGCGGCGTGCCGCTCCCCGAGCTCGCCCGCCCGCGCGATGCCGCCGAGCGGGCTCCACGGGAGGAACGCGATGTCGAGCTCGGCGCACAGCTCGAGCTCGGGCTCGCTGCTGCGGAACGCCGGCGAGAACTGGTTCTGCACCGAGACGAGGCGGCCGCCGAGGATCTCCTGCGCCTCGCGGATCTGCTCGGGGTTCGCGTTCGAGATCCCCGCCATCTGGATCTTGCCCTCGTCGAGCAGGTCGCGGATCGCGCCGACCGAGTCCGCGTACGGGACCGCGGGGTCCGGGCGGTGGAACTGGTAGAGCCCGATGGCGTCGACGTCGAGGCGCTGGAGCGAGGCCTCGCACGCCTTCCTCAGGTAGTCCGGGTCGCCCTGGACGTACCAGGAGCCGTCGCCCGGGCGGCGGTGACCGCCCTTGGTCGCGACGAGCACGTCGTCGGCGGAGCGTCCCGCGAGGCGCAGCGCCTTGGCGATGAGCAGCTCGTTGTGGCCGACGTCCGTGGGGTCGCGGTGGTAGGAGTCCGCGGTGTCGATGAGCGTGATGCCGACGTCGAGTGCGGCGTGGATGGTCGCGATCGAGCGGTCCTCGTCGGGACGGCCCTCGATCGACATCGGCATGCCGCCCAGGCCGATCGCGCTGACGGTGCGGTCTCCGATGGTGCGCTGCTGCATGGTGCTCCTCGGTGCTGGTTCGTCCGGACCGCGCCGGCGTCGGGTGCGGTCCGTGGTGGTGGGCGCGTCGTCGGCCGTGGGCCGGTGCGCGCTCGTACCGATTCGATCACGCCCTGCGTCCGTGTGCGTGGTGAACGACGGGCGCAGACTGGGGACATGCAGGCGACGGTCGAGGCGGTGCTGGGCGACATCACGCACGAGCGGGTCGACGCGGTGGTCAACGCCGCGAACTCGTCCCTGCTCGGGGGAGGCGGGGTCGACGGCGCGATCCACGCGGCGGCCGGGCCGGCGCTCCTGGCCGAGTGCCGTGCGCTGCGCCGGACGGCGCTGCCGCAGGGGCTGCCGGTCGGGGACGCCGTCGCGACGGGCGCCGGCGAGCTCGCCGCGACGTGGGTCGTCCACACCGTCGGGCCGAACCGGCACGCGGGCCAGACCGACCCCGCGCTCCTCGCCTCGTGCTTCGCCCGGAGCCTGACCGTGGCCGCCGACGTCGGCGCCCGGTCGGTGGCCTTCCCCGCGGTGAGCGCGGGCGTCTACGGGTGGGACGTCGAGGTCGTGGCCGACGTCGCGGTCGCGACCGTGCGCGACCACGTGGCGCTCACGGGGGACGAGCCGGCGGTCCGGCTGGTCCGATTCGTGCTCGCGTCGGACCGTGCGCACGCCGCGTTCGCCTCGGCGATCGACCGGCAGATCGCGTCGGGGTGAGACCGGGAGACCACGCGCCGCCGTCGAGATCAGGGTTCCGGTCGGCGTTTCGTCCGACACGCCGACCGGAACCCTGATCTCGGCGGGACGTCGTCGGCGACCGACCGGACCGGTAGCACGAACGATCGTGCTATTTTGGTCGCGTGGCGAAGGGTGACAGGACGCGGGGCGTGATCCTCGAGCAGGGGATCGCGCTGGCGTACCGCGTGGGTCTCGAGGGGCTCACGATCGGTGCGCTCGCGGCCGAGGTCGAGATGTCGAAGAGCGGCATGTACGCGCACTTCGGTTCCAAGCAGGCCCTCCAGATCGCGGTCCTCGACGCGGCCGGCCGGGACTTCGCGGCGACCGTCGTCGAGCCGGCGCTGCGCGCGCCGCGGGGCGAGCCCCGCATCCGGGCGCTCGTGGACAGCTGGCTCACGTGCGGACGTCAGCGCCGCCCCGGCGGGTGCCTCTTCGTCAAGGCGGGCACCGAGCTCGACGAGCAGCCGGGGCCCGTGCGCGACCGGCTCGTCGAGCTCCACGAGCAGCTCGACGACACGATCGCGCGCATCGTCACCAGCGGGGTCGAGGACGGCCTGCTGCGCCGGGGCACCGACGCGCGCCAGTTCGCGGCCGACCTCTACGGGATCATGCTCGGCTTCCACCACCGGCACCGTCTGCTGGGCGACGCGCGGGCCGAGGAGCGCGCCCGCGCCGCCGTCGACGCGCTGCTCGACGCCGTCCGCGTGCCGCAGCCCGGCGGTCAGCGCGCCGAGGGCGCCGGCGGTCACCACGCCGAGGGCGCCGACGACGGCGCCGAGCCCGACCCGTCACCGACCGTTCCCACGACCGCAGGAGCAGCCCGATGACCAGCACGACCCTCCGCCGTCGGCTCCGTCGCACGCGCCGCCGGACGGCGGCAGCGGTGCAGCTCACGGTGCTGCGCGCGCGCCTGCGGGTGCTCGAGCGGGTCGCCCCCGCGGCGGCGGACCGCCTCGCGCTGGACCTGTGGTGCACGTTCCCGCAGGGTGCGCGCCGCACGGACCTGCGGCCGCGACCCGGCGTCGTCGAGCGCGTGCCCGTCCCCCGCGGCGGGACGGTCGCGGCCGAGTCGTGGGGCGAGGGGCCGACCGTCCTGCTCGTGCACGGCTGGGGCGGCTGGCGCGGACAGCTCGGTGCGTTCGTCGAGCCCCTGGTCGACGCCGGTCACCGCGTCGTCGCGCTCGACGCGCCCGGGCACGGCGACGCCGACCACGGCTTCCTGGGCGCCGGGCGCGGCACGGTCATGGAGTTCCTCGAGGCGATCGAGGCGGTCGCCGCGCGCACCGGCCCGGTCGTGGGCGTCGTCGCGCACTCGATGGGGACCATGGCTACGGCGCGTGCGGTCGCGTCCGGCTCGCTCGCGCCCGACCGGCTCGTGCTCGTCGCGCCGTCGCACCCGTTCCTCGACGTCCTCGACCAGTTCACGGCGCTGCTCCGGCTCAGCGACCGGACGCGCGACCACCTGCGCGCGACGCTCGAGACCATCGTCGGGTCGTCGATCGAGGCCTTCGACCTCGCTCGCTGCGCCGCGGACGCGACCATGCCGCCGACGCTCGTCGTGCACGACCGGCTGGACCGCGAGACGCCGTTCGCGGTCGCCGAGGCCGTCGTCGCGACCTGGGACGACGCGCGACTCGTGCCGACGACGGGGCTCGGGCACCACCGCGTGCTCGCCGCGCCGACGACGGTCACGGCCGCGGTCGAGCACCTCACGGGGCGCGTCCCCGTCGCCTGAGACCGGCGCCGTGCCGGGGTCGGCGCGGTCCTGCCCGTCTCGCGCGCGGGCGACCCCCGCTTTCACGCCTGCGGCGAACACGGAAGCCCGGCGGGAGACCCGCCGTTAGCCTTGCAGGACGACATCCCTGGCAAGGAGCGCAGATGTTCGAGAGATTCACCGACCGTGCCCGACGCGTGGTCGTCCTCGCCCAGGAAGAGGCGAGGATGCTCAACCACAACTACATCGGGACCGAGCACATCCTGCTCGGGCTCATCCACGAGGGCGAAGGCGTCGCGGCCAAGGCCCTGGAGTCGCTCGGCATCTCCCTGGACGCCGTCCGCTCCCAGGTGCAGGAGATCATCGGCGAGGGCCAGCAGGCCCCGTCCGGTCACATCCCCTTCACCCCGCGCGCCAAGAAGGTGCTCGAGCTGTCGCTCCGCGAGGCGCTGCAGCTGGGCCACAACTACATCGGCACGGAGCACATCCTGCTCGGCCTCATCCGTGAGGGTGAGGGCGTCGCGGCGCAGGTGCTCAACAAGCTCGGCGCCGACCTGAACCGCGTCCGGCAGCAGGTCATCCAGCTGCTCTCGGGGTACCAGGGCAAGGAGCCGGTCGCCTCGGGCGGCCCCGCCGAGGGTCAGCCCTCGGGCTCGGCCGTGCTCGACCAGTTCGGTCGCAACCTCACGCAGGCCGCCCGCGAGGGCAAGCTCGACCCGGTCATCGGGCGTGAGAAGGAGATCGAGCGGGTCATGCAGGTGCTGTCCCGCCGCACCAAGAACAACCCCGTCCTGATCGGTGAGCCCGGCGTCGGCAAGACCGCCGTCGTCGAGGGCCTCGCGCAGGACATCGTGCGCGGCGACGTCCCCGAGACGCTCAAGGACAAGCAGCTCTACACGCTCGACCTCGGCGCGCTCGTCGCCGGGTCGCGCTACCGCGGTGACTTCGAGGAGCGCCTCAAGAAGGTCCTCAAGGAGATCCGCACGCGCGGCGACATCATCCTGTTCATCGACGAGATCCACACGCTCGTCGGTGCGGGCGCCGCTGAGGGCGCGATCGACGCCGCGAGCATCCTCAAGCCGATGCTCGCGCGCGGCGAGCTCCAGACCATCGGCGCGACGACGCTCGAGGAGTACCGCAAGCACGTCGAGAAGGACGCCGCGCTCGAGCGCCGCTTCCAGCCGATCCAGGTCGCGGAGCCGAACCTCGGCCACGCGATCGAGATCCTCAAGGGCCTGCGGGACCGCTACGAGGCGCACCACCGCGTGTCCATCACCGACGGCGCGCTCGTCGCGGCGGCCCAGCTCGCCGACCGCTACGTCAACGACCGCTTCCTGCCGGACAAGGCGATCGACCTGATCGACGAGGCCGGCGCGCGCCTGCGCATCCGCCGCATGACGGCTCCGCCGGAGCTGCGCGAGCTCGACGAGAAGATCGCCGAGGCGCGTCGCGACAAGGAGTCGGCGATCGACGAGCAGGACTTCGAGAAGGCCGCGCGCCTGCGCGACGTCGAGAAGCAGCTCGGGACGCAGCGCGCCGAGAAGGAGAAGCAGTGGAAGTCCGGTGACCTCGACACGGTCGCCGAGGTCGACGAGGAGCTCATCGCCGAGGTGCTGGCGCTGTCCACCGGCATCCCGGTGTTCAAGCTCACCGAGGAGGAGTCCAGCCGGCTGCTCCACATGGAGGACGAGCTGCACAAGCGCGTCGTCGGCCAGGAGGACGCCATCAAGGCGCTGTCCCAGGCCATCCGCCGCACGCGTGCGGGCCTCAAGGACCCGAAGCGTCCCGGTGGGTCGTTCATCTTCGCGGGGCCCACGGGCGTCGGGAAGACCGAGCTCGCCAAGGCGCTCGCGGAGTTCCTCTTCGGCGACGAGGACGCGCTCATCCAGCTCGACATGAGCGAGTTCTCCGAGAAGCACACCGTCTCGCGGCTGTTCGGCTCGCCCCCCGGCTACGTCGGGTACGACGAGGGCGGTCAGCTCACCGAGAAGGTGCGGCGCAAGCCGTTCTCGGTCGTCCTCTTCGACGAGGTCGAGAAGGCCCACGCGGACATCTTCAACTCGCTGCTGCAGATCCTCGAGGACGGTCGCCTGACCGACTCGCAGGGCCGCGTCGTCGACTTCAAGAACACCGTGATCATCATGACCACGAACCTCGGCACGCGGGACATCGCCAAGGGTCTGCAGACCGGCTTCCAGGCCGGTGGCGACCTGTCGACGTCCTACGAGCGGATGAAGGCGAAGGTCGGGGACGAGCTCAAGCAGCACTTCCGGCCCGAGTTCCTCAACCGCGTCGACGACGTGGTCGTGTTCCCGCAGCTGTCGCAGGACGAGATCATCCAGATCGTCGACCTGATGATCGCCCGGCTCGAGGCGCGGCTCAAGGACAAGGACATGGGCATCGAGCTCACGCCCGCGGCCAAGCAGCTGCTCGCCGAGAAGGGCTACGACCCCGTGCTGGGCGCCCGGCCGCTGCGCCGCGCCATCCAGCGCGAGATCGAGGACGTGCTGTCGGAGAAGATCCTCTTCGGCGAGCTCCGCCCGGGTCAGACCGTCATGGTCGACGCCCAGGGCGAGGGCCTGCTCGGGGAGTTCATCTTCCGCGGCATCGGCAAGGCCGACGAGGCCTCCGACGCCGAGCCCGTCGGTGTCTCGGTGGCGTCCATGCCGCCGCTGACGACGACGGACGACGCGAAGAGCACAGGCACCGAGGACTGACGACCGGCCGGCGCAGACCGGCCGGGGATCGCCTCAGGCCGACGCAGACGGCCGCACCCGACGCCCGGGCCACCCGGTGGGAGACCACCGCGGTGACCCGGGCGTCGTCGTGCCCGGGGCGGGCCGGTCCCGTCCGGTTTCACCCGCTCCGGGCGGGTGAAACGCCGCGACCGCGCTCACCTGCTCGTCCGCGCGCGACGACGTAGCAGGTGACCAACGGCGACGAGGGTGCCCCCCACGCCCGCGCAGCCGTCCTGCCTCAGCCCCCGCAGAGGACCCATGTCGGCACCAGACGCCACCCCATCGCCGTTGCGCGACGACGCGCCCTCCGGCGTGCTGCCCACGCCCCGCGCCCCGGCCGACCCGCTCGACGCCCCGGGCGGGCCGGGGACCGACCGCTCCGCCGTCGCCGTGGTGGAAGCGCTCCCGGGGCGGGCCGCCGACGCGGCGGGCACCGACGCCGGCGCCGGCACCGTCGAGCGCCCGCGCTCCGGCCACCGCTACGTCCCGGTGGCCGCGAAGTTCCTCGTCGCCGTCGTGGGAGCGGTGCTGTGGGTGACCCTCGCGGTGGTGCTGTCCCGTCCGTGGATCGGCGAGCTGACACCGGTCGTCGGGCCCGTCGGGGCGTTCGTCGTCGTCGGGCTCGTGGCCTACCTGCCCGGTGCCGTCGTGGCGTTCCTCGCGGTCTCGCTCGCGCTCGACCGCCAGCCCCCGCTCCGCTCGAGCGACGCCACCTCCGCCGTCACCGTCGTGGTCGCGGCGCGGAACGAGCAGGAGGGCATCGTCGCGACGCTCGAGTCGATCGCGCGCGTGGAGTACGCGGGCGAGCTCCGGATCGTGCTCGCGGACAACGGGTCGACCGACGCGACGGTCGAGCGAGCGCTCGCCGCCGGGCCGGCCCTCGGCGTCCCGCTGCACGTCGTCCACGAGGCGACGCCGGGGAAGGCGCACGCGCTCAACGCGGCCCTCGCGACCGTGACCACGCCGCTCGTCGTGACGGTCGACGCCGACACGCTGCTGCACCGCGAGGCGCTCGGCCGCCTCGTCGCTCGCCTCGAGTCCGCCCCCGCCGACACGGTCGCCGTCGCGGGTTCCGTCCTCGTCCGCAACTCGCGGCGGAACTTCCTCACGCGCATGCAGGAGTGGGACTACTACCTCGGCATCACCGCGGTGAAGCGCATGCAGGGCCTGTACCAGTCGACGCTGGTCGCGCAGGGCGCGTTCTCGGTCTACCGGACGGAGGACGTCCGGGAGGTGGGCGGCTGGCCGGACGCGATCGGCGAGGACATCGTCGTCACGTGGCGGCTCATGGAGGCCGGCCGCCGCGTGTTCTTCGAGCCGACGGCGGTCGCCTTCACCGACGCGCCCGAGCGGGTGCGGCACTTCTTCCGGCAGCGCGCGCGGTGGGCCCGCGGGATGCTCGAGGGCATCAGCGCCGTCCCGCCGTGGCGCCAGGAGCGCGTGCTGACGAAGTTCGTCGCCGGGATCGACCTGCTCATCCCGCTGCTCGACGTGGGGTACGCCCTGATCTGGCTCCCGGGGCTCGTCCTGTTCCTGCTCGGGCACCCGCTCGTCGTCTCGATGTGGACGCTCGCGGTCCTCCCGGTCACGCTGCTCGTGTACGGGGGCCTGCGGATCTTCCAGTCGCGGCACGTCTTCGCGCCGCTGGACCTGCGGGTGCGCCGCAACCGGCTCGGGTACGTCGGCTTCCTCCTGCTCTACCAGGTGCTGTGCTCGACGGCGTCGCTGGTCGGCTACACGCAGTTCATCGGCGGGACGCGGCGGCGCTGGAAGTGAGCGGGCCGCGGGACGGCGGTCAGACCGCGCCGGGGAAGCCCAGCCGGCGCCACGCCTCGTAGGTCGCGACGGCGGCGGCGTTGGAGAGGTTCATCGAGCGGCGGCCCGGGAGCATCGGGATGCGCAGCTCCGCGGTGATCTCGGGTCGGGCGAGCGCGTCGTCGGGCAGCCCGGTCGGCTCGGGGCCGAACAGCAGGACGTCGTCGTCGCGGTAGTCGACGTCGGTGAACCAGGTCGTCGCCCGCGTCGTGAAGGCGAGGACGCGTGCGGGCGTGACCGCGGCGAGCGCCGCGTCGAGGTCGGCGTGCACGGTGACGTGCGCGAGGTCGTGGTAGTCCAGGCCAGCACGCCGCAGCTTGGGCTCGGACAGGTCGAAGCCGAGCGGCTCGACCAGGTGCAGCTCGGCGCCCGTCCCGGAGACCATCCTGATCGCGTTGCCGGTGTTCCCGGCGATCCGCGGCTCGAAGAGCATGACGCGCAGCACGGGGCGATCGTGCCAGGTGCGGGCGGGTCCGCCGTCGTCCGTGCGTCCGCCCGCGACACTCCTGGAAGTGCTCCAATACTGGAATCGTTCCAGACAAGATGCCATGATGGCGCCGTGCCCGCCGCCCCGAGCTCCGTCGAGCGCCTCCGTTCCGCCGGCCTGCGCGTGACGAGCCCGCGCGTCGCGGTGCTCGACGTCCTGGGCGAGGCCCTCGCCGCCGCGGAGCACCACCTGCCTGCGGCGGCCGTCGCCGAGCGGGCACGCGCGCGCCTCGGGTCCCTCTCGACCCAGGCCGTCTACGACTGCCTCGACGCGCTGGTCCGCGCGGGCCTTGCCCGCGCGATCGAGCCCGCCGGGCTGCCCACGCTGTACGAGGCACGCGTCGGGGACAACCACCACCACCTCGTGTGCCGCGGCTGCGGCGCGACGACCGACGTCGACTGCGCCGTCGGCGCGGCCCCGTGCCTCCTGCCGCACGGTGCGCCCGTCGGGTTCGTGGTCGACGAGGCCGAGGTGACGTTCTGGGGCCGCTGCGCCGCGTGCGCCGCGGCC
>JAUZVJ010000034.1:0-36893 GCA_031844515.1 Actinotalea sp. AC32 | reverse complement strand
TGCTCGGAGCCCGCGGCCGGGGTCGACGGGACCGCGGCCCCGGCCGGCGCGTCCGACGCGTCCAGCTGGGCGACCACGCCCACGAGTGCGAGGCCGGTACCTGCGAGGACGGCGGTCGCACGGCGCAGGAGGTGGTTCAGGGGCATGGCGGTCTCGCTCCGGGGACGACGGGGGCAGGGGTGTCCTGCCGCGCCACCACCCTACGAGGACATCTGTCCGGAAACCGGCTCCGAACGGGTGAAACCGGACATCGGCGACGGGCGCCGCCCGGGGCGACGGGTGCGTGCCCACCCGTCGCCCCGCGGGCGTCAGGGACGCCGTGCGACGAGGTCGTCGACGGTCACCGTCACGGGCGCGTTGCCCGCGGACCCGGAGACGTACGCCATGACGCCGACCCCGCCCGCCGTCTGGAGCGCGGACGCCGTGTCGGTGGTCGTGATCCGCCAGTCGGCCGGCTCGGGCGTCGCGGCCTCCCACGCCTTGACCCGGACCGTCGTCGGCGACGTGCCCGTGACCTGGACGCGGACCGCGAGCGCCTCACCCGTCGCGAGCGTCACGCCCGGCACGGTCGCGGTGGCGAGGTTCGTCTCGCCGCCGTCGACGCGCGTCGCGTACAGCGTGAGCGTCCCGTTGGGCGCGACCCGGACCTTGGCGCGGTAGTCCGCCGCGCCGACCCGCCGCCCGATGAGCGACAGGAAGCTGCCGCCGCCGTCGGCCAGGGGTGTCGTGGTCAGGACCGCCGTCGTGTCGGTCTCGGTCGAGGAGACGCCCGGCAGGAGGGCCGTCAGGCCCGCGCCGGCCCGCGGGATCGTCATCCGGGCGACGCCGTCGGCGACCGAGAAGGCCGAGCCCGGCCCCACGGTCGTCCACGGACCACCGACGTCCGCGGTCCCCCAGCCGCCCGCGACCGTGCGACCGAAGGCGTCGGCGGCGAGGACGCCCTCGGGCGCCTCGACGGCGACCTGCTGCGTCGCCGTGGCCGTCGCGCCGTCGTCGTCGGTGACGGTGAGCGTGATCTCGAAGGTCCCGCCCGCCGCGTAGGTGTGCGACGCGGTCGCGCCCGTCGCGGTGGACCCGTCGCCGAAGTCCCACGCGTGCGCGGCGACCGTGCCGTCGGGGTCGGTCGAGCCGGTCCCGTCGACGGCGACGGTGAGCCCCTCGGGCGTCACCGTGAAGGCGGCGACCGGGGCGTCGTTGTCCTCCGGCGGCGGCGCCGAGACGGTCACCTGCTGCGTGACCGTCGACGTCGCGCCGTCGTCGTCGGTCACCGTGAGCGTCACGTCGAACGTGCCGCCGGTCGCGAACGTGTGCGACGCCGTCACGCCCGTCGCCTCGCCGCCGTCGCCGAACGCCCAGGCGTAGCCGGTCACCGAGCCGTCGGCGTCGGACGAGCCCGACGCGTCGACGGTGACCATGAGGCCGTCGGTCGCCGCCTCGAACGCCGCCACGGGCGGCGTGTTCGCGGGCGGCACGGCACCCGGGGTGACGGCCACGAGGTCGTCGACCGCGAAGGTCACCGGGACGTTCGTCGCGCTGGCCGACACGTACGGCATGAGGCCCACACCGCCCGCGGTCTGGAGCCCGGCGGTGGAGTCCGTCGCGGTGAGCTGCCAGCCCGGCTCGGCCTGCCCGGCCTCCCACACCTTGGCGCGCAGCGTGGTCGGGGCCGTGCCCGTGACCTCGACGCGCATCCGGAGGCGGTCGCCGTTCTGGACGCTCACGCCCGGGACGGCGGCGGCCGCGAGCGTGTTCTCCGCGCCCGAGCTGCGGTTGAGGTAGAGCGTCACCGCACCGTTGGCGGCGACCTTCACCTTGCCGCGGTAGTCGGCCGTGCCGACGCGCCGGCCGATGAGCGAGACGAACGAGCCACCACCGTTCACCACGGTGCTCGGGGTGATCGTCGCGCTGACGTCCGTCGAGGTCGACGACACACCGGTGAGCGCGGCGAGCAGCCCGCCACCCGCCCGCGTGATCGTCATGCGTCCCTCGCCTCCGGCGACGGAGAAGGCCGAGGCGGCACCCGTCGTCGACCAGGGACCGCCGACGTCGGCCGTGCCCCACCCGCCCGTGACGCTGCGACCGAACGCGTCCTGCGCGAGCACGCCCGCGGGCGGCTCGGCGACCGTCACCTGCTGCGTCGAGGAGGCGGTCGCGCCGTCGTCGTCGGTCACGGTGAGCGTCACGTCGTACGTGCCCGCCGCCGCGTAGACGTGCCCGGCCGTCGCGCCCGTCGCCGTCTCGCCGTCGCCGAAGTCCCACGCGTACGCGGCGACCTCGCCGTCCGGGTCGGACGACGTCGTGCCGTCCGCCGTGACCTCGAGCCCCTCGACGGCGGTCGTGAACGCCGCGACGGGGAGCTGGTTCGGCGGTGCCGTGACGGTCACCTGCTGGGTGGTCGTCCCGGTCGCGCCGTCGTCGTCCGTCACGGTGAGCGTCACGTCGTAGGTGCCGGCCGCGTCGTACGCGTGCTCCGCCGTGGCGCCCGACGCGGTCGCGCCGTCGCCGAAGTCCCAGGCGTGGGCGACGACGGTGCCGTCGGGGTCGCTCGACGCCGAGCCGTCCACGGTGACCGTGAGGTCCGCCGTCGTGGCGGTGAAGGCGGCCGCAGGGACCTCGTTCTCGGGCTCGGGCGCACCCGTCCCGAGCGCGTGGTGCGACGCGACCTCCGTCGCCGAGAGCGCCCGCGAGTACACCGCGACCTCGTCGACGGTGCCCGCGAAGTGGGGCTGCGGACCCCACGTCGTGTCGCTGCCGACCTTCCAGTACCCCGTGTACGCCTGGGCCCCGGTCTGCGGGTGCGTGCCGACGGCCTGCCCGTCGACGTAGAGGACCATGCCGGCCGGGCCCTGGGTCGCGACGACGTGGTGCCACTGGCCGTCGTTGTAGGCGGCGGGCGACGTGATCGTGTTCGTCTGCCCCGTCCACACGCCGTACGTGAGCCTGCCGTCGTTCTCCATGTAGACGTGCCGGTCGTAGTTGCCCGACAGGTCCTCCTGGTTCGACCCGAAGCCGATGAGCTTGCCACCCGTGGTGGTCGTCGTCCGGAACCAGAGCTCCGTCGAGTAGACGCGCGGGTCGGTGAAGCTGCGGTCGCTCGAGAGGAGACCGCCCGCACCGTCGAACGTGACGGCCGTGCCGCCCGCGCGCAGGCCCTCGGCGCCGAGCGTCACGCCACGACGGAACGTGCCCGTCGCGCCCGTGAGCCCCGCGTCGGCGGCCGTCGTGCCCGACGTCTCGTCGAGGCGCCAGAACAGGTCCGGCTCGGCGTCGTACACCGCGGCGCCGTAGGCGTCGGCCGGCCGCGTCGGCAGGTCGAGCTCACGCCCCGACGAGCGGAAGTGGTCGACGACGTCGGCGTACGCGAGCGCGGTCGGGTAGACCGCGACCTCGTCGATCGACCCGACGAAGAAGTCGTTGGACGGACGGCTCGGCCATCCGCCGAGGTTGTCGCCGCCGATCCGCCAGTAGCCCGCGTACGCCTGGGCCGTGGTCGTGTCGCCCCGGCTCGCGACGCGCCGGCCGTCGACGTACAGGTTCATGCCGGTGTCGCCGAGGGACGCCACGACGTGGTGCCACTCGCCGTCGTTGTAGGACGCGGTGCTCGTCACGGTGCGCACCCCGCCCGGGTAGACGCCGAACCAGATGCGTCCCGAGCCGTCCATGTAGACGTGCCGGTCGTAGCTGCCGGAGGTACCGGTCGCCGCGTTCCCGAAGCCGATGATCTTGCCGCCGCTGGTCGACGTCGTGCGGACCCAGGCCTCGACGGTGAACCGGTCCGTGCCGACCTCCGACGACGGCGACACGGCGATCCCGTCGGCGCTGCCGGGGAAGGTCGACGCGGTGTTCGGGTCGCCGATCACGGCACCCGTCGCGCCGCGCGTCACCGCCGGCCCGACGTTCGCGTCGTCCCAGCCCGCGTAGTCGATCGCCGTGGGCCCACCGGGCTCACCGAGGCGCCAGAAGTACGACGGCTCGTCCGCCAGGACGCGTCCGGCGTAGTCGCTCTCGGCGGCCGGCTGGTCGCTCGCGGTGATCCACACGGTGTCCGAGAGCACGCTGTTGCCGTACGGGTCGGCGATCCGGAGCCGGTAGCGGTACTCGACGCCCGGCGTCAGGCCGGTGTCGACGAAGCCCATCCCCGGCCGCTGCCAGAAGGTCGAGGACTCGACCTCCTCCATGACGGGCGCCGCGGCGTTGCTGTTCCGGATGAGCGTGTAGGTGAGGTCCTCGTTGTCCCAGTCGTAGTTCGCGGTCCAGCGCACGCGCACCGTCCCGCGCTCGGGGGACACGGCGGAGAGGTCGACCTTGCCGCCCGTGAGCTGCGGGCCGACGTCGTTCGGCGCGATCTCGCGCACCGCGTAGCGGGCGAGGCCTTGCTGGCCGGCGCCGTTGACCGCCGTGAACTCGCCGCCCATGAGGACGTACTGCGACGTGCCCGTCACGGTCCAGGGCCCCTGGTTCTGGCCCGTGTAGGTGCCGAAGTTCATCTTCGGGTACCAGTTGAGCATCGTCGGGGCGGGGTTGCCCGCGAAGTTGAAGTAGCCGTACGGGTCGTTCGTGACCGTCTGCGTCGCGGCCTTCGTGACCGCGGTCGCGAGGTAGAACGTCCACGGCTCGGTCTGCGGGAAGCCCCCGATGTTGCCGCAGTAGTGCTTGTGGCTGGCCTGGTAGACGACGTCGCCCACGGGCCATGCCGCGTACGTGTCGCCGTGGCAGTCCTCGACCCAGCGCAGCGCGCCGTCGGCCCAGTCGGCGGCGAACGTCCCCTCGAGGTTGCCGCCCGAGCCGAAGACGTACCCCGTGCCGTAGACGGTGTCGCCGTCCGCAGAGAGGCCCGTGATGGCCGCGTCGCGGCCGCCGTTGCGGATGAGCCCGTTGACCGCCCACGGGAGCAGCTCACCCGTCGACGCGCTCACGGCGCCCAGGCCGTAGCCGGGGTTCGACGAGCCGACCAGGCTCGTGAACGAGCCGCCGACGACGAGCTTGGACCCGTCGGGCGAGATCACCATCGCGTTGACGCCGCTGCCGCCCGCCGCGGGCGGCGCCCACGGCAGCAGTGCGCCGTCGGACGCGCGTGCGGCGGCCAGGCGGGTGCGGACCTGCCCGCCCACCGCGCTGAACAGACCGCCGAAGTACACGGTGTCCGCCGTCGCGACGACCGAGCGCACCTTGGCGTCCGCGCGCGGCGTGAAGGACGGGATCAGCGCGCCGGTCGCGGCGTCGACCGCCGCGATGCGCCACACGGTCGCGCCGTTCACCTGGGTGAAGTCGCCGCCGATGTAGATCCGGCTGCCGTCGGGCGAGGCGGCGATCGTCAGCACCTGCGCGTTGGTCCGCGGCGCCCACGAGGTGATGAGGTTCCCCGTGCGGATGTCGTACGCGAGGAGGTTCGCGCGCGGGACGGTGCTCACCCCCGGCGCCGCACCGGCCGGGCGCGCCGTCGCGAACGACCCCGCCACGTACACCGTGTTGCCGACGACGACCTGCTGCCAGACCACGCCGTCGACCTGGACGGTGGGGAGCGAGTCGGCCGCGACCGTGACCGGTTCCGCCGGGTCCGAGGGCATCGTGTCGGCCGCCGCGGGGACGACGGGTGCCAGGGCCAGTGCGAGCCCGGCGAGGACGGCGGTGCCGCGGGCGAGTGCGCGACGGAGGGTCAGCTGCATGGGGAACCCCTTCGGTCCTCATCAGGGGCGCACTGGGGGGAGCACGCCTCCCGACAGGATAGGAAGGACGAACCCCCGCGTACCGGGGCCGAACGGGTGAAATCGGACGCGGAGTCCCGACGGTGATCACGACGACGGGCCGGCACCGTGCGGTGCCGGCCCGTCGTGCGGGAGCCGTCAGGGGGTCGGCGTGACCGCGACCAGGTCGTCGACCGTGAAGACGTAGGGCAGGTTCGTCGTCGTGCCGGACACGTAGGTCACCACGCCGACCCCCCCGGGTGCCTGGAGACCGGCGAGCGTGTTGGTCGTGCTGCGCTGCCAGTCGGGCTCGGCCTGACCGTCCTTCCACACCTTGCCGCGCAGCGTCGTCGTGCCCGTGCCCTCGACGACCATCCGGACGCGCAGCCGGTCGCCCGCCGCGACGGTCAGGCCCGCGACGTTCGTGCTCGAGAGCGTGATCTCGCCGCCCGAGACGCGCGTGAGGTAGAGCGTGACCGCGCCGTCGGCGCCCACGCGCAGCTTCGTGCGGTACTCCTCGGCGCCGACCTTGCGGCCGGTCAGGGAGACGACCACGGCGCCCGCGTCGGGCAGCGCCGGGAAGCCGAGCACGGCCTGCACGTCGGTCCGGTCGGACTGCACGCCGTCGAGGTAGGCCGCGGCCCCGCTGCCGGCCACGGGGACCGACATCCGCCCGACGCCGTCGCCGACCGTGAACCGCTGCGCCGCGCCGACGAGGCTCCACGCACCGCCCGCGTCGGCCGCACCCCAGCCGCCCGCGACCGTGCGCGCGAACGCGTCCTGCGCGAGCGCCGCCGGCTCGGGGTCCGGGTCGGGCGCGGGTGCTGCGACCGTGACCTGGCGGGTCACGCTCGCGGTCGCCCCGTCGTCGTCCGTCACCGTGAGCGTCACGGGGTACGTCCCCGCCGTCGCGTACGTGTGGGACGCCGTCGCACCCGTCGCGGTCGCGCCGTCACCGAACGTCCACGCCCACGCGGCGACGGTGCCGTCGGTGTCCGACGACGTCGAGCCGTCGACCTGCACCGCCAGGTTCGCGACCTGCTCGCTGAACGCCGCGACCGGGGCCACGTTCGCCGGCGGCGGCGGCTCCTCCTCGCCCGGGGGCTCGGTCCCCGGCGCCACGGCCGTGAGGTCGTCGACGCGCACCGTGAGCGGGACGTTGGTGGTCGACGCGCTCAGGTACGTCACGAGGCCGACGCCACCTGCGGCCTGGAGGCTCGTGGCGGTGTTGGTGACCTCGAGGCGCCATGCCGCCGGCTCGGGCTCGCCGTCCTTCCAGACGACGGTCCGCAGGGTCGTTGGCGCCGTGCCCGTCACCTCGAACCGGGTGCGCAGCCGGTCGCCCACGCGGTACGTCAGTCCCTGGACCGTGCCCGACGCGAGCGTGAGCTCGGACCCCGAGACGACCCGCGTGATCGAGAGCGTCACGTCGCCCGCCGAGCCGATCCGCACGCGCGACCGGTACTCGTCGTTGCCCACGCGCCGGCCGGTCAGCGAGGCGAGAACGGCGCCCGCGTTCGGGACCTTGTCGAGCGACACGGTCGCGCGCAGGTCCGTGTCCGTCGCGGAGACCGGCAGGTAGGACGCGGCCCCGCCACCGGCCGTCGGCAGCGTGTGCCGCCCGACGCCGTCGGCGACCGAGAACCGGCTCAGCGCCCCGACGTACTCCCAGGCTCCGCCGACGTCGGCCGAACCCCAGCCGTTCGACTCGGTCCGGCCGAAGGCGTCGGCCGCGACGACACCGGCCGGCGGCGGGTCCGTGACGGTCACGGTGCGGGTCGTCGTGGCCGTGCCGCCGCGGTCGTCGGTCACCGTGAGGCGGACCTCGTAGTCACCCGCCACGGCGTACGTGTGGGACGCGGTGGGACCGGTGGCGGTCGCACCGTCGCCGAACTCCCACGCCCAGGACGCGACGGTCCCGTCGGGGTCGGTCGACGTCGAGCCGTCCACCGCCACCGCGAGGTGCTCGACCGACTCGGTGAACGCGGCCGTGGGGCGCTGGTTGAGCGGGCCGCGACCGAGCTCGTCGTGCAGCGCGACCTGCTCGGGGGTGAGGGCCGACCCGTAGACCGCGACCTCGTCGATCGTCCCCGCGAACCACGGCTGGGAGATCCACGACCGCTCGCCGCCGAACTTCCAGTAGCCCGCGTAGCTCGGGGCGACCGTCACCGACGGCTCGGCCGCGACCTCGGCGCCGTCGACGTAGAGCCGCATGCCGGCGCCCGACTGCGACGCGACGACGTGGTGCCACGCCCCGTCGTTGTAGGCGGCGGCGGAGCGGATCACCGTCGTCCCGTTGTTGCCCACCCCGAAGCCGAGCCGGCCGTCGGGCTCCATGACGATCTGGCGGTCGCGGTTCGTCGACAGGCCGGTGGCCGAGGCGCCGAAGCTCGCGATCGTGCCGCCCGCGGTCGTCGTCGTGCGGAACCACGCCTCGACCGAGTAGATCCGCGGGTTCGTGACCTGACGCGTGCTCACGAGGAAGCCGTTCGACCCGTTGAACGTGACGGCCGAGCCGGGCACGCCGACGAGCGCGTCGGGTGCGCCGAGCGTGTAGCCACCGCGGTAGGTACCGGGCGTCGCGTAGAACGACGCGTCCGCGGCCGTGGTGCCGCTGGTCTCGTCGGTGCGCCAGTACAGCTCGGGACCGAGCTCCTGGACGGCCTTGCCGTACGCGTCGGCCGGCGTCGCCGGGAGCGGCGACGTGCGCCCGCCCGCGGCGTAGTGGGCCGCGACGCGCGTGTGCGGGAGCTCCCTGTGGTAGATCGCGACCTCGTCGATCGTGCCCGCGAAGAAGTTGCTGGTCGGGCGGTTGGCCCAGCCGGACAGGTTGTCCCCGCCGACGCGCCAGAAGCCGTAGGCCGGGCGTCCCTTGGTCGTGTCGCCGCGCGAGCCGACGCGCTGGCCGTCGACGTACAGGCGCATTCCGCTGCTGCCGAGCGTCGCCGCTACGTGGTGCCACTGGCCATCGTTGTACGAGGCCGAGCTCGTGACGGCGAGCCCCGACGAGCCGCCGCGCGTGCCCCAGTTGAGGCGACCGTTGTTGTCCATGTAGACGTGGCGGTCCGTCAGCGGCGAGTTCCCCGACGGGAGGTTGCCGAAGGCGACGATGCCGCCGCCGCGCGTCGTCGTCGTCCGGAACCACGCCTCGACGGTGAGCTCGTTCTCGCCCCACGCGTCGGTGCGCGTCACTGCGATCCCGTTGGCGGTCCCGTCGAACGTCGCGGCACCGGCCGAGCCCGGGACCACGCCCGCCGCTCCGCGCGTGACACCCGTGCCCGGCGCGAGGTCGTTCCAGGCCGCGCTGTCCTCGAACCGGCTCGAGCCGGTCTCGCCGAGGCTCCACACGGAGGCGGGCTCGTCGCGGAGGACCTCGTCACGGTACGAGCTCGCGACCGGCGCGGCGCCCGACGCCGTGATCCACACCGTGTCGCCCCACGCGACGTTCCCGTACGGGTCGATCGCGCGCAGGCGGTACCGGTACTCGACGCCCGGGGTGAGACCCGTGTCGAGGAAGCCCATCGCGGGCCGCTGGTAGAACGTCGACCGCTGGACCGTCGTGTGGACCGGCGAGGCGGTGTTGCTGTTGCGGACGAGCTCGTAGCGCAGCTCGCGGTTGTCCCGGTCGTGGTTCGCGAGCCAGGACAGCCTGATCTCGCCCGCCTCGGTCGACGTCGCGGTGAGCTCGAACTTCCCGCCCGTGAGCACGGGGCCCTGCGTGTTGGGGGCGACCTCGCGCGTGGCGAACCGCACGAGCCCCTGCTGCGCCGTGCCGTTGACGGTGGTGAACTCGCCGGCCATGAGGACGTAGTCGCCTGCGGCCGCGACGGTCCACGGGCCCTGGTCCTGCCCCGTGTACGTGCCGTTGTTGATCGCCGGGAACCAGTTGAGCAGCGACGGCGTCGGGCGGCCCTCGAAGTTCGCGTAGCCGTACTGCTCGCGCGTCGCGACACCGGTCGCAGCCTTGGTCATCGCCGTCCCGCGTGCGTAGCCCCACGGCTCGGTCTGCGGGAAGCCGCCCATGTTGGCGCAGTAGTGCTTGTGGCTCGCCTGGTAGACGACGTCGCCCACCGGGACCACGCCGTACGTGTCGCCGTGGCAGTCCTCGACCCAGCGCAGCGCGCCGCCGTCCCACTCCGCCGCGAACGTGCCCTCGAGGTTCCCCTCGTTGCGCCCGTAGGTGTAGCCGGTGCCGTAGACGAGGTCGCCGTCGCTCGCCAGCGAGGTGAAGGACGCCGTCGTGCCGCCGTTGCGCACGACGGAGTTCGCAGCGAACGGGAGCAGGTCCCCCGTCGTCGCGTCCACCGCACCCACGCCGTACCCGGGGTTGGTCGAGCCGTTGAGGCTCGTGAACGAGCCCGCAGCGACGATCTTGGACCCGTCGGGCGAGATGACCATGGCGTTGACGCCGCTGCCGCCCGGCGCGCTCGGCGCCCACGGCAGGAGCGACGCGTCAGAGGCGCGGACCGCTGCGAGGCGTGCGCGCGTCTCGGTGCCCACGGCGTTGAACAGCCCGCCGAACCACACCGTGTCGCCGCGCGCCACGATCGCCCGGACCTTCGCGTCGGGCTTGGGCAGGAAGGACGTGTCGAGCGCGCCGGTCGTCGCGTCGATCGCCGCGATGCGCCACACCGACGCGCCGTTGACCTGCGTGAAGTCGCCACCGATGTAGAGCTTCCGGCCGTCGGGCGACGCCGCGATCGACAGCACCTGGGCGTTCGTCGTCGGCGCGAACGACGCGATGAGGCCTCCGGTCCGCAGGTCGTACGCGAGGAGGTTGCTCCGCGGGACCGTGTTCACGCCGGGGGCCGCGCCCGCCGGCCGCGCCGTCGTGAACTCGCCGGCCGCGTAGACCGTGCTGCCGACGACGACCTGCTGCCAGACGACGCCATCGACCTGCACCGTGGG
This sequence comes from Actinotalea sp. AC32, assembly GCA_031844515.1. GTDB lineage: Bacteria > Actinomycetota > Actinomycetes > Actinomycetales > Cellulomonadaceae > Actinotalea. The sequence goes on along the minus strand of JAUZVJ010000034.1, from coordinate 26,301 downwards.
CAGCGCGTCGGCCGAGACCGTGACGGGCTCGGCGGGATCGGCGGGCATCGTGTCGGCGGCTGCGGGCAGCACCGTGCCCGCGAGGACCAGACCCGCCCCGGTCAGTGCTGCGAGCAGACGGGTCAGGGGACGACGGAGCGGCAACGACATCTCAGGACCTCACGCTGGCGGCGGCCGGGGGAGCCGCGCGGACGGACAACGGTACGTCGGACGACCCGCCTCACACCGGGACCGAACGGGTGAAATCCGGACATCGATCGCGTATCGGGACGGCGACGGTCACGGGGCGACGACCCGCACCTCGTCGAACGCGACCGTGAGCGGCACCGCCGTCGTCGACGACGCCAGGTGCACGAGCAGGCCCACGCCGCCCGCCTGCTGGAGGCCGGCCGTGGTGTCGGTCGCCGTGACCTGCGGTGTCGTCGGCGGCGTCGTCCCGGCCTCCCACGCGGTCGCGCGCAGCGTCGTCGGCGACGCGCCGACGACCTCGAGCCGGACGGTGAGGGCCTCCCCCGCCGCGAGCGTGCCCGGCACCGGGGCCGAGGCGAGCGTCGTCTCGGCGCCCGACGCCGTCCGGACCAGGTAGACCAGCAGCGACCCGTCGGCCGCCACGCGCACCTTGGCCCGCAGCTCCGCCGTGCCGACGCGGCGACCCGCGACCGACACGAACGCCGTGCCGCCCGTCGGGAGGCGGTCGAGGGACAGCACGGCCGTCGTCGTCGCGGTCGTCGCGCTCACCCCGCCGAGGACGGCCCCGCCCCCGGTCCCGGCGCTCGGCACCCGGATGCGCCCCGCGCCCGAGGACACCGAGAAGCGCTCCGCCGGCCCCTGGGTCGTCCAGGCGCCGCCGACCTCCGCCGACCCCCAGCCGTTCGTCACCGTGCGGGAGAACGTGTCGGTCGCGACGACGCCCGCGGGGGGCGGGGCGTCGACCGTGACCTGGCGCGTCGTCGTGCCCACGGCGCCGTCGTCGTCGGTCACGGTGAGCCGGACCGTGCGCGTCCCGGCCGACGCGTACTGCTTGGTCACCGTCGGCCCCGTCGCGGTCGTGCCGTCGCCGAGGTCCCAGGACCAGGCGGTCACGGTGCCGTCGGGGTCGCTCGACCCCCGGCCGTCCAGCGACGCCGTCAGCCCCGACGTCGTGGCCGTGAACGACGCGGTCGGTGCGAGGTTCGCCGACGTCGTGCGCCCGAGCTGGTTGTGCTCCGCGACCTCGGCGTCGGTCAGCGCGCGCGGGTACACCGCGACCTCGTCGATGCTGCCCGCGAGGTAGTGGCTCGAGGGCTGCCCGTCCCAGCCGGTCAGGGTGTCGCCGCCGATCCGCCAGTAGCCGTCGGTCGGCGCCCCGCGCGTCACGTCGGTCCGGGACGCGACCCGCACGCCGTCGACGTAGAGCCGCATGCCTGCGGGCGACAGGGTCCCGACGACGTGGTGCCACTGACCGTTGTTGTACGCCGACGGGCTCGTGAGCGTGAGCGCCGCCGCCGGCCGGACGCCGAAGCGGAGGCGTCCGGCGTTGTCGAGGTACAGGTGCCGGTCCAGGAGGATCGATCCGCCCGTCGCCGCGTCGCCGAACCCGAGGATCTTCCCGCCGCGCGTCGAGGTCGTGCGGAACCACGCCTCGAGGCTCAGCACGTCGCCCACGCGCATGTACGTCCGCGTCGCGGTGTACTCCGCGCTCGTGCCGTCGAACGTGTAGGAGGAGCCACCGGACGCGAGCGCGCCGGACGTGCCGCGCGTGACCCCGGAGGGGACCGTCATGTCGTTCCAGCCGACGGCGTCGTAGGCACGGGCGCCGGAGCCCTCGCCGAGACGCCAGTGGCTCGTCGCGCCGTGCGCCGCGACCGCGTCGCCGTACGCGTCCCGAGCGGCCGCGGCCCCGGACACGACGACGTTGATCGAGTCCGACCACACGAGGTTGCCGTACGGGTCCGCGACGCTGAGCCTGTAGCGCTGCGTGCTGCCGACCGGCAGGCCCGTGTCGACGAACCCCATGGGAGGCCGCTGGAACCACGTCGAGCGCTGCACCTGGCGCAGCACGGGGTTCGCCGTGTCGCTGTTGCGCACGAGCGTGTAGGTCAGGTCGCGGTTGTCGGGGTCGTGGTTGGCCGTCCACTGCAGGCGCACCGTGCCCGACGAGGGCGAGTGCCCGTTGAGGTCGATCTTCCCCGCCGACAGCAGCGGCCCGGTCCGGTTGGTCGCGACCGAGGGCACAGCGAAGCGCACGAGCCCCTGCTGGGGCACGCCGTTGATCGACCGGAACTCCCCGCCCATGACGACGTGGTCCCCCGCGGCCGTCACGTGCCACGGGCCCTGGTTCTGGCCGGTGTAGGTGCCGATCTGGAAGTTCGGGTACCACGCGAGCATCGCCGGGACGGGCCGCCCCTCGTAGTTCGTGTAGCCGAACTGCTCGCGCGTCGCCGTGCCGGCGACCGCCCGCGTCACGACCGTGCCGTGCTGGTACGGCCACGGGACCGTCTGCGGGAACCCGCCGATGTTGCCGCAGTAGTGCTTGTGGCTCGCCTGGTAGACGACGTCCCCCACCGGCCACGCGGAGTAGGTGTCGCCGTGGCAGTCCTCGACCCAGTGCAGCGTCCCTTCCCACGTCGCGGCGAACGTCCCCTCGAGCGTCCCGCCGGACCGCCCGACGGTGTACCCGGTCCCGTAGACGAGGCCCGCGTCGCCCGACAGCGACGTGATCGCACCGTTGGTGCCGCCGTTGCGGATGAGCGAGTTGACCGCGAACGAGAGGCTCGCGCCCGTGCCGGGCGAGAGCGCGGCGAGCCCGTAGCCGGGGTTCGAGGAGCCGTTCATGCTCGTGAAGGAGCCGCCGACGACGAGCCGCGACCCGTCGGGCGACATGACCATCGCGTGCACGCCGCTCCCGCCGACCGCCGTCGGCGCCCAGGGCAGCAGGCTGCCGTCGGAGGCCCGCACCGCGGCGAGCCGGCCGCGCGCCGACGAGCCGACCGCGCTGAACCCGCCGCCCAGGTACACCGTCGACGCCGTCGCGACGATCGCCCGCACGCGGTAGTCCGGCCGCGGCAGGAACGAGGTCACGACCGCACCCGTCGCGCGGTCGAGCGCCGCGACGCGCCACACGCCCGCGCCGTTGACCTGCGTGAAGTCGCCGCCGATGTACAGGCGCGAGCCGTCGGGCGACGCGGTGATCACCATGACCTGGGCGTTGGTCCGTGGGGCCCATGACGTCAGGAGCTGACCCGTGCGGATGTCGTACGCGACCAGGTTCGCGCGGGACACCGTCGACGTCCCGGGTGCCGCGCCGGCGGGCCTGGCGGTCGAGAAGCTGCCCGCCGCATACACCGTCGTCCCGACGACGACCTGGCTCCACACGACCCCGTCGATCTGCACCGTCGGCAGCGGGTCGGCCGAGACCGTGGTCGGCTCCCCCGCGGCCGAGGGTCGCGTGTCGGCGCTCGCGGGTGGCCCGGACCCGACCTGGACCAGGGCGAGCAGGAGGGCGGCAGCGGCGGCGAGGGCGAGGGCCCTCGGGGCGCGGAGCGACGGGGTGGTGCGCATGGCGACCTCGATCCGGCCGCGGGACCGGCGCTGGTCCCGCTCGGGCCACCGTAACCCGGACGAAACGGTCGATCCAGGCCTTTCGGACACGGGTCGAGCCGCAGGTGGGTTTTCACCCGGCGCCCGCCGGGTCGCGCACCACGGGCCGCGCGTCGCCCTCCGTCAGACGTCGGCGGGGCTGCCCCGGAAGACGACGACGGGCGCCTGCGTCGAGTAGCTGACCTCGAGGGCGACGGTCGAGCGCGACCCCTCGTCCACGGCGAACACGTAGACCCCGGTGACGGAGTCGCCCGCGCCGAGGGTCCCCGAGAACGGGTCGGACGGCGGGCCGAGCATGGGCAGCCCGGGGTTGCCCTCGTCATCGGTGAGGTTGACCGTGACGGCGCTGAGGTCGACGGCGGCACCGGTCGAGTTGGTCAGCTCGACCGTGAACGAGAGCGCGGGCCCCGACCGCTCGCCCGGGCCCTGCGCCTCGGCCGTGATCGCCTCGACCGCGGCGAGCTCGGACGTCACGCCCGTCCCGAAGTCCGCGGTCTCCTCGAGCGGGACCGGCTCGGCGGTGGGCAGCACGCCGTCGGGCGCCCCGCCCGCGGAGTCGGAGCCGCCCGTGTCGCCACCCGTGTCGGCGCCCGCGTCGCCGCCGGGCTCCTCGGGCTCCTCGGGCTCCTCGGGCTCCTCGGGCTCGTCGCTCGCGTCGGGGCTCGCGGTTGCCGAGGGCGAGCCGGACGACGACGGCGAGGACTCCGTGGGGCTCGGCTCGCCCTCGGACTCGTCCGCCGTGCAGCCCCCGAGCAGCAGCGCCGCGGCGAGCAGCGCGGCGGCGCGGCGGACGTCACGCACGGGACGTCGCCGTCCGGGCGAGGCGCACCATGTCACGGCGCCACTTGAGCAGCGCGAGCACGAGATGGCCCGCGCAGCCGGCGAACAGGAGCGTGTAGGCCCAGACGAAGGCCTGCGGGACCGCGAGCAGGACGAAGACCACGCAGAGGATCCCGTAGTCGGTCGGCAGCACGAGCAGGCGCCGCAGCAGGGGGACGGGCGCGGGCGGCGGCGTCGGCACGCCCGTGCGCGCCGAGACGCCGCGCTTGAGCTGCTCGTTGAGGATCATCGCGAAGAACGAGACGGCCGCCACGGCCGTGAACCCGACGGGCACGAGCAGCCACGCCTCGGAGGGCAGGTCGAGGAAGCGGTACGCCATGACGAGCACCGCGAGGTGCAGCGTCGAGATCTTGATGCTGTCCACCACGTGGTCGAGCCACTCACCCGCGACGCTCCCGCCGCCCCGCAGCCGCGCGACCTGGCCGTCGGCCGAGTCGAACGCGTAGCCGACCACGAGGGCGAGCGGGACCAGGACGGCCGTGAGCGCGCCCGGCCCGACGAGCGCGACGAGCGCGATGCCGCTGAACGTGAACGCGGCGCTGATGCCGGTCACGGCGTCGGGCGTCAGCCCGCGGCGGTACGCCCAGGCCGCGAGGAGCCGGCCGAGCGGCCGGTTGACGAGGATCGAGTACGCGGGCGCCCCGGGCGCCGCGGCCTTCTGCGCCGAGGCGAGCCGGCGCACCACGTCGCGGTAGGACTCACCGGTCGCCGCGGACCGGTCGCCGCGGGCGGTCGCCCCGCCGGCCCCGGCACCTGCCGTCGTCCGGGCGGCTGCGCCGGGTGCCGCCGTGGCGACCGGTCCGGGCTCAGCCCCTGCCTGCTCGTGCGACACGCGCACCGTCCTCACGCTCCCCTCGTGGCCGACGACGTCCGGCGTGCCGTGCCGTCGTCACCCGCGCCGCCGGCGAGCCGGCGGCACAGGTCCTCGTAGCGGGACGCGACGTCGTCCCAGTCGTACCGCGCCGCCTCGACGAGCGCCGCGGCCGCGCGCCGCCGCGTCCCGACGACGTCCTCCTCGGCCAACTCGACCTCGCGCGCCACGTCCTCGGACGTGGTGAACCAGCGCCCGCTCGCACCGAGCACCTCGCGGTTGAAGGACACGTCGAACGCCGTCGTCGCGGTGCCCGCGCCGAGCGCGCGCAGGAGCGACGGGTTGGTCCCGCCGACCGAGTGCCCGTGCAGGTAGGTGCGTGCGTTCGCGTAGAGCTGGTCCAGCAGCTCCTGGTCCCAGACCCCGCCGAGGAACCGGACCCGCTCGTCGGCGAGCGCGTGGACCTGCGCGGTGTAGGCGTCGGAGTAGGGCGCCGAGCCCACGACGACGAGCGGCAGCCGCGCGCCGCTGCGCCGGTAGCCGTCCACGATGACGTCGACGTGGTTCTCGGGCTCGAAGCGCGCGACGACGAGGTGGTACCCGTCGGCGACGAGGTCCAGCTCGACCAGCCGGTCCGACACCTGGGGCACGACGGGGGCGCCGTACGTGATGAGGTCGGTGGGGACGTCGAACCGCTCGCGGTAGTAGTCCTGGATCCCCTGCGCGTCGGCGATGAGCGCATCGGACCAGCGCACCGCGAGCGACTCGGCACGGCGGTAGTACCGCTTGCCGGCCCCGCCCCACTTCGCGCGCTTCCACTCGAGGCCGTCCACGTGCGTGGCCACCGGGATCCGGGCCGCGCGCACCACGGGCAGCCACGGGGCGTTCGCGGCGTTGAACACGATCGCCGCGTCGGCGCCGTGGCGCGCGAGGTGCGCGACCGACAGGCCGGTGTGGCTCAGCGTCTCGAGCGAGCGGCTGCGCACGGCCGCGAGGTGCACGAGCCGCATGCCGAGGTGCTCCGCGCGCTCGTCCTCACCGTCGACGCGCCGGCAGTACACGGTGACCTCGTGGCCGCGGGCTGCGAGGCGGCTGCCGACCTCCTCGACGCACGTCTCGAAGCCGCCGTACCGGGCCGGCACCCCCCGGGTGCCGACCAGCGCGATCCTCACAGCCGTGCCTCCGTCTTCCGCCGGCCCCTTTGCCGCCGGGCTGCTGCTGCGTCGGTGCTCCACGGCACCACTCTCGCCCCCGGTACGCGTCAGACGTGATCGTCGTCACCCGATCGGAGCAACGGCGACGCACACGGACGCCCGACCACGGGGGACGGTGATCGGGCGTCCGGTGCGCGGGTTCTCAGTAGGCCCCTGACCCCGTGACGACGGCGCGAGCGGTCTTCCAGAGGATCATGAGGTCCATCGCGAGGGACCAGTTGTCGACGTAGCGCAGGTCGAGCCGGACCGACTCCTCCCACGACAGGTCCGAGCGGCCCGAGACCTGCCAGAGGCCGGTCAGACCGGGCTTCACGCGCAGCCGGCGCTGGACCGGGTCCTCGTACCGCGCGACCTCCTCGAGGAGCGGCGGACGGGGTCCGACGAGCGACATGTCGCCACGCACGACGTTGAAGAGCTGGGGCAGCTCGTCGATCGAGAACCGGCGCAGCACGCGACCGACCGGCGTGACGCGCGGGTCGTGCTTCATCTTGAACAGCACGCCGGCACCCTCGTCCTGGTCCGCGAGCCGGGCACGCCGGGCGTCCGCGTCGACGTACATGCTGCGGAGCTTGTAGAGCGTGAAGGGCACGCCGTCCACGCCGACGCGGGTCTGCGTGTAGAACGCGGGACCGGGCGACGTGAGGCGGACGAGCAGCGCCGCGACACCGAGCGGCAGCGCGGCCGCCAGCAGGAACATCGTGCCGAGCGTGCGGTCGACCAGCGTCTTGCCGACCATCCGGCCGCGCGGTGCGCCGACCTCGACCTCGAGCAGGGACAGGCCCGCCGCCGGGCGGACGCTCAGGCGCGGGCTCGTGACCTCCTGGAGGTCGGGCGCGACGACGAGCTGCGCACCGGCCCGGTCGAGCGCCCACGACAGGCGCCGCAGCGCCTCGCCGCTCAGCGGCGACCCGGCCACGACCACGACCTCGACGGCACGGTCGGCCACGACCTGCGGCACGTCCGCGATCGCGCCCACGACGGGCACGTCGGGCTGCACGGCGTCGTCGTCGACGCCCGGCAGGCACACGCCCGTCACGTGGTAGCCGTGGTAGGGCTCCCGCGCGAGGTCCGCCACGACGCGACCGACCGCCGCCGGGTCGCCCACGACGACGGTGCGCTTCATGCAGTCGCCCTCGACGCGCGCCCGGTGCAGGACCTTGCGCAGCGCGTAGCGCGCTGCGAACGCGAGGAGCGCGATGAGCGGGACGCCCACGAACACGAGGGTCCGCGGGATCTCGGCCTTGATGCTGTAGCTGCCCGCCATGAGGAGGACCGCGCTGCCGGCACCGGCGCGCAGCAGCGCCTGGAACTCGGTCGGACCGTCACCGAGGTGGCGCAGGTCGTAGCCCTTGCCGACCATGACGAGCAGGCAGAAGCCCAGCGCCGTCGCGACGACGAGGCCGACGGTCCGCGGCGTGACGCCGTAGAGGCCGGGCAGGAGCGCGCCGGCCACACCGGTCGCCACGGCGGCGTCGGTCAGCAGCACACGGAGCCGGTAGCCGACGGCGACGTCCGCCCACCGCCGGACGGCGTGCGGGACGTTGTGCGGCGTCTGCCGCGTCTCGAACGGCTGCGCGGACGCCCACGACCTCCGGGGCTCCACAGCGCGGGCGCGGCGGTCCTGGCCATCCAGGACTGCTTCGCGGTCGACGGCGAGCGTCACTCGGCCTCCCCTTCCCAGCGGTCCTTCGAGCGCTCCGAGGCTATACCTGGGCAATCGCCCGAGACACCCTGGTTGTCCGGATTTCACCCGGTTGGCACACAGGTGTGACGGAACCCACGTCGGGCTCCGGACCAGTCCGCGGGCGGTTCCCGCTGACCGGTGGGCCGGCTCATGCCGGCGAGTGGAAGCGCTGCTGCGCGGCCGTGAGGCCGTCGGTGACGACCATCTCCACGGCGTCGGCCGCGGCGTCCAGGAGCCACGGGAGCTCCTTGCGCTCGACCGTCCCGAAGTCCTTGAGGACGAAGTCGGCGGGGTCCGTCCGGCCGGGCGGGCGGCCGATGCCGACACGCACCCGGACGTAGTCCTTGGTGCCCAGCGCCGAGGAGATGCTCCGCAGACCGTTGTGGCCGCCCTCGCCGCCGCCCGACTTGAGACGCACCTGCGCGAACGGGATGTCGAGCTCGTCGTGCACGACGACGACGCGGTCCGCCGGGACCTGGAGGTACTGCGCGAGCGAGGCGACGGGGCCACCCGAGACGTTCATGTACGACGTCGGCTTGGCGAGCAGGACGCGCGGTCCCGGGACGCCGCCCGGCAGCACGCCGAGCCGCACGTCGGCGACCTGGGCGCGGCTGCGGTGGTTGCCGAACGTGCCCCTCGTCCTGCGCGCGAGCTCGTCGAGGACCATCTGACCCACGTTGTGCCGGTTGCCCGCGTACGACGGTCCGGGGTTGCCGAGCCCGACGACGAGCCACGGGGCGCCCGCGGTGCCGGTGGCGCCCGTGGTGCTCTGTCCGGTCGGACCGCTCATGGTCGTGCCTCCTGGAGCAGCGGGCGACGCCCGGACCCCACCGGGGGCCGGGCGTCGCGACGGGTGCGGGAGGGGATCAGGCCTCCTCGCCGGCCTCCTCGGCGGCCTCGGCCGGCTCGGCGGCGCCGGACTCGGCCTCCGCCTCGCCCTCCGCGGCACCCTCGTCGACCTGCGGCGCGCTGAGCACGACGACGGCCGTCTCGGGGTCCGTCAGGAGCGTCACGCCCGACGGGAGGGCGACCTCACCGGCGGTGACGGACGCGCCGGCCTCGAGACCCTCGACCGACACCTCGAAGCCTTCGGGCAGGTGCGTGGCCTCGGCCTCGACGTGCAGCGTCTGCGACTCGACCATCGCGAGCGCGCCGCCGGCGGCCTCGCCGACGACGTGCACCGGGACCTCGACCGAGATCTTCTCGCCCTTGCGCACGGCGAGGAGGTCGACGTGCTCGATGACGTTCTTGACCGGGTCGCGCTGGACGTCCTTCGCGATGGCGAGCTGCGTCGAGCCGTCGAGGTCGATCGCGAGGAGCGCGTTCGCGTGCTTGAGCGCGAGCATCGTCTCGTGGCCCGGGAGGGTGATGTGCAGCGGCTCCTCGCCGTGGCCGTAGACGACGGCGGGGATCTGGTGCGCGCGGCGGATGCGGCGCGCGGCACCCTTGCCGAACTCGGTGCGGGCGCTGGCGGTCAGCTTGGTCTCGGACACGGTGGCTCCTGGTGGTTCGGACGGCACGGTCGGTGCCGGCGGCGCGAGCGGTGACGGTGGTCGCCGGCACCGGGGTGGTACGCGGCGGTGGCCTCGGCGCGGGACGCAGGACGGACGCGCAGGACGACCGCCGCGTCAATCACGGAGTCGGTCCCGCTGTGCGGTGGTGGCTCGTCGGCGGTCGCGCACCGGTCCTGCTGGTGCCGCGCTCCGCCCGGCCGTCCGACGTCCCTCGCCGAGGCAACAGCCCACGAGCCTACCGCATCCCGTCCCGGCCACCCGGGGCCCGCCCCGCCTGGGCGGCTCCCCCGGCCGGGGGCGGGCGTCAGGAGGCGCCGTCGAACAGCGACGTGACGGAGCCGTCGTCGAACACCTCACGGATCGCGCGCGCGAGGAGCGGCGCGATCGACAGCACGGTGAGCTTGTCGAACTGGCGGTCCTCGCTGATCGGCAGGGTGTCCGTCACGACGATCTCGCGTGCGCCGCACTCCTGGAGGCGGTGCGCAGCGGGGTCGGACAGCACGCCGTGGGTCGCGGCGACGATCACGTCGCGCGCCCCCGCCGCGAGCAGGACCCGGACGGCCTCGGCGATCGTGCCGCCGGTGTCGATGAGGTCGTCGGTGAGGATGCACGTGCGCCCCTCGACCTCGCCCACGACGCGGTTCGCGACGGCCTTGTTCGGCTGGCGGATGTCGCGCGTCTTGTGGATGAAGGCCAGCGGGCAGCCGCCGAGCTTCGCGGCCCACTGCTCCGCGACGCGGATGCGCCCCGCGTCGGGCGAGACCACCGCGACGTTGGTCGGGTCCACGCGCGTGCGGACGTAGTCGACCAGGAGCGGCATCGCCCAGAGGTGGTCGACGGGCCCGTCGAAGAAGCCCTGGGTCTGCGCCGCGTGCAGGTCGACGCTCATGAGCCGGTCGGCGCCCGCGGTCTTGAACAGGTCCGCGACGAGGCGGGCCGAGATCGGCTCGCGGCCGCGGTGCTTCTTGTCCTGGCGCGAGTAGCCGTAGAACGGCAGCACGACCGTGATGGTCTTGGCCGAGGCGCGCTTGAGCGCGTCGACCATGAGCAGCTGCTCCATGATCCACTGGTTGATCGGCGCCGTGTGGCTCTGCAGGACGAACGCGTCCGTACCGCGGACGCTCTCGGAGAACCGCACGTAGATCTCGCCGTTGGCGAAGTCGTACGCCGTCGTCGGCAGCAGCTCGACGCCGAGCTCCCGGGCCACGTCCTCGGCCAGCTCGGGGTGCGCCCGTCCGGACATCAGGACGAGTCGCTTCTCGCCGTCGCTGCTCGTGATCCCGGTCATGTGCTCGGAGCCTTCTCTCGTGCGGGTCGGACGACGTGTCAGCGGTCCTGGCCCGCGGCCTGGCCGCGAGCGAGCTCCTGCTGGGCCTGGGGGGACAGCTCGGGCTCGTCGTCGAACGAGCCGAGAGCGGCGCGGGCGGCGTCCGCGGAGCCGGTGCCCGGCCGACGCCGCAGCACCCAGCGCTCGATCGTGCGCTGGGGCGCGGTGTTGATGCCGAGGGCGCCCGCCGGGACGTCGTGGCGGATGACCGAGCCCGCCCCGGTGTAGGCGCCGTCACCGATCTCGACCGGCGCGACGATCGCGTTGTCCGACCCGATCCGCACGTGCGAGCCCACGGTCGACCGGCTCTTCGTCACGCCGTCGTAGTTGACGAAGATCGTCCCGGCGCCGACGTTGCTGTGGTCGCCGATCGTCGCGTCGCCGACGTACGACAGGTGCGGGACCTTCGAGTGCGCGCCGATCTCGGCGTTCTTCGTCTCGACGTACGCGCCGATCTTGCCCGCCTCGCCCAGGACCGTGCCGGGCCGGAGGTAGGAGAAGGGCCCGACGGTCGCGCCCGCGCCGATGCGCGACGACGACCCGTGCGTCCGGACGACCGTGGCGTCCTCGCCGACCTCGACGTCCGTCAGCGTCGTGTCGGGCCCGACGACGGCGCCGCGACCGACGCGCGTGCGGCCGAGCAGCTGCGTCCCCGGGAGCACCGTGACGTCCTGCGCGAGCTCGACCTCGACGTCGACCCACGTCGTCGCGGGGTCGACGACGGTCACGCCCGCGAGCATCCACTCCGTCACGACCCGCCGGTTGAGCTCGGCGCGCAGCACCGCGAGCTGCGCGCGGTCGTTGGCCCCCTCGACCAGCACCGGGTCGTCGACACGCAGCGCGCGCACCGCCCCGCCGTCGGCGCGCGCGATCGCGAGCACGTCCGTCAGGTAGACCTCGCCCTGCGCGTTGTCCCGGCCCAGGCGACCGAGCGCCGAGCGCAGGACCGCGGCGTCGAAGACGTAGACCGAGGAGTTGATCTCGCGGATCGCGCGCTGCGCGTCGTCGGCGTCCTTGTGCTCCACGACGCCGAGCACCGCACCCGTGCCCTCCTCGCGGAGGACGCGGCCGTAGCCCGTCGGGTCCTCGACCTCGGTGGTCAGGACCGTGACGGCGTTGCCGTCGGCGACGTGCGCGGAGAGGAGCTCGGCGAGCGTGCCGCCGTCGAGCAGGGGGATGTCGCCCGCGAGCACCACGACGGGCCCGTCGACCACGTCGAGACCGCGGCCCTCGTGCGCGTCGTGCGCCGCGCGGGCGTGCGCGGCCGCGTCGACGACGGCAAGCCCGCACTGCACCGCGCGGCCCGTGCCGGGGACCTCGTCCTGGTCGGCGACGAGCACCTGCGGGTCCACCTCACGGGCGTGCGCGGCGACGAGGTCGCGCTCGTGCCGCACGACGACGGCGAGCAGCTCGGGGTCCAGCGACCTCGCCGCGGCGAGGGCGTGGCCGAGCATCGAGCGGCCGGCGAGCGTGTGGAGGACCTTCGGCGTCGCGGACCGCATGCGGGTCCCCTCGCCTGCGGCGAGCACGACGACGGCGGCGGGGCGTGGGGTGGTCACTCGGGCTCCCGTCGGGTGTGCCGTCCTGCGGCGCGCTGGTCCAGCGGCCGACGGCGGATGGGCCTGGCGATGCGCCACTCTACCGTCGGACCGGACCGCGCCCGGGCGCGGTGGACCCGTGCGGAGCCGCTCGGCTCCGCCCCCAGGATTCGAACCTGGACCGCAAGGCTCCAAAGGCCTGCGTGCTGCCGTTACACCAGGGCGGACCAGCGCCGTCCGGTCGACCCGGTCCGGCGCGCCGCCCAGTCTGCCAGCAGCGCAGCACCCGCCCCGCCCGGGCGCCGGGTGTGACGCGCCGCACGGCATGATGGGGGCCGTGGCCACCTCCAAGCGATCCCCGCGCGCCCGGATGACGGGCACGCAGCGACGCGAGCAGCTCCTCGACGTGAGCCGGCAGCTCTTCGCGGAGAAGGGGTTCGAGGGGACGAGCGTCGAGGAGATCGCGTCACGCGCGCAGGTCTCCAAGCCCGTCGTCTACGAGCACTTCGGCGGCAAGGAGGGCATGTACGCCGTCGTCGTCGACCGCGAGATCCAGGCGCTCACGGGGACCCTCACGCGCGCGCTCGAGCAGGGCGGTCACCCCGAGGCGCTCGTCGAGCGCACCGCGCTCGCGCTGCTCGACTACATCGAGTCCTCGACCGACGGCTTCCGCATCCTCGTGCGCGACTCCCCCGTCGCGCAGACGACGGGCACGTTCTCGAGCCTCATCGGCGACGTCGCGATGCAGGTCGAGCACCTGCTCGCCGGGCAGTTCACCAAGCGGGGCCTGGACCCGCGCACCGCGCCGATCTACGCGCAGATGCTCGTCGGCATGGTCGCGCTCACCGGGCAGTACTGGCTCGACGCGCGCAGGCCGGCCAAGACGGAGGTCGCCGCGCACCTGGTCAACCTCGCGTGGAACGGCCTGTCGAACCTGCAGCGCAACCCCACGCTCCTGGGCGACGAGAGCCCGTCGTGACCGACGAGGTCGACCGCATCGTCGAGTCGTGGCGCCGCGAGCGCCCCGACCTCGACGTCGCCCCGCTCGAGGTCCTGTCGCGCGTGAGCCGCCTCGCGCGGCACCTCGACCTCGCCCGGCGCACCGCGTTCGACCGCCACGACCTCGAGCTGTGGGAGTTCGACGTCCTGTCGGCGCTGCGTCGTGCGGGCGAGCCGTACCAGCTCTCGCCCGGGACGCTCGTGACGCAGACGCTCGTGACGAGCGGGACGATGACGAACCGCATCGACCGCCTCGCCGCGCGCGGCCTCGTCGAGCGCCGGCCCGCGCCGGCCGACCGCCGCGGCGTGCTGGTGCGGCTGACCCCGGCGGGGCTCACGCGGGTCGACGCGGCCCTCAAGGACCTGCTGCGCGTCGAGCGCGAGCTGCTCGGCGACCTGCCCGAGCGGGACCGCGAGACGCTCGCGGCGCTGCTGCGCACGCTCGTGGCGCCGTTCGACGCCTGACGCCGGGCCGACCGCGACGCCACCTGGCGCCACCGGCCCCACCTGCCAGGCCACCCGAGAGCGTCCGCGCCGCCCTCCGACGACGCGCCGCACGCCTACCCCGCGAGCTCGGCCGCGAGCAGCCACTCCTCCTCGAGCTGCTCCCGCTCGGCCGCGAGCGCGCGCAGGTCGGCGTCGAGGCGCTGGACGGCCGTGTGGTCGGTCGCCACCGCGGCCATCTCGGCGTGGACGCGCGCCTCCTGCTCGCTGATCCGCTGGAGGCGCCGCTCGATGCGCGCGACCTCCTTGCGCGCCGCGCGCACCTCCGCCGGGCTGGGCTGGGGCGCGGCGCCGTCGGCCGGTCCCGCCGTGACCGTCGGTCCCGAGGGTGCGGGCGACGTGGCGCGGCCCCCGGACGCCGCGGACGTCGGCGCGCCGGCGGACGCCGACCGCGCCGCGCGACGCAGCTCGAGGTACTGCTCGACGCCCCCCGGCAGGTCCCTGACGCCGCCGTCGCCGAGCAGGGCGTACTGGCGGTCGCACACGCGCTCGAGCAGGTAGCGGTCGTGCGAGACGACGACGAGCGTGCCGGGCCACCCGTCGAGCAGGTCCTCGACCGCCGCCAGGGTGTCGGTGTCCAGGTCGTTGGTCGGCTCGTCCAGGAGCAGGACGTTGGGCTCGCCGACGAGCAGCCGCAGCAGCTGGAGGCGTCGCCGCTCACCGCCCGAGAGGTCGCGCACGAGCGTCTGCGCGCGCTCGCGCGCGAAGCCGAGCCGCTCGACGAGCTGCGACGCCGTGACCTCCTTGCCGCCCACCGCCGTCGTGCGCCGCTCGCGCTCGACGACCTCGACGGCCCGCAGGTCGCCCAGCTCGTCGAGCTCGGTGACGTCCTGGCTGAGCGTCGCGACGACGACGATCTTGCCGCGCCGCACACGTCCCGAGCGCGGCGTGACCTCGCCGGTGAGCAGGCGCAGGAGCGTCGTCTTGCCCGCACCGTTCACGCCGACGAGACCGAACCGGTCCCCCGGGCCGAGGCGCCAGGTGACGTCGTCGAGCAGCACGCGCTCGCGCGGTGCGCCTCCGGGGTCGGTGCCGTCGGGGCCGCCGTCGCCGTTCGTCGCGCCGTCGCCCGTGCCTCCCGGGACGGGCACCGTGACGGTCACGTCCTCGACGTCGAGCACCTGCTTGCCGAGGCGCGCCGTCGCCATCCGCGCGAGCTCGAGGCTGTCGCGGGGCGGCGGCTCGTCCGCGATGAGCGCGGCCGCCGCGTCGAGGCGGAAGCGCGGCTTGCTCGTGCGGGCCGGTGCGCCGCGGCGCAGCCACGCGAGCTCCTTGCGCAGCAGGTTGTCGCGCTTCTCGGCGGTCACGGAGGCCTGGCGGGCGCGCTCGGCGCGGGCCAGGACATACGCGGCGTAGCCGCCCTCGTAGGGCAGCACGGTCCCGCCACGCGTGTCCCCGTGCCGGCTGCCCGTGACCTCCCACATGCGCGTGCACACGGCGTCGAGGAACCACCTGTCGTGCGTGACCACGACGAGCGCGCCCTGCCCGGCCGAGCGGCCGCCGCCGTAGCGGTCCGCGAGGTGCTCGGCGAGCCACGCGACCCCCTCGACGTCGAGGTGGTTGGTCGGCTCGTCCAGCATGAGGACGTCGTGGTCCGCCACGAGCAGCGCCGCGAGCGCGACGCGCCGCCGCTGGCCACCGGACAGGCGCGCGACGTCGGCCTCGAGGTCCAGGTCGGCGAGGAGGCCCTCGTGCACACCGCGGGTCCGTGCGTCGCGTGCCCACGTGTGGTCGGGCACCGCGCCGTGCACGACGTCGCGGACGGTGGCGCCGGCGGCGAGGTCGTCGCGCTGGTCCAGCAGGCCGACGCGCACGCCGCCCGCATGCGTCACGCGGCCGGAGTCGGGCTCCTGCCGACGCGCCAGCAGGCGCAGGAGCGTCGACTTGCCCGCGCCGTTCGGGCCGACGACGCCGACGCGCATGCCGTCGTCGACGCCGATGCTCACGTCCTCCAGGAGCGTGCGCGTGCCGACGGTGAACGACACGGAGTCCATGCCGAGCAGGTGCGCCATCAGCCCCTGTCCCCGACGCTCGCGCGCTCCGTGACGACGAGCCGCGCACCCGGCACGGGACCGCTCGCGGTCAGCACCGAGTCGGCCACGCCGGCCGCCGTGACCGCGGCCGCGATCGCGACGGCGTGCTGACGGCTGCGACCGAGCGCCGCCACGGTCGGGCCCGACCCGCTGACGACGACGCCCAGCGCCCCGGCGTCCTCGGCGACCGCGAGCGTCTCGGCCAGCTCGGGCGCGAGCTCGAGCGCGGCGGGCTGCAGGTCGTTGTCGAGCGCCGCACCGACCGAGACGGGGTCGCCCGAGCGCAGCGCCGCGAGCAGCCGGCGGTCCGGCTCCGGCTCGCCGTCCACGCCACCGACCACCTCGTCGAACGTGCGGAACACCTCGGGCGTCGAGAGTCCTGCGTCGCGCAGCGCGAGCGCCCAGTGGTACTCGCCCCGGCTCAGCGCGGGGGTCAGCAGGTCACCGCGCCCGCGGCCGACGGCGGTCTGCCCGACGAGGCAGAACGGCACGTCCGAGCCGAGGGTCGCCGCGAGCTCGCCGAGCTCGTCGCGCGACATCCCGGTGCGCCACAGCGCGTCGCACGCGAGCAGGGTCGCCGCGGCGTCGGCGGACCCGCCGGCCATCCCGCCCGCGACCGGGACGCCCTTGTGGACGTGCAGGGCGACGCCGTCGTCGATCCCGACGTGGTCGGCGAGGAGGTGCGCCGCGCGCAGCGCGAGGTTGGACGCGTCGGTGGGGACGCGGTCCGCGTGCAGGCCGTCGACCGTGAGCGAGAAGCCGTCCGCCGGGCGCGCGGTGACCTCCTCGTGCAGCGAGACGGCCTGGAAGACCGTCGCGAGCGGGTGGAAGCCGTCGGGCAGCCGGCGGCCGACGCCGAGGGCCAGGTTGATCTTCCCTGGCGCGCGGACGACGACCTCGCTGCTGGATCGGCTCACGGCTCAACCCTGCCACGGCCGCGCCGCGGGCTCGACGGCGGCGTCACGCGCCTGCGGCCTCGTGCGACGCGGCGAGGGCCTCGGCCACCCGGGCGAACGCGACGACGTCGAGGCGCTCGCCGCGCGTGCTCGGGTCGACCCCGGCGGCCCGCAGTGCGGTCTCGGCGGCGTCGCCCGAGCCCGCGAGCCCCGCGAGCGCCGACCGGAGCGTCTTGCGGCGCTGCGCGAACGCGGTGTCGACCACGCGGAAGACCTCCTCGCGGCTCACCGTGGTCGTCGGCGGGTCGCGCCGCTCGAGCGCGACGAGCGCCGAGTCGACGCGCGGGACGGGCCAGAACACGGCGCGGCCGATCGAGCCCGCGCGGTGCGCGTGGGCGTACCAGGCGGCCTTGGCCGAGGGGATCCCGTAGGTGCGCGAGCCGGGCGGGGCCGCGAGCCGGTCGGCGACCTCCGCCTGCACCATGACGAGCACGCGCTCGAGCGAGTCGAAGCGCTCGAGGAACGACAGGAGGACCGGCACCGCGACGTTGTACGGGAGGTTGGCGACGAGCGCCGTCGGCGGCGGACCCGGCAGCTCGGTGACCGTGAGGGCGTCGGCACCGATGACCTCGAGCCGGTCGGCCGCCTCGGGAAGCCGCTCGGCCACGGTCGACGGCAGCTGCCGCGCGAGCGCCGGGTCGATCTCGACCGCGACGACGTGCGCGCCCGCCTCGAGGAGCCCCAGGGTCAACGAGCCGAGCCCGGGCCCGACCTCGACGACGCGCTCACCGGGCTGGACACGGGCGGTCCGGACGATCTTGCGCACCGTCCCGGCGTCGACGACGAAGTTCTGGCCCCACGTCTTGGTCGGGCGGATGCCGAGACGCCCCGCGAGGTCCCGGACCTGGGCCGGGCCGAGGAGGGCGTCTGTCATGGGGGCGAGCCTAACCGGCGCCCCGATGCCGACCCGTGCCGACCCGTGCCGACCGCCGCGGCCCCCGGAGGGACCGCGGCGGCGGTGGATCGGTCCTGCGCGTGCGGCAGGGCGCCCGGGTGAGCGGTCAGCGCAGGCCGAGCTTGCGCGAGCAGGCGGGCCACTGGCCCCAGCCCGAGCGCGCCTGGAGCATCTGGGCGCGCATGGTCTGCTCGTCCGGCGACGCCTGGGACGGCAGGCCCGAGCCCCCGACCGACTGCCACGTGCCGACCGAGAACTGGTACAGCCCGTGGTAGAGGCCGTTGCTCGAGACGATCGTCGGGTTGCCGCCCGACTCGCACTGCGCGAGCGCGGCCCACACGTCACCGCCGACGGTCGACGCGACGGGCGCGGGCGAGGACGACGACCCGGACGACGACGCGCGGGGCGCGGGAGCGGGCACCGGCTTCGGGCGCTCCTTGGTCCCCGTCCGGACCACCTCGGTGACCGGGGCACGCGTCACGGTGTCGCTGAGCTGCACGCGCGACTCCTCCTGGCCGTCGACCAGGATCACGCGGTGGACGACGGTCCGCTCGCCGACCACGCCCTCGACGGCGGTGCGACGCTGGCCGACGTAGAGCTCGTCGGTCTCCTCGGTCGTGCTCTCGAACGGGATCTCGGTGACGGTCGGCTGCTCCTGCGCCACGACCCGCTGGACCGTCACGGTCACGCGCGCCCCGCCGTCGGCGGTCGCGCGGTGCACCGACACGCGGTCCAGGTCGCCGAGCGTGATGCCGAGGCCCTCGAGGACGTCGTCGACGCCCGCGGAGCCGTCCTCGACCTGCTCGGTCCGGCCGTCGACGACGACGTCCACCGGGCCCTCGAGGTCGAGCTGGACCGGGATCTCGGCGCGCGAGCCCGAGCGCGAGGCCATGAGCCGGACGTCCTGCCCGCGGCTCGCGAGGGCCACGAGGGCCTCGTCCGCGCTCAGCGCGGTCGTCCAGACGTGGTCCTCCTCGCCGTCGACGAGCGCGACCACCTGGCGCGCGCGGCGCACCACGACCTCGTCGCCGCTGGCCAGGGCCTCGTCGGGCGCGGGGGCGACGACGTCGCGCGGGCCGAGCTCGAGGTCGTGCTCGGCGAGGACCCCCTCGACGCTGCCGGCGAAGGTCGACACCTGCGTGGTGGCGCCGTCGACGTCGAGCGTGACGGTCTTGTGGGCCGTGGCGACCGCGACGGTGCCACCGGTCAGGAGGAGGGCCGCGGCCAGGCCTCCGACGAGGAGGGGGCGGCGGGCGCGCGCGGTGCGGGGCGTGGTGGCCGCGGGCACGACGGGCGCCGAGGGCGCCGAGGGCGCTGCGGGCCCTGCGGGGCCGGCCGGGTCGCGCGGCGAGACGGGCTCGAAGGTCTGCTGGGTGGGCTGCTGCCGCGGGTCGCGGCCGAGGGAGGGGAAGGTCACGGGGTTCCAGACGTCGTCCTACCCGGGCACAGGGAGCGGCGAGGCGGGCGATCCGCGCTGCGGGTCACACCACCCCGGCTCGGCGTCGTCCGCCACGGAGGCGGGCGTCGCCGGGTCCGGTCCCTGATCCGGCCGTCAGCACCGACCCGGGGGCCGGCCGTCGCTCCGTGTCCCGCCGTCGGCGGACGCGTCACCGGATGTGGTGCGCGCTAGCGCACGGGGGCCCACATCTGGTGGAGCGACATGCGACCGTAACCCATTCGTGACCACTCGCCAAGAGTCGTGGCGGACGTCACACGGACGGGGCGCGACCCGTCGGACTGCGCTCGACCGGTCAGTACCAGTTGCGCGCCTGGGAGTGCGCCCACGCGGAGCAGGGCGTGCCGTAGCGCGCCGAGATGTACCCGAGACCCCAGGTGATCTGCGTCGCGGCGCTCGTGCGCCAGTCGGCGCCCGCCGTCGCCATCTTCGTCCCCGGGAGCGCCTGCGGGATGCCGTACGCACCGCTCGACGGGTTCTCGGCGGTCACGCGCCAGCCGCTCTCCTTCATCCACAGCGAGTCCAGGCACGAGAACTGGTCCTCGCCCCACCCGCGGGCCAGGACCATCTCGAGCGCGATCGCGCGCGCGGTCCCGGGGTCGACGGCCGCGGACGGCGGCGGCGCGACCATCGTGCCGACCCGCACCACCTGCGGGACGGGCTCGCGCAGCGTCGTCTCGAGCAGCACCGTGCGCCCGACCTCGACGCCGTCGACCAGGTGCGCGCGGTACGTCACCATGCGCTCGCCCTCGACGCCCGCGCTGCGCACGACCTCGGCGCCCACGAGCAGCTGCGGGTCCTCCTCGTGGACCGTCTCGAACGGCTGGGTCGTGCGCTCCGAACGCACCTCGGTCACCACGCGGTCCACGGCCACGACGAGTCCGTCGACCGCGGTGGCGTCGAGCGGCACGGAGACCCGGTCGTAGGCGCCGAGGACGACGCCGGCCTCGCGCAGCGCGTCCGCGACGGTCAGCGCCGAGGTGCGCACCTCGGTCGTCGTGCCGTCGACGGCGACGTGGACGGTCTTGGGCGTCGCGACCGCGACGGGTGCCCGGCCGAGCGCCGAGGAGCGGGACGCCGACGTCCGCATCTCGCCGCGCAGCCCGAGCTCGGCGACGACGTCACCGACGGTCTCCGCCGTGGTCCAGACGGTGCGCTCCTCGCCGTCGACCTCGACGACGACCTCGCGAGCGCGGCGCACGACGACCTCGCCCTCGTCCGCGACCAGCGCACCCGGCGCGGGCACGACGAGGTCGTGCTCGCCGACGTCGACGCCCTCGGCGACGAGCACGTCACCGACGGTGCGCCCGAACGTCGTCACCGTCGTGGCCTCGCCGTCGACCTCGACGGTCACGGTCTTGTGCAGACCCGCGAACGCGGTCGTCGCCCCGACGACGAGGGACAGGACGGCCAGCTGTGCGACGGGGCGGCCACGGTCGGACCAGCGCGGTGCGCGGGCGAGCGCCGAGGCCAGGTGCACGGTGGGTCCGTCCGTCGGGGGCAGGAGGGGCGCCCTGGACGGCGACGCGGCACGCGTCGGCACCCGGGGGCCCCGACGACGGTAACGGAACAGCAACGACGACGGGTAGTCGGCAGGTCCCGGTTTCACCCGCGGCCCGCGGCGTGTCGCGTCGTCACCACGGGCCGTAGAGGTCCTCCGCGGTGCGCGAGACCGTCGCGCACAGGTCGGCGAGGTCGACGTCGAGCTCGGCGGCGACCGCGCGCGCGGTCGCGGCGACGAGGTACGGGGCGTTGGGGCGGCCGCGGTACGGGTGCGGCGTGAGGTAGGGCGCGTCGGTCTCGAGCAGGAGCCGGTCGAGCGGGACCTCGTGGAGCGCCTCCCGCAGCGCGCGCGACCCGCCGAACGTCACGGTCCCGGCGAACGAGAGGTACCAGCCGGCCGCGACGCACTCACGGGCGAGCGCGGCGTCGCCGGAGAAGCAGTGGAACACCGTGCGCTCGGGCGCCCCGTCCGAGCGCAGCACCGCGAGCACGTCGTCGTGCGCGTCGCGGTCGTGGATCTGCAGCGCGAGGTCCAGCTCCTTGGCGAGCGCCACGTGCGCGCGGAACGCCTCGCGCTGCACGCGGCGCCCCTCGTCGCCCGCTCGGAAGAAGTCCAGGCCGGTCTCCCCCACGACGCGGATGCGGTCGTTGCCCGCCGCGAGCGCCGCGACCTCGGCCATCGCCTCGTCGAGCGCGACGGCGTGGTGCTCGCGCGGCGCCGGCTCGAGCCCGTCGGGCGCGACCTCGCGCACGCCCGCGTGCAGGGGCACCTCGTTGGGGTGCAGCGCGACCCCGCCGAGCAGCTGCGGGTGCTCGCGGACCACGCGGTCCGTCCAGCGCGCCGCGGGCAGGTCGCACCCGATCTGCACCATGCGCGTCACGCCGACGGACGCGGCGCGCTCGAGCTGCTCGACGAGCGTCGGCGGCTCCGCGCCGTCGAACCCGCCCGCGCCGGGCGCCGCGTGGTCGAGGTGGGTGTGGTCGTCGACGAGGGGGTGCGGCAGCGGCTCGGGGGCCGGCGGCCACGAGCGGTCGCGAGGACGGCCCACGTCAGCCCTCCCCGGCGCCCTCGAGCCGGGCGAGCTCCTCCTCGACGACGGCCGCGTCGAGCTTGGTGAAGACCGGCACCGGCTTGCCCACGGGCGTCCCGGGCACGAGCGGACGACGACGCCACGGCGTCGCGTCCGAGTACTCGCCCGTGATGATCGGGTACGACGCACCGCCGTCGAGGTCCTCGACCTCCTCGATCCGCGGCATGGGCTGCACGTCGCCCGCGCCACCGAGAGCGACGTCGACCGCGTTGGCCGAGGAGGGCAGGAACGGCGACAGCACGACGTTGAGGTCGCCCACGCACTGCGCCGTCACGTGCAGCACCGTGCCGAGACGCTCGCGCTGGTCCTCGCCCTTGAGCTTCCACGGCTCGGTGTCGGAGACGTAGCGGTTGACGTCGGAGACCGCGCGCATCGCCTCGCCGACGGCCTGGCGCATGCGGTTGCGCGCGATGAGGCCGCCGACGACGTCGAAGGCTCCCTCGACGCGCTCGAGCAGCGCGGCGTCCGCCGGCTCGAGCCCCCCGAGCGGCGGGATCTCGCCGAAGTTCTTGTGCACGAGGCTCGCGGTCCGGTTGACGAGGTTGCCCCAGCCCGCGACCAGCTCGTCGTTGGTGCGGCGCACGAACTCCGACCACGTGAAGTCCGAGTCCTGGTTCTCGGGCCCGGCGGACGCGACGAAGAACCGGAACGCGTCCGCCTGGTAGCGCGCGAGCATGTCGCGCACGTAGATGACGACCTTCTTGGAGGACGAGAACTTCCGTCCCTCCATCGTGAGGAACTCGGACGAGACGACCTCGGTCGGGAGGTTCAGCTCGCCGTAGGTCCCGGGCTCACCGCCCTTGTCCCCGCGTCCGGCGTACGCGAGGAGCTCCGCGGGCCAGATCTGGGAGTGGAAGGTGATGTTGTCCTTCCCCATGAAGTAGTACGACAGCGCCTCGGGGTCGTTCCACCAGTCGCGCCACCGCTCGGGGTCGCCGATGCGCCGCGCCCACTCGATCGACGCGGACAGGTAGCCGACGACGGCGTCGAACCACACGTACAGCTTCTTGGTCGGGTTCTCGCGCCAGCCCTCGAGCGGGATCGCGATGCCCCAGTCGATGTCGCGCGTGATGGCGCGCGGGCGGATCTCCTCGAGGATGTTCTGGCTGAACCGGATGACGTTGGGGCGCCAGAGCCCCGTCGCCTCGCGCTCGTCGAGCCACGCGCTGAGCGCCTCGGCGAGCGCCGGCAGGTCCAGGAGGAAGTGCTGCGTCTCGACGAACCGCGGCGTCTCGCCGTTGATCTTCGAGCGCGGGTCGACGAGGTCCTGCGGGTCGAGCTGGTTGCCGCACGTGTCGCACTGGTCGCCGCGTGCGCCCTCGGCACCGCAGATCGGGCACGTGCCCTCGATGTACCGGTCGGGCAGGGTGCGCCCCGTCGACGGCGAGATCGCGCCCATCGTCGTCTGCTCGACGACGTAGCCGTTCGCGTGCACGCCGCGGAACAGCTCCTGCACCACCGCGTGGTGGTTGCGCGTCGTCGTCCGCGTGTAGAGGTCGTAGGCGAGGCCGAGCGCGACGAAGTCCTCGACGATGAGCCGGTGGTTGCGGTCCGCGAGCTCCTGCGGCGTGACGCCCGCCTCGTCGGCGGCGATGAGGATCGGGGTCCCGTGCTCGTCGGAGCCCGAGACCATGAGGACGTCGTGGCCCGCCATCCGCATGTACCGGCTGAAGACGTCGGAGGGGACGCCGAACCCGGCGACGTGTCCGATGTGGCGGGGGCCGTTGGCGTACGGCCACGCGACCGCCGAGAGGATGTGGGCCATGGGCCCCGATCCTAGTGAGCGGGCGCGTCACCGCTGACCGGCGGACGTCCCGGGCGGCGCCCTCGGGGGGTGGCGACGGTGCGGGGCGTGCCTAGCATGACGCGTGGACCACGCGTGGGACGGGAGCGCCGTACCCGGCACGGGCGTGCTCGCGCTGCCGAGCGGCCGGCTCGTGCGCGGTCGGGCCCTGCGCCGGCCGGTGCCTGCGGGGCCCGAGCCGCAGTTCGGCGTCTACCTGCTCGGTCGTGAGCCCGTCGGTGCCGCCGCTCCGGCCTGGCCGTCGCGCTGGGTCCGCTGGCCCGACTTCCGGCCGCCCGCCGACCGCGCCGACGCGCACGCGGCTCTCGTCGAGGCGTGGCAGCGGGCCGGTACGGAGCGGGTCGAGCTCGCGTGCACCGGTGGCCGCGGCCGGACGGGCACGGCGCTCGCGTGCCTCGCGGTCCTCGACGGCGTGGCCCCGGACCAGGCCGTGGCCTGGGTGCGGGCGCGCTACCACCCGCGGGCCGTGGAGACGCTGCTCCAGCGACGCTACGTCGAGCGCTTCGCGCCCTGACCGGGTCTCGACGTCACGGCGGCAGCAGCCGCACGAGCCGGTCGTCGCCGGCCCTGACGTCCCCCCGACCGTCGGTGTTGCTCGTGAGGACCCACAGCGCGCCGTCGGGCCCGACGGCGACGTGACGCAGCCGGCCGAGCGCGCCCACGAGGTGGGGCACGGGCTCGCCCGCGGGCGCGCCGTCGGCCCACGGCACCTCCCAGAGCCGCTCGCCGCGCAGCGCCGCGACGTAGACGGAGCCACCGGCCACGGCGAGCCCGCTCGGGGACGCCTCGTCGGTCGTCCACGTCACGACCGGGTCGGCGAAGGCCGGCGCGCCGCCCGCACCCTCGACCTCGGGCCACCCGTGGTTCGCGCCGGGCACGACGACGTTGAGCTCGTCGAGCCGGTTCTGGCCGAACTCGCTCGCGACGAGCCGGCCGTCGTCGTCCCACCCCAGGCCCTGCACGTTGCGGTGGCCGAGGCTCCACACCGGGCTCCCCGGCGTGGGGTTGCCCGGCGCGGGCTGACCCTCGGGCGTGACGCGCAGGATCTTCCCGGCGAGGGACGCCGGGTCCTGCGCGGCT
The DNA here is from genome assembly GCA_031844515.1 of Actinotalea sp. AC32. Lineage (GTDB taxonomy): Bacteria > Actinomycetota > Actinomycetes > Actinomycetales > Cellulomonadaceae > Actinotalea. The sequence goes on along the minus strand of JAUZVJ010000034.1, from coordinate 1,473 downwards.
CCCGGGATGCTCGCGTCGCCCGTCGCGACGTACAGCAGGCCGTCGGGTCCGAACGCGATCCTGCCGCCGTCGTGGTTCGACGCCGCCGGGATGCCCGTGAGCAGCGGCTCGAGCGCCCCGAGCGTCGCGGCCACGGGGTCGAGAGCGGCGCGCACGACCTCGTTCCCGCCGTCGGTCGTCCGGTAGAGGACGAGCGTCGCCGCGTCGGGCGGCACCGCGACGCCGAGCAGGCCGCCCTCCCCCCGGGTCGCGGTGGTGGCGACGAGCTGGTCGGCACCCGGGCCGGTGAGCGTCCGCACGCCGTCGGCCGTCAGCAGGAGGACCTGGGCCGGGTCGCGCAGGGTCACGACGACGGCCCCGCCCGGCAGGAACGCGAGGTCCCAGGGGGTCGTGAGGCCCGTCAGCACGTCCTGCGGCTCGGCGGTCGCGTCGGGCAGCGCGGGGCCCGGGGCCACGGGCGGGGTCGGCTCGACGGAGGGGGTCGGCGCGCCCGACGGGGTCGGGCTCGGCGGCGCCGTGGTCGCGGACGGGGTCGCGGACGCGGTCGCGACCTGCGGGGTCCGTCCGGGCCCGGGGCTCGTGCAGCCCACGACGACCGCGGACGCGCCCGCCGCGAGCACCGCGCAGCGGGCCCACGCCCCGGGCCGTCGCCGCATCCGCTCGACCATGCTCCTCCTCGGCACGGACGTCACCCGCACCCTCAGCACCCTCGCACCGGACGCCGTCGTGCGCACGCGGCGGCCGGCCGCGACGTCGCGCCCGGTGCCTACGCTGGGTCCATGAGCGACACCCGGCCCGAGCGCCGCGCCCTCGTCGTCGTCGACGTGCAGCCCACCTTCTGCGAGGGGGGTGCGCTCGCCGTGGAGGGCGGTGACGCGGTGGCGCACGCGATCGCGGCGTTCGCCGCGGCACGGCGCGACGACTACGCGCTCGTCGTGACGACGCAGGACTGGCACGTCGACCCGGGCGACCACTTCAGCACCGAGCCCGACTACGTGGACACGTGGCCGCCGCACGGCGTCGCGGGGACGCCCGAGGCCGAGCTGCACCCCGCCCTCGCCGACCTCGCGCCGGACGTGAGCGTGAGGAAGGGCGCGTACGCCGCGGCCTACTCGGGCTTCGAGGGCGTCGACGCGTCGGGCCGGGACCTCGCGAGCCTGCTGCACGACGCGGGCGTCACCGACGTCGACGTCGTGGGGATCGCGGAGTCGCACTGCGTGCGTGCGACCGCGATCGACGCGGTCGAGGCGGGCCTGCGGACGCGCGTGCTGAGGGACCTCACGGTGCCCGTCACGGTGGAGTCGGGCGCCGCGGCGCGCGACGCGATGACCGCCGCGGGCGCGCAGGTCGTCCTGTCCAGCGAGATCTGAGCGTCAGCCCCCGGCGCGGGCGTCGAGCGCCGCGGCGTACAGCTCGCGCCGCGAGACCCCCGTCGCGGCCGCGACGTCCGCCACGACGTCCTTGAGCCGCTCC
>JAUZVJ010000033.1:0-37788 GCA_031844515.1 Actinotalea sp. AC32 | reverse complement strand
GCCCCGGTCGGTGCGCTGCCGGGTGACCCTCTTGCCCGTCTCACCGAGGTCCTCGAGCGTCTCGGCCTCCAGGCCCGCACGCGTGCGGGACTCCTTGGGGAGCGTGCCCCTGGTGCCCTCGGGGATGTCGAGGTCGCTGAACAGGTGCGGCGAGCTCGAGTACGTCTCGACCGGCTCGGGGTACCCGAGGTCGAGCGCCTTGTCGATGAGACCCCAGCGCGGGATGTCGTCCCAGTCGACGAACGTCACCGCGGTGCCGGTCTTGCCCGCACGCCCGGTCCGGCCGGTGCGGTGGAGGTAGGTCTTCTCGTCCTCGGGGCACTGGTAGTTGACCACGTGCGTCACGTCGTCGACGTCGATGCCGCGCGCCGCGACGTCGGTCGCCACGAGGACGTCGATCTTGCCGGTGCGGAACGCGCGGAGCGCCTGCTCGCGCGCGCCCTGGCCGAGGTCGCCGTGGATCGCGCCCGAGGCGAACCCGCGCGTCGCGAGCTCGTCGGCGACCTTCGCCGCCGTGCGCTTGGTGCGCGCGAAGACGATGGTCAGGCCGCGGCCGCGGGCCTGCAGGATGCGCGCGAGCATCTCGACCTTGTCGAGCGCGTGCGCGCGGTAGACGACCTGCTTGATCGCCTTGAGCGTCGCGCCGTCGTCGTCGGGGTCCGTCGCACGGATGTGGGTGGGCTGCGTCATGTAGCGGCGGGCCATCGCGACGACCGCGCCCGGCATGGTGGCCGAGAACAGCATCGTGTGGCGCGTCGCGGGCGTCCGGGCGAGGAGCTTCTCGACGTCGGGCAGGAAGCCCAGGTCGAGCATCTCGTCCGCCTCGTCCAGCACGACCGTCTTCGCACGCGTGAGGTCGAGGTGGCCCTGGTTCATCAGGTCGATCATCCGGCCGGGCGTGCCGACGACGACCTCGACGCCGCGGCCGAGGGCCTCGACCTGCGGCTCGTAGGCGCGCCCGCCGTAGACCTGCAGGACGCGGACGGCGCGGCGGCGCGACGCGGTCTCGAGGTCGTTGGCGACCTGCACCGCGAGCTCGCGCGTGGGGACGATGACGAGCGCCTGGGGCCTGCCCGGCGCGGGGAGCGACGAGAAGCCGTCCTCGTCAGGTGCGACGACGTGCTCGAGCAGCGGCAGGCCGAAGCCCAGCGTCTTGCCCGTGCCCGTCTTGGCCTGGCCGATGATGTCGTGCCGCGAGAGCGCGACGGGCAGGGTCATCGCCTGGATGGGGAAGGGGTGGGTGATGCCGGCCTCGGCGAGGGCCCCCGCGATCTCGGGACGGATCCCGAAGTCGGCGAAGGTCTTCTGGACGGGGGCGTCGGCGGGGGCCTCGAGGACCTCCTCGGCGATCTCGGCGATCTCCGCCGTCGCGTCGGTGGTGTCGGGGCTGTCGGTCAGCTCGGGCATGCAGGAACCTCACGGGTCTGCCGCGGGGCCACACGCGCCTGCGTCGGTCTCGACCGATCGCCGTGCGGGCCGCGCCGCGGATGGGGCCGGCAGCCGATCGCGCAAGGCGCGCCCGGTGGGTACGAGGACCCAGGGCGAGTGATGTCGGGACGACCGGTCAACCGAATGAACGTGCTCATGGTATCGGACGGGTCGGACAACGCGCCCGGTCGACGGCGTTAGCCTGGCGGGATGACCGACCGCACCGTCGCGCAGGCGGCCCAGGCCCAGGCGCAGGACCCCACGCACGACGGCGACCTCCGCCCCGACCTGGCCGTCCTCGGGATGGTCGCGTACCTCCAGCTCGCCGAGTTCTCGCGCCTCGCCGCCGACGCCGGGCTCGCCCCGACCCTCGCCCAGCGGCTCGAGCTCAGCGGGATGGCCCGCGGCGCGCTGGACCGGCTCGACCGCGTGACGGCGCGCGTCGAGGAGCTCGGCGGGGGGCTCGAGGGCGTGATGGGCCCGTACGCCGGCGTCCTGGTCGAGTTCGACACCCGCACGGTGCCGAGCACGTGGTGGGAGCGGCTCCTCAAGGCGTACGTCGGGTACGGCGTCGCGGACGACTTCTGCCGGATGCTCGCCCAGGCCGCGAGCCCCGCGACGCGCGCGCTCGTCGAGGACGTGCTCGACGACGAGGCGCACTCCCGGCTGGTGGTCGAGGCGCTCGCGGGCGCCGTCGCGGAGGACGCGACGCTCGGGTCCCGGCTCGCGCTGTGGGGCAGGCGGCTCGTGGGGGAGGCGCTCAACGCCGCGCAGGCGGTCCTCGCCGACCACGCCGACATGCGCGCGCTGCTCGGCTCGGCGATGGCCGAGCACGCGGCGGTCGACCCGCAGCAGAAGCTCTTCGCGATGCTCACGGCCGAGCACAGCCGGCGGATGGACCGGCTCGGGCTCGCGGCCTGAGGACCCCGCGCCCGGCGCGCCGGCAGACAGTGGCGTCGGACGGTCCGGACGCGACGACGCCCCGGGACCCGTCGTGGGCCCCGGGGCGTCGTCGTCCGGTCAGAGGTTGTGGAAGCCGACCCGCCGGGCCTCGTCGCCGCCGATCTCGACGTAGCCGATCGTCGAGCTCGGGACGAGGATGCGGCGGCCACGCGTGTCGGTGACCTGCAGCGGCGCTCCCGTCTCGAGCGCCCGGGCGACCTCGGCCGCCACCTCGTCGGCCGTCCGGTCGGTGTCGACCACCAGCTCTCGCGCCACGTTCTGCACGCCGATCGTGATCTCCACGCCCACTCCCTCGCCGTCGTTCAGGTCGTCGCCATCCTAGGCTCCGCCGCCCGCGCGGGGCGGCCCCGGAGGCGGCTGTCCGCCGAGGGCGAAGCGCGGGGTGGTCGCGCGCGGGGTCCGCCGGCGTCCGGTCGGCGTCCTGGTCGGTCCCTGGTCGGCGTCCTGGTCGCGCCCGGGCGGCCCGCGGGGTCAGGGCTCCGCGACGGTCCCCGGTCGGACGAGACCCGCGACGCCGCGCCACGCGAGCGCGGTGACGAGGTCGACCGTCTCCTGCACCCCGACGTCGCGGCGGCGGTACCGGCTCGTCGCCGCGACCTGCGTCATGCCGATGAGTGCGGTGCTCAGCAACTCGGCCTCGGGGGCGGGCAGGCCCGAGATGCCCTGGAGCCCGCGGCAGACCGCGCGACCTGCCTCGGCGGACGCGTGCTCGATCCGCATCCGCACGTCGGAGTCCCGCGTCACGTCCGACTCGAACAGCAGCGAGAAGGAGTCGCCGGCCTGCTCGACGAACTCCACGTAGGCCTGCACGATCGCGCGGACCACGGCCCGCCCGCTGCCCGCCTCCACCGGGACCTCCGCGAGCGCCTCGTCGATCCGCTCGACGAGCTCCTGCCCGCGGTGGTCGACGACGGCGAGGTAGAGGTCGAGCTTGGACGGGAAGTGGCGGTAGAGGACCGGCTTGCTGACCTCCGCCCGGTCCGCGATGTCGTCCATCGACACGTGGTGGTAGCCCTCGCGCGCGAAGAGCCCCTGCGCGACCTGGAGGACCTGGGCCCGACGCACACCCGCGGGCATCCGCGCGGCACGCGGACGGCCTGGGGGCGGCGCGGTCATCCGCCGATGCTAGCGACGACCCCACCTGATGACGCTCACCCGAGCGGGTGTCACGATGTGGGCGTGATCGTCCCCCGCCCGAGCGCACCCCGCCGGGCCCGCCACGTGAGCGAGCGCCCGGCCTGGGCGTGGGCGCGTCGTCGGCGGTTCGCGGGGCGGTCCGTCGTGCTCGGAGCCGTCGTCGCGGTCCTCGCGGGTGCCGGCGCGGGTGTCGCGCTCGAGGGCCCCCTCGGCCTGGGCGGTGCGCCCGGCGTGACGGCGGAGGCGGAGCAGGTCGAGGTCGGTGCCGCCGGGACGGTGGGTCCCGACGAGCAGCGCGACGGCGGCGCGGCCCCGGCCGCCGACGCGCCCACGCCCGCCCCGGCCGCGGGAGGCCCGGCGACGACGCCCACGCCCATCCCCACGCCCATCCCCACGCCGGCACCCACACCGACGCCCCAGCTGGTCGCCGAGCCGGCTCCCGCCGTCGACGGGCTCGGGGAAGCGGACCGGGCGGCGGGGCTGCTCGCGCTGGACGTCCCGGCGTCGGGCACCGGCGTGCTCGTCGTCGTGCCCGGGGAGGAGCCGGCACCCGCCGCGGACCGTCGCGTGGTGCGGGTCCGCGTCGAGGTCGAGGAGGCGCTCCCGGTCGACGGGGCGGTCTTCGCGCGGATGGTCATGGACACGCTCAACGACCCGCGCGGGTGGGGTGCGGACGGGTCGGTCTCGTTCGCGCGCACGGCCGGCGAGGCGGACGCGCGCGTGGTGCTGGCGACGCCCGCCACCGTCGACGCGCTGTGCGCACCGCTGCGGACGCACTCGATCTACTCGTGCGGCCGCAACGGCCACGCGGCGCTGAACTACATGCGGTGGGTGCGGGGGGCCGACGAGTTCACCGACATGACGCAGTACCGCCAGTACCTGGTCAACCACGAGGTCGGTCACCTCCTCGGGCGGCCGCACGTGCGCTGCCCGGGCGCCGGGCAGGTCGCGCCGGTCATGCAGCAGCAGACGATCCAGGTCGCGCCGTGCGTCCCCAACGGGTGGCCGTTCCCCGGCTGAGCCCGTCGGTCCCGCGTCGTCCGCCGTTCACCGGCAGGTCGGTCGGGCTCAACCCTGGACCCCTAGCGTCCGGACCGGCGGACCGTCCGCCACGACCGGACCTCGAGGACCTCATGCGCCGTCGACCGACAACCGCCGTCACCACCACGCTCGCGATCGTCACCACGGCCGTGACAGCGGCCGCGGCGCCCGTACCGGCCGCACCTCCGGCCGGACCCGGCACCACCGCGGAGGGGGGTGCCATCACGGCTGCGGGTGGCGTCGTCCCCGAGCCCGTGAGCCTCTCCGCCGACGACGCCGCGCTGTCCCTCCGGCCGCTCGGCAGCCACGCGACGGGTGCGTTCGACGCGGCGTCGGCGGAGATCGTCGCCTTCCACGCCGCGAGCCGCCGGCTCTTCACGGTCAACGCGCTCGCGGGTGCGGTCGACGTGATCGACGCCCGCGACGTCTCGGCACCGCGGGCCGAGGGTCGCCTCGTCGCGGCGAGGACGCGCAGCGCGGACGGGTCGGTGATCCCGGACGGGGCCGTGGCGAACTCCGTCGCGGTGCGTGCCGACGGCCTCGGCGTCGTCGCGGTCGAGGCGCCGACCAAGACCGACCCCGGGTGGCTCGTGCTGTTCGACGCCGACGACCCCGAGGTGCGACCGCTCGGGGCGGTCCGGGTCGGCGCTCAGCCGGACATGGTCGCGCTCGACGCGCGGGGCCGCACCGCCGTCGTCGCGAACGAGGGCGAGCCCGACGACGACTTCGCGGTGGACCCCGAGGGCTCGGTGTCCGTCGTGTCCCTGCCCGCCCGCCCAGGTGTCCCGGCGCAGGACGCGGTCCGGACGGCGGGCTTCGGTGCGTACGACGACGGCTCGTCGGTCCTCCGCGCCGGCGTGCGCGTGTTCGGTCCGGTCGTGGACCCGGCGCGGCCGGTCTCGACCAACCTCGAGCCGGAGTACGTCGCGATCGCCGACGGGACCGCGTACGTCACGCTCCAGGAGGCCAACGCGCTCGCCGTCGTCGACCTCGCGGCGGCGCACGTCACGGACGTCCTCCCGCTCGCGCCCCGCGACTTCGGGGTGGACGGGTTCGGGCTCGACCCGTCCGACCGCGACGGCGTCACGGCCGTCCGGACGGTCGCAGGCCTGCGCGGGCTGCCGATGCCGGACGCGGTCGCGGCGTACTCCTCGCGCGGTGCGACGTACCTCGTGACGGCGAACGAGGGTGACGCGCGGGAGTGGGGCGGCTACGAGGAGGGGGTCCGGGTCAAGGACCTGGGTTCGGACGGCGTGCCGCCGATCTGCGACGGCAGCCCGCTGGTGGGTCGCGCCGCCGACGCGGACCTGGGGCGCCTCTCCGTGACCACGGCGAGCGGCCTGCGGGCGGACGGGGCGTGCTACGAGGAGCTCTACGCGTTCGGGACCCGCTCGTTCTCGGTGTGGGACACGCAGGGCCGGCTGGTCTTCGACTCGGGCGACGCGCTCGAGCGCGTGACCGCCGCCGCGGTCCCCGGGTTCGCCAACTCGAACCACACGGAGTCGGCGGGGGACGGCCGCAGCGACGACAAGGGGCCGGAGCCGGAGGGCGTGACGGTCGGCGAGGTGCGGGGCCGGACGTACGCCTTCGTCGGGCTGGAGCGCGTCGGCGGCGTGGTGGTCTTCGACATCACGGTCCCCCAGGAGAGCCGGTTCGTGACGTACGTGAACAACCGCGACTTCACGGTGTCGGTCGAGGACGACGGCGTCGCGTCCCTGGCCGCGGCCGGGGACCTCGGGCCGGAGGGGCTCACCTTCGTCCCGGCCTCGGCGTCGCCCACGCGGACACCGCTGCTCGCGGTCGCGAACGAGGTGTCCGGGACGACGACGCTGTTCGCCGTCGAGCCGCTGCGCGGTGGTCAGGGCGCTGGCGGGGGTGCGGCAAGCGGTCGGTGACGCACCCGGGCGGCGCCGCAAGGCGGTCGGTGACGCGACCCGGGCGGCGCCGCGAGGCGGTCGGTGACGCGACCCGGGCGGCGCCCCACGGCGGTCGGGGGCGCGCCCAGGCCGGCGCCTCGCCGCGTGCTGGGTGCCCCCTGGCGGGGAGCGGTGCGCCGGTGGGGCGGGTCGCTGACCCTGTGGACGAGCGCGCCGCTGCCGGCCGTGTCGGTGGGGTGTGGTGGACTCACCGCCGTGCCGCTCGCCCTCCTGCCGCCCGTCGGGCACGCCGTGCTGCCTGCGGCGGACCCGGCGCAGCAGGCGGTCCTCGACCACCGCGGCCCCGCGCTGCTGGTCCTCGGGGCCGCCGGGACCGGCAAGACGACGACGGCGGTGCGCCTGGTCACGGACCGCGTGGCACGGGGTGACGTCACCACCGAGGACGTCCTGCTGCTCGCCCCCACGCGGCGCGCCGCGGCCGACCTCCGGGACCGCGTCTCCGCCGTCCTCGGCCGGACCACCGGGCGCCCCGTCGTCCGCACGGCCGCGTCGGCGGCGTTCTCGGTCCTGCGCGCGCGAGCGGCGCTGCTCGGCGACCCGCCGCCGACGTTGATCTCGGGTCCCGAGCAGGACCTCGTCCTCGGCGACCTGCTCGCCGGCCACGCGCTCGGCGAGGGCGCCCGGGTCGAGTGGCCGGCCTCCGTCCCGCCCGAGGCGCGCGCGCTGCGCGCGTTCCGGGACGAGCTGCGCGACCTGCTCATGCGCGCGGCGGAGCGCGGGCTCGGCCCGTCGGACCTCCGCCGTCTCGGCCGGTCCCACGCCCGTCCCGAGTGGGTCGCCGCGGCGGACGTCTACGCGGAGTACCTCGCGGTCACCCAGCTGCGCTCGGGCACCCCCGACGTGGGGGCTCGCCTCGACCCCGCGGTCGTCGTCGACGAGGCCGCGGAGGCGCTGGCGTCGTGGGAGGCCGACGTCCCGCGCGCCCCCCGTCCTCGCTGGTCGCTCGTGGTCGTCGACGACCACCAGGAGTCGACGGCAGCCACGGTGCGGCTGCTGCACGTCCTGGCGCAGGGCGGCAGCGACCTGGTGCTCCTCGCGGACCCGGACAGCGCTGTGCAGACCTTCCGGGGTGCGAGCCCGGCGCTCGTCGACCGCGCGACCGTGGGGCCGCCCGCCGTCGAGCTCGGTGCCTTCGCGGCGGACGAGGTCGTGCTGCCGACCGTCTGGCGGCACGGGCCCCGGCTGCGCACGGTCGTGCGTGACGTCACGGCCGAGATCGGTGGAGCGGGCCGCCGCCAGCGGTCCGCGGTCGCGCTCGACGACGGCCGAGCCGGCACCGCCGAGGTCGCCCTCCTCAGGTCGCCCGCGCAGGAGGCCGCGTACGTGGCCTACGTCCTGCGCTCGGCGCACCTGCACGACGGCGTGCCGTGGGACCGGATGGCCGTCGTCGCGCGGTCCGGTGCGCTCGTCTCCGACCTGCGCAGGAGCCTGCTCGGTGCACAGGTCCCGGCCGCGGTCGTCGGCAGTGACCTGCCGCTGCGCTCGGAGCCCGCCGTGCACCCGCTGCTGCTCGCGGTGGCCCGGTCCGTCGTCCCGGGGGACCTCTCGCCCGACGAGGCCACCACCCTCCTCACGTCCCCGCTCGGCGGGCTCGACGCGGTCGCCCTGCGACGGCTCCGCCGCGCCCTGCGCGCGCACGAGGTCGCCGGGGGCGGTGGTCGCGCGAGCGACCCGTTGCTCGTCGAGGTGCTGACGCAGGGGCTCGACGTCGACCTGCCCCCGCTCGTCCGCCGGCCCCTGCGTCGGCTGACGACGGTGCTGGCCGCCGGGCGCGAGGCGGCCGTGCAGCCCGGCTCGACGGCGCTGGACGTGCTCTGGGCGGTCTGGTCCGCGTCGGGCCTGGCCGACGTGTGGCGGCGCGCGGCCCTCGCAGGAGGGCCCGGCGGCGCGCGGGCCGATCGCGACCTGGACGCGGTCCTCTCGCTGTTCAAGGCCGCGGAGATCTTCGTCGACCGGTTCCCGCAGGCGCCGGTCGACGCCTTCCTCGAGCACCTCGAGGGCCAGGACCTGCCGGCCGACTCCCTCGCGGCGCAGGCCGACGTCGGGGGCTCGGTCGCGGTGGTGACGCCCGCCGGCGCCGCGGGCGGCGAGTGGGACGTCGTCGTCGTGGCCGGCGTCCAGGAGGGGACGTGGCCGGACCTGCGCCTCCGCGACTCGATGCTCGGCGCGCAGCGGCTCGTCGACGTGCTCGCGGGTCGCGCGGTGGCCGGCGACGACCCGGTGCGCGACGCGCGTGCCGCCGTCCTGGACGACGAGCTGCGCGCGTTCGCCGTCGCGGTCTCGCGTGCCCGACGTCGCCTCGTCGTGACCGCCGTCGACGACGCCGACCACCAGCCGTCGTCGCTGCTGGACCTCGTCGACCCGGGACCGGACGACGGGCCGGACCCGCGCCGCGTGGACGTCCCGCACGCGCTCGACCTCCGCGCCGTCGTCGCCCAGGCGAGGGCCGAGCTCGAGCGTGCGGTCGCGGCGGGCGAGCCGGACCTCGACCGGCACCCCGCGGCGCACCTGCTCGCGCGTCTCGCCGCGGAGGAGGTCCCCGGGGCCGACCCGGACGAGTGGTACGCGGTGCGCCCGCTGAGCACCGACGCGCCGCTCTGGCCGGACGACGTCGCCGTCCGCCTCTCCCCGTCCCGGCTCGAGTCGGTGTCGACCTGCGCGCTGCGCTGGGCGCTCGAGGAGGCCGGCGGCAAGGCCGGCGACACCGGTGAGCAGACGCTCGGGAACCTCGTCCACGAGGTCGCCGCCGCCGTACCGGCCGGGGGCGAGGACGAGCTGCTCGCCGAGCTCGACCGACGGTGGCCGTCGCTCGGGCTCCCCGAGGGCTGGGTCGGTGCCGTGCAACGACGGCGGGCCGAGTCGATGGTGCGTCACCTGGCGCGCTACCTCGCGGCAGCGGGCGACGTCGTCGCCGTCGAGCGCCCCTTCCGCGTCGAGCTCGACGGCGTCGTCCTCCAGGGTGCGGTCGACCGCGTCGAGCGCGTGGGCACGGCCGACGACGGGTCCGCGCTGCTGCGGGTCGTCGACCTCAAGACGGGACGCAAGGCCGTCACCGAGGCCGAGGCCCGTCGGCACGCACAGCTCGGGGCCTACCAGGTCGCCCTCGACTCCGGCGCCTTCGCGGACGTCGTCGGGCCCGCGCGCAGCGCCGGAGCGAGCCTCGTCTACGTCGGCACGGTCAACGCCAAGCCCTGCGAACGGCGGCAGGCCGCTCTCTCGGACGACGCCGACCCGGCATGGGTCGACGACCTCCTCGACGACGTCGCGGGCACGGTCCGCAGGTCGGCGATGCACGCGCGGGAGAACGACCTGTGCCGGGTGTGCCCCGTCAGCAGGTCGTGCCCCGTCCAGACCGGTGGCCGGGTGGTGGGCTCGTGACCGTCACCGACACGGGTCTCGGCGCGGTCGACGTCGCCCGGCTGCTCGGTCTCCCCGAGCCCACACCGGAGCAGGTCGCCGTCATCGAGGCGCCGCTGGAGCCCGTCCTCGTGGTCGCGGGGGCCGGCTCGGGGAAGACCGAGACCATGTCCGCGCGGGTCGTCCACCTGATCGCCAACGGGCTCGTGGAGCCGGACCGCATCCTCGGTCTCACCTTCACGCGCAAGGCGGCCGGCGAGCTGTCCGAGCGGGTCCGGCGCCGGCTCCGGGCGCTGCGCCGCGCGCAGCGGGGCGACGGACGCGGCGCGATGCTCGTGACCCCCACCATCTCGACGTACAACTCCTACGCCGCCGGGCTCGTCGGCGAGCACGCGATGCGCCTGGGCGTCGAGCCGTCGTCGCGGCTGCTGGGGGAGGCGGCCCGGTGGCAGCTCGCGCAGGACGTCGTCGAGCACTGGGTCGAGGACCTCGCCGTCGACCTCGCACCCGGCACCGTGACCGAGGCGGTGCTCGACCTCGCCGGCGCCCTCGCCGAGCACCTGCGCACACCCGACGAGCTGCGCGCCGAGTGCGACCGGCTCGTCGACACGCTCACCGACGCGCCGCCCGGGGACAAGCCGCTCAAGAAGCACGCCCAGCTCGTCACCCAGGTCCGCGACTCGCTTGCCCTCCGGTCGCGCCTCGTCGACCTGGTCGTGGAGTTCACCGCGCGCAAGCGCGAGGCCGACCTCGTCGACTTCGCGGACCAGGTCGCGATCGCCGCCCGGCTCGCCCGGGACGTCCCGGAGGTCGGCGCGGCGGAGCGCAGCCGTTACGGCGTGGTGCTCCTCGACGAGTACCAGGACACGTCCGTCGCGCAGCTCACGCTCCTGGGCCACCTCTTCGGCGGTGCGTCTGCGCGGCCGGGGCATCCCGTCACCGCGGTCGGCGACCCGCACCAGTCGATCTACGGGTGGCGCGGCGCGAGCGCAGGTGGCCTCGAGCGGTTCCCCGAGCAGTTCCCCGCCGTCGACGACGACGGGCCGCGTCCGGCCGCGGTGCTCGCCCTGTCGACGTCGTGGCGCAACGACCACGCCGTCCTCGACGCCGCCAACGTGGTGGCCGCGCCGCTGCGCACGCCGGGCGCCGCGGTCGAGCTGCCGGTGCTCGCCGCGCGTCCCGGGGCCGGCACCGGGACGGTCGACGTGGCGATGCTGGACACCGTCGAGGACGAGGCACGGGCCGTCGCGGAGTTCGTCGTCTCCCGCCGCGCGGCCCTCGCCACGGGACGCGCCGACGGGTCACCCGTGACGGCCGCAGTCCTGTGCCGCAAGCGCTCGCAGTTCGCCGCGCTCCACCTCGCGCTGGTCGAGGCCGGTCTGCCCGTCGAGGTGGTCGGACTGGGCGGGCTGCTCAGCGCACCGGAGGTCGTCGACCTGGTCGCGACCCTCGAGGTCGTGCACGACCCGTCGCGCGGTGACTCCCTGATGCGGCTGCTGACCGGCCCCCGGATGCGGCTCGGGCTCGCGGACCTGCACGCGCTCGGCGAGTGGGCCACCGCGCTCGCCGACGACGGCGCGCCCGGGCGGCGCCGCGGTCGACCCGCGGGCGGCGGCTCACCGGCCGAGGCGACGCCTCCCGACGAGCCGCTCGCGACGGAGGCCGACGTCGTCGACGATCGCAGCATCGTCGACGCGCTCGACTCGCTGCCCCGGCCCGGATGGCGGAGCAGGAACGGCCGGACGCTCACCGAGGCGGCGCACGCCCGGCTGCTCGACCTCGGGCGGCTGCTTCGTCACCTCCGCCAGCACACGTCGCTCGCCGTCGTGGACCTCGTCGCCGAGGCGGAGCGCATGCTCGGCCTCGACATCGAGGTCGCCGCGGTCCCCGGACGGCGTCCCGCCACGGCACGCGCGAACCTCGACGCGTTCCGTGCGGTCGCCGCCTCCTTCGCGCAGAGCGCCGAGGTGTCGAGCCTCGGTGCCTTCCTCGCGTGGCTCGACGCCGCGCAGGAGGAGGAGCGCGGGCTCGAGGCGCCGGTCGCCGAGATGGACCCCGACGCCGTCCAGCTCCTCACGGTTCACGCGTCCAAGGGCCTCGAGTGGGACGTCGTCGCGGTGCCGGGGCTCGTCGAGAAGTCGTTCCCCGACGCGGGTCGGACGTCGGGGTGGACGACCGAGCGGGGGTCGCTGCCCACGACGCTCCGCGGCGACCGCGACAACCTGCCCGACGTCGACCTCACCGGCGCCGCTGACCTCGCGGAGCTGCACGCCCGCCTCGAGCAGCTCAAGACCGACACCGCCGCGCACCAGCTGCACGAGGAGCGCCGCCTGGCCTACGTGGCCGTCACGCGCGCTCGCAGCGCCCTCCTCCTCACGGGCTCCTGGTGGCGGGACGGCGTCCGGCCGGCCACCCCGTCCCGCTTCCTCGTCGAGCTCGACGAGTCACCGGACGTGCGCACCGAACGGCTCGCGTGGGCGCCCGACCCGGCTGCCCCGGGCGAGGACGGTGCGGCCCGCACACCTGTCCGCCCTCCCGCGCCGGAGGTCGAGCCGCCCCTCTGGCCCCAGCCCGAACCGCTCGGGGCGGCACGTCAGCGTCACGTCGAGCGGGCCGCCGCTGTGGTGCGGGCCGCAGCGGCGTCGGACGGTCCGCCTCTGCGGACGTCCCGCACACCTCTCGACGAGGTCGTCGACCTGCTCGTGGACGAGCGACGCCGCGTGCGCGAGGGCAGGTCCACGGTTCACCTGCCCGCCCACCTGTCGGCCTCCGCCGTCGTGCGGCTCGCCGAGGACGCCGAGCAGTTCGCCAGGCAGCTCCGCCGGCCCGTGCCGCAGGCCCCGTCCGTGCACGCCCGGCGAGGCACCGCGTTCCATGCCTGGGTCGAGCGCTGGTACGGCCGGGCGGCCCTGCTCGACGTCGACGCGCTCCCCGGCGCCGACGACGAGACGGTCGGCGCCGACGACGACCTCGCGCGGCTGCAGCAGACCTTCCTCGACTCCGAGTGGGCGGGTCGGGTCCCCAGCGCCGTCGAGGTCGACGTCGAGACACCCGTCGGTGGCGTCGTCGTCCGGTCGCGCATCGACGCGGTCTTCCCCGAGGCGGACGGTGGCGTCGTCGTCGTCGACTGGAAGACCGGCCGCCCGCCCACCGATCCCGACGCGCTCGAGGCTCGCGAGCTGCAGCTCGCCGTCTACCGGCTCGCCTGGGCACGCTGGCGCGGTGTCCCGCTCGAGAAGGTCCGGGCCGCGTTCTACTACGTCGGCAGCGGCGAGACGGTCCGGCCACGTCGACTGCTCGCCGAGGCGGACCTCGAGGCCCTGGTACGCCGAGCCGGCGCACCGGGCTGACGCGTCACGGGCCTGCGCTCACCCGAGGCGCCCAGGGGCCGCGTCCGGCGATGCGGCGTGCCGTCAGCGCAGGGGCCGCCGGTCCCCGCTGCCCAGGTCGTCGACCGCGTCCGGACCGTCGGCAGCCACGGATGCCTCGTCCGGGAGCTGCGCACGGTCGGCGACGTGCTCGTCCTCGACGTGCGCCTCACGCCCGGGCGTCGCCTCGATGCGCGTCTCACCGCCCGCCTCGCCCTCGACGTCGTTCGCGCCGTCGGCATCCGGCCCGACCTCCGCCCCGCCGTCGGGGGAGCGCTCGGCCCGGCCCTCGGCCTCGGCCCGGTCCTCGAGCCCGGCCCGGTCCCCGGCCCCGGCCGCGTCGCCGACGACCGCCGCGCCCTCGTCCGCCTCGGGCCCCGCCCCGAGGACCGACTCGTCGTCCTCGGGCGCGACCGGCACAGCCCACCCCGCGACGACCGGCGGCTCCTGCACCGAGGTGTGCTCGTCGAGCTCCACGAGCATCGCCGTCGCGTCGTCGACGATCTCAGGGTCGTCGACCCGGACACCGTGCAGCAGCCACCGCGCGAGCGCCAGCTCGCCGGCGAGCAGCGCCCGCTCGGCGAGGTGCGGGTCGCGCAGCTCGTTCCGGCGCTGGTGGTACGCCTCGAGGATCGGGTCGACCCCCTCCTGCGGCGCAGCGACGAGCAGCCATGCGAGGTCGTCGGCCGGGTCCGCGACCTTCGCCTCCGACCACCCGAGGACGGCCGTCAGCCGGTCGCCGACGTGCAGGACGTGCTCGGCCGAGAGGTCCCCGTGGACCACCGTCGGCCGGAACCGCCACGTCGCGACGTCCTCGAGCGCGTGCTCCCACCTGCGCAGCAGGCCCCCGGGGACGCGACCCGTGCGCGCCGCCTCGTCGACCTCCGACAGGCGACGACGGCGGTACGCCTCCGCCTCGTAGACCGGCAGGCCGGCGTCCTCGACCGTCGAGGGCGGGAGCTCGTGCAGCGCCGCGATCGCGCGACCGACGTCCGCCGCGAGGCCCGGTCCGGGCCCCAGCCGCTCGAGCGGCAGCGGCCGGCCCGGGAGCAGCGGGTGCACCATCGCGCGTCCGCCCTCGGGGAGGTGGGCGAAGCCTGCGGGTCGCGGTACGTCGAACGGGAGCCGGCCGTCGTCGACGTGGCGCACGAGCGCCTCGAGCAGCACGACCTCCGCCTCGAGCGCTGCGCCGGCCGTCGGGGTGCGCGGCGCCCGCACGACCCACCGCCGGCCGTCCGCCCCGAGCACCACCGCGGCGTCGACGTCGCCTCCGGTCTGGCCGCTCGGCCGGGCGTCGAACGCGTCGAGGCCCGGTACGGCGACGGTCGCGAGCGCGGCGAGCGTGAGGGGGGAGCGGGGCACGGGCCAACGCTACCCGCGGACCGGTCGACCGTACCGAGGGCGTGCCGGGAGCGAGCCCGGGGGCGGTCGGGCCTCCTCGGACGGTCCGCCCGTCACGCCGCTCCGCGGACGTGGGCCGTCGACGCGACGACGTACGGTGACGGTCGTGGACTGGACAAGGCTGCCGCTCGCCCGTGGGACCGTCGACCGCGCGGCGCACCGTCGTGGTGACCCGCGGACGCTGCTCGACGGCTGGGGCGAGACCGGCACACGCCTGGTGCTCGTGCGCGACGGGCGGCTCGCGGTCCACGCGGACGACGCCGGGACGAGGCTCGCCACGCCGGCGCCGCAGGACGTCCCGCACCTCGCCCCGGGTCGCGCGCCCGAGGGCACGGTCCGCGTCTTCCTCGGCGTCGGCGCCGACGGCGGCGCCGTGCACGCGCTCGTCCTGCCCGACACCGAGGGCGACGTCGACATCGAGGGCGTCCCCACCGGGCCGGCGGACCCGCCCGGTGTCACGTGGGCCACGCTGCGCGACGTCGGCCACCTGCTCGACGACGAGGGCGCGCTCCTCGGCGCCACGGCCGTCGGGCTCGCGGCGTGGCACGAGCGGCACCCGCGGTGCCCGCGCTGCGGCGCCCGGACGGAGCCCGCGACCTCGGGCTGGACGCGGCGCTGCACCGCGGACGGCAGCGAGCACTACCCGCGCACGGACCCTGCGGTGATCATGGCCGTCGTCGACGACGACGACCGGCTGCTGCTCGGCCACGCGACCCACTGGCCCGCCCGCCGGTTCTCGACGCTCGCCGGCTTCGTCGAGCCCGGGGAGTCGGTCGAGGCCGCCGTGCGTCGCGAGGTGCAGGAGGAGGTGGGACTCGCGGTCGGCGAGGTGGTCTACCAGGGCAGCCAGCCGTGGCCGTTCCCCGCGTCGCTCATGCTCGCGTGCACGGCGCGGGCCACAGCGACGCGGATCACCGTCGACCACGACGAGCTCGCCGACGCGCGGTGGTTCACGCGCGACGAGCTCGCCGCGGCCGTCGACGCCGGCGACGTCCTCCTGCCGATGCGGACGTCGGTCGCGCGGGCGCTGATCGAGCAGTGGTTCGGCGGCCCTCTGGGCCCGTCCGACTGACCCGGCACGCGGCCGGGTAGGTCGGACGGTCGTCGGACGCGCCCGCCCTGCGGGTCAGGCGCTGAGGCGCGCCTGGACCTCGGCGAGCGACGGGTTCGTCGCGGCGCTGCCGTCGGGGAAGACGAGGGTGGGGACGGTCTGGTTGCCGCCGTTGACCCGCTCGACGACCTCGGCCGCGCCGGGCGTCTGCTCGATGTCGACCTCGGTGTACGCGACGCCCGCGGACTCCATCTGCGACTTCAGGCGGCGGCAGTAGCCGCACCACGTCGTCGTGTACATCGTCACGGTGCCGGGCTCGGGCAGGGTGGTCACGTCGTGCCTCTCGTCGGGGATCGGTGCACCACGGTAACGACGACGGGGCCGCGGTACTTCCCGAGCGGCGGTCCGCGTCCCACAGCCCCGGCGGCCCGCGCGGACGCGTGTCGGCGGGTCCTGCGACACTTCCTGCGATGTCCGCAGACCAGCTCCTCGACGCGTTGGACCCCGACCAGCGTGCCGTCGCGACGGCGCTCCAGGGTCCCGTCTGCGTTCTCGCCGGGGCAGGCACGGGCAAGACACGGGCGATCACGCACCGCATCGCGTACGGCGTGCAGACCGGCACGTACTCGCCGACGAGCGTCCTCGCCGTGACGTTCACGGCGCGAGCAGCGGGGGAGATGCGGACGCGGCTCCGGGACCTCGGCGTCGCGGGGGTGCAGGCCCGTACGTTCCACTCCGCGGCGCTGCGCCAGCTCGGCTACTTCTGGCCCAAGGCGGTCGGTGGAGCCGTCCCGCGCCTCGTCGAGCACAAGGCGCGGCTCGTCGCCGAGGCGGCGTCCCGGATCGGGCTCGCGACGGACCGGCTGACGGTGCGGGACCTCGCGTCCGAGATCGAGTGGTCGAAGGTGAGTCTCGTCCCGGCGGAGGACTACGCGGCGGCAATCACGGCGGAGGGTCGTCCGACGCCGGCCGGCCAGGACGCGGCGACCGTCGCGCGGCTCCTGACCTCCTACGAGGACGTCAAGACCGACCACGGCGTGATCGACTTCGAGGACGTCCTCCTGGTCCTCGCGGGCATCCTCCAGGCGCGTCCCGACATCGCCGACGAGGTGCGTCGCCAGTACCGCCACTTCGTCGTCGACGAGTACCAGGACGTGTCGCCGCTCCAGCAGCACCTGCTCGACCAGTGGCTCGGCGGGCGCCACGAGCTGTGCGTCGTCGGCGACCCGAGCCAGACGATCTACTCCTTCACGGGCGCGACGCCGTACCACCTCCTCACGTTCACGCAGAAGCACCCGGGCGCGGAGGTCGTGCGGCTCGTGCGCGACTACCGGTCGACCCCGCAGGTGGTCGACCTCGCGAACCGCACGCTCCGGGCCGCGGGCCGGGACCAGGTCGGCGGTCTGGAGCTGGTCGCCCAACGGCCCCCCGGTCCCCCCGTGGGTCTCACGGCGTACGACGACGACGAGGACGAGGCCGCCGGCGTCGCGGCCCGCATCGGCCGACTCGTCCGTGCGGGCACGCCCGCGCGGGAGATCGCCGTCCTGTACCGCACCAACGCGCAGTCCGAGGCGTTCGAGCAGGCGCTCGCGGACGCCGGCATCGGCTACCTCGTGCGCGGCGGCGAGCGGTTCTTCTCGCGCAAGGAGGTCCGTGACGCCGTCCTCCTGCTGCGCGGCGCCGCCCGCTCGATGGCGGACGCACCCCTCGGCGACGCGGTGCGCGACGTCCTCGCGACGGCGGGCTGGACGCCCGAGCCACCCGCGGCGCGCGGTGCGGTCCGCGAACGCTGGGACTCGCTCCAGGCCCTCGTCGCCCTCGCGGACGACCTCGCCGCGACGCCCGGGAGCGGACTCCCGGCCCTCGTGGCCGAGCTCGACGAGCGCGCGGCGGCGCAGCACGCGCCCGCCGTCGACGGCGTCACGCTCGCGTCGCTGCACGCGGCGAAGGGCCTCGAGTGGGACGCCGTCTTCCTGACCGGCCTCAGCGAGGGCCTGCTGCCGATCTCGCTCGCGGAGACCGACGCGGCGGTCGCCGAGGAGCGGCGTCTGCTCTACGTCGGCATCACGCGCGCCCGCGAGCACCTCGAGCTGTCCTACGCGCGCGCCCGCAACCCCGGCGGCCGGTCGAACCGGCGGCGCACGCGGTTCCTCGACCGGATCTGGCCCGACGACGGCTCGTCCCCCCGCCGCGGGACCCGCACGGGCGCCGACGTGCGCTCGCCGGCCGGCCGAGGCCTCGGTCGGACGAGCGTGGCCACCGTCGACCCCGACGACGCGGACCCGGCGCTGTACGAGGCGTTGCGGGAGTGGCGGCGTGCGACCGCCGAGGAGCGCGGCACCGCGCCGAGCATGGTGCTCAGCGAACGGACCCTGCGTGGGCTCGCCGCCTCAGCGCCGACGACCGCCGCCGAGCTCGCCCGTGTACCTGGGATGGGTCAGACCCGCAGCACGGCCTACGGCGAGTCGCTGCTCGCCGTCGTCGAGGCCCACCGTCGGGGGCGCGCGTCGTCGGGGCGGTGACCGCGCGGCCGGGTCTCGAGGGCTAGTTCTTGGAGCGGCTGCGGGACCGGGGAGATACTCGTCGAGAACTCGTCGGATAAATAGGTTGTGCCCGTTCACGACGCGGTCCTAGGGTTTCTCCCGTCCTTGTGAGCAGGGGTCGGACCGAAGAGGTCGGGCCCGGAACGAGAGGAGGTGGCACGTGATGGAGATGACGACAGTGGTGACGTCCGCGTTCTCCCGTTCCGTCGCGCCCACCTCGACCTCGTTCCAGGGGCGTGGTGTGCCCGCAGGCGCGCAGATCGTGCGGCGTCGTGACGGGCTGGGCGGCCTTCGTCCCGCTTCCCGGTACGGCTTCGGTCGCACCGACGCGAAGCGCGGCGGCCTCCCCATCGCCGACGCCACCGAGCTCGACTCCCTCCCAGGGGCTTCCCCGGTCTGACGACCGGAGCAAGCACAGGCCGCGGAGTCCACTCGGGACCCGCGGCCTTCGTCTTTCCTCCACCCGATCGGGTGGTCGGCGAAGGTCCGCCGTTCCCGGCACAGAAGACCAGCTGACCAACTCCGACACCAGGAGGACATCGTGCGGCTCACGACGCTGCTCGACACGCTGAACCAGGGCGGATCCGGCCCCTGGCCCACGACGCCCACCACCCCCGCCGCCGCCGCCGACGGCGACGCCTTCGACCGGCTGGTCGCGACCCTCATCCCGTGCCGGGAGCACGACGCCGAGCTGTGGTTCGCCGAGTCCACGGCGGACGTCGAGCTGGCGAAGTCGTTGTGCCAGGAGTGCCCGGTCCGAGCGGGCTGCCTCGCCGGCGCCGTCGCCCGCGAGGAGCCGTGGGGCGTCTGGGGTGGTGAGGTCTTCGTCGGCGGTGTGGTCGTCCCGCGCAAGCGGGGCCGCGGCCGACCGCGCAAGGACGAGGCCGCCCCGGCGGCATGACGTACGGGACCCCCACCCCCCGGTGGGGGTCCCGTGGTCCGTTCCGGGGCGGTCAGCGCCCCGCCACGGGGACCGCGCGCGTCGGACGCGCTCGCTCGACGGGCCCGGCGCAGCCGCAGTCCGGGTGCGGCGCCCACGACGTGACGACCGGCATGAGGTCCGGGAGCCGGAGCTCGACCGACGCCCCGTCGGTGGTCGCCGGTCGCCCGTCGACCGCCGCGAGGCACTGCGCCACGGCGAACCCGACGGCCGCCGCGGCGAGCGTGGTCTCCTCGCCCCCGACGACGGGGCGCGCGGCACCCGCAAGCTGGGCCGCCACGGCCGGCCACCCGTCGTCGGCGTCGCCGCGGTGCAGCTCGACGCAGCGCAGGCACGGGCCGTCCCCGGGCCGGACGAGCGGCCCGACCGAGACGGACGCCTCGCGCGCGACCACCGCGAGGTGCGGGACGTCGTCCGCCATGAGCCCGAGGTGGCGCCGCGGGTCGGCGACGTGCTGCTCGACGAGCACCACCAGGTCCGCTCTCCCCGCCCCGGTGCGCACGTGGGGTGCGAGCTCGTGCAGGAGCCGACGGACCGCCGCGTCGCGCCGTGTGCCGACGTCGCGGGGCCGCAGTCCGGTCGCCCCGACGTCCGCCGAGGTCACGGGCCCGTCGTCGACCGGCTCCACCATCCCGACGCCAGCCGACGCGAGCGCCGCGGCGATCCCCGCCCCCAGCCGGCCGAGCCCGACGACGCGCACGTGGGCGCGCGACCGTCGTCCGAGCAGCGCGGTCGCGGTCCCGGTCGTGTCCAGGAGGGACCACGCCACGTGGTCGTGCGACGCCGGGGGGTCGGGTGCCCTGCCCGTGAGCAGGTTCACCGAGCGCAGCAGCGCGACGACGGCGCGTCCCTCCTCGGGGTCGACCCCCTCGGCCCGCAGCCGTGCGTGGATGACGCGCACGTCCGCGCCCCCCGCCAGGCCGGCGAGCGCGCGGGCGGCCGGCGGGGTCAGCCGCCCGAGGGTGACCGCCCACCTCGGGTCCGTGCCCACCTGGACCTGGGTCGGCCCGCGCCACAGGACGGTGATCCCCGGTCGTACGCGCACTGGTCCTCCTCACGTCGGACCCCCAGCGTGGTGGTCGACGCGCACGGCCGCGGGTTGTCCACAGGAGCCGTCGGGTGCGGACGTCCGGGGTCGCGGCGCCGGTCCGCCCGCGCGGCTCCCGCGGCCGGGTCGACGCGCCCCGGAGACGCCGAAGGCGGCCCCCCGCAGGGGGCCGCCTTCGTGCAGCAGGTCCGTCAGGCCTTGCCGAGGATGCGGTTCAGCTTCGTGCTGCACACGGGGCAGGTGCCCTTGGCCATCTTGCGCCCGTTGGCGACGACGACCTCGCCCTCCGCCTCGCGCTTCTCCTTGCACTTCACGCAGTAGAACTCGCCCTTGTAGGTCTCGGCCATGAGGTTCTCCGTTCGAAAGGCTTGCGCACCGGACGTGATCGACCCGGCCGGCGGGGGAGCCGCGGGCGGTGGCCCGGGCGTCTCCCAGCGACGGACAGCGTAGTGGCCGCTGCGCACGAACGCCGTTCGGGCGCTCCGGCGCGCCCTGGGGAAGATCGTGCGGGGCGCCGCAGGTCGAGCGCTACGGTGCTCCTGTGGCTCACGACGACGCGCCGACCGAGGGCGACCTCGTCGAGGTGCGACGGAGCGCGCGGCGCGTCCGGACCGTGACCGCGTTCCGGGAGGGCGGCCGGACCGTCGTCGCGATCCCGGCACGCTTCACGCCCGCGCAGGAGCGCGAGTGGGTCCGCCGCATGGTGACCAAGCTCGCAGCGCAGGACCGCCGACGGCGGCCGTCCGACGACCAGCTCGCGGCACGCGCGGCCGAGCTGTCCGCGCGCTACCTGGGTGGCCGCGCGCGGCCCACGAGCGTCGCGTGGTCGAGCAACCAGGGCCGGCGCTGGGGCTCCTGCACGCCGTCCGACGGGTCGATCCGGGTGTCGACGCGCGTGCGGGGGATGCCCCGGTGGGTCCTGGACTACGTGCTCGTCCACGAGCTGGCGCACCTCATCCACAGCGGTCACGGCCCCGACTTCTGGGCCGCCGTCGGCGCCTATCCCCGCACCGAGCGCGCGCGGGGGTTCCTCGAGGGCTGGGCCTTCGCGTCCGACGCGACACCGCCCGACGAGGACGACGACGAGCTCGGGCCGGCCGACGACGAGGCTCCGGCCGACGACGAGGCTCCGGCCGACGACGACGTGGCCGTCACGACCGGCGACGTCGACGACCCGACGGGCCCACGGCGTCCCTGAGCCAGGACCGGGACGCGACCGGGCGCCCGACGTCGGGATCGGCTCGCTGGCCCGGCGTCGGGAGGGGCTCGCGGGCCGGTCTCAGGCCCGGTCGGAGCCCGTCCCGTCGTCGTCGGAGGTGGTCGGGCCCTCGTCCGCTGCGGCCTCGCCGGACCGTGCCTCCGGCGTCGGGCCCGACGGGGCCTGCCCGCCCTGGCCGGCGGCGTCGTCGGCCGCGAAGATCTCGGCCAGCGCGCGGTCGAGGTCCGCGTGGTCGTCCCCCGCGGCCGCGCGTCGCGCGGACCAGCCCGTCGGGTCGTCGAGGTCGTCGGGCGTCGGCAGCAGGTCGGGGTGGTCCCACACCGCGTCGCGTGCCGTGGCGCCGCCCCCGCGCGCGATCTCGGCCCAGAGCCGGGCGGCGTCGCGGGACCGGCGCGGCCGCAGCTCGAGCCCCACGAGCGTCGCGAACGTCTGCTCCGCCGGTCCGCCCGCCGCGCGTCGCCGCCGCAGCATCTCGCGGAGCGCGACGGTGTGCGGCAGGTGCGGTGCGGCGGCGGCAGCCGTGACCTCGTCGACCCAGCCCTCGACGAGCGCGAGCGCGGTCTCGAGGCGCGTCAGCGCGGCCTGCTGCGCCGGGGTGTTCTCGGGCGAGAAGACGCCCCCGGACAGGGCCTCCTGGAGGGCCTGCGGATCGGTCGGGTCGATCTGGCGGACCGCCTCCTCCATGGACTCCATGTCGATCGTGATCCCGCGCGCGTAGGCGTCGACGGCCCCCATGAGGTGGCCGCGCAGCCAGCCGACGTGCGTGAAGAGCCGCGCGTGGGCCGCCTCGCGCAGGGCGAGGAAGATGCGGACCTCGTCCACCGGGACGTCGAGCCCCTCGGCGAACGCGGCCACGTTGCGCGGTACGAGTGCCGTCCCGGGGCCGGCGATGAGCGGCAGACCGACGTCGGTCGATCCGAAGACCTCGTGCGAGAGCGTCCCGGCCGCGTGGCCGACCTGCATGCCGAAGACCGCGCCCCCGAGCTGGCGGAGCATGCCCTGCGCGCCCTCCGTGACCTCGGGGCCGCCGAACGCCGCGAGGTCCCCCGCCTGCGACGCGAGCGCGGCGGCGAGGGCGTCGGCGACCGATGCCGCGACCGGCTCGGCGAGCGTGCGCCACGTCCCCATGGTGCTCTCGACCCACTCCGAGCGGCTCCACACCCGCACGGGGCCACCCGCGGCGGGCAGGTCGGTCGCGGCGTCGAGCCACAGCTCGGCCACGCCGAGCGCGTCGACCACCTGGCGCCGTTCCACCTCGCCGACGACGGGGTCGCCCTCGGCGACGGCCGTCTGGCGCGCGAGGTCCCGGGCGACGTCCCAGTTCACGGGACCCGTCCCGCCCTGCGCGAAGAGCCGCTGGACCTGCTGGAACATCGCCGACAGCGCGGCGGGGTCGGACGGCAGCCCCGCCGCCTCGGCGATCTGCGACAGGTCGAGCGGCCGCCCCTCGGCGTCGGTCATGCCCGGCAGGCCGCGCTCGCGGATCTCCTCGATGACCTCGTCGGCGTCGGCGCCGAGCATCTGGCGCAGCAGGGCCTCCCACTGCGGCGGGACGTCGGGCCGGTCGGGGTCAGGGGGCGGGGTGCTCATCGGTGTCCTTCCCTCGGGCTGGGCCGGTCACCACGGTAGGCGCAGCGCCCGGCCGTCGGGCGCTCCGGACGCCGTGCCGCACGACCTTTCGCTCTGGGCGCAGCCGGTCCGGCCGGGTGCCAGCGTGTCGGGCCCCGGCGCGGGGCTGCGGTCGAGGGGCGGCCGTGGTGCCCGTCTCGTGCCCGTCTCGTGCCCGTCGTCGTGCCCGTCGTCGTGCCCGTCGTCGTGCTCGCCGCGGGCCGCGTCGCCGTCGCCCAGGAAGGGCGGGGATGATGTCCCGGTGAACCGCCCCCGCATGCGCCTGCGCGCCGACCGGACGGAACCGGCAGC
This sequence comes from Actinotalea sp. AC32, assembly GCA_031844515.1. Classification (GTDB taxonomy): domain Bacteria; phylum Actinomycetota; class Actinomycetes; order Actinomycetales; family Cellulomonadaceae; genus Actinotalea. Next base: position 14,435 of record JAUZVJ010000033.1, on the reverse strand, counting down.
CGACCCGCAGGCAGCACGCCCCCGTCGCGAGGGCCGGCACGCCGCCGCTGAAACGCCGCAGGACGACCCCTTCGCCGACCGAGCCGCCGACTGGGCGCCCGTGCCGGTCACGCCGCGCGCCGTGACGCTCTCGGTCGCGACCGTCGCGACCACGCTCCTCGTCGCGATCGCCGCGCTCGTGCCCGTGCCCTACGCGATCTCCTCGCCCGGTCCGACTCGGGACACCCTCGGCGACAGCGGGGGTACACCCCTCATCACGGTCGAGGACGACACCCCGACGTACGAGTCGACCGGTGAGCTCCGCCTCACGACGGTCTCGGTCTCGGGCGGCCCCGGCTACCCGGTGACGCTGCTCGACCTGGTGGGCGGGTGGCTCGACCCGGCGCGCGCGGTGCGCCCGGTCGAGGAGGTCTTCGCACCAGACGAGTCGCAGGAGGAGATCGACGAGCGCAACCAGGCGTCGATGGTCTCCTCGCAGGAGAACGCGACGGTCGCGGCGCTCGAGGAGCTCGGGTACGAGGTGCCCGCGGTGCTCGACGTCGAGGGCGCGGTGCCGGGGACGGGCGCGGTCGACGTCGTCGAGGAGGGGGACGTCATCGTGTCCCTCGAGGGGCAGGACCTCGCGGGGTTCTCGGACCTGACGCGGCTGCTCGACGAGATCCCGGGTGGGACGACCGTGACGCTCGGCGTGCTGCGCGGCGGCGAGCCGACCGGCCTGGAGATCACGACGACCGACGACGGCGAGGGCGGCTCGCTGCTCGGTGTCTACGTCGACCCGGAGTTCGACCTCCCCGTCGACGTGCAGATCCAGATCGAGAACATCGGCGGACCGAGCGCGGGGATGATGTTCGCGCTGGGCATCGTCGACCGGCTCACGGAGGCCGACGAGACGGGCGGGCTGACCGTCGCGGGCACCGGGACCATGGACTCGTCGGGCGAGGTCGGCCCGATCGGCGGCATCCGGCAGAAGCTCGTGGGGGCGCTGCGCGACGGTGCGACCTGGTTCCTCGCCCCCGAGGACAACTGCGGGGAGGTCGTGGGGCACGTCCCCGACGGGCTGCGCGTGGTGTCCGTCAGCACGCTCGCCGAGGCCCGGGACGCGCTCGAGGCGATCGGCGCCGGCGACGGCGCGGACCTGCCCTCCTGCGGCGGCTGACGCCGCCCCGCGGTGCGACCCGCCCGCCCGGCGACCCGCAAACCCGGCCGCGCGGTCGTCAGAGGAACGTCGCGCGGATCGCCTCGGTGAGGCCCGGCACGAGGTCGGGTCCGCCCGCGACGGCGGCGTCGTCGTCGTGGGCGCGCGTGCGCAGCACCGACCAGGTCTCGCCCGTGCGCAGCGCACCGACGGCGATCCGGACGTCCTGCCGGTCGGGGTGGCCCATGAGGTAGGCCAGCGCCTCGTCCGGGTCGGCGGGCATCGCGTCCTCGGCCGCCGAGGGGAGCACCACGCGCTCGACGACGACGGCGGCGCCCGAGACCGTGCCGGGCCACGTCAGGATCCCGAGCAGCTCCTCGAGGCTCTCGACCTGGGGCAGCCCCTCCTGCTCGACCGAGGTGAGGTGGTGCTCGTCGCCGCGTGCGGCGTCGACCACCTCGGGGGCGAGCTGCGCGGCGAGGCCCGGCTCGGCCTCGAGCGCCGCGGCGGTGCTCACGAGCGCGAAGACGCGCACGGGCCCGTCCCAGCCGCCGCCCGCGACGTGCCGCTCGATCTCGCGAACGGACGTCGCCAGGTGCGCCGTCGCCCGGTCGGGAGGCGTCGCCGGCGGCTGCTCGTCCTGCCGCTCGTGGTGCGGCTCCTCGTGCGGGGCGGGCCGGGTCGAGTCCGTCATGCCCCCCATCGTCGCAGGTGTGGGAACCTGGGCCCTGGCCTGCTCGTTGTCCCGCCGGTGGTCCGTCGCGGTGCCGGTGCGTCGACGGCGGTCGCCGTCCTGTCGACGACCCGAAGGTGCAGACGTGAGCTTCGCCTCAACCCCCCGTCCCGCCGCCGCCCGCCCGGGTGGCCGACGCCGAGGTGCGCTCGCACCGACGATCGTCGTGCTGGCCGCCCTCGGCGTGCTGCTGATGATCGCGGCGCAGCTGTGGACGGAGGTGCTCTGGTACGACGTCGTCGGCTACGTGGACGTCCTGCGGACCGAGTGGCTCACGCGCGGCCTGCTGTTCGTGGGCGGCTTCGGCCTCATGGCGGCCGGCGTGTTCGCGAGCCTGTCGGTCGCCTACCGGTCGCGGCCCATCTACGCGCCGTCGACGCCCGAGCAGGCGTCGCTCGACCAGTACCGCGAGATGATCGAGCCGCTGCGCCGCCTGGTCATGCTCGTGGCGCCCGCGCTGCTCGGGTTCTTCGCGGGGGCGGCCGCGTCGGCGCAGTGGGAGACCGTCCTGCTGCTGCTCAACCGCGAGCCGTTCGGCCAGACCGACCCGCAGTTCGGGCTCGACCTGTCGTTCTTCATGTTCACGCTGCCTGCCCTGCGGTTCGTGGTGTCGTTCCTCATGGCGGTCGCGATCATCGCGGGCATCTCCGCCGTCGCGACGCACTACCTGTACGGCGGCCTGCGCCTGGGCGGCACGGGGGAGCGCACCACGCGCGCGGCCCGCATCCACCTCGCGTCGATCGGCGCGGTCATCATGCTGCTCGTCGCCGCGAACTACTGGCTCGACCAGTACTCGCTGCTGACGAAGGCCGGTGAGCGCTTCGAGGGTGCGTCGTACGCCGACGTCAACGCGGTCCTGCCGTCGCGCATGATCCTCGCGGGCGTCGCCGTCGTCGTCGCTCTGGCGTTCGTCGCCGCGGCGGTCCAGGGCTCGTGGCGCTTCCCGGCCATCGGCGTCGGCGTCATGGTGGTCTCGGCCGTCGTCGTCGGCGGCATCTACCCGGCCGTCGTCCAGCGCTTCCAGGTCGCCCCGAACGAGCAGACGGCCGAGGCGGAGTTCATCCAGCGCAACATCGACGCGACGCGCGACGCGTTCGGGATCGACGACGTCGAGGTGACCAACTACGAGGCGACGCTCGACCCCGAGCAGGGCGCCCTGCGCGAGGACGCCGAGACGACGGCGAGCATCCGCCTGCTCGACCCGGCGGTCGTGAGCAACTCGTTCCGCCAGCTCCAGCAGAACAAGCAGTACTACAACTTCCCCGACACGCTCTCGGTCGACCGGTACGAGATCGACGGCGAGCAGCGCGACACCGTCATCGCGGTCCGCGAGCTCAACCTCCAGGGCCTGGGCGCGAACCAGCGCACCTGGGTCAACGACCACACGGTCTACACGCACGGCTTCGGCGTCGTCGCCGCGTACGGCAACACGACGCAGGCCGACGGCCGCCCGGCGTTCTTCCAGGGCGGCATCCCGTCGACGGGGGCGCTGGGCGAGTACGAGCCGCGCATCTACTTCGGCCAGAGCATGCCCGAGTACTCGATCGTCGGGGCGCCCGAGGGCACCGACCCCTGGGAGCTCGACTTCCCCGACGACGAGGCCGGCGGCCAGGTCAACACGACCTACCCGACGGACGAGATCGCGGCCGGCCCGAGCGTGGGCAACGCGTGGAACAAGCTGCTCTACGCGCTGAAGTTCGGGTCGGAGCAGATCCTGTTCTCGGACCGCGTGACGACCGAGTCGCAGATCCTCTACGAGCGCGACCCGCGCGACCGCGTCGCCAAGGTCGCCCCGTACCTGACGCTCGACACGCGCGTGTACCCCGCCGTGGTCGACGGCCGCGTGCTGTGGATCGTCGACGGGTACACGACGTCGGACCAGTACCCGTACTCGGCGTCCCGCCCGCTCGAGGACATCACGCTCGACTCGCTCACCGCGCGGTCGGACGTCATCGCCGAGCTCGCGCCGCAGCGCGTCAACTACATCCGCAACTCGGTGAAGGCCACGGTCGACGCGTACACGGGCGAGGTCACGCTGTACGCGTGGGACACCGAGGACCCGGTCCTGCAGACGTGGACCAACGTGTTCCCGACCGCGGTGCAGCCGATCAGCGAGATCAGCGGTGAGCTCATGAGCCACCTGCGCTACCCGGAGGACCTGTTCAAGGTCCAGCGCGCGCTGCTCGCGACGTACCACGTCGAGACGGCCGCGGAGTACTACTCGGGTCAGGACTTCTGGCGCAACCCGGTCGACCCCGTGACCGAGACGCAGCTGCAGCCGCCGTACTACCTGACGCTGCAGATGCCCACCCAGGAGGAGTCGACCTTCTCGCTCACGTCGACCTTCGTCCCGGGCGGCAACACCGACCGCCAGGTGCTCACCGGCTTCCTCGCCGTCGACGCCGAGCCGGGCGACACCGCGGGGGAGAGACGCGAGGGCTACGGACAGCTCAGGCTCCTCGAGCTGCCTCGCAACTCGACCGTGCCGGGCCCGGGACAGGTGCAGAACGCGTTCCGCTCCAACCCCGACGTGTCCGAGAGCCTCAACGTGCTCCAGCTCGGCGACTCGCAGGTCGTCAGCGGGAACCTGCTGACGCTGCCCGTCGGCGGCGGCCTGCTGTACGTGCAGCCCGTCTACGTCCAGGCCTCGGAGGGCACCCGGTTCCCGCTCCTGCAGCGCGTCCTCGTCTCGTTCGGCGAGGAGATCGGCTTCGCCGAGACGCTCGAGGAGGCGCTGGACCAGGTGTTCGGCGGTGACGCGGGTGTCGAGCCCGACACCGACGACGGCGACCTCGAGACGGTCCCCGACGCGCCCGTCGAGCCGCTGCCCGACGGCGAGGAGGAGCCCGCGCCGACCACGGAGCCCACCACCGAGCCCACGACCGAGCCGACGACGCCGGCCGACCCGGGCACCGACGCGGGCGACGCCCGCGCCCAGCTCGACCAGGCCCTCGCGGACGCCAACCAGGCGCTCCAGGACGGCCAGGCGGCGCTCGCGGACAACGACTTCGCGGCGTACGGCGAGGCCCAGGAGCGACTGCAGGACGCGCTCGAGCGGGCGATCGCCGCCGAGGCGGAGCTCGAGGGCTGAGAGCGGTCGGACACCCGGGCGACGTGACGCGCTCGACGCCCGGGTGTCCGTGAGGTGACCGACTCCCCGACCAGGCGTGGACGCGGTGTGACGCACGTCCCGTCCGGCGGATTTGCCCCGGGCGGGACGGCCCGCATATGGTTACGGAGCCGACGCGGGGTGGAGCAGCTCGGTAGCTCGCTGGGCTCATAACCCAGAGGTCGCAGGTTCAAATCCTGCCCCCGCTACCAGTGAAGTAGGAGGTCAGAGGCCCTCCCGATCATCAGATCGGGAGGGCCTCTGACGTTGCGGTAAGCACTTGGTCAGCAGCGGACGCCGGCGGATGCTCGCGGACACGCGCGCGTTACGGCGGTAGATGTGCGCCCGGGGGAGAATCTACGGTCAGGGCGGGCGGCCATCGCACCGTGAAACGACGCGGCCGACCGGCGGTACAGAAGCCCTAGGCTGGCTGACTGTGAGCGAGATCGCGCCACGGGCGCACGACACCGACGTCGCCGCAGCGGGTCCAGTCGGAGTCCTAGGCGATCTGGCCCGCTTCGAGGCGACGGTCCGGGCTGAACTCGAGCGTGGCGGGCTGCCCTCGCATGACGTCTTTGTCGACGTCAACGAGCGGGCGGTACTCGTCCAGAACATCGGTGGGGTACTCGCTCCCCTCCCGCCCGAAGTCCGTGGCAGGTCGTTCTACATCAGCAAGATGATCGCGGCCGCCACCGTCGGGCTGTTCGATGCCGCCCTGAACTACCTGTGGGACGAGCTCGTCAACGAGTTGCGCCGCCGGGTCGCGGGTTTCGACCTCAACTACTTCTTCGACATCGCCGTCGGTTCGGGCGACCTCCGTAAGTCTCTGAAGTCGGAGGCCGACCTCAAGCTGATCAACGACCAGAACCTGCTGGATGCAGCTCGGGAGATCGGCCTGATCACGGACGTGGGCTACAAGCGCCTGGACCACGTGCGATACATGCGCAACCACGCCAGCGCCGCTCACCCGAACCAGGTCACGCTGACCGGTCTGGACCTCGCCCAGTGGATGCAGGTCTGCATCCGTGAGGTGATCATCACCCCGCCGGACACTGTCACCGCGAACACCGGCAAGCTGCTCTCGAACATCAAGCGCGATCGCCTCACGGACGACGCTGTCCGGGACGCTGCGGTGTTCTTCGACCAGCTACCGCCCGACCGCGCAGCCACCCTAGCCAACGGCCTGTTCGGTCTCTACACCGCGCCGGCGCGGACGCCGGTCGTTGCCGACAACGTGCGCACCCTGTGGCCGAAGTTGTGGCCGTTCGTCGACGAGGACACTCGGCACAATTTCGGTGTGCGGCACGCGCGCGCCCGCGCGTCCGCCGACACCGACATCGCGACCGCGGGCCGCGAGCTGCTCGACCTCGTCAACGGCGCGTTCTATCTGAACGCCGACGTCCGTGCCGCCGAGATGTCTGAGGCGCTCGAGGCGCTTATGACCGCCCATCAGGGTTGGGACAACTTCAGCAACGAGATCGCCCCCGCCCGCCGGGTTGCCGCGCTCGCCGGCAGCAACGGCGATATCCCTCGCCCAGTCCGCGACCAGTACGTCAAGACGCTCGTGCGTACGTTCCTTGGGAACGGCTCGGGCGTCTCATGGGTCGCGTCGACCATCTACCAGGAGTTGCTCAGTCAGCTCGACAGCGATGCCGCGAGCCGAATGCTCCGCAGCTTCCTCGCCCCCGACGTCTCTAGCCGGCTCAGTTCCTCGAGTGGCCGAACGCAGTGGGCCGCCCTACTGGACATCATCGAGCTCAAGCTGACCTCGATGACCGATAGGTCGCTCCTGGCGGACATCCGTGCATTCACCGGGACGCCGGATCAGCTCCGGCTCGACACCAAGATTGTTAAGAAGGCGCGCGAGCGTCCTGTGTAGGTCGAGCCCAGTCCAGACTGGACGGGCGCGCATGAGCGGCTTCGGCGATGAACTGGGCCTGCCATGGGTGCCCCTTGCTGGATGTGGCCAGCGGGCGCTTGCCAGCTATGCCATGGAGATCGGAGACGCGTCCGTCGAAGCGGGTGCGAGACGGCCGACGGGTGCTGCGGTCGGGACATCGATCGGGTGAGAGGCGACTTCGGCATACAGCCGTGCCGTGGCTCCGGTGATGACGTCCGGTGCGTGGACGAGGCGCTGCTCCAGCCGAGCGGTGGCGAGGTCAGGTCGCTCACTCACCAGGTCACGCGGCAACATGCGAGCCGGCATGTACAGGAGGCCGGCTCGAGCCAGCCGATCGAACGTCGTTCCCTCGTGGACGGCGACGTCGGCCATGAGCTGTACGGCGCCGTTGAGTCTCGCGGCGATCTGCCGCTCGGCCGGGGTGAAGGGCGCGGACCCGTGGCGGTGCTCGATCGGGGCGAGTTCTCGGAGGAGACGACCGACGGCTGCGGCGTCGTCCCGGATGCTCGTCGCGGTCGGCGCAAGGATCGCGAACTCCGACAGTGCGTGGTGGAGGCGCTGCCACGCGCGCGCATGTCCGACCAGGGCGCCGGCTCCTCGGCCCGCGCCGGCGGTGTCGGGCGCTGCAAGGTCCGCCCCGTGGAAGGCGGCGGCGTGGGCGTGGACGGCGATGCCGAGGCCGGCCATCGTCCGCAGTGAGGCCAGCGCGTCGGACCGGTTGCCCGTGAGTTCCCAGGTGGCCTGGCGGAGCCGGACCATCCGATCCGTCAGCTCGGTCGCTGGGTCGTCCGTGCGAGGCCGCAGGGGGACCTGACCGAGAGCGTCGAGTTGAGCCTCGAGCCGTTCAGGCATCTCGGTCGGGAGCTTCCGAGCGAGATCGGCGAGGTGCTCAAGCCCGGGCAGCTGCCGCGCAACGACGCCGCGGGGCACGCCCGCTTGGATGGCGCGGAGCGCCAACGGGTCTTCGTGGGCGAGGACCGCTTGGGCTAGGTTGCCGAGGTCGGCGAGACCGGCGTCGAAGGTCGCCGTCGTCGTGTGGGCGGCGTCTGGTGTTCGCGGTCGTCCTTCACGCGTGTAGTGCGTGGCGACGAGGTCGGCGGCCGCGCGTAGCGACAGCGCGGCGCGTGCCCACGGCGTTCCTGCTCCGCCGATCTGGGACGGGTGAGGCCTCGCCTCGCCGGTGAGGGCCTCGATGCCGGCGGCCAGCTTGATGGCGGCTCGCTCGACCGGTGGTATGCCGTCGCGGCGGCGGGCCAGGCCTATCCGTCCGAGTTGCGCCGGCCACAGCAGGCGTCGGGTGTGGGAAGCGACGGCGTCGAGGAGTCCGTGGTAGTCGCCGATCGCATCGAGTGCCTCCCGCGGGGTCCAGAAGCGGTCCGCACGGAGGACGGTGGCGGCGTCGCGCACGTGCGCCGACGTCTGGGCCAGGAGGTCGGGGTAGGTGGTCATGACCAACGTCCGGTGACCTTGGCCCGCCCGGTGATCAGCCGGGCCATCACGCGGGAGAGCGCCGCCTGCGAGGGGAGGTCGGTCTCGACTTCCGCCAGGGCGGCCGCTCGGTCGAGGGCTGCCGCGGCGAGGCGATCGAGGACCGCCCGGGCTTCGTTGGCATCCTCCGGGCGGACGGTGCCGAGCCGGACCGGGGTGACGGTGGTTCGGACGTCGGGACGAGCCCACTCGAGCTCGTCCTGGGCCTCACGGAAGTCCATAGCGGCGTAGGAGACCGACACCCCGACGCCGAGCGGCACGGTCATGGCCAGGTTCAAGGCCCCCATTGCTGCGGTGTGCGTCAGCGCCCAGATGCCCGACCACCCGGTATCGGCGTCGTGCAGCAGGACCTCGGCGGGGCCGCTCCAGGTCGTCGTCATCGGGTCCTCCTCGTCGCGGGCGACGTCGTCGTGCCGCCTTCGCTCTCAGGTGTGCGCGGCGGGCGCCGAAGATGACCGACCTGTGGCCCGGCTGTCGGGCCACGGGATGAGGGCACCGGGAGTGGAGAAGCGCACCTTGCCGTCGACGTGATCGAGCACGGTCGCGGTGTGGGAGCCGCCGGCATGGGCGAAGGCCGCCAGGACCAGGTGGAGGTTCTCTCTGTCGAGGCCGGTGACGACGTCGACGACGTCGAGTGGGCGCTCGTCGAGCAGCGACGCCACCACGAACAGCAGGCGGCGTTCACCGCCAGACAGGACGGCGGCGTGCTCGCACAGGGCGTCGGCGTCCAGCCAGGTGACGTCGCCGTCGAGGCGAACCCATGGGAGCGCGGGGTCCGCGAACCGGCCGCCGAAGGCGCGCAGCAGCAGCTCGACCGCCGCCTCAAGGGGGAGCAGGCCTGCCGCCCACTGCCGAAGGCGCGTGCTCGTCCTCGTGTCGATGTTGTTCATGACCGTCTCCTTCCAACTGACGTCGCCCGCCAACTTCCACGGCCGCCGCCGAGGAGAGGTGCGACCGACCCTCCGGCTGTGGACAGAGCCGTGGCAGAGAGAGGTGTGCACCGACCGCGGCGAAGCCATCTGCGGGAAGCGGTCGCCAAGCCGCGCCACCGCGCGCTCCAGGACTGCCTCGGCGTCCGGGCGCGGCCCCTCCTCGAGGTCCTCGTCCTGCCGGGGACCGGTGGCCGCCTGTGCGAGGCCGTCGAGCAGCGCGGAGGCGACTCGCCCCATCCCCGGCGCGAGCGTGTAGAAGATCCATGTGCCGCGCCGCTCGGCCCGCACTACGCCTGCTTCGCGCAGGGACTTGAGGTGGTGCGAGACCGTCGGACCGGCGAGCTCGGTGAACGAGGCGATCTCGCCTGCGGCGAGCCGACCACCCGGCGCGGCGGCGAGCGCGGAGACGATCTGCAGCCGCAGCGGGTCCGCGAGCGCGCGGACGACCGGCACCACCGAGTCCGCGACGTCACGCGGCATCGCGTGCACAGCGGTGTTCTGTGCGACTGTCATCGTCACCCATCTCCTTGTTTTGACCATCATCTAGGTAGACGAGGCTTGAAACAAGGTTCCGGCGAGTGGCGGGAAGGTGAACGTCAGTCACACCGCGAGTCGCATCGATCTGTGGGGCAACCACGAAAGCGCCGTTACCTGGACGCGACCCGGCACCGAGGTTCAGTGCTCGCTGAACAACGCCATGCTCGCGAGGCTCGCGCAGAGTGAGTCCGTTCCGTCGACCGGCTTCGGCACCGTCCGCCCGGCAGGAGCCGTAGGCACGGGAGCAAGTCACGCCGGCCGCACCTCCTCACCGGTCGCCACCAGAACCGCGACGGACGGACCCCGCGGCGGCTGCGACGCACCGCTGCGCGACGCTAGTTTCGGTCCCATCACCCCGCCGCCGGAGGAGCACCTGTGCGCGTTCTCGATAACCGGTCGGCACGTGCGCGTGCCGCGGGGGCTCACGCGTCGCGACGGTCCGGGGGCACGTGGGTGCTGCTCGGGCCCGCGTTCGTGGCCGCGGTTGCCTACGTCGACCCCGGCAACTTCGCGACGAACTTCGCGGGTGGCGCCGGCTACGAGTACCGGCTGCTGTGGGTGATCGTCGCCGCCAATCTCATGGCCATGCTGATCCAGGCGCTCACGGCCAAGCTCGGCCTGGCCACCGGCCAGGACCTCGCCTCGCTGTGCCGGGCGCACCTGCCTCGCCCGGTCACGAGGTTGCTGTGGGTGCAGGCCGAGGCCGTGGCGATCGCGACCGATCTTGCGGAGGTGGTCGGTGGCGCGGTTGCCCTGTACCTGCTGTTCGGTGTCCCGCTGCCCGTCGGCGGACTCATCACCGCCGTCGTCGCGTTCGGCCTCCTTGCGGCGCAGTCGCGCGGCCACCGGCCCTTCGAGCTGGTGATCACCGGTCTGCTGGCTGTGATCGCGCTCGGCTTCGCCTACACGTTGGTGGTCGCGGGCGCGGAGCCGGCGGCCCTGGCCGGCGGGCTCGTGCCCGGGTTCGTCGACTCCGACAGCGTCCTGCTGGCCACCGGCATCCTCGGGGCGACCGTCATGCCGCACGTGATCTACGTGCACTCGGCGCTGATGCCTGGCCGGTACGGGCTCGCCGGTCCGGCCGGGGCCACGGTCGCGCCGGCGGCGCTGCGCCGTGTCCTGCGCAGCCAGCGGTTGGACGTCCTGCTGGCGATGGGAGGGGCGGGCCTGATCAACGCCACGATGCTGATCGTCGCCGCCCAGCTCTTCGCTGGCGACCCGGGCGCCGCCACCCTGGAGGGTGCCCACGCCAGCCTCGCTGCAGCTGCGGGCGAGGGCGCGGCGTTGGCCTTCGCGCTCGCCCTGCTGGCCTCGGGTTTCGCGGCGTCGTCTGTGGGGACCTACGCAGGCCAGGTGGTCATGGCGGGGTTCCTGCAGCGCCAGATCCCGTTGTGGCTGCGCCGGGCGCTGACCCTTGCGCCGGCCCTGGTGGTCCTCTCCCTGGGTATCGACCCGACAGCGGCCCTGGTCTGGTCCCAGGTGGTGCTGAGCTTCGGTATCCCCTTCGCCCTTGTGCCGCTGCTGATCTTCACGGCGCGGCGCTCCCTGATGGGCTCGCTGGTCAACCGCCCGGTCACGACCGCGGCTGCCGGGGTCGTGGCGGCGCTCATCGTCGCCCTCAACGTCTTCCTCCTGTGGGACCTGGCCACCTGAGAGGCGCCCCCTCCTCAGGGCAGGGGCGTGATCCAATACGTCCCAGAACCGCTGCGCCGCCGACGCGGTGATGACCAGGTACCAGGCGACCACGATCGGCAGCTGGTACTCCTGCACGACGTCGACCGCCTTCTGCGCTCCCGGGAGCCGTGGCGACGGGATCGCGCGGAGGTTGCGCGCGGTCATGACCACGAACAGCGGGATGGTCACGATCACACGACGAGGCAGTCCGGGCACAGGGCGCCGATGCGGTACAGGCTCTGGAAGACGAGCCAGTGCACGAAGACGGACGCGGCCGTCGCCCCGACCTGCAGCCCTGCCCAGTACCAGCGGGCGAGCCGGGCGCCGGCGAGGATCGCCACGCCCGTCGTCAGGACCACGGTGAAGCCGACGACGCCGATGACCGGGTTGGGGAAGCCGAACACCGACGCCTGCGGAGACGTCATCACCGAGCCGCAGGAGAGCACCGGGTTGAGCGTGCAGCTGGGGAATGTGGTCCAGTCGAGCAGGATCGCGATCCGCTCCAGCAGGAGGGCGACCGCGCGGCGAGCCCCATCCCGCCCATGATGACCAGACCGGCCGAGCCTGCGCGATGCCGCCACAGCTGCGCGCCACCCCGTCGCCGTGCGCGCGGGCGCGGCCTCGGCCGGGCGGCCCGTGGGCGTTCCGGCCGTGCCGGTGGCGGCCTGCCTAGCCATCGAGGGCCGCGGTCAGCGCCCGCTCGAGGTCATCGATGCTGTCCACGGGCAACGGCGCGCCGTCGAGGAAGAACGTCGGCGTCCCGGTGACTCCAGCGGCCTGCCCGTCCACCTGATCGCGCTCGATGCGCGCCAGTGTCGCCGGGTCGTCGAAGTCCTCCTCGAACTGAGCTGCGTCCAGGCCCAGCTCTTCCGCGTAGTCGAAGAACAGGTCACGCTCAGCGGTCTGCTGGTGTCCGCACTCCGCCTGTCTGGTGAAGAGCAGGTCGGATATCTCCTCGTGCCGCCCCTGCTCGCCTGCGGCCTCGGCCGCCAGGGCCGCGTTCACCGAGCTGGCGTGCAGCGGCATGTAGCGGACGACCACCGCGACGCGCCGTACCGCTCCTTGAGGTCCTCGACCACCGCGTAGATCGCGCCGCACGCCTCGCACTCGAAGTCGAGGAACTCCACGAGCTCGACCTCCGCGCCGGTCGTCAGCCGCGGCGAGTCCGGGCGGTTGATGACGGCACCGGTACCGATCATGACGCCGTCGCTGAACAAGTCCATGGAGACCCCGGAGAAGATCCCCACGGCGCGTGTCCTGCTGCCGGTGGCGTCCTCGTCGGGTCGGCCGAGCCTGGCCTGGACGAAGACGGCCACCCGGTCGAGTCCGATGAACGCCGCACCGCCGGCGACGAAGGCCAGCATGGGGACCCACGCGGGGCTACCCGCCAGCGCCTCAGGCATCAGCTCCAGCCCCACCACCGCGAGCACGATGCCAGCGGCCAGGTGCAGCGCCAGGCTCAGCGTGCGGTCCGAGACCCGGAAGAACTCGGCAAGTGCCCCACCGGCGAAGTTGCCCAGCGCGGGCAGCGCCGCCAGACCGAGCACGAGCCAGTACGACGTCATCACCCCACCCTCCGCCGGGACCCGAGCCCGCGCCAGCGGCGCTGCTGCGACCGCGTGGCTCGGCGACGTCAGAGAGCGGCCGGACCGCCACTCGGCTTCGGCAGACTCCCGCCACCTTCCGCTGGAAGACCCGCGTCGGCTGACTTGTGGCGGGTGTAGCGGAAACGTTCGTTTACGCCTCTCGCAGCCGACATCGGTGTGGCGATCGGCGCCGGCACGGACGTGGCGATCGCGCCGGCGGGGTCGTCTTGGCCTCGGGCGACCCTCGCTCGGTCCTGTCGGTCATCCAGTTCTCGCGCGAGGGTTTAGGCGTGGGCAGGTGCAGGTGCTCGTGTGCTGTCATGACCTGTGAGTGCCAAGCCCGCTGGGCCCCAGCCTCTGCGCCCACTGCACGGGCAGTGCGTCGACGGCGACCGGAGCGGCCGAGGCCGGCCCGGAGGGGCGGTGGATCAGGTGAGCTGGAGGGTGGTCACACAGGTCGGGCTGCCCTCGGTCGTGCTGAACGGAACGCTGCCGCTCAGGTCGCCCTGGGTGATCTCGATCGTGCCCTCGACGCCTTCGGGAAGCCAGTAACCGACGAAGCCGTTGGAGTGCGTCGTGGCGCTCTCGTCGACGAGGACCGCACCGTCGGAGTCGGTGATTGTCACCTCCACCGGCTCGTCGACAAGTTCGCCCTGGCAGGTGGCGAGGCTGTGGAAGAAGCACTCGTGCGTGGTCTGGATGTAGGGCGCGATCGACACGTAGAACTGACCCTTGGCGAAGGGGAGGCCGATCTCTGTGGAGCCGTCGCCGAGGAGCACCTCGCCCTCGCGCACGGAAGCCGTGAAGTCCAGTGGCCGGTTCTCGGTGGAGGCGTCGAGCTGCGCGACGATCTCCTGACCGGTCAGGCCGTCGAGACCGAGATCGGCGAGCACGTCATCCTCTGACGTGGTGGCGGAGCAGCCGGCAAGCAGAGCGGCGCTGGCGAGGACAACGGTCGCGACGTGGAACCGAGAACGCATGTGCACATCCTCGCTCACAGTCGTGCATCGTGGACAGGGACACGAGCATCTCGCCGATCTCCATTGGCAGGACGAAGCCCAACTGAGCGAGAACACCGGCGACGAGGGGGACGGCGGCGGTGTTGTAGTCGGGCGGCTCACCACAGGTTCTGCGGTCATCTTCCGGTCACCCGAGGCACATGATGCGGCCTCTCCACCTTCGGGAGCCAGTAGCCCGATGGCCCGGAACAGTGGCCGTGGCCGCCGAGTGCGCCGTCAGCCGCCGCGCTGCCCGAGTGCGCCAGCTCTGCGTCAGCGGCTGAGGCCCTGAACCGGCTCATCAGCAAGCGGCGGGCTGCCCAGAGCGCGCATCCGACGCAGA
>JAUZVJ010000032.1:0-41125 GCA_031844515.1 Actinotalea sp. AC32 | reverse complement strand
GCCGCTGCGCTCGGAGTCGCCTACCGCGAGCTCGGGCTGCGCCTCGCGGCGCCCGTCGTGGCGTGGCTCGCGTGGGCCGCCTACGCCGCGCACGCGATCAGTGGCTCCGTCGCCTGGTACACGGTTCCCGTGGGGCTCGCGACGCTCGTCGTCGTCGGCGTGTGGCGTGCCGACCGGCGGGACCGCGGCCTGCCCTCCGCCGCGGACGGCGTCGCCGCGCTCGAGCTCACCGGCGTCGCGTTCCTCGTCGTGTCGTCATTCGCGTCGGCGTTCACCGACTCGGTGCTGCACGCGCTCGTCGCCGCGGCGATCGGTGTGGCGGTCGCGCTGTGGGGCGTCGCCACGCGCGTGCGCCGGCGGTTCGTGACGGGCGCCGGGATCGTCGTCGCCGGGCTGGTGCTGGCCGTCGGGCTGCCGCTCGTCGCGCTGCTGCCAGCCGTCGGCGAGGCCGGCGCGTGGGTCGCGGTCGCCGTCGTCGGCCTCATCGCCGTCATGGCCGCGACCCTGCTCGAGCGGGGACGCGCCGTCGTCCGCGGCGGGCGTGCGCGGCTCATCGACGCGACGGAGGGCTGGGAGTAGCGGGCTGCGCGTCGGCGGCTCGTCGCGGGAGGTCAGGCCCCGGGGTCGAGCTCGAGGACGTGCTCGACGCGGTCGACCGCGTCGAGCGGGACGAGCGTGTCCATGACGCCGTCGCGGTAGAAGCCGCATTGGACGGTCGGCAGCCCGGGGAGCGTCGCGCGGCCGTCGGCGTCGACGAGCCACAGGACGGGCGGCGGGGCCTGCGCACCGGCCGCGGCGCAGTCCGGGTGCGAGTCGTCGCGAGGGGTCGACGGCTGCGCGAAGTAGTCGAGCACCGCGCCGAGGTCGCCCTCGTACCGGACCTCGGTCACCAGGACGGCCGTCGGCTCGTCGGAGGCGTCGAGGTCGTTGCCCGTCTCGCACAGCACCACGGCGACGGGCTCGAACGGCTCGGACGGCGTCTCGTGGAGCGTCCGCGGCATCGGGCCGAACGGGATGCCCGGCTGCCACCAGTCCGCGAGGACGTCCTCGGCCGTGCAGGTGTGTGCCGCGTAGACCGGACCGTCGAGCGGGTTGGCGTGCGCGGCGCAGCCTGTGACCGCGCCCGCGGTCGACGTCGCCACCGCCACGACGGCGGCGACGTGCGGGCGGCGGATCACAGCGCTCAGCCTCGCGTCCCGCGGTCGCCGACGCGTGGGCCGGTCGGGTGGAGCGTGGGGCTGTCGGGCGTCGTCGTCGGGGGCGATGCGCCTGCCGGGCGCTCGGGGGGCAGGACGGCCGCCTCGGGAGGCGCCACGCCAGCGGCCGCGCCCCCTCAGCCGCCGACGACGACGCTGCGGCGCACGTGGCTGCGCGCGTGCTCGATCGCGTCGGGCAGCGTGTCGAAGAGGTGCTTCTCGTGCTGGAGGGCGTCGAGCACGCCGACCGCCTCGACGACGCGTCGGTGCTCGGGCCGCAGACCCTTGAGCAGGACGACCACACCCCGCCGCTGGAGGTCCGCGACCACCTGGGCGAGCGCGTTGGCGCCGCTCGCGTCGAGCACCCGCACGCCGGACAGCCGCAGGACGACGACGCGTACGTCGGTGACCTGCATGAGCTCGTCGAGGAAGCGGCGGACGTCGGCGAAGAACAGCGCGCCGTCGATCCGGTAGACGGCGATGTGCTCGTGCAGGAGGGCGTGCTCGGTGCCGGCATCGAGCTCGGGGTCGTCGATCGGCTCGCGGTGCAGCCCGCTGGCCCGCGCCACGGCGCGCAGCGCGAGGACGGCCGCGGCGGCGACGCCCAGCTCCACGGCGACGACGAGGTCGAACACGATCGTCGTCGCGAACGTCAGCAGCAGCACGAGCGCGCCCGACCGCCCGGACCGCAGGATCGAGCGCGCGGTCGGCACGTCGACCATGCGCACCGCGGTCACGAGCAGCACGCCCGCGAGCGCGCTGAGCGGGATGCGCGACACGAGCGGTGCGGCGGCGAGGACGACGACCGCGAGCACGACGGCGTGCAGCGCGGCGGCGGCGCGCGTCCGGGCGCCCGAGCGCACGTTGACGGCGGTGCGCGCGATCGCGCCCGTGGCGGGGATCCCGCCGAACAGCCCAGACGCGACGTTGGCGAGCCCCTGCCCGACGAGCTCGCGGTTTGGCTCGGTGCGCGGGAGGTCGTCGGCCATGCCGTCGGCGACGCGTGCCGACAGCAGCGACTCGAGCGCCGCGAGCGCCGCGACCGCGACGGCCGCGGAGACGAGCGCGCTGGTCGCCTCGGGCGTGAGGAGCGGGAGCGTCGGCGTCGGCAGGGCCGCGGGGAGGGCGCCGATGCGCGTCGTGTCGAGGTGGGCCGCTTCGGCGGCGACGGTCGCGACGACGACGGCGACCAGGGAGGCGGGGATGCCGCGGCGCCAGCGGGGGAGCGCGACCATGAGGGCGACGACGAGCGCGACGAGGGCGAGGGGTCGCCACGCGGCGGACCAGTCGACGAGCGTCAGCGTGCGGATCGCGACGAGGCCCGCGTTCTCGCCGTCGGCCTTTGCGGTGTCGAGCGCGAGGGGCACCTGCTGAAGGGCGATCGTCACGCCGATGCCGAAGGTGAACCCCTCGACGACCGGCCACGGGATGTACGCGACGAGCCGCCCGAGCCCGAGCAGCCCGCCGACGACGACGAGCCCGCCCGCCATGACCGCGACGGTCGCGACCGACTCGGGTCCGTAGCGCGCGACGATCGGCACGAGGACGACGGTCATCGCGCCCGTAGGCCCGGAGACCTGGAGGTTCGAGCCGCCGAAGACCGCCGCGACGAGCCCGGCGACGATCGCCGTGACCAGGCCGGCCGCGGCGCCGACGCCCGAGGTGACTCCGAAGCCCAGCGCCAGCGGGAGGGCGACCACGGCGACCGTGGCGCCGGCGAGGAGGTCAGCGCGCCAGGTTCGGGGGAGGTCGGCGTAGTCGGCGCGGCGGGGGAGCGTGCGGCGGGCGGCCGAGCGGAGGGCCGTGGCGACCGGGTGGGTCGCCGTGGCGAGGGCGGTTGCGGGGGACGTCATCGGGAGGTGGTCGTCGACGGCTGGGCCGGGTCGAGGGGGGCGCCGAGGGGGCGGTCGAGCTCGCTGAGGAGGTTCTGCGTCCCGGCGAGCGTCGTGGCGAGGAAGGTCCGGGCCGCGGTGAGCAGGTCGACGACGCTCGGGTCGGCGAGACGGTAGGTGACGGTGTTGCCCTCGCGGCGGGCCGCGACCAGTCCGGTGCGGCGCAGGACCGCGAGGTGCTGCGAGGCGAGGGACGCCTCGAGGCCCGTGTCGGTGAGGAGGTCGGCGACGGCGCGCTCGCCGGGGATGAGGAGCTCGAGGAGGCGGACGCGGATCGGGTGGCCGAGGGCCTTGAAGAGCTGGGCCTTGACCTCGTGGAGCGGGGTGGTCGGGGTGAGGTGGGTGAAGGGCATGGGCGGCCTTCGGGTGCGAGTGGCGGGGCGGGGCGCCGCGGTCGAGCATAGTGGATGGAGGAGAACCTAAAGTCAAAACTCCACGCGCCTGAACAGACTTCGCCGGTCGTTTCACCCGCTCGAACTATGTCGAACTGGGACACCAAGTACCACCATGGCGGAATGCCAGCGGGGCTACGGCGCTTGCGCCTCGCTGCGGCTCCTGACGTAGGTCACTGTGAGGGCGGCCGAGTTGCGGGCCGCCGACGGCCACGCGGCGCCATGACGAGAGGCGTCTGCAGCATGGCCAAGTACCACGTGACTCAATCCGCTGTGAGTCAGCTCCTGGCTGACGTCCGCGGCGATCGGATCGCAATCCCCGAACTGCAGCGGCCGTTCGTTTGGGACAGCGTCAAGGTCCGTGACCTGATGGACTCGCTCTACAAGGGGTACCCAGTGGGATACCTCATCACCTGGCAGTCGGTGGGCGCTGCGCTCAAGGGTGGGCACGTGGCCGCCCATCAGCAGATCCTCATCGATGGTCAGCAGCGCATCACTGCCCTCCGGGCCGCCGTTGCCGGCCTACCAGTGGTGAACAAGCGCTATCGCCCAGTGCGCGTCGTCATCGCGTTCAATCCCATCACGGAGACGTTCGAAACCTCGAGTCCGGTAATCCGCAAGGACCCACAGTGGATCCCGGACATCAGCGAGTACTTCAACGCGACCTCACCGCTGACCTTCGCTCGCGAGTACCTAGAGCGGAACCCGGAAGCGGATACTGCGGTTTTCGAGACGAACCTCGGGCGGCTCGACAGCATTCGCAATGCGCAAATCGGAATCATCGGCCTCGCGGACGACCTCGATGTCGAGACCGTCTCGGAGATCTTCATCCGGATCAACTCCAAGGGCGTACCGCTGAGCAGCGCGGACTTTGTCATGAGCAAGATCGCCACCTACGGCGAGCGCGGACGGAACATTCGGAAGCTGATCGACTACTTCTGTCATCTCGCGATCGCGCCCCACGCCTACGAGGACATTCGTCAGAACGACTCCGGTTTTGCCGCTTCCCCGTACTTGAGGACGATCGCATGGCTCAAGGACGACTCCGAGGACCTCTATGACCCCGCCTACAGCGACATCATTCGCGTGGCCGGGCTGCTCGGCTTCAACCGGGGGAAGGCCTCCTCGATCGTCAGCGAGCTCTCAGGGCGGGATCCCGAGACCCGCAGGGTCGACGAGGGGCGCATTCCTCTCGCCTACGACTGTCTCGAGGCGGCGCTTCTGCAGATCGTGAAAAAGTATCATTACGAGAACTTCTTGATGATCATCAAGTCCGCTGGGTTCGTCCGTCCGGGCATGATCGGGTCGACGAACGTCCTCAACTTCGCGTACGCCCTCTACCTCCGACTCAGGGAAGACGGTGACATGCCCGAGGGGGAGCGGAAGCGGATCGTACGGCGGTGGTTCGTGCTCTCGATGCTCACTGGCCGACACTCCGGCAGCTTCGAGTCGACGTGGGAGCAGGACATTCGTCGTATCACCGCACAGGGGGCCGCGGCCTACCTCAAGCAGGTGGAGGAGGCGGAACTCTCCGACGCTTTCTGGGCGGTGACCCTGCCGGCGAACCTTGAGACGACCAGCACGGTGAGCCCGTTCTTCCAAACCTTCCTCGCGGCGCAGGTGGCCAAGGGGGCGCGCGGGTTCCTGTCGCGCAGCATCACCGTCGCTGCGATGCACGAACTGTCCGGCGACATCCACCACATCGTGCCCAAGGACTACCTCCAGAAAAACGGCTACCCGGACCGCTCGGACTACAACCAGGTCGGGAACTACGCGTTGACGGAGACGGCGATCAACATCGCGATCGGCAACAGGCCGCCCGCGGAGTACATGGAGCGGCTTCGAGTCCAGGTCGAGAGTGGTGTGCTGTCGCTCGGCGAGATCACGGACACCGGGGACCTCGTGCGGAACCTCAGCGAAAACGCCGTACCGGCGAACCTCGACACGGTGACCGCTGGGTCGTACCAGGAGTTCCTCGAGGAACGACGACGCCTGATGGCGGTCGTGATCAGGGACTACTTCCAGGCGCTGTGACCGTCGATCGGCCCGTGCGGAGGATCGCTGCGTCGACCGCGCCGAGGCGGCCGGGGAGGAGTCGGAGGGTCTCCGCCCGCGGAAGAGAGCCCGCGAGTCGTCCCTAAGCCCCCACGAACCGCTCCCACCGCCACGCCAGCAGCTCCCGGTCCGGCCGGTCTCTGCGCCGCACCGGCAGCGTCAGCTCCCGCCCGTGCATCTCCTGGATGCCGTGCTTGAGCATCGGCCCGTCGATCTCCTCGAGCACATCCAGCCGGACCTGCACGCGGTAGTCAGGCGACACGCCCAGCATGTTCTGGTCGTACGCGGCGTGGTGGATCTTGCAGAGCGAGAGCCCGTTCGCCGTCGTCGGGACGCCGTGCTCCTCCGAGTCGGGGACGATGTGCGCCGCGTCGAGCAGCGACCCGTGCTTGAGCTGGCACACGGCGCACTGCGTGTCGTACGCCAGCAGGACGCGGGTGCGGAACGCGGGCTGGTGCAGGCGCTGCTTGGCGAGTCGGCGGGCGTACTCGCGCTGCGGCTCGGCGAGGTGCCGGACGTCACCCATGAACCGGAACGCCTCGTCGAGCGCGATGAGGAACTGGCTGTTCTCCGGCTCGTCGTCGACGACGTACACGGGCATCACGGGCGTGAGGTAGTTCGGGATCTCCTTCCGGAACAGGATGAGCGGCATCCCGGTCTCCATCGCGGTCCGCAGCTTCCGGTTGTCCCCGCCGAAGGGGTCGCCGGAGCGGTACGCGTAGTGCAGCAGGCCGTCGTCGCTCTCGGCGTCGTCGTACGGCCCGTTCGCCGACGCGACGATGGACAGCGTCGAGGAGAAGCCCTGCGGGTTGCGGATGCCGCGGGAGAAGTCGATGAGCGGGAGATCCCGCCCGTCGATCCGGAAGCTCAGCAGCTCCTGGCGGTGAAGGAATCCGCCGTTCGCCTCGGCGCGCTGCCGCACCCAGTCCATGATCCTGGCGCGCAGCGCTGCCTCGAGAGCGGTCTCCACCTCCCGAGCTCACCAGCGGCCAGGTCGGCAGGGCAAGCACCCGAGCGGGCGAACCTCCCTGCGCGGCCGAGCGCCGCGGCGGCCCGGTCCGTCGCCACGCCCATGCCTCGCTCGCTAGACAGGACGCATGCCACGTCTCTATCCCGAGGAGCCGACGTTCCCGACGACTGACGGCGACGCCGAACGCACCGTGTGGCTGCACCTGCGCGATCAGCTGCCCGACGACGCGGTGCTGCTCGCCGGCGTGAACCTCCTCGACGGCTCCGACGAGTGCGAGATCGACGCCCTCGTGCTGTGGCCGGGGGTCGGGATCGCGGCCCTCGAGGTCAAGGGCGGGCACGTCGTCCACCGCGAAGGAGCCTGGTGGCAGGGGAGCGGCGACGCGCGTCACCGGATCGACCCGGTCGCACAGATCCAGCGGGCTCGTCACACCCTGACGGGGCTCCTCGCGCAGCGCGGCCTCGACGCACGGCGCGCTCGCACGGCGCATCTGGTCGTCCTGCCGCACACCCTCGTCCCGCGGGACTTCAGCATCGCGGAGGCACCCCGCGACGTCGTCGTCGACCGCGAGCAGCTGGGGGAGATCGCCGGCATGGTCAAGCGGGCGATCGACGACCACGGCGCCGGCACCGCACCCCTGGCCCCGGCGGACGTGGACGCCGTCGTCGACCTCCTCGCCGGCACGTTCGAGCCGCAGGTCGAGCTGCTGAGCCTCGCCGCCGCGCACGAGGACCGGATCGACCACCTCACACGCGACCAGGTGCGCGTGCTCGACCTGTTCCGGCACTTCGACCGGCTGCAGGTGGTCGGAGGCGCCGGGAGCGGCAAGACGTTCCTCGCGCTCGAGCAGGCACGACGCCGCGCCCGGGCCGGGGAGCGCGTCGCGCTCCTCTGCTACTCACGCGGGCTCGGCCGCTACCTCGAGCGCGTCACCGGCGAGTGGCCCGTCAAGGAGCGACCCGCCTACGTCGGCCTCTTCCACGACCTCCCGCTGCGCTGGGGTGCGGAGCGGGGCGCCGACGACGACTCGGACTACTGGGAGCGGCGCCTCCCGCTGCGTCTCGCGGAGCTCGCCGACGACAGGTCACCGGCCGAGCTGTTCGACACCGTCGTCGTCGACGAGGCCCAGGACTTCGGGGACCTGTGGTGGCCATCCTTGATGCGGTGCCTGCGCGACGCGGACCGCGGCGGTCTGTTTGTCTTCCTCGACGAGGCGCAGCGCGTGTTCGACCGCGGCGGGGTCGTCCCCCTCGACTCGGCCCCCGTCCACCTCGACGAGAACTTGCGGTCCACCAAGCAGATCGCGCAGGTCTTCGGTGCGTTCGGTGACGACATGGTCCGTCCGCGTGGCCCGGTCGGGTCACCTGTCCGCGTGGTCGACGTCCCCTACGACGACGCGATCGGCGCAGCCGACGACGCCGTCGACGCGCTCCTGGACGAGGGCTGGGACCCCGGGCACATCGCCCTGCTCACCACGGGTCACCGCCATCCCGAGCAGGCGAACGCCGTGGACCTCGGTGGGCACGCCGGCTACTGGGACGCGTTCTTCGCCGGGGAGGACGTCTTCTACGGGCACGTCCTCGGGTTCAAGGGACTCGAACGAGCGGTCGTCGTCCTCGCGGTCAACGGGTTCCGCGACGCGGCGCGGGCGCGGAACCTCCTCTACACCGGCCTGTCGCGCGCGCGGCTGCAGCTCGTGGTCGTCGGGCCGCGGGACGAGATCGAGCGCCTCGGGGGAGAGGCGGTGCGGCGGCGGTTGCGGGAGGCGGTCAGCTGGGGGTGAGCGGGCCGGAGCTCACGGCCAGTACCGCACCGGGTTCTGGCCCGTGTCGAGGAACTCCCGGCCGATGAGATCCGGCACGTCGTCGCCAAGGACGAACTCGACCCGCCCCGCCTCGTCGGTGCTCTCTCGTGCCTTCTCGAAACGCCATGCGCCACGAACCTGCTGCTGCACGACGGCGGCCACCGCGTCCGGCGGGTTCGACGTGATCCGAGGGAGGGACAACTTCCATGCCTTACGGGCTCGCTCCTTGAGCTCCGCGGGCGACATCTGAGTGGCGTCTGCTGAGAGCTTGACGATGATCAGCCGACGGTCGGTCGGCAGTGGCGCACGCTCGACCGCGTGTGTCCGCACAGTCCCGGGCTTCTCGTCGGAGGCGGCGCGTACCTCTTGCGGCTCAGCCTGTGCGATGAGCGCGACGATCTGGTCATCGGCAGCGTCTGAGCCGCCGGCGATCTCGACGTAGGCCTGTGCCGTCTCAGCCAGAGCTGGGCCGACCAGCACGTCGAGCCTGTCGACCCGCGGCTCCACCACGTCGTCGGCGATCCGGACCGAGCCGCGCTGGTTCGCCAGCTGCTCCGACAGGCGCCGAAGCACCTCACCGGAGCACGACGCACGCACGTCCTCGCGAAGCACGGCCAGAGCTTCGCGCTGCTGGGCGTTCGGGGAGGACCCGTGGAGGACCACCTGCACGACCCGCGCTCGCCCGAGCGCGCGCTGCCGCGACTCCTCGGCGGCCATCAGGTCCAAGGCCGCCTCGAACCGCCGCCCGCGGTCCTCTCGGCGACTCGACCGGTAGACGGCCCATGCGCCAAGACCCGCACCGAGGAACGCGAGCAGTGGAGACAGCCAGTCGGCGACGGACACGGATCCTCCGAACGTTGGAGACGGATGGCACACCATGTCCTGTCGTGAGGTCGTCCGGTCAAGACGCCATGTCTTCTCTCGCCAGTGGCGGACCTAGGTCCCTTCCATGCGGTCGGGTCCGGTTCCGGGCGCGATGACCGTGACCGCTCCGCTGTCGTCCACGAGGAACACCGAGATCCGCAGGGATCCCCGGGTGGTCGCGGGAACCCTCAGTGCGGCGGCCCGTAGCCCGACGGGGATCACGACTCCGAGGCGCACGTCAGCTTCGTCGACCACCGGTGCACGCCTCAGGAGCTGCCCGTACAGGGTGTCCACGTCGAGGCCCGGGGACGACGTCCGTCCCTTCACCTCCGCGAAGAGGCGCACCCGATCGCGCCGTGCCACGACGTCGCAGTAGGCCTTCTCGGTCTCGATCTCCGTCCAGCCCTCGGATGCGAGCCAGCGGCAGAAGGCAGCGACGACACGCGCCTCGTCACCTCGTCCCATGCCCGCTCCTGATCGACGTCGCTCCGTGGGCTCCCCGGCCCGCCGTTCGCCCGTGGCCCCCAGACTTCATGCGTCGTCCCGCTGAGCCGTGCGGAGCCGCGAGATCTCACGTCGCACGGCCGTCGGCTGCACCTTGCTCAGGTTCAACGGAGGATCCAGCGCGAGGAGCACCTCGGACTCCAAGGCCCCGAGTGCGCGCGCATCGCTCACCGGCAGGGTGACGACACTCAAGTGGCGCTCCATCCACTGGGTCAGGCTGGCCTCGTCCCAGACGCCCGCCGGCGCCTGCAGGAGGATCGCCATCAGCGTTCGTCGGAACGTCGAGAACCGCACCCGCCCACCGAGGTGCATCCCGACCAGTCGGCCGCGCAGCGTGTTCGTCGAGAGGTCCCCGGAGGCCCGCGCCGCTCCCGCAAGTCCCGCGTAGACCAGACCTGCAGAGATGGTGAGCCCCAGTCCGGCGGACAGGTCCTCGGCCCCCTTCTCGTCGACCCACCACGAGTAGAGGCCGGGGGCGTCCAGCGAGCCCAGATGATCGGTCCGCAGGGCGGTGGCCGTCACCGCGTTGTCGGCCGCCCCGAGGAAAGCCGCCGCTTCGGAAGCGAGATCAGCGCCGCCGTAACCGTCGGATCCTCGACGGTCGTACCAGGCGAGCGTCTCGCCCATCGAGCCGGCTACGACCGGGTCACTCAGTACGGCGCCCATCACCCGGAGGACGGGCCGGAGCGCCTCGACGTAGTGGTGGCCGGCGTGGACCTCCACGAGCGTTCCGCTCGCCTGGCCCAGTGCCATCTCGAGCTGTGCGCCGACGAAGGCCGCCCAACCGCGACGGTAGGCCGCTGGCATCGCGCCGAGGTCCAGGTCGTACGGAGCGATGACCTCGTCCGGGTCGACGAGGCCCCAGCGTCCACTCACGACGAACCACGGCACACCGGAGCGCTGGGCGTAGGCCAGGCGGCGGGTGAAGAGCGTGCCGGTGTACAACTCACGTGCCGGGGCGGCACGGGCGAGCTTGGACTTCACGCAACCGATCAGGACGACGTCCCCACGAGCCCCGTGGGGGTGGGTCACCGTTGGCAGGTCTGGTTCGATCGCCTGGACGCCGGCCGTCCCGCCCGCGGGCGCATACAGGCCGGTTGCCACTCTCCGCAGCACCGCGCGTTTGCCGGCGAACTGGTGACGCCCCTGAGTCTCGTCCCCGACGACGGTGAGCCCCGCGATGTGGGTCGACAACGTGGTCTCTCGAACATCGGGGTAGTGGCGCCGGAACCAGGCGGAGATCTGGGCACGCGTGAACGGTGCGGGGAGCGATCGGGCGCACTCGTCGAGCAGCTCGTGCACCGGGCGGTCGTACTTCACGGCGGCTCCCTTGCTGCCAGGTCCCCGGTCAACCCTCGCAGACGAGCGCCCGGGCGGTACAGCACCGGCGCCCACCGGAACGGGCACCCCCACAATCCGGAGGGTGCCCGTCCCGGTCACCGGCGCCGACCCCGCCGGCGCCATCCGGTCAGCCGAGAGCCACCTCGACGCCGCCGGAGAACATGGAGTCGTGCAGCGTGATGGTCGCGAGCTGCGCGTCGGCGGGCACGTCGAAGACGACGACGCCCTCGACGGTGTTGCCGGGGTTGATCTGGTTGAGGAAGCTCTCGCCGTCGAGGTAGATCGCGGCCGCGGTGTCGGCCGAGTGGGTGCGGCCCTGGGTGTCCTGCAGGTCCTGGCTCGACCCGTCGAAGTACTGCGCCTCGTCGCCGATATTGGTCACGGTGAGGTGGACGAGCACGAACTGCCCCTGCGCCTCCTCGCCGAGCATGTCCGACCCGACGCGCGTCACGCCGGTCTCGACCTGCGTCACCGTGAACTCGAACTTCCCGTCACGGACGGGGGTGCCGATGCCGGGCAGCGTCGCCGCGGGCTCTTCGGCCGGTTCCTCGGCCGCGGGCTCCTCCACGGCGGGTTCCTCGACGTCCGGCTCGTCCGCCGGGGTGTCGCTGCCGGAGTCCGCGGCCCCGGCGCCGGCCCCGACCGCGTTCGTCCCACCCGTGCCGGGCGCGTCGTCGTCCCCGCCGCCGAGGGAGGCTCCGACGATCACGAGCAGGACGACGACTCCCAGCGTCGTGAGGATCTTGTGCCGCGCGAACCAGCTCTTCCGCGGTGTCGGGGCCTGCCCGGCGGGCCCCGCGGGACCGGGCTGGTCGGCGCCGTAGGGATAGGGCGCCCCGGCTCCGTAGCCGTGCTGCCCGCCCGGCGGCGGCTGCGTCGGTGTGCCGTGCGGGTACGGCTGGTGCGGCGGAGGGGGAGGGGTGTGGCTCATGGTGGCTCCTGAGGTCGGTGCACCGGTCGTGGTGCTGCAGGGAGCCTCGCGCCGAGGGTGGCCGCACCGGGTCGCCCGAACGGACCGTCCTGGGCGACCGAAGGTTGACGACGGCGCCGCGTGCCCGGGCCGATCCGCCGACGACCGTGTCGGTGGCCCTCCCTACGCTCCGACCATGAGCCACCCGCCGCCCTGGACGGGGCCGCCGCCCCCGGGGTGGGCCGCGCAGCCCCGGCCGCCCTACCCGCCGCCACCGTGGCAGGTCGGCCGTGTCGCGCCGAGGGCGCCGCGCCCCTGGGAGCGTGGCGCGTGGTGGCGGCGGCACGTCCTGGGCAGCGGCGCGGTGGTCACCGGCTGCTGGTTCACCATGACGACGGCGATCGCTTTCGCCTCCCAGGACGCCCCGGCCTCTGCCGAGGGGGGCATCCTTCTCGCCTGGTTCGTCGCGTCGCTGCTGCTCTGGTCGCTCGTCGTCCGGCACCGCTGGCCGGTCGCGGTGTGCCTCACGCTCTCCGGTGCCGCCATCCTGCTCCCGATCGACGCGGTCGGCGCACTCGTGGCCTTCAGCTGGGTGGTGGCGCGCCGCTCGGGCCGCCTGCTGTGGCTCTGTGCGGCCGCGACGACGACGGCGACGGCGCTCGCTCTCGCGCGGGACCGTGCCCGGTCACCTCAGAACGTCATCCTGTCCGCGGACCTGGCGAGCGGTCACGCCGTCGTGCCGATCGCGGGCTTCGTCGTCATCGGTGTGCTGTGCCTCGCGCTCGCGGTGCTCTGGGGTCTGCTGCGCCGCTGGCGTGAGCGCGCGACGACGGCGACGACCAGCCGGGACCAGGCGGCTCGAGTCGCCGAAGGGCTGCGGACGGAGATGACCCGCCAGGAGGAGCGCGACGTCATCGCGCGCGAGGTCCACGACACGGTCGCCCACCAGCTGTCGCTCGTGTCGCTGCAGGCAGCCGCGCTCGAGGTCTCCGTGCCGGACGGCGCCGACGACGAGCACCTCGAGTTCCGGGAGGCCGCGCGGGGCGTGCGGCACGCGACGCACCGGGCCCTCGACGAGCTCCGCGGCCTGATGACGATGCTTCGGGACCCGCGCCCTCGGGTCACCGAGCCGCGGGCCCCGTTGCCCGGCACCACGCTCGCCGACCTGCCGACTCTGCTCGACGAGGCCCGGGCAGCGGGCGCTCGCGTCCACGCCTCGGTGTTCGTGACCGACGGCGGTACGGCGCCCGCCGAGCTGACGCGTGCGGTCTACCGGATCGTCCAGGAGTCGACGACCAACGCGCTCAAGCACGCGCCCGGAACCGACATCGAGGTCGACGTCCGGGCTGCTCCTGGCCGCGGCGTCGATGTCCGGGTGGTCAACGCACTCGTCGGGACCCCGCCGGGCATCGGGTCGCGGACGGGAATCGCGGGCATGGGGGAGCGGGCGCGCGTCCTGGGCGGGAGCCTGACGGCGTCGGCGGAGGGGGACCGATGGGTCGTCGGCGCCCACCTCCCGTGGCCCGTACCCGTCGACACGGCTCGAGGGCAGATGTCCCCGCTGCGCTGAGTCAGCCACCGGCAAAAGGGCTTGATGTCGGTGGTCGTCCCTACGGTCGCCCCGTGACCAGGGTGCTCCTCGTCGACGACGACGCCATGATGCGGCGGCTCCTCGCGACGATCCTCCAGAAGCAGGGTGTCGACGTCGTCGCGCAGGCCTCCGACGGTGACGAGGTGGTGCGGGCCGTGCAGGCCCATCGCCCCGACGTCGTCGTCATGGACCTCCGTATGGCGCGGGTACAGGGGATCGAGGCGACGGCCGCCGTCCGTCGGCTGCCCGCCCCGCCCCACGTCCTCGTCCTGACGTCGTTCGACACGCGCGATGACGTCCTACGCGCCGTCGAGGCCGGTGCGAGCGGCTTCCTCGCCAAGGACGCAGGACCGGACGAGGTTCTCCGAGCGGTCGAGGCCGTCGCGGCCGGTGGGGCCGCCCTCGACCCGAGCGCGACCCGGCACGTGCTCGACCGGCTCGCCGCCGACCCGACGCGGCGTGACCGCGACGAGGCGGTGCGTGCACTGGCGACCCTGACTCCGAAGGAGCGTGACGTCGCCGACGCCGTCGCGCAGGGCATGACCAACACCGCGATCGCGGACCGACTCCACTACGGCGAGACGACCGTCAAGACGTACATCAGCCGTGCACTCACCAAGCTCGACCTCAGCAACCGCACGGAGCTCGCGCTCCTCGTCGCGCGGGCGGGTGGCGCTCGGTCGTCGTGACGACTGCCCTCAGCCGGGATCCGGGTGGTGGGAGCGCCTGACTCGCGGGCGAAGGCCGGTGGTCGCGCCGGCGTGACGCCGCTGCGCGGCTCACGACTGACGCAGGCAGGTCGCAGCGGCAGCGCGCGCTCAACCCCATGTCCACAGATGCGCTGGATGCCTGTCCGTGGCGATCCGCCCGCTGCTACGTTCCGGTGCTCGTGAGCAGGGGGATGAAACGGACACAAGTGCGCCCGCATGCCGGGGCTCGACGACGACGTGGGGCTCCGATCGCGCTCGTCGTGGCGGTGGGCGCTGCGGTGGTCGGGTGCACGGGGGAACCCGGGGGCGAGCCGACGCCGACGTGGACGGTGAACCCGTCACCGTCCGTCCCGGAGGCGACGCCGACGCCGACCCAGGAGCCGATCACCGCGCCGGAACGGCCCGCCGAGATGGACCGGATGGACGAGATCGGCGCGGTGGCTGCGGCGGAGTACTTCCTCGAGCTCCAGGAGTACGCCGTCAGGACTGGCGACCTCGCTGAGTGGCGGCAAGTCTCCCGACCCGACTGCGAGTTCTGCCGGGGCATGAGCGAGTCCGTGCAGCGCGTCTATGACGGGGGCGGCGCGTACACGGGACGTGCGTTCACGGCCGGTGATGCGCGCGTGATCGGGCACGACGAGGTGCTTGGGGTCTTTGCGGTCGAGGCCGAGTTCGTCGCTGCACCAGGGCACGAGGTCGACGCCGCCGGCGCTCCGGTCGTGGACATCCCCCTCGAAGACGGGTTCATGACGCTCGACGTGCTCATCGTGGACGGCGAGTGGAGCCTCCTTGGCGTCGTCGTCACGGAAGGAAGCCTCTCGTGACCATGACGACGGCGGGGGCGGCCGTCGCTGTCCTTGCGCTCATCGCGGGCCTCGGCGGGCCCGACGGCTCCTACGGGAGCTGGTCGGACCGCGACTCCGTCGTCGTCGGAAGCCGCGCGCAGTCGTCCACGCCCGCAGACGACGCGACGGAGGTGCCGGCGACGCACACCTACCGCCGTGTCCCCGTCGGCCCGTGCATCGCCCGCAGTGTGGACCAGATCATCCGCGACGAGAACCCATACGTACCGCTCGCGGGCGACACTCGATGCGTCGGCGACGACGTCGGTCTCATCGTTCGCCCGATCTGCGATGACGGCACCACCGGCGTCGACCCGCTCCTGCGCTCCTCGGTCGACCCAGCCACCGGCGACCCGGTAGGCGACTGGCAGCTGGTCGACGAGGGTGGCTGCCTCGAAGAGGGCGGCGACGTCGTCGTCGTGCGGCAGGAGGACCTGCGCCGGTTGCCGATCACCCCGTCGGTCCCGCGATACCAGCCCGTCGACGGGCGCGGTCTGGTCGGCAAGGACCTCATCGTCTACACCGACCCGACCCCGCAAGAACTCACCACGTCGGTCCTCGGGGTACCGGTGACGGTGCGGGTCACGCCGGTCCGGTGGTCGTGGGACTTCGGCGACGGCCAGGCGCCGCTGGTGACCGACAGCGCGGGCGCCCCGTACCCGGATCACACGGTGTCGCGCCCGTACGCGGACGTCGGCACGTACGAGGTGCGGGTCACGACGACGTGGCGCGGTGAGTACCGGATCGCCGGCGACGGCCCGTGGCTTCCGGTGACCGGGACCGCGACGACGACGTCGGCTCCGTTCACCGCGACGGTCGAGGAGGCGCCGTCCCGCCTGGTCGCCGACCGCTGAGGCACCGAGCCCGGCAACCTCGGCAGTCACCCCCCCGGCTTGTGGGGACTCCATCATCCACAGCCTGGGCGGTTCTGTCCGGAGGGGCCGCCGCCGCGCTCCTAGCGTCCCTCGGGTGATCAGGAGAACCCCTTGCGCCGTGGGCGCCCTCGCCGTCCTTGCTGCCCTGCTGACCGGGGCGTGCGTGCCCGATGACGAGCCGGCGCGCACGGCCAAGGAGCGTGTCGAGCTCTCCGCTTCCGATCGCGAGGGGGAGCGCGCCGACGGGACCGCGTCGAGCGAGCGGACCGCCGAGCCGGAGGCAGACGTGCCGCCAGGGGCGCCGATCCGACCGAAGGCGATGAGCCGAACCGACAAGGCCGGGGCGGCCGCCGCGGCGACCTACTTCGTGGAGCTCGAGCGGTACGCGTTCCGCACGGGTGACCTCACCGAGTGGGTCCGGATCAGCGACCACGGCTGCAAGTGGTGCTGGGTCACTGCGGCCAACGTCGCTGCGATCTTCGGGGTCGGCGACTCGGCTGTCGGGGGCGAGACCTCGTGGCCCGCGCCCGTGCTCTTCACCGCCGAACCGGAGAAGCACGTCTACGGCTACACGTTCGAGCTGACGAGCGAACCCATGTCGCGCGTCGACCCCGCGGGCGCCGTGGTGGCGTCCGGCGACGCGCAGCACGTCCTCTTCGACGTGCTGGTGGGTCACACGCCCGACGGCTGGAGGATGCTCCTCGGTCAGGTGCGGGCCCTCTGAGACGGCCGAACCGGCAGTCCCCGCCACGCCGTGAGCGACCGGGCTACCGTGACACCCGTGCGTGCCGCCGTCGGCCGTCGTCCGAGACGGCACCGTCCAGGAGGCACCCGCCTGACATGACCACCTACCTCGGCGTCGACCTCGCGTGGTCGGCCCGCAACCGCACCGGCCTCGCGGCCCTGGACGACGACGGCGCGCTGATCGCCTCGGTGAGCGTCCGGTCAGACGACGACGTCGACGCGTTCATCACCTCGGCCTCCACCGGCCGGGTCGTCGCCGCGATCGACGCGCCGCTCGTCGTCCCGAACGACAGCGGTCAGCGCACGTGCGAGCGGCTCGTCAACGCCGAGTTCGGGCCGTACTACGCGGGCGCGCACTCCTCGAACCGCGCCAACCCGCTCTTCCAGCGGCCGCGAGGGCTCGCGCTCAGCGAGCGGCACGGCTGGGACGTCGACCCCGCGAGCCGACACCGGAGCGACGTGTCCGTCGCGATCGAGGTCTACCCGCACCCCGCGACCATCACGCTCTTCGGGCTGCCGACCGTGCTGAGGTACAAGCGCAAGCGCGGCCGGTCGGTGACCGCGTGCCGCGACGAGCTGCTGCGCCTGATGGATCTCATGGAGCAGCACCTCGACGTGCCCCTGCGGCTCAGGTCTTCGCCCCGCTGGGCGCGGGTCCGCGACGCCGTCGCCGCAGCGACCCGGCCGTTCCACCTCGGTGCGGTCGAGGACGAGGTCGACGCGGTCCTGTGCGCCTACCTCGCGTGGCTCTGGGGCACGGGGGACGAGCGCATGCGCGTCATCGGCGACGTCGACGACGGCTACATCGTGGTCCCCGGCCACCCGACCGTCCCCGCTGCGCGCCCGCCCCGGCCCGTCACCCGCCAGACCGCAGCCACGCGTCCACCGCCCACGCCGACACCACCAGCGCACCCAGCAGCACGCTGAGCAGCATGCGCCACTGCGCGAGGCCCAGGCCGGTCCGCCCCGTCGCACGCCGCTCCCGTACGAGAGCCCAGACACCCGCCGTCACCGCCCACGCGAGCCCGTACGTGATCGACAACGCCACGACGGCGACCACCGGGACGTCGTCCCCACGGGCATCCACGAGGAGAGCGACCGCCGCGGCCAGCAGCAGCACCCACACCCAGGCGAGACGGCCGTCGCCGACCACCCGGACCCACCGCCGACCGCCGAGCGGCCACCGGCTCTCCGGGGTCCGGGTCCGCAAGCGGTCCGTCACCTCGACGACTCCGCGCACGGCCCACCCGATCGCGACGACCACCGCCGCCGCGGCGCTCGCGGTCACCCAGACGATCTCCACCGGGACATCCTTGCGCTCCGCGGCACGGGCGCTCGGCACGGCGCACGCCTCGGATTCACCCGCGCCCCGCGCACGGACCCCCGATCGCACGACCCCCGCCCGCCGATGTACCAGGTGAGGGACGACGGCGTCCCCGAGGAGGTGGTCACCATGGTCCGGCTGCACGACCCGGTCCCGTTCGAGGACCTGTCGCGGATGCTGCTCGGCGAGCCCGCACCCACGTGCGCGATGTGCATGACGGACGAGCACGAGGGCTGTCCGGGTGCGGACGAGCCGGGCGCGGACGAGCTCGGCGCCGTCGACCTCGGCGCCGTCGACCTGTGCGGGTGCGCCTGCCACCTGTGGTGACGGCGCGCCGGGTGCGTCGGGAGCCAGCCCGTCGACTGACCGTCCGCTGGGTGTGGGTCGGCGACGACGTCGCCCGAGGTCGCGGCCGACCACGGGCGCGCGAGCCCGCCGCTTCCGGCCGAGACAGCCGCTCGGGTGCGGCGGTCTCGGCCGGAACTGGCTGTTTCGGCGTGATCCGGGTGGCGTCGGGCCGGTGGTGGCCGTCGGCCGGTGCGGCGGGTGCCGGGGTGGCGGGCGCGGGTGCCGCCGGCCCACCCGGATCGCCCCGGTCCTGCCCGGTCAGATCTGCGCGGTCGCCTCGTCCGCCGCGTGCTGCGCGCCGTCCTGACCGTCGCCGCCCGCGTTGCCCGCACCGCCGATGTTGACCATCCACTCGACGCCGAACCGGTCCGTGAGCATCCCGAACGCGTCTCCCCACGGCGCGACCGTCAGCTGCTCGCCGATCTGCGCACCCTCGGCCAGCTTCTCCCAGTAGCCGCGCAGCGCGGCGTCGTCCTCGGGCCCGCCGCTCAATGACACCGAGAACGCGTTGCCCTGCGTGCGCTCCATGCCGCCCGGCGTGTCCGCGGCCATGAGGACGAACCCCGCGGCCGTCTCGAGCTGGCCGTGCATGATCCGGTCGGCGTCGTCGGGACCCTGGTTCATGCCGTAGTCGGAGAACGTGCTGAAGGTCGGCTCACCGCCGAACACGGACGCGTAGAAGGTGAGGGCCTCGCGCGCCTCGCTGCGGAAGCCGAGGTACGGGTTCATCTGCACGGTCATGGTGTGGCTCCTCGGGACGGGATCGTCGGTCGAGGGGATGGACCTCCCGCGCGTCCGGAAGTCATCGGGTGGCGACGGACCGGTCGCCACGGGTGCGCCCACGGTCGACGACCAGCCACGTGACGAGCCCGAGGCCGAGCGCCGCGACGCCCACCGCCGGCCACGCTCCGAGGACGTCCGCGAGCGCGTGCGACAGCACGAAGGCCCCGACCCCGACCGCGACGACGACGGCGAGCCGCCACCACGCCGTCGTCGGCCGCTCACGCACGACGCACCACGCCGCACCCGCGACGACGACGACCGCACCCGCCCACCGCAGTCCTGTGACCTGCGCGGCGGCGAAGCCCGCGATCAGCGCGACGGCGGCGACGAGGGCGGTAGGGATGCGCACGCACCGAACCCTACGAGCCCGGGCTCGGCGGGGAGCGGCGGAGCCGCCGACCTCAGGGCAGGACGTACGTGATGACGCCCCACGTCGCCGCGACCACGGACACGTAGCGCACGAGCTCGCGCACCACGGACGGGCGTCGGCGCGCGATCCGCCGCGGCGCCACCTGGGTGGCGGGACCAGCGAGCCGGTCGCGGAGCTGGTCCACGAGCTCGTCGACCTCGGTCGGGTCCAGCCGCTCGGGCAGCGACAGCAGGTGCGGGACCAGCAGGTGCGGCCCGACGACGCGCACGCCGTGGAGCATCGCCGCGGGGCCGCGCGTGAGGGTGGGGACGTGGACGAGCGCGCTGACCGTGCGGCGGTGCTGCGGCGCGAGCAGCGCGGTGACCTCGGCCGCGGCCCGGGCGACGGCCTGGACGTCGTCGGTCGGCGCGAGCAGGTCGGCCGGGGGGTGGGGGCGGGGGACGGCGGCGATGACCGCGACACCACCTGGGCCGACGGCGACGTGGTCGATCGAGGCGGGCGGTCGGCCCGGACGGTCGAGGCCGTGCAGGAGGGTCCAGCCGTAGCGGGTGAGCGGGTCGAGGGTCCGCGCGAGGTCGGCGTCCCGCACGCCGGGAGCGGTCGCGCTCCACGTGTCGCCGATCACCTTCACCGTGTCCTCCAACGTCGTCGTCGAAGGACTCATCGGCACGACACCGCACCTTCTGCAGGCCCGACAGGGTGAACCGGGGCGCATCCCGTCAAGGTCACCCGGTCGAGTGTCGACAGCCGAAGGGTGTCCGACACCACTCCCGCGCCAGGCTGGTACCGCGACGGCATCACCGACGGGGTGCTGCGTTGGTTCGACGGCGCCGCGTGGACCGAGCACACGACCCCCGACGCCGCCGAGCAGCCCGCAGGCCCGGCAGCCGCGGCGGAGTCGGTCGGGACGCCCGCTCCCGCGCCGACTGCGGACTTCGCGTCGCCGTACGCGCAGCCCGTGGCCGCGACGGCCGGGTACGCGCCCGGGTCGGCGACGGGCGAGCCGCACCCCGGTGGGGCGTACGCCGCGCAGCCGTACGCGCAGCCTGCGGCGGGTCAGCCCTACGCAGCCCAGCCCTACGCCGCCCAGCCGTACGCGGCGGGGTACGGCGCGCAGCCGATGGTGACGCGGCCGTGGGACGGGCAGGTCTACCCGGCCTGGGGCACGCCGCCCGCACCCGAGAACGGTCCGCGGAACGTCGTCCACTGGCTGCTGCCGGTCGGCCGCTCGTGGCAGTCGATCACCGCGGGCTACCTGGGCCTGCTCGCGCTCGGCATCTGGGTGCTCGGACCCTTCGCGATCGCGACCGGCGTCTGGGCGCTCGTGCGCGCCTCGAAGCACGAGGGCCACGGCCGCGGACGGGCGATCACCGGCATCGTGTGCGGCCTCGTCGGCACGGCGATCCTCGTCGCGTTCGCGGTGAACGCGGCCGGTACCGCCTGACGGGCTGCGCCCTCAGCGCCGTCGGCGCGCTCGGCGCGCTCGCCGGGGTCAGCGAGGACAGCGCGGTCAGCGCACGCCGGCTCCGTCGCGCTCGCGGACGGTCCCGCTCGTCCGCGCCGCGAGCGGTCCGCGGTCGCCCGCCGACCCGATCAGCGGGCCCACGGGCAGCAGCCGGTCGATCGTCACGATCACCATGCCCAGGGCGTAGAAGCCCACGCCGTACATCGCGACGTTGACCGCGAGCCCGCCCCAGCCCAGCTCGCCGAGGTCGATGAAGCCGTACGGGTAGTGCGGCTCGGCGAGGAGCTCGGCGCGCACGGTCGTGAAGCACACGTACGCGACGAGGTACCCGAGCCACAGCAGCGGCGTGCTCCACCGTGCGCGGCGGTGCCGGTCGAGCAGCACGAAGTCCGCGAACGCGGCGATCGGCGTGATCTGGTGCTCGATCTGCCCCGACGTCAGCCCGAGGAACAGCACGGGCGCGTCCGGGTCCTCGGGCGCGAGCACGAAGTGGCTGATCAGCCCCGTGATGCCGAGGAACAGCGTGACGCCGCCCTTGAGCCACACCGGCGGCTGCGGCACCCGGCCGAGCGACGCGACCGCCGCCCACACGAGCACGATCCCGAGCGCGAGGTTCGACTGGTTCGTGAAGAACACGAGGCCGTGCAGGTCGCCCTCGAGCCAGATCTCCTTCGTCGCGACGAACGCGAGGAGCGCCACGAACAGGCGGTACATGACGACGACGACGTCCATGGGCGAGGGTTCCTCCGGGGCAGCGGCGGTGCTGGGGTGACGGAAGGCTAGTGGCCCCCGCGCCGAGGTGGGCACCGCCGAGGTGCGCGTCGTCGGTCAGGCGGCGCGCAGCGGGTGGCGGAGAGCGGGTGGCGGCCGGCCACGGGGCGCGGCGCCCGACGCCGACTTCGCGTGTTGCCGTCGAGCTCGCGTGCGACGTCCGCGAGCTCGGCCCCGAACATGCGAACTCGACAACCCAGGGGCCCTAGACACGCGAGCTCGGCGACCCAGCGGAGGGGGAGCGGGCTGCGGCCGGGCGCGGCGGCCCTGTCAGGTGTGCGTGCGACCCTGGGCCGGTGCAGACCCAGGCCGCCGTGGCGCTCGTGCGGACGGTCGAGCTGTCGCGGCCGACCGACATGCACCGCACCCTCTCGTCGCTGCGCCGCGGGCCGCGGGACCCGGCGTTCGTGCGGACGGTCGACGGCGCGGTGTGGCGCGCGACGCTCCTGCGCTCGGGGCCGACGACGGTCCGCCTCCACCAGACCGGCGCCTGCACCGTGCACGTCGCCGCGTGGGGCGACGGCGCCGAGGAGGTGCTCGACCGGGCACCCGCGATGCTCGGCGAGCACGACGACGACGCCGGCCTCGACCCGCCGCCCGGCACCGTCCGCGACGCGCTCCGACGGTCGGCGCACGTCCGCATCCCGCGCACCGACCGGGTCCTCGAGGCGCTCGTCCCGGCCGTCCTCGAGCAGCGCGTCATCACCCGGACGGCGCAGGACGCGTGGCGCTTGCTCGTGCGCGCGCACGGCACACCCGCGCCCGGCCCGGCGCCCGAGGGCATGCACGTCCCGCCGTCGGCCGCGGCGTGGGCAGCCGTGCCCGTGTGGGACTTCCACCGCGCGGGCGTCGACCCCGCGCGGGCGCGTGCCGTCGTCGCTGCGGCGCGGGTCGCGGGCCGGCTCGAGGAGTCCGTCGACATGCCGGTCGCCGAGACGTGGCGTCGGCTGCTGACGGTGCCCGGCGTCGGGCCGTGGACCGCCGCGGAGACGACGCAGCGCGCGCTCGGCGACGCCGACGCGGTGTCGGTCGGCGACTACCACCTGCCCAACCAGGTCGGCCACGCGCTCGCGGGTCGCCGGGTCGACGACGACGGGATGCTCGCGCTCCTCGAGCCGTACCGGCCGCAGCGCTACCGCGTGATCCGCGCGCTGCTCCTCACCGGCATGGCGCGCGCGCCGCGCTTCGGCCCGCGCCTCGCGATCGAGGACCACCGCCGCCGCTGACGACGGCGGGCGGCGCCCCGGCGCTCCAGGGAGGGTCGGTGCCGCTGGGCGGCACGAGGGTTCGCCGCCGACGCCCGCCGACTGACCGCCGACACCCGCCGGCTGCGCCGCCCGCTCACCCCACCATCGGCGTCAACGCCTCGTACTCCTCGATGCCGCCGTCGCGCAGGCACACCTCGATGATCGCCCGGCCCAGCGGGTCGAGGTCGTCGGTGAGGTACTGCGTGAGCTCGGCGCGGAAGAAGTCGGTGAGGACGCGCGCGCCGGCGTCGTACGCCTCGACGCCCACCTGCGACTGCTGGTCGGTGCGCAGGAATGTCGGCCGGATCAGCTGGCCGTCGATCTTCATCTCACGCAGCGTGTAGCCGAACAGCGGGCAGCGCGACGCGACGAGCTGGTCGGGCCGGATCCGCCCGCCACCGCGCCGTGCGAGGTACTCGCGCGTGAGCCACTCCGCCGCGAAGCCGACCTTGTAGGCGCCGATGTGCTGGTTCGGCGTGAGCACGTAGCGCGTGCGCGGCGCGTCGACGATCTGCCGCAGCAGGAGGTTCGCGCCGCCGACCCGCGTCCCGGTCGAGAACGGCCAGAACGACCCGACGCCCTCGGACACCATGCCGCCGTGCGCGAGCCGCTGCACCGCGTCGGCGCTCTCGCCGATCGACGGGTTCTTGTCGCCGCGCGGTGCGATGAGCCGCCACAGCCACGCGAGCGCGGGCGGGACGAGGTGCATCATCCCCATCACGCCGTACGTCGGGCTCGTGCGCGTGCACGCGGGCATCCGCACCCCGAACGTCCGGACGTCGACCTCCTCGGGCTCGTCGACGACGCCGCGGATGAGCCGCCTCGGCACGACGACGCGCGGGTTCGGGCACGGCGTCCCCGTCGAGTCGAGCGTGTGCTCCCACGGCAGGCACGTCGCGTCGGGCACGCCGTCGAGGTTGAAGAACACGAGCGGCTCGGCGGGGTGGATGAACACGCGCTCGAGGTGGCAGTCCTCGCCGTACTCGGTGAGGTTGTCGACGCGCACGAACCAGCCGTCCTCGGCGTCCGTCACGACGAGCTTGCCCGACCCGGTCTGCAGCGACGCGTGGCACAGCGTCATGTCGTCGGTGACGGGTTCGAGCCGGCTCGTCTCGGACAGCGTGATGACGTACGGCTCGCCGGTGACGACGTTCGTGCCGAGCAGGATGCGCCCGTCCTCCTGACGCCGGATCTCCTGGCACATCTCCGACTTGCCGCCGCCCGACGCGCCCTCGTGCATGACGATCGTCTCGTTCTCGTACGGCGTCGTGACGCGCACGCTCGACGCGTGCGCGGTGAGCCAGCCCTCCTGCTCGCCGATGTCGAGCAGCACCGAGAACACGCCCTTCTTGGCGCTCGGCCCTGGGTACAGGTTGTAGGCGAACACCTCGTGCAGCGTCTCGGTGCGGTCGTGGACGACGACCTGGCGGCCCGCGAAGTGCGTGTGCCGGAACGGCGGTGCGACGTACAGGACCGACCGCGGCGCGAAGGCGCCGTGCTGCGCGACGAGGTCGTCGAGCGTCGTGAACCCCTGCAGGTCGGCGAGTGCGAGCGCGAAGAACGCCGCGTTGACGGGCACGACGCCGAGCGACGGGTACCCGAACCGCGGCCCGCCCGCCCGGAACGGCACGACGACGAGGTCCTGCTCGGCGAGCCACGCGAGCGTCTCGGTGCGGACGGGGGCGAAGGGACCGCCGTGCCGGTCCGCGAAGCGCGGCTTGTCGGACGGCAGGTCGTCGCCGATGCG
Organism: Actinotalea sp. AC32; assembly: GCA_031844515.1. GTDB lineage: Bacteria > Actinomycetota > Actinomycetes > Actinomycetales > Cellulomonadaceae > Actinotalea. The sequence continues at coordinate 16,380 of JAUZVJ010000032.1, read as the reverse complement.
CATGCAGTCGGGGTCCCGGCGGCGCATGTAGTCCTCGGGGTAGTTCACCGAGACGCCGTTGCGGCAGCGGACCACCTCGGCCTCGACGACCGGCTCACCCGCGACGTCGTACTCGACCGAGAAGCGCGGACCGCCGTCGGGCCCGAGAGCGAGCCGGTACAGCTCGTCGCGCGAGCGCGGGACGACGACGCTGCGTGCGGACGTCAGGACCGCGCGCACGTCGTCGGGCAGGTCGAGGGCCGCCAGCCGCGCGGCGTCGGACCGCCCGGCGGAGGCGTCGTCGTCGGTGTGCGGGTCGGGACCGTGCGTCGCGTCCGTCAGGGTCGGGGCGGTCATGGGAACTCCCTCGTCCGGGCGCGTCGCGCCGCATCCGCCGCCGTGCGCCGACGCGCCGGGCGGCACGGGGTGCACGGACGGGCGCTGTCCGATCACGGACGCTACGGAGGGGCGGTCCCGGACGCATGGGACCTTCGGTCAGCATCCGGTCCTGCCGTCCCGGATGGTGGGCGCGGTCGTCGGCCGGCGGCGGGACGGGGGCGCAGTACGGTCGCCCGATGACGTCCGAGCGGTCGCGTGTCCGCCTGGCCGTGACCGCGGTCGTGGTGGTCGCGCTGGGCCTCGCGACGACGGCGCTCGGCGGGGTGGTCGGCGACCTCGTGGGCGGCGCGCTCTACGCGGTGCTCGTCACGGTCCTGCTGGCGATCGCGCTCCCGAGGCTGCGCGCCCTCGTCCTCGGCGGCGTCGCGCTCGCGGTGTGCGTCGTCGTCGAGCTGCTCCAGCTCGCGGGGGTCGCGGTGGCGCTCGCGGACGCCGTGCCGACGCTGGGCTCCGTGGTGCGCCTGGTGCTCGGCTCGACGTTCTGGGCGCCAGACCTGGCCGCGTACGCGGTGGGCGCCGCGGCCGGGTCGGGCGCCGTCCGGCTCGTCAGCGCGCGGGCTGCGACTCCTCGCCCGGCCGAGCCGGGTCCGACGAGGTCTCCGACGACGCGTCCACCGGCGTGAGCAGCAGGAGCGGGATCTGCCGCTCGGTGTTGCGCTGGTACTCCTCGTAGTCGGGCCACACGGCGACGGCGCGCTCCCACCACGTCTCGCGCTCGGCGCCGGACAGCTCGCGTACGCGGTAGTCGCGCCGCGTCGGGCCGTCCTGGAGCTCGACGAACGGGCTGGTGAGGAAGTTGCGGTACCAGGTCGGGTGCTCCGGCGCCCCGCCCTTGGACGCGACGGCGACGTACTCGCCCTCGTGCTCGACGCGCATGAGCGGCGTCTTGCGCAGCTTCCCCGACGACGCGCCGACCGACGTGATGACGACGATCGGCACGCCGCGCAGCGTGTTCGCCTCGGCGCCGTTCGTCGCCTCGAAGGTCTCGGCCTGCTGGCGCGCCCAGTCGGACGGGCTCGGTGCGTACTCCCCGGTCAGTGGCATGTGATCGGCAACACGTCGGGGGCCCGGTCTCTTCCCGGCCGGCACCGTGGCCGGCGACGCCGTGCCGGACCAGCCCGTCAGACCAGCCCGTGGGACCAGCCCGTCAGACCAGCCCGGACTCGTACGCCGCGATGACGAGCTGCACGCGGTCGCGGCGCGCGAGCTTGCGCAGCACCGCGGCGACGTGGGTCTTGACGGTCTGCTCGGTGACCCACAGCTCGGCGGCGATCTCGGCGTTCGACAGCCCGCGGGCGATCGCGAGCAGCACCTCGTGCTCGCGCGGCGTCAACGTGTCGAGCCCGGGGACCGGCTCGGGTGCGGGCGTGCGGGCGGCGACGTCGGACACCAGGCGGCGCGTCACGTTGGGCCCGAGCAGCATCGACCCGTCCGCGACGGCGCGCACGCCCTCGACGAGCCGGTCCGCCGGGACGTCCTTGAGCAGGAACCCGCTCGCGCCGGCCTGGAGCGCGTCGTAGACGTACTCGTCGAGGTCGAACGTCGTGAGCACGAGCACGCGCGTCGACGGGTGCTCGGCCGTGATGCGCGCCGTCGCGGCGATGCCGTCGAGCACCGGCATGCGCACGTCGACGACGGCGACGTCGGGCGCCGTCTCCTGGACGAGCGTGACCAGCTCGCGGCCGTCGCCCGCCGACCCGACGACCTCGATGTCCGGTGCCGAGTCGAGGATCGCGGCGAACCCGTGCCGCACCACGGGCTGGTCGTCCGCGACGACCGCGCGGATCATGCTGCGCCTCCGGACGCGACCCGCGTCGCACCCGCCGCTCGGGGCGCGCTCGCGAGCGGTGCGGCACCCACTCGGGTGGGCACGACGACGTCGACGCCGAAGACCCCGCCGCGGGACGTCACGGTGAGCAGGCCGCCCACCGACTCCACGCGCTCGCGCATGCCGAGCAGGCCGCGGCCGGGAGCGACGTCGTCGTCGGCGCCGACGGCGTTGGTGCAGCGCAGCCGAGCGAGCCCGCCGTCCGCGGACAGGTCGAGCGTGACCGGTGACCCGGCCGCGTGCCTGCGGGCGTTGGTGAGCGCCTCCTGCGCGGCACGGAAGAGCACGTAGCCCACGGTCGGCGGGACCGCGCCGTCGCCGGACCGCGTGAACCGCACGTCCTGACCGGCCGAGCGCGCCTGCTCGACGAGCGTCGCGACGTCGTCGGCGCCCGGCTGGGGTGCGCGTGCGGCGCCGTCACCCTCGCTGCGTTGGAGCACGACGAGGACCTGCCGCAGCTCGCTGAGCGCTCCCCGCGCGTCGGTCGCGATGTCGGCGAGCACGCGCCGGGCGTCCTCACCCAGCGTCGGGTGCGTGTACGGAGCGCTCTCGGCGCGCACCGCGACGAGCGAGATGTGGTGCGCGACGACGTCGTGCAGGTCCCGGGCGATGCGCGCGCGCTCCGCCGTGACGGACTCGGACTCGAGAGCGCGACGGGACGCGACGGCGGCCTCGGCGGTCCGGCGACGCGACCGGTTGCCCGCACCGATCGCCCACGCGATCGCGACGGCCGCGACCGTCATGCCGAGGTAGACCGTGAGCACCTCGGCCTCGGGCCGCGAACCCGTGCCCGACGTCACGGGCCCGACCGGCAGCATGGCCGGCACGAACGTGAGGCAGTAGACGGTCGCGACGGCGAGCGCCGCGAGGAGCGGGGCGAGCGCCATGCGTCGGCCGTGGGTCGCGGCCACGACCGCGATCATGACCAGGCCCAGCCACCACCCCCAGTCGAACCACCCGATCACGACGACGAGCCCGAACGGCCAGAGGCCGAGGAGGGTCGCCAGCCCGGGCCGGACCGCGGACAGCACCACGCCGACGACGAGGCTCAGGCGCGCGAGGACGACGGCCGCGACCCAGGGCGTCATGGCGGCGGACCAGCTGATGCCGTACGTCCCGGAGGCGGGGTCCTCGAGGACCCAGATGTCGGCCGGCGTCGTGACGAACAGGACCGCGAGCAGCGACGCGAGCACACCGGGCAGCACCCACGCTCGTCGGCTCATGTGCCGATCCTCGCGGAGTGGACCGTCGCCGGACGACACCCGTCCGGAGGGTCCTGGCTCCCTCGCGCGGGTGAGGGTCGCCTCCGGGCGGCCGACGAACCGCCCGGCGCGGGCCGTCGCGTCAGAACCGGTCCGGGTCGCCCGCTCCGACGCGCACGACCTCGGGGTACCCCTCGGACCAGTCGACGACCGTCGTGGGCTCCGCGACGACCTCGCCGCCGTCGAGCACCGCGTCGATCACGTGGTCGAGCTCCTCCTTGATCGCCCAGCCCTCGGTGAGCGGCTCCGGGTGGTCCGGGAGCAGGAGCGTGCTCGACAGGAGCGGCTCGCCGAGCTCGCGGACGAGCGTCTGGGCGACGACGTTGTCGGGGATGCGCACCCCGACGGTGCGCTTGCGCTCGTGCGCGAGGCGGCGCGGCACCTCCTTGGTCGCGGGGAGGATGAACGTGTACGGCCCCGGTGTCGCGGCCTTGATGGCGCGGAACGCCGCGTTGTCGAGGTGCACGAACTGTCCGAGCTGCGCGAAGTCGGCACACACGAGCGTGAAGTGGTGCTTCGCGTCGAGCTGCCGGATGCGGCGGATGCGGTCGGCCGCCGTGTGGCTGTCCATGGCCGCACCGAAGGCGTAGCCCGAGTCGGTGGGGTACGCGACGAGCGCGTCGTCGCGGAGCATCGCGACGACCTGCCCGATGGTCCGCGGCTGGGGGTTGGCGGGGTGGACGTCGAGGTAGCGCGCCATCTGCCGAGGGTAGGTCCGTCACGGCGCGACGTCGATCACGGACGCCACCCGCAGCACCACGCACCTCGCTCACGGCCCCTCCACCACGACGCACCGGTCGAGCCACCGGTCCATCGCGTCGCGCTCGGCCGCGGTCACGCGCAGCCCGTAGGCGGCCTTGACCCGGACCTGGAGCAGGACGTAGCGGCAGCGGAAACCCCGCTCGGGCGGCAGCCACGTCGCGGCGTCGCCCGCACCCTTCTGCTGGTTGAGCGGCCCGTCGACGGCGAGCAGGTTCGCCGGGTCGTTCGCGAACAGCTCGCGCTGCGCGGGCGTCCACTGCTGGGCGCCCTTCTGCCAGGCGTCCGCGAGCGCCACGACGTGGTCGACCTGGACGTCGGCGCTGCGCTCCCCGCGCTCGAACGCGATCGTCCCGCCGCCGTACGGGTCGACGAGCGTCCCGGTGAGGACGACGCACCCGCCCGTCCGCTCGTCGAGGACGACGTCGGTGAGGTCGCGCCGCAGGACGTCGTTGCGCGTGTCGCAGCCGTTGCGGTCGGCGTCGGCCCACGCCTGGCCGAACTGGTCGCGGTCGTACCCCGTCATCGGCGCGCGCCCGGCGACCTCGAGCGACGCGAGGTCGTCGCGCGCCCGGTCGAGCTGGACCTGCGTCACGCCGACGACGTGCCCGGTCGGCCGTCGCGCGCCGAGCAGGTCCGGCAGGCCGGCGTCGGCGCCGACGTCGGTCGCGGTGAGCAGCACGCCGGCGAGCAGCACCGACACGAGCGTGGCGAGGGCGGTCCCGGCGCGCGAGCGTCGTCGTCGCGCCGCCCTGCTGGCGCTCCAGCGTCGTCTGCCCACGGCCGGTGAGCGTGCCACGGCGGTCCGACACGACGACGCAGGGCGCGCCCGTCCTGGGGACGGACGCGCCCTGGGCGTGCCGCGGGGCGTGAGGTCGGGTCCCGGCGCGCGCAGCGCACGCGGGACCCGGTGCGGTCACGGCCTGCGGAAGTACCCCGTGACGTCGAGCACGACGTCGGTCGTGCCGGCGTTGTTGTAGACGTCGGCCGAGCCGCCCTCGCCGAGGCGCACGATCGCGAGGTTGGCCTGGTCGCGCCCGTGCCCGGTGTTGAGCACCGACGTCCCCGGCCGCTCGGCGCCCGTGCCCCACGTCGTGAGGTAGGTCGCCGCGGCGCTCTGCCGCGTCGCGGTCAGCGTCACGGCGGCCGCGACGGCGTCGCGCGGGATCCCGGTGTTCGCCACCACGGGCACCGTGAGCGTGTCGGCCGGGCCGACGGGCACGCCGGTCCCGCGCGTGTCGATCGCGCGCGTCGGCTGGATCGGCGTGAACCGCGCCGCCCCGCCCGGGCCGTACCAGCCGACCACGTCGACGACCACGTGGCCCGTGCCGCCTGCGGCGTGCACGTCGAGCCGCCCGTTGCGCAGCGCGACGGTCGCGTGGTTCGCGACGTCGTTGCCGGGCAGGTGGTTGACGGTCGACGTCGTCACGGCACGCCCCTGCGGGACGACCGCGACGTTGCCGTTGCCGCGCGAGCGCGCCGACGTCACGTTGACGACGACGGCCGTCGCGTCCGCGGGGACCCCGGCGCGGCCCGCGACCGGGACCGTGACCGGAGCACCCGGGGCCGGGACGACGCCCGTGGTCCGCGTGTCCAGCACGCGCGCCGGCTCGGCGAGCGCGCCGTAGCCGACGCCACCCGCCGTCGTCCAGTAGCCCGTGACGTCGACGACGAGGTGCGCCGACCCGGCGTCGTTGTAGAGGCTGACCTTCCCCTGGCCGCCCACGCCGACGGCGACGCCCGCGGCGGTCGCGGAGCGGTTCTGGTCGGTGTTGAGGACAGAGCTGTTCGGGATCGGCCGACCAGCGGGCCACGCGCGCAGGTGCGTCGGCCCGGCCGGGCTCACCGCGGTGACGTTGAGCGCGACGGCCTTGGCGTCCGCGGGGACGCCGTGCACACCGGCGACGACGACGTCGAGCCGCGACGCCGGTCCGACCGACTGCGCCTCGGGACGCGTGTCGAGCACGCGCGCGGGCGTGATGGGGACGAAGCGCAGGTCGCCCACGAGCGGGGCGGCGGCCACCACGGGCGGGACCTGCGAGCCCGTGACGCCGACGACGCCGCTCCACGGCGTGACGGGCGTGCCGCTGTGCCCGTCGGTGCCCGTGACGGTGAACCGGTACGGACCCGTGCCGACGACCTTGCCGGTGAGCGTGCGACCGTTCCACGTCGCCTCGACGCCGGCGCCGCCCTCGACGGCGGTGCCCGACGAGCGGTGCAGGACGACGTTGGTGCGCGCGTCGGTCACCTCGAGCTCCCAGTGCAGCGTGCCGTACGTCGTCGCGCGCAGCGTGACCGGGGTGCCCTGCGGGACGGTCGCCGCCGACAGGTACGGGTGGCGCACCTTCGCCATCGGGATGCCCGTGAGCGCGCGGCACGGACCGGCGAAGCGGTCGGTGACGGCGGCGAGGCCCCGCTCGATCTGCGTCTGCGGGTTCTGCAGGTAGGTCGTGGCGGCGGACGACGTCGCCCAGCGCGAGCCGTACAGCGTGCTCATGCTCAGCTGCGGGATGCCGCGCAGGTCACCGGCGCCGACGGCGGCACGGTCCCACCGGCTCGCGCGCTGCCACAGGTCGCCGAGGCAGGCGCGCTCCGCGACGCCGTCCCACGGCTGGTTGCGGGTCAGCTCCATCGCGAGGCCCCGCGCCTGGTCGGTGCGACCCGACGCGACGGCGCCCGCGTACTCCCAGTGCCACGCCTCGGGCAGCGAGCCGTTGATCTGCGCCCAGCGCGGGTGGAAGAACCCGAAGCGGTTGGCGTTCGCGCGCATCCAGTTGTGCTGCGGCGAGCCGAAGTTCTGCACGCCCCCGCCGAGGTCGACCGCGAGGCCCCAGCCGTGGTTCGACGTGCCGGGCGTCGCCGCGAGCGTCGGCTTGAGCTGCTTGAGCCGCACCTGGTCGTCGTAGCTGCGGTACGACGACGTCAGCGACAGGTCGACCCCGAACGCCGAGCGGTACGCCGCGTTGAGCTCGGCGAGCGCGCGGTTCGCGTCGCAGCGGAACAGGTGCCGCGTCGCCCACGCGGGCGAGCACATGACCGAGGTCGGGATCCGTCCGTTCGCGAACCCGGCCCACGCGCCGACGGCGCCGCGCACCTCGCCGTTGTAGCCCTGCGCCGGCATCTCAAGCGCGGCGATCGCGGGGACGTCCGTCGGAGCGGGCGCTGCATCGGCACCCTCGGGGGCGGGCTCCGGCTCGGGGACGACCTCGGGCACGGGCTCCGTGAGCGGCTGGTCGGCCGCGGGCGGGGCGGTGGGGGTGGTCGCCGGCTGGGCCGGGTCGAGCTGGTCCGCCGACGCGGCGGCGGGCAGGGCCGTCGCGATCGACGTGAGGAGCGCGGCCGCGAGGGCGACGGTGCGCACGGAAGAGCTGGTCACGCGTTGACTCCTGGGGAGCGGGTCGCCCCCTGCAGGCGACTCGGGACTCCTCCCATCGGCCGCGACGGGTCCCGCTCAAGAGGTTTTCACCCGCCGGTGCGGCTCATCCGGCGTGTCGTCGTGTCGACGTGCCAGGACTGCCCGACAATCCGCGGTCGCGGTCGCGGTCGCGGTCGCGGTCGCGGTCGCGGTCGCGGTCGCGGTCGCGGTCGCGGTCGCGGGGTGGGGGCGGCTCGTCGGTCCGCCCGGCGTCAGCGCGCCGTCAGCCGCGCGTCAGCCCCGTGTCAGGACCGCCACGAGGAAGTCGGCGTCGGGCGTGAACGGCCGCAGGTCCCACGTCGCGAGGGCGAGGTCGAGGCGGAGGCCCGCGGCGTCGACGTCGGCGAAGAACGCGCGGACGTCGTAGCCGCGGCCGGCCCCGAAGCCGATCACCGCGCGGCCCGTCGGGGCCAGGTGCGCACCCATGCGCCGCAGGACCTCGACCTCGCTGCCCGGCGCGAGGAACGTCATGACGTTCCCTGCGCACACGATGACGTCGAACGGGTCGGCGACGCCGCGGGACGGCAGGTCGAGCTCGGCGAGGTCGCCCACGAGCCAGGTCGGCCCGGGGTGGTCCTCCTCGGCCGCGGCGATCAGCACCGGGTCGACGTCGACGCCGACGACGACGTGCCCGCGCCGCGCGAGCTCACCGCCCACGCGCCCCGGTCCGCACCCGGCGTCGAGGACGCGCGCGCCGCGCGGGACCATCGCGTCGACGAACCTCGCCTCACCGGCCAGGTCGGCTCCCTGGGCGGCCATGCGGCGGAACCGCTCGACGTACCAGTGCGAGTGCTCGGGATCGGCCTCGACCTTCTGCTCCCAACGGCTGCGCGGCATGGTCCCGACGGTACCGGCCGCGTGTGACGCGATCCTCGAGCGGTGGGTGGCCGGCACGTCGGCGGCGAGGCGCGGGCGGCCGCCGACGCCGTCAGTCCGTCGCCTCGGGCGACTTGTGGTCGAAGCCCGCGACGCCGAGGCGCCAGTACCCGGTCATGGACGAGCAGGTCCTGTCCACCCCGAGCGCCGTGACGTGCCGCCGGACCCCGCGCACGGCGGTCGCCTCCGCGGCCGCCCACACCCAGCCCCGCTCGGTCGCGCCGGGGAGGCCCGCACGGGCCACCGCGTCGGCGAGCAGCGTCGTGGTGCCGCGCTCGGCGGCACCCCGGTGCAGCCACGTGACCTCGTGCGTCCCGGCGAGCGGGACCTCGTCCTCGGGGCCGTCGACCTCGGCGAACGCGAGGACGCGCGCCGTCGAGGGGAGTCGGTCGAACCAGTTGGCCAGCCCGGGCAGGCCCGTCTCGTCGACCGCGAACAGGTACCAGTCGCGGTCGGTGGGCGGGAGCTTGGTCGTCTTGGGCCCGAGGAGACCGAGGCGGCTGCCGGGTCGGGCGGCCGCCGCCCAGCGGCCCGCGGGACCGTGGTCGTGGACGGCCATGTCGAGCACGACCTCGCCGGCCGCCGGGTCGACGGTGCGGATCGTGTAGTCACGGCTGACCGGGCGCTCGCCCGCGCGGGCGACCCAGCGTCCGTCCACGAGCTCGGGCATCGGCACGTCGTCGTCGGGCGTGGGCGGGAAGAACGCCTTGGCATGGTCGGTCGGACCCTCGGACCGGAAGCCCGCGAGCTCCGGCCCGCCGAGCGCCACGCGCCGCATCGACCGGCCGAGCTGCTCGACGCGCAGCACCGTCAGTCGCCGCGCGACGACCTCGAGCGCGACGCGCCGGACGGGGCTCGTGGGCGCCGCACTCGTGGGCGCCGTGCCGGCGGGTGCCGGGCTCGTGGGCGGCGTGCGCCCGGTGTCGGCGGGCGCCGTCCCGGCGGGTGCCGGGCCCGAGGGCGGCGCGGGGGTCCCGGGCGAGGTGGTCGTCGGGTCGGTGCTCGCGGACGGGGCGGGCTGGGTCACGGACGCTCCGGGGATGGGCTGGTCGGCGGACGGCCAGGCTACGTGCCCGAGCCGTGGGTGCCGGGGTCCGCGATCTCGAGCAGCGTCGCGATGCGGCGGACCTCGTGGTCGAAGAACGCGGCGGCGTCGCCGACGACCCCGTGCCGGTGACCGAACACCTCGAACGACACGGCGCCGAAGAGGTAGGTCCACGCGATGAGGCCGCGAACCATGAGGTCCGGCGGCGCTCCGGGCGGCAGCATCCCGACGACGGGCGCTATCGCCGCGACGACGTCGTCGGGCAGCGGTGGGGCGTCGTCGGGGTGGTGGGCGCCGGTCGCGAGGAGCTCGGTGAGCAGCCCGGTGAGCAGCACCGGCACCCGGCTCGCGGGGCCGACCGTGTCCTGCGGCGCGACGTAGCCGGGGATCGGTGAACCGAAGATGAGCGCGTACTCGTGCGGGTGCGCGAGCGCCCAGTCCCGCACCCCGTGGCAGATCGCGGCCCACCTCTCGCCGACCGGCTCGCCCTCGACCGCGGCGGCCGCGGACTCGGCGGCCACGCCGAGGCGGTCGTAGGTGTCGACGATGAGCGCCGTGAGCAGGGCGTCGCGGTTGGGGAAGTAGCGGAACAGGGCCGACGACGCCATACCCATCTCCCGGGCGACCGCACGGAGCGACAGGGCCGCACCACCGCCCTCGGCGAGCTGGGCGAGCGCGCGTTCCTTGATCGCGGCGGTCAGCTCGGCGCGGGCGCGCTCGCGCGCGGTGCGCGGTGCTGACGCGGCGGGCGCGGACGGGGCGGGCGCGGGCGGGGCGGGTGCGGGACGAGTCGCCCCGCCGGACGCGTCGTCCTCGGCAGGGGCGGACGTCGGCGCGGTGGTGCCCGTCGTGGGCGTTCCTGGGGATGTCACGCGGACGATCCTGCCACGGTTGCGGAGCGGTGCACACGAAGGAGAGCAGTGCTCTTGACAGCGAGGGGCCGTTCGCGAGACGCTCACATAACGAGAGCGCTGCTCTCGGGAAGGATCGCTGATCACGCACCGCCGCCGAGCGGCGAGAAGGAGCTCACCATGTCGCTGCACGTCGTCGTCGGGGCCGGACCCGTCGGTAGCGCGATCGCACGTCGCCTCGCGGCCCAGGGCGACGACGTCGTCGTCGTCACGCGGTCGGGGTCCGGGCCGGAGGTGGCCGGCGTCCGCCGCGTGGCGGCCGACGCGTCCGACGCCACCCGGCTCACGTCGCTCGCGGTCGGCGCCGCCGCGATCCACGACGCCGCCAACCCGCCGTACCACCGCTGGGCGACGGACTGGCCGCCCCTCCACGGCTCGCTGCTCACGGCGGCCGAGCGCACGGGTGCCGTGCTGGTCACCGTGAGCAACCTCTACGGCTACGGCCCCGTCGACCGACCCATGACGGAGGACCTGCCGCCCGCGGCGACGGGCACCAAGGGTCGCGTGCGCGCAGCGATGTGGGAGCAGGCGCTCGCGGCGCACGACGACGGGCGACTGCGGGCGACCGAGGTCCGGGGTTCCGACTACGTGTGCCCCGGGCCGGGGAGCCACGTCGGCGACCGCGTCATGCCGAGGCTCCTCGCGGGTCGGCCGGTGACGGTCCTGCCGCGCGCGGACGTCGCGCACTCGTGGACGTCCGTCGACGACGTCGCCCGCCTCGCGGTCGTCGCCGCGACCGATGAGCGGGCGTGGGGTCGGGCGTGGCACGTGCCGACCAACACGCCCCGGACGCAGCGCGAGCTGGTCGCGGACCTGTGCCGTGTGGCGGGGATCGAGCCGGTCCCCGTCCGTGAGCACTCGCGGACGATCCTGCGTCTGCTCGGGGCGGTGAACCCCCTGCTCCGCGAGCTCGGCGAGGTGGCGTACCAGTTCGAGCGCCCGTTCGTCCTCGACTCGTCGGCCGCGGAGCAGACGTTCGGCCTCGCGCCGACGCCGTGGGACGAGGTCCTGGACGCCCAGGTCGCGGCCTACCGCGGCACCCCCGCCCGCACCTGACGCGGCGGTGGCGGGTGCGGTCGGGGCCGGCTCGCGTCGGTGGGTGGGTCGGCCCGCGGGTGGTGCGGTGAGATCCACCCGGACCGTGCCCGCGTGGGGTCGGGTCGCGGGGGTGGGTTGGTTGGCCCGCGGGTGGTGCGGGGGGACCCACCCGGACCGTGCCCGGGTGGGTGGGTCGCGTCGGTGGGTGGATCGGCCCGCGGGTGGTGCGGGGGGATCCACCCGGAGGTCGGGGGCGCACCGGGGTCACTCGCCTCGTGCGGCGCACTCCGGCCCGCAGCGCCGGAGTGCGCCCCGCCAGCCCCGGGCGGTGAGCGCTGAGGCCACCTGGGCAGCCGTCGCACAGGGCGTGCCCGCCACGTGCGACCAGCGGTAGCGGAGGGTCAGCTCGGCCCGTCGGAGGAGTGCGGAGTTGTCGCGCCAGGTGTCGGCGTCCGTCCTCCCACCCGGGTGCGCCAGCTCGCCGTCGAGCTCGACCCGCACGCCCTCCTCGACGTAGAGCACGTCACCGCGCGTCCACCGTCCGCCCAGGACGGCCCATCGCTGCCGCTGAGAGCGGGGGAGCCCGTGCCGCTCCTCGACGTCGCGGCGGTAGCGGTGCTCCAGGGCGGACTCCGTGCCGTCGACCGCGGCGTCGAGGAGCGCCCGGACGAGGTCGCCCTTCACCCGTCGAGGGCGGGCGTCGAGAGCGCGCAGGACGTCGTCGGGGCCGATGTGCGCGCGGACCGCCGACGTGATCACCGCGACCGCCTCGTCGGTGGATGCGGATCGAGCGACGAGGTCGAGGACGGTGACGGCCCCCTCGACCACCGCGATGTCGCCGTGCTGGACCGGGAGGTCCCGTCGTCGGCGGACCCGCACCGTGGCGGTCGACATGACCTGTCGCGTGTGCGGGATCGCGACCTCGACCACCTCGGGGCATCGCGCGAACCCGTGGAGCCATCCCGCCGACGCGTGGGTCAGGGCGCTCCCTGGCCCCGCGTAGAGGACGCCGGCGTGTGCCCACGTGGAGGGTGTGAGGGGCCCGGAGTGCACCACGTAGACGCCTCGGTGCAGGCGCTGCCACCGTCCCGCGCGGGCGCGGCGCTCGACGAGGTCGGGTGCGACACCCGCCGCCGCGGCCTGGCGAACGTGCACGGCGCCTCCCTGGCGGCGTGCGATCGGGACCAGTGCCTCGGGGACGTCCATGTCGTGACGGTCCCGCGGCGGCGCGACCTGCCCGGCTGAGGGACGCCCGCACGGTGGATCACGGGGCCCGCACAGCGCTGAGGATGGGTGCTGGGTGGGTCGACCCGCGGATGCCGCGGTCGTTCCCACCCGGAGGTTGCGGCGGGCGGTGCTGGGTGGGTCGACCCGTGGATGCCGCGGTCGCGCCCACCCGGAGGTTGCGGCGGGCGGTGCTGGGTGGGTCGACCCGTGGATGCCGCGGTCGCGCCCACCCGGAGGTTGCGGCGGGCGGTGCTGGGTGGATCGACCCGCGGATGCCGCGGTTGGCCCCACCCGCGGGTCGGTGCGGGCGCGCGTGGGTGGGTCTGCCCGCGAATCCCACGGGCCGACCGACCCACGTCGGCGCGGCGGACCCACCCGACCGGGAGCGCCCGCCGCCCCGCGCCCGGCCTCCTCACCCGACGGGGACGGCGACCTTGTCGACCAGGTGGGACGGGACGGCGTCGTAGTGGCTGTGCTCGGCGGTGAAGCTGCCGCGGCCTCCCGTGAGGGAGCGCAGGTCGAGCACGTAGCGCGCGAGCTCGGCCTCGGGCACGGTCGCCTCGATGACGGAGCGGCCGTCGGGCAGCACGTCGGACCCGCTGATCCGGCCGCGTCGTCCCGACAGGTCGCCGAGGACGTCGCCTTGGAGCTCGGCGGGCACGGTCACGGTCACGAGCGACACGGGCTCGAGCACGACGGTCCCCGCGCGCTGGAGCGCCTCGCGCAGCCCGTGCGCGGCGGCGGTCCGGAACGCCATGTCGGACGAGTCGACCGAGTGGAACTTCCCGTCGTACAGCTCGACCCGCACGTCGACCACCGGGAACCCGTGCAGCCCGCCGGCCTCCATCGCCTCCATGACGCCGCGCTCGACGGCGGGGATGTAGTTGCGCGGCACCGACCCGCCGACCACCGAGTCGACGAACTGCGCGCCCTCGCCCCGTCCGCGCGGCGACACCCGCAGCTGCACGACGGCGAACTGCCCGTGCCCGCCGGACTGCTTCTTGACCTTGCCCTCGACGTCCGCGGCGGCCGCGATCGTCTCGCGGTACGCGACCCGCACGGGTGCGGTCGTGACGTTGACGCCGAACTTCCGCGCGAGCCGCTCGAGCGCGACGGCGAGGTGCACGTCGCCCGCGCCGCGCAGCACCGTCTGCGAGTGCCCCCCGGAGGCCGCGCCGACGTCGGTCGTCCGGTCCACGCTGAGCGTCGGGTCCTCGGCGCAGAGCCGCGCGAGCGAGCCGGACAGCTTGTCGTCGTCGGACTGGGTCACGGGCGTGAGCGCGAGCGCGTACGCGGGCGGCCGCGCGGGCACGCCGTCGACGACGACGCGCACGGCCCGCCGGCCGAGCGTCGAGCCCGTGGGGGAGTCCGCGAGCTTCGCGACGGCGGCGATGTCCCCCGCGACGACGGCGTCGGTGGGCAGGTGCTCCTTGCCGCGCAGGTGGAACATGCCGTGCAGGCGCTCCTCGGCGCCCGTCGTCGCGTTGACCAGGCGGTCGTCGTTGCGGACCGTGCCGCTGAGCACCTTGAACAGCGACACCTGCCCGACGAACGGGTCGGCGACGGTCCGGAACACGTGCAGCAGCGGCTCGCCGTCGGGGTCCGGCTCGACGACGACCTCCTGCCCGTCGGGTCCGCCGACGTGCACGGTCACGGGCCGCGGCGCGGGTCCGATCTCGCACAGGTAGTCCGCGAGCCGGTCGATGCCGACGCCCGTCAGCGCCGAGCCGAGCAGCACGGGCACCTCGGTCCCGTCGAGGACCTCGTGCGCGAGCGTCCGCTCGAGCTCGGCCGCACTGGGGACGTCGCCCGACAGGTACCGCTCGAGCTGGTCGTCGTCGCCCGAGACGATCTCCTCGGTGACCTCGTCGTGCAGGCGGTGCTCCTCGTCGGCGACGTCGTCGGGCAGCGGCTCGGTGTGGTGCGTGCCGTCGGCCTCGTACTCGAACCCCTGGTCGGAGAGCACGTCGGCGACGCCGTGCAGGCGCTCCTCCTCCCCGAGGGGCAGCTCGAGCGGCACGATCCCGGCGCCGAACCGCTCGCGGAGCTGGTCGAGGACGCGGTGGAAGTCGGCGCGCTGCTTGTCCTCCTTGGTCACGAAGACGAGCCGCGGGATCCCGCGCTCGACGCACTGCCGCCACGCCACCTCGGTGCCGACCTCCACGCCGTCGACGGCGCTGACCACGACGACGGCCAGGTCGGCCACGGCGAGCGCGGCGTCGACGGAGCCGACGAAGTCGGCGTACCCGGGGGTGTCGACGAGGTTGACGCGGTACGTCGCGCCGTCGGACGCGGTCCACCGAAAGGGGGCGACCGCCGGCGACAGCGTGATGCCGCGCTTGATCTCCTCGGGCTCGGTGTCGCACACCGTCGAGCCCTCCTCGACGCGTCCCGGCCGCGGGACGACCCCGGCCCGGTGGAGCAGCGCCTCGACGAGCGTCGTCTTGCCGACACCGCTGTGGCCCACCAGGGCCACGTTGCGGATCCTCGGCGTCTCTGCCTGGTCCATGTTCGGATCTCCTTCATTGGAGTGGCCCTTGCAGGCAGGCTAGCCAGGCACTCCGGTGAGGGGAACAGGACCTCTGTCCGTCGACGGGCCGGTCGGCTCACTCGTCCCGGACGACGGGGACGCCCTCGAGGCGGGGCCACTCGGGCAGCACCGAGACGTCCACGGTCGTGACGTCGTCCAGCGGGCGGGCGACGTAGGCCTCGTAGCGCAGGGGCCGGTCGACGACGGTCGCGGCGAGGACCGTGCTCGTCGACCACTCGAGGCCCGTCTCGCGCAGGACCCGGTACGTCGTGAGGTGCACGGGGTCGATCACCTGCGGGTAGAACGACCCCTCGCCCGTCATGCCGTACACGGTGTGCCGGCCGTCGCCCTCGAGCGGCGTGAGGTGGATCCGGAGCCGGGCGACCGACCCGCGCACGACGACCGGCTCGACGCCGACCCGCACGGACGTCCCGGCGTCGTCCCCGGCCGGCACCTCGACGACGTGCTCGACGACGACGGCGCCGGGGTCGACCTCCCTGATGCGCGGCTCGCCGGGGACGTGCTCGCCCGTCACCGGCTCGGGACGCGCGGTCTCGGTGTCGGTGGAGACGGCGCCGGCGGCGGTGTGGCGGAGCTCGACCCGCCGGTTGCGCGCGCGGTCCTCCGCGACGTCGTCGCCCGACTCGGGCACCGCGAGCGCGGACTCACCGTGCCCGCGCACCTCGAGCGCGAGGTCGGGGCGGGCGGCGGCGACCACGTCCGCGACCGCCTGCGCGCGTCGCTGCGACAGGTCCTGGTTGTACGCGTCGGACGCGACGGAGTCGGTGTGGCCGTCGACGGCGAGCGTCGCGCCCTGCGGGACGTCCGCGACGAGCTCGGTCACGCGCTGCCGTGCGGCGTCGGCGAGCTCGGCGCTGTCGACGTCGAAGAGCAGGTCGGACGCGAGCGTGACGACCACGTCGTCGCCCCGGGTCTGCACCTGCTGGACCGACGTGATGGTCCCCCGGGCGTCGAACTGGCGAGGCCGTCCGGAGTACTCGCGCGGGCCACCGGGGGCGTAGCTGCGCACCGATCGCGACACCGCGTCGTCGGGCACCCCGCCCAGGTCGTCGACCGTGAGCACGTCGACCCCCGGGCGGTCGGTCGCGTC
>JAUZVJ010000031.1:0-43068 GCA_031844515.1 Actinotalea sp. AC32 | reverse complement strand
AGCGCGGCGGGCATCGCCGTCGCGGCGATCGTCGGGTCCGCCACGGCGGTCACCGTCGCACTCCCCGCAGCAGCGGACCCGGCCGGGCAGGTCGCGACGGCTCCAGCATCCGGGGCACCCTCGTCCGGGACCGCGGCGAGCGGGACCACCTCGGCGGGCGGGGCCCCGGCGGCGTCGGGCGGTGCGACGACGACGGCGTCGGCCGGGTCGTCGGGCACGACCTCGGGCAGCACCTCGACCGGGGCATCGGGCAGCACCTCGACCACGACGGGCAGCACCTCCGGCACGGGCTCGACGAGCCCGTCGGGCACGTCGTCGGGCACGTCGGGGACGACCTTCGCCGTCGACGCGCAGGGCACCGCGACCCCGACGACGACCACCACCGACGGCGCCGGCACCACCACGACGGACGGGTCGGGAGCGGGCACGGCCGGCGAGGGCTCGGGCACGTCGACGCCGTCGGGCAGCACGAGCGACCCGGGTACCGTCTCGCCGACGACGGACGGCACGACGACCGACCCGTCGTCCGGCGAGCCGTCCACGAGCGAGCCCTCGACCGCCGAACCGACGACGACGGACCCCGGAACGACCGACCCGGCACCGACGACCGACCCGACGCCCGCCGAGGACGCCGATGGCACGGCCACGTCGGGGGGCACGTCGGGCACCGCGGACGGCGACACCGACGGTGGCACGGCGTCACCGGACGCGTCGTCGCCGGCCACCCCGGCATCGGGCACGCAGCCGCCGGCGCAGGCGGCCGACGGCTCGTGCGGCACCCAGGCGTCGGCACGGGGCGCGGGACGCGCCGGACGCGACGACGCCGCGGTGGACGACGCACCCGGTCGGCCCGAGGGCTGCCCCGACCCGCCCGGTCGGGTCTGAGCGTTCGGACCGCGACGCCCAGACGGGCCCGGTCAGGACGGAGGCGGGTCCCCGGAGCAGATCAGGCGTCGGCGAGCACTCCGGGGGGTCGAGCGAGCGAGTCGACCAGGTCGAGCTGGCGCGCCGTCCACCAGCGCAGCGCGACGACGCCGCGCCGGTCGAGCCGGTCGCACACCCAGTCCCAGTGCATCGAGCACCAGTCGCCCGGGAGCAGCTCGGGTGCGAGCCCGTACCCGTCGCGCGCCCGGACGACCTCCTCGAGCACGGGCGGACCCTCGGTGAGGCGGTACCCGTCCCAGCGCAGAGGGCGGGACCGGACCAGCAGCCGGTCGGCGGAGACCCGGAGGACCTGGCCCGGCCGGACCCGGCAGCGGTCCAGCACCCGCAGCGGCTCGTCGCGCGCGCCCGAGCGGAGCAGGCCGACCCACGGGTACACCGCGAGCACGTGGAACCCGTGGTGCGGCGCTCCCGCGAGGCCCGTCGCGAGCGCGTCGCCGACCCCTGACCACACCGCGCGTCCACGGCCCCGGAACCGCGTGGCGAGGCACTCCCCGAGGGCGCGTGGGCTGACGGACCGCAGGAGGTGGTTGCCGACCCAGTACGCCTCCACCACGCGGGGGTCGAGCGGGTCGGCCAGGCCGTTCTCGTGCGCGATGAGCTCGAGGTACGGCCATGCGCCCTCGAACGACCGCGCGAGCCGTCGCAGCCCGCCGTCGTCGGGCCGCACGGTCGGAGCGGTCGTCGCGCCGTCCGGTGCGGCTGTGGAGGTCGCGGCACTGACGCGCTCGAGCAGCTCACGGCCTGCGTCCGGGCCGCAGTACCCCAGGGAGTTGGGCGGGTAGGCGTACCGGGCGAACAGCACCGGCCCGTCGACGGACATCACGGCCCCGCAGCCGGCCGGGCCCGCAGGCCGGTGAGCGGCGGCGTCGTCGACGGCGCGGGGTGCGCCCACGCCCGCCACGCGACCACGGCGGTCCCGCCGAGCACCATGAGGAGCCACACGGCCTGCGGCGCGGGCGAGACGCCCTCGACCGCCGCGGCCAGGACCGCCGTCACGGGCGCGGCGACGACGAGCACGGCCGTGACGTCGACCGCCTGGGCGCGTGCGAGCGCGGCGAACCACGTCGCGACGTAGCCGGCCAGCACGAGGCCCGTGACGAGCACCCAGCCCCACGCGACGACGTCGACCGCGCCCAGCCCGTCGAGGTGCCCGCGCCCGGCGGACCACGCGACGAGGAAGACCGAACCACCCGCCATGCGGGCGACGCCGACCGTCCACGACGACAGACCGCTGAGCAGCCGCTTGGCCAGCACCACCTCGACGGCCCACAGCAGCGTCGCCGCGAGCACCATGAGCTCGCCGGACGCGAGAGCGGCGGGCACCCCGCCGACCAGGCCCACCTGGCCGACGACGAGCAGCAGGAACGCGACGCCGTGCCAGGCGGAGACGCGCTCATTGAGCAGCGGGACCGCGAGCAGCGCGACCCACACGAGCAGCGTCTTGTGCAGGAACGCCGACTGGCTCGACGAGGCGCGTGCGAGGCCCTCGAAGAACAGCACGAACGGCACGCTGCCGCCGACGACGGCGACGAGGCCGAGACCGACCCAGGCGCGCACCGTCGTCGGGCGGGTGAGGCGCGCCGCACCGCCGCGGCCCGCGGCGACGACCGCGAGGAGCACCGCGGCGGCGACGAGGTTCTTGGCCGTCGTGTACGCGGTCGCGTCGCCGAACGCGCGCACGCCGTAGCCGTTGAGGAAGACGGCGACGCCGCTGATGCACGCCGTCGAGAGCGCGAGGAGCAGTCCCGTGCGTCGGGTGCCGGTCATGTCGGGTCTCCTGTCGGTGCGTCCGGACGGGGGTCGACGGGCGGCTCGTCGGGCGCTCCGCCGTCGGGCGGCTGGTCGGGTGCTCCGCCGTCGGGCGGCTCGTCGCCGGCCCGCAGCGCGAGCGCTTCCCGGGCCTCGGCCTCGGTGAGCCGCTCGAGCGCGAGGCCCGCGTGCACGAGCAGCCAGTCCCCCTCGGCGACGGGTCCGTCGAGCGCGAGGAGCGAGACGCGCAGGGTCCGGGCGCCGTCGACGACGACGTGCCGGTCGGGCAGCACCTCGCGCACGCGGACCACCTCACCGAGGCACACGGGGCACCTCCGGCGAGGCGGAGCCCACGGGTGCCACCAGCTCGGCGACCGCCGCGACCGCCGGCCCGACGGCGTGGGCCACCGCACCGCTCAGGGGCGCGCCGTGGTCGAGCACCGCGACCTCGACGCCCACGACGACGAGCCGCGGCGGGAGCCGGTCGAGCGCGCGCGCGAGCTCGACGGCCGTGGCGAGCCCGAATGCGTGCGTGCCCCCGTGGCCCGTCGCCGCCCAGGGGTGGGCGAGTCCCCGCGTGCCCACGCCCGCGTCGACCACGTGCAGGGTCCCGGCCGGCGCACCCGAGCGGACGCCGTCCACGACGACGGCGAGCTCGGCACCCGTCCACAGCTCGACGAGGTCCGTCGGGTCCTCGTGCGTCAGCACGCGCACGTCCGGTAGGCGGAGCGCCGCGACGCCGCGCGCGACGGCCGGCCCGACCGCGTCGTCCCCGCGGTCCGGGCTGCCGAGCCCGACGACGAACGCGCTCATGACCGCTCCACCCTCAGGTCGAGGAAGTGCGTCGCGCAGGAGATGCACGGGTCGTAGTTGCGGATCGCGTGCTCGCACCGGTGGGAGAGGTCGTGGTCGGACAGGGCGGTCCAGCGCTCGGCCATGACCCGCAGGTCCGCCTCGATGCTCGGCTGGTTCTGCGACGTCGGCGGGACGATCTGCGCGTCGAGGATGGTCCCGTCGTCGTCGAGCCGGTAGCGGTGGAACAGGACGCCGCGGGGCGCCTCGGTCGCGCCGAAGCCCTCCCCCGCGCGCGCCGGGACGGGGACGGACGGTGCGACACCGTCGACCCACGCGTCGACGATCCGCAGCGCCTCCTCGAGCGCGTAGACGAGCTCGACCGACCGGACGACGATCGAGCGGAACGGGTTGCGGCACGTCGGCCCGAGGCCGGCCTCGTGCGCGACGTCCTGCGCGAGGGGCGAGAGCCGGTGGTGGTTGAGCGTGTACCGGGCGAGCGGCCCGACGACGTACGGGGTGTCCTCGCCGTCGAGCCGCGCGTGCAGCGCGGTCGAGTGCGGGACGTGCACCTCGGCGATGTGCCTGGGGAAGTCGCGGACGTCCCAGTCGGCACCCGTCGACGTGACGACGCGCCCGTCCTCGATCGGGTAGCCGTGGTCGGGGCGCAGCGACAGGTAGGTCCAGGGCTGCTCCCAGTCGGGGACGTCGAAGGTCGAGACGAGGCGGACGGTCGCGACGGCGTCGTCGAGCGCGCGGGCGAGCGCGGGGCGCAGGCGACCCAGCTCTACACGCGTCGGCATCCGGTAGAAGCCGCCGACCCGCACGTTCACCGGGTGCACGGACCGCCCGCCGACGACGGTCATGAGGTCGTTGCCGGCCTTCTTGATCCGCAGCCCCATCTCGACGACGTGCGGGTGGTCGCGGGCCATCTCGATCGCGCCGTCGTACCCGAGGAAGTCGGGGGCGTGCAGGAGGAACACGTGCAGCGCGTGGCTCTCGATCCACTCGCCGCAGTACAGGAGCCGGCGCACGGTCCGGATCGCGTCGGGCACGGTGACGCCGCACGCGTCCTCGATCGCCAGGCACGAGCTGAACTGGTAGGCCACGGGGCAGATGCCGCAGATGCGCGCGGTGATGTCGGGCGGCTCGGTCCAGGCGCGGCCGCGGAGGAACCCCTCGTAGAACCGCGGCGGCTCGTAGATGCGCAGCTGCACGTCCTCGACCCGGCCGTCGCGGAACGAGATGTGCATGCCGCCCTCGCCCTCGACGCGCGCGAGCGTGCCGACCTCGAGCACCTGACCGCCGTCGCTCAGCTTGTGGGTCATCGCGGCACCTCCCGCTCGGGGCCCGCGCCGTCGTCGGGCGCGCCGTCGTCGGGCGCGCCGTCGTCGGGCGCGCCGTCGTCGGGCACCGGCCGGGGCTCGTGGCGCTCGCTCTCGCGGCGGAAGGGCTCGGAGGCCGCGTTGAACGTGCGGTAGATGCGCATGACGTCGACGGGCGGCATGCCGCCGGCGAGCAGGCGGTCCGCGAGCGCTGCGGTGTTCGGGGTGTCCTGCGGGCCGAAGCACCCGTAGCAGCCGCGCGCGAACGCGGGGCAGAGCGCGCCGCAGCCGGCCTGCGTCACCGGACCCAGGCACGGCGTGCCGTGCGCGACGGTCACGCACACGGCGCCGCGGCGCTTGCACTCGACGCACACGCTGTAGGTCGGGATGCGCGGGCGTCGACCCTGGATGTACGCGGACAGCACCTCGAGGAGCTGCCCCTTGTCGACGGGGCAGCCCCGCAGCTCGAAGTCGACGCTCACGTGCGCCGAGATGGGCGTCGAGCGCGCGAGCGTGGACAGGTACTCGGGGTGCGCGTAGACGACGGACCGGAACTCGGCGACGTCGCCGAAGTTGCGCAGCGCCTGGATGCCGCCCGCGGACGCGCACGCGCCGATCGTCACGAGCGTGCGAGACGTCTCGCGGATGTGGCCGATGCGCTCGATCTCCTCGGGCGTGGTCACGGACCCCTCGACGAGGGACACGTCGTACGGGCCGTCGACGACGGCGCGCGTCGCCTCGGGGAAGTACGCGATGCGGATGCGGCCGGCGAGCGCCATGAGCTCGTCCTCGCAGTTGAGCAGCGTCAGCTGGCACCCGTCGCACGACGCGAACTTCCACACCGCGAGGGTCGGCATCGCGTGGGGGGCGCGCGCCGGGACGGTCGGGACGGGCAGGGTCGTCGTCATCACAGCTCCCGGCACGTGAGCAGGGGTGCGAGGCGGTCGTACGGCAGGATGGGTCCGTCGACGCAGACGAACAGCTCGCGCAGCTGGCAGTGCCCGCAGAGGCCGATGCCGCACTTCATGCTGCGCTCCATGGACAGGCGCACGCGGTCCGCGGGGACGCCGCGGTCGACGAGCGCCGCGGCGGCGTACCGCATCATCACCTCCGGCCCGCAGACCAGCGCGAGGGTGTTGCGGGCGTCGAAGCCCGCGCGCGGGACGAGGTGCGTGACGAGCCCGACCTTGCCGCGCCACGCGTGCTGCCCGTTGTCCACGGTGACCTCGACGACGACGCCGTGGTCGACCGCCCACGTGCGCAGCTCGTCGCCGAAGAGGATGTCCTCGGGCGTGCGCGCGCCGTACAGCAGGACGACGCGTCCGTACCGCTCGCGGTGCCCGACCAGCTCCAGCAGCGCGGGCCGCAGCGGCGCGAGACCGATCCCCCCGGCGACGAGGACGACGTCGCCGCCCTGCCCGTCGGCGACGTCCCACGTGGTGCCGAAGGGCCCGCGGACGCCGAGCACGGCACCTTCGTCGGCGGTGACGAGCGCGTGCGTGACGACGCCGACGTCGCGGATCGTGTGCTCGAGCGGGCCGGGCCGCGTCGGGTCGCCGCTGATGGAGATGGGCACCTCGCCGACGCCGAACGCGTCGAGCATCGTGAACTGGCCCGCGCGGTACGCGAGCGGCGGCCCGACGACGGGTTCGAGCTCGAGCGTGAACGTGTCGCGCGTGTCCTGCCGGAGCCGCTCGAGGCGGTACGGGACGGGGGTCATGGGGCCGGCGGGCTCGGGGGCCGCCGTCTGACGCGGGTCGAGGACGCTGGTCATGGCCGCGCTCCCGTCGTCGCCGGGACGGGAGGCGGGCTGGGTGGCGCGGCGGCGGCACGCAGGGCCGCGGCCTCGGCGGTGATGTCGATCGCGGCGGGGCACCACGTGATGCAGCGGCCGCAGCCCACGCAGCCGAGCATCCCGAACTGGTCCTGCCACGAGCCCAGCTTGTGCGTCATCCACTGGCGGTAGCGCGAGCGGGTCTCGCTGCGCTGCGCACCGCCGTGGATGTAGGAGAACTGCTCGGAGAAGCACGAGTCCCACACGCGGTGGCGCTCGGCGACGTCGCCGGTGAGGTCGGTGACGTCGCCGACCGAGGTGCAGAAGCACGTCGGGCACACGAGCGTGCAGCTCGTGCACGCGAGGCAGCGCGAGGCGACGTCGTCCCAGCGGGGGCTCTCGGCGCTCGCGTACAGCAGGTCACGCAGGCCCTCGGTCTCGAGCGTGCGACCCATCCGCTCGGTCGCTCGCGCGACGACGTCGTCGGCGGCCGTCACGTCCGACGGCGTCGCGTCGGTGGTCGGGACGTCGGCGAGGACGTCGGCGCCGCGCGAGGTGCCGACCTCGACGAGGAACCGGTGCGCGGGGGCGAGGAGCTCGGTCAGGAGAAGGTCGTAGCCGGTGCGCGGGCACGGCCCGGTGCCCACCGACGCGCAGAAGCACGTGCCGCCGGGCTCACCGCACGCGACCGCGACGACGAACGTCCCCGCGCGACGGCGCGCGTAGTGGTCGTCGACGTAGCGGCGGCGCATGAGCACCTCGTCGTGGATGTCGACCGCGGCGAGGTCGCACGCGCGCGCGCCGATCAGCGCGACGGGGGCGGGCGGCTCGCCGTCGGGGTCCTCGAGCTCGAAGCCGTCGGGTGAGCGGTGCGCGCGCCACAGCAGCTCGTCGGCCGGGAAGAACACCGGCTTGGCGCCCTGGACGGGTGCGGCGCACCCGAACAGGGCGTCGTCGTCCCGGGTCTCGAGGCGGTAGAGGGCGGCGTCCTGCCGGTCGTGCACGCCGCGCGGCAGGTCGTCGACGCCCGAGATCGGGCCGAGCACCACCGCGCCGTCGCGGACCGTGGGTCCCACGACGGTGTAGCCCCGGGCCAGCAGGGCCTCGACGAGGTCCTGGAGGCCCTGGACGTCGATGATCTGCGCTCGCCTGTCCATGGCGGCCTCCTGGAGACCCTCCCACCGTGGCAGGGCGTCGGCGGGGTCGGCCAGGGACCTTCGGCTCGGGGGTCGCGTTCACCCCTAGGCTTGCGGAGCGCCCGCTGCCGATCCGCGTCCGGCCCGAGCAACGTCGGCAATCCCGCGTTGCTCCACCCGGAGCAAGACCGCTGGTCGAGGTGCCGTCGGCTGATCTACATTCAGTCCGTCACGGCTTCTTGCCACCCACCGGCGCCACGCATCTGAGGCAGGCCCAGGTGCGGACCGGGATATCGGCTCGGCGCGCACCCCTTCATGAAGGCACTCCCTCATGTCGGTCTGCTCGAAGATCCCCTATGGCGACCCGCGACGGGCGGCGGTCATGCTGCGCGGGATCACCAGGAAGCGAGCGGGACGCGACGGCAAGATCCCGCGCTCGGTCCACTTCTGCGCCCGATGCGCTGCGTGGCACCTGACCTCGCGGCGGCCGTCCGGCCGGCTCGCGCGTCGATGGCAGAGGCTCGCCGAACTCCCGCCGGCCTGACCCTCAGCGCATCGAGGCCTCGGCTCAGCTCCCCCCGGCGAGCAGCCTCTCGAACGGCGTCGGGTCGCTGAACGGGTCGGTCCGCTCCTTCGCCTTCCGGCCCGCCACCAGCGGCGCGAGCTCACGCGCCGCTCGGTCGACGCGGACCGCGATGGGCGGGACGCCGTCGGCGCTGCCGTCGGCGCTGCCCACGCTGCGACGGTCGGCCGAGCCGAAGTCCTCGGTCGCGCCGAACACGCCCGTCGGCACGACGAGCGCCCGCAGGTACGCGAACAGCGGCCGCATCGCGTGGTCGATCGCGAGCGAGTGGCGTGCGGTGCCCGCCGTCGCGCCGAGCAGCACGGGCATGCCCGCGAGCGCGCCGTCGTCGATCACGTCGAAGAACGTCTTGAACGGTCCCGTGTAGGAACCGCTGAAGATCGGCGTCACGGCGATCAGGCCGTCCGCCGAGACGACGGTCTCGATGGCCTTCTCGAGCGACTCGGACGCGAAACCCGTCGCGAGCATGTTCGTCAGGTCGTGCCCGTGCTCGCGGACCTCGACGACGTCGACCTGCGTCTGCACGCCCAGCTCCCCCAGCGCGACGACGGTCGCCTTGGCGAGGCGGTCGGCGAGGAGGCGCGTCGTCGACGGCTGCCGCAGGCCCGCGCTGACGACGGCGAGGCGGCGCGTACCGCCCGCGTCCCGCGCGCCCTGCATGCTCTGCGCGCTCATGCCTGCACCTCCTCCGCGCGACGGCCGGTGACGCCGTCGACGGAGTAGACGGTCGCGTCGACCGGGCCGCCGGCCTTCTCGACGAGCGACGCGTGCGTGGGCGCGTCCGGGACGTGCGCCGGGCGCCCGACGGCGAGCTCCCTGCGCAGCACGGGGACGACCTCGGTGCCGAGGATCTCGATCTGCTCCAGGACCGTCTCCAGCGGGAGTCCGGCGTGGTCGATGAGGAACAGCTGGCGCTGGTAGTCGCCGACCTCGTCGCGCATCGACGCGTACCTGTCGATGACCTGCTGCGGCGAGCCGACCGTCAGCGGCGTCATCTCGGTGAACTCCTCGAGCGACGGGCCGTGGCCGTAGACGGGCGCGACGTCGAAGTACGGGCGGAAGCGGCGCACCGCCTCCTGGCTGTTCTTGTGCATGAACACCTGACCCCCGAGCCCGACGATCGCCTGGTCGGCACTGCCGTGGCCGTAGTGCTCGAAGCGCTGGCGGTACAGCCGCACCATCTGCCGGGTGTGGTGGATGGGCCAGAAGATGTTGTTGTGGAAGAAGCCGTCCCCGTAGTACGCGGCCTGCTCGGCGATCTCGGGGCTGCGGATCGACCCGTGCCAGACGAACGGCGGCACGCCGTCGAGCGGGCGGGGCGTCGAGGTGAACGACTGCAGCGGGGTACGGAACTTGCCCTGCCAGTCGACGACGTCCTCGCGCCACAGGCGGTGCAGCAGCGCGTAGTTCTCGACCGCGAGCGGGATGCCGTTGCGGATGTCCTGGCCGAACCACGGGTAGACGGGGCCGGTGTTGCCGCGGCCCATCATGAGGTCGACGCGTCCGCCCGCGAGGTGCTGGAGCATCGCGTAGTCCTCGGCGATCTTCACCGGGTCGTTGGTCGTGATGAGCGTCGTCGCGGTCGACAGGACGATGCGCTCGGTCTGCGCGGCGATGTACGCGAGCGTCGTCGTCGGCGAGGAGGAGAAGAACGGCGGGTTGTGGTGCTCGCCCAGAGCGAAGACGTCGAGGCCGACCTCCTCGGACTTCTTGGCGATCGCGATCGCCGCCCGGATCCGCTCCTGCTCCGTGGGGATGCGGCCCGTCGTGGGGTCCTGCGTGAGGTCGCTGACCGTGAAGACTCCGAACTGCATCGCGCACTCTCCTGACTCGTCGGTACCGAGACCGTACAACTTTCAACCACTCACCGGAACCCGTGCGCCCCTCGACCTATTCCCCCACGCCTGGCGCGCGGGCGCGACCGTCACGCCCGCGCGCCGACGACGCCGCGGCCACGCGGTCCCCGGGACGCCTTCGGAGACGCGATCCCGGCCCGCGCCCCGAGACCTCGACGGCCCTGTCGCCGCGGGTGCGCGCTCTGCCACGATCACGGGCATGACGATCGACGGGGGCGGATCGGCCATCACGCGTGCACCGGACGACGTACCCGGCCCCGGCCCGTTGCCGCCGCTCCCGGTCCCCCTCGAACCGCCCTACGCGAGCTGGGGGCGCCGCGTCGCGGCGGCGCTGCTCGACCAGGTGCTCCTCACGGGCGCCGCCTTCCTGCTCTTCCCCGTCCAGCCCGTCGAGCCGCCCACGTGGCTGGGGCCGGTGCTGAACACAGGGACGCGGGAGGTCGCAGGCGTCTGGACGGACAGCGCCGCCTACGTCGGCCTCGTCGCCGTCATGGTGATCATGCAGGCCTACCTCGGCGGGACCCCGGGAAAGCTCGCGCTCGGCATCGCGGTGCTGCACGACCGCGACCTCCGGCCCGTGGGCGTCGTCCGGACGGTGCTGCGCCAGGTCGCGCACGTGGTCGACGCACTCATCCTCTTCATCGGCTACCTGCGCCCGCTGTGGCACCGCGAGCGCAGGACGTTCGCGGACTCGCTCGCCGCGACCGTCGTCGTGCGGACGCAGGCCCCGCTCCCCTGGACCTGGACCCGCCCCACCGTCGTCCGGGCCGCCGTCCCCGTGTGGGAGCGGCCGAGCCGTCCGCAGTGGATGCAGGCCGTCGCGTGGGCGTCGACGGCGGCGTGCTCGGTGGGCCTCCTCTTCGCGTACGGGCCGACGAGCGTTCGCGGTTCGGGCGGGCTCTCGGGTATGTGCGTCGCGACGGAGACTTCGCCCGGGGGCCCCGACCAGGGCACGATCGAGGTGCGCTACTCCCCCGAGCAGATCGAGCGGTTCGGCGTCGTGCGGCGGATGGTCGGCAGCGGCCCCGCCGGCGTCGAGGTCGTCTGGCAGATCGACGAGATCCTCCCGTCGCAGGCGACGCTGCGGCTCCGGCTCGAGGACCGCGAGACCGGTGTCACGCGCACGGTCGACCACGCCGTCGTCGACAACGTGGTCCAGCCGGGTCGCGGGACGCCGCTCGAGGACGGCCGCCTCGGCGTCGTGCTGCCGCTCACCGTGCTGGACGGCATGAACGACTGGACGTGGGAGCTGACCACGGTCCTCGACGGCGTCGAGACGCCCGCATGCACCGGGTGGTGACCCGGAGCGCGCCGTCCTCAGCCTCCGCGTGGTGACGCGTCAGCGCCGCATGAGACCCCGCAGGTAGGCGGCCTGGCCGGCGTGCTGGAGGTCGTCCGACAGGACGCTGACCAGCCGCACGCCCAGCGTGACCGGCGGGTCCCACGCGGTGTCGACCACGCGGTCCAGGTCGTCCGCGCCCAGCGACCCGACCAGCTCGACGGTCCGGTGGTGGACCGCGTCGTGGTACCCCCGCAGCAGGTCGGCGTCGAGCACCACCGCGTCGACGTCGTCGGAGTCGTGGCCGTATCCCGTGTCCTCGGGCGGGAGCTGAAGCCTCGCGCGCTCGGCCCAGCCGTCGAGCCAGACCTGATGCGCGTCGAACGCGTCGGCGACGTGGTCGTCCTGCACGCGCGTGAGGTGCCACACGAGCCACGCGACGGAGTTCCCCGAGGTGCCGTCCGCGCGCGACGGCCGGTGCGCGAGCGCACCCTCGTCGAGCCCGTCGAGCACCGCGTGCACCTCCTCCCGCACGCGACCGAACCCGTCCACGAGCAGCTGCGCGACGTCCATGCGCCGATCGTCCCCCGGCGCGCCCGACGACGCCGCCCGACAGCCCGACGACGACGCCGGGGGTCGTTCGTCCCAGGACCGCGGCCGCATGTCCGCTTCGTCCGGTCGCCGGGGCAGTCGCGAACGGGTCGGTCCGCCGAAGACCCCTCAACGGGACTCAGGGTCCCGCCGATGGGAGCGCCGGCACAGACCGTGCACCGTCCAGGGGGAGAGAAGATCAGCATGTCCTCAGCACCGTCCACGCCGCGTCGCACGACCGCGACCGCGTGGTTCACCGACCGTGGCGTGAGCACCCGGATCCTCGTCGCCGTCGGCATCGCCGCCTTCGTCGCACTGACCGTCGGTCTCGTCGGCATCGGTGCGCTGTCGCGCACCAACGACGCCGCACGCGGCCTCTACGAGCAGAACGTCCACGGCATCGAGCAGGCGACCGCCCTGCGCCGCCACACGCTCGAGATGCGGCTCGCGGTGACCAACCAGGCACTCGCCGCCGACGACCGCGAGATCGCGACCTACGACACCGCCGCGCACGACGCGGAGGCGTCGCTGCGCGAGACGCTCGGCACGCTGCACGCGATGGACCTGCCGACCGACGACGTGGAGCGCCTCGAGGCGTTCGAGGGCGCGCTCGACCAGTACGTCACGATCCGCGACACCCAGCTGCTCCCCGCGGGCGAGACGAACGACTACGACGCGTGGCGCGACGGTCGCGACGCAGCGGGCACCGCGATCACCACGATGATGGACGCCGTCGGCGAGCTCGTCGACGCGCAGAAGGCCGACGCGCTCGCGTCCGCCGACGGCGTCGCGGCGACCTACGCCGCGAGCCGCACCCAGGTGGTCCTGCTGCTCGTCGCGGGCCTCGTCGTCGCCGTCGTCATCGGACTGACCGTCGCGCGCGGCATCGTCCGTGGCCTGTCGAAGGTCCGTGGCGTGTCCGACGCGCTCGAGCGCGGCGACCTCACCGTCACCGCCGACCTCACGAGCCGCGACGAGGTCGGCCGCATGGGTACCGCGCTCGACGGCGCCGTCTCCCGCCTGCGCGAGATGCTCGGGACGATCGACACGTCGTCGGCGTCGCTCGCCTCCGCCGCCGAGGAGATGTCCGCGACGACGACGCAGATCGCCTCGACCGCCGAGGAGACCGCGGCCCAGGCCGGCGTCGTCTCGGCCGCCGCCGAGCAGGTGTCGCGCAGCGTCCAGACGGTCGCCGCCGGGTCCGAGCAGATGGGCGCCTCGATCCAGGAGATCGCGCACAACGCGATGCGCGCCGCCGAGGTGGGTCGCACCGCGGTCGACGCCGCCGCGACGACGTCCGACGCCGTCAACCGCCTCGGCGAGTCGTCCAAGGAGATCGGCAACGTGGTCAAGATGATCACGTCGATCGCCGAGCAGACGAACCTCCTCGCACTCAACGCGACCATCGAGGCCGCCCGTGCGGGTGAGGCCGGCAAGGGCTTCGCCGTCGTCGCCGGCGAGGTCAAGGAGCTCGCGCAGGAGACCGCGCGGGCCACGGAGGACATCGCACGGCGCGTCGAGTCGATCCAGGAGGACACCGGCGGCGCCGTGGTCGCGATCGGCCGGATCACGGACATCATCGGGTCGATCAACGACTTCCAGATGACCATCGCCTCGGCGGTCGAGGAGCAGACCGCCACGACCACCGAGATGAACCGCAACGTCAGCCAGGCGGCCGTCGGGTCCGGCGAGATCGCGTCGAACATCTCGAGCGTCGCCGGCGCCGCGGACCTCACGACGCAGGGCGTGACGCAGTCGCGTCAGGCGGTCGAGTCGCTCGCGCGCATGTCGACCGAGCTCAAGGCGCTCGTGGGTCAGTTCCGCTACTGACGACGACGGACGACGGGCCGGCCGGGGTGGCTCCCCGGCCGGCCCGTCGTGGTCTCCGACGTCAGCCGCGGCCGTCGTCGTCGCGACCGCCCGCGCCCACCCGGACCACGCCGGGGCGGCGCAACACGGGCTCGAGCGAGGCCATCTCCTCGACGGTCGCGACGCGGAACGGCGGGTCGGTCGGCGTCTCGAGCGCGCGGCGCCCCTGGCCGCGCGTAGCGCGCAGGCTCGCGACCACCGAGACCGTGAGGATCGTCGCGACGACCGCGAGGGACAACGACGTCGGCACGTAGAGGACGTCGATCTTGAGCATCATCTTGATGCCGACCCAGATCAGCACGAGCGCGAGGCCGATCTTGAGGTAGACGAAGCGGTGGATGAGGTCGGCGAGCAGGAAGTACATCGCCCGCAGGCCCAGCACCGCGAACGCGTTCGCCGTGAACACGAGGAACGGCTCGGACGTCACCGCGAAGATCGCGGGGATCGAGTCGACCGCGAAGACGACGTCCGTGACCTCGACGAGCACGAGCACCGCGAGCAGCGGCGTCGCGAGCAGCACGCCGCCACGCCGGACGACGAGCCGCTGGCCGTGGTACGCGTCGGTCATCGGGACCCAGCGGCGGAACAGGCGCAGCGCGCGCGACTGCTCCGGGTCGAGGTGCTCGTCGCGCTGGCGGATCATCCGGTAGCCGGTCCACAGCAGGAACGCGGCGAACACGTAGAGGATCCAGCTGAAGCTCTCGATGAGCACCGAGCCCGCCGCGATGAACGCGCCGCGGAAGATCAGGGCGCCGACGACGCCGAGGAACAGCACGCGGTGCTGGTACTCCCTCGGCACCGCGAAGTACGTGAGGATGATCGCCCAGACGAAGACGTTGTCGACGGCGAGCGACTTCTCGATGAGGTAGCCGGCGAAGTACTCCTGACCGCGCTCGGCGCCCCAGACCTGCCAGACGAGGGCGCCGAACCCGACGCCCGTCGCGACCCAGAAGACCGACCAGCCGGCGGCCTCCCGGACGCCGATGACGTGCGCCTTCCGGTGCGCGACGAGGTCGACCGCGAGCATGAGCAGGATGCCCGCCAGCACGGCGAGCCAGATCCACAGGGGTACGTCCACGAGGGTGCCTTCCGGTCGATGGTGACCGGAGGTCTCTCCCGACGGCGACTGCCGCCCGCGGCGCCGGGCCCGGATGACCGAGCCGTAGTGACGACGTCCGCGCTGGGGATACTCCCCTCCACGTAGATGAAGAGTGAACGACCTTCGGCGGGTCGTCAACCCCACGGTGGATCACGTGTGCGAGGTCACCCGCGGGCGCCGGCCCCTTCCGCGCGGACTGCCGTGGCGAGGCGGCCCAGCAGCCGGGCGAGCGTCGCGGCGTCGTCGGCCGGCCAGCCGCCGAGCAGCCCGGTGAGGCGTGCGGCGCGGAACGCCCTGGCGCGCTCGGCGAGCCGCTCCCCGTCGGGCGTCAGCGCGAGGTTCGTGCTGCGACGGTCCGTCACCCCGGGTCCCTTCACGACGACGCCAGCGCGCACCGCACGGTCCACGAGTCGACTCGCCGTCGACGGCGTGACGTCGAGGTCGTCGGCGACGTCACGGACGCCCACGTCGGGCGCGTGGCCGTCGCGCGCGTGGCCGTCGGGCGCGTCGCCACGGCGGTGCGCAGCCGTCCGTGCCCGGACCGCCTCCACGACGAGGAGGGTCGACAGCTCGACGTCGGGCGGCGCCGCCGCGTCGTCGGCCACCCCGACCCGGTCGGGGATGCGCTCGGGGGCCGCCCAGAAGCGGCGCAGGTCGAGCAGCGCACGGTCGAGAGCGTCGAACCACTCGGGCGGGGCCCCGTCGCCGTGTCGCGTCATATGTGTATCGTACATGCATCGAGAGGAGCCGCGATGGCCGAGCAGGTGCTGGTGACGGGGGCGACAGGGACGGTCGGCTCGACCGTCGTCGCCGAGCTCGAGCGGCTCGGCGTCCCCGTGCGTGCGGCGATGCGGACGCCCCGCCCGCTCTCCCCCGCGCCGACGGCGGGCCACGCCGCCCCTGCGCCGACGACGACCACCAGCGTGCGCTTCGACCTCGCCGACCCGACGTCGTGGCCTGGCGCGTTCGCTGGCGTCGACACGATGTTCCTCGTGCGACCGCCCGCTGTCGGGGACGTGCGCCGCGGCCTCCTCCCCGCGGTCGCCGCAGCGCGTGACCACGGCGTGCGCCACGTCGTCTTCCTCTCGCTCCAGGGCGCTGAGCGCCTGCGCGTCGTCCCGCACGCGACCGTCGAGGCGTGGCTGAGCTCGTCGGGCATGACGTGGACGTTCGTGCGCGCGTCGTTCTTCCACCAGAACCTCCTCACGACGCACCTCGCGGACATCCGCGACCGTCGTGAGATCCCCGTCCCCGCGGGCGACGGACGCACCGCGTTCGTCGACGCGGTCGACGTCGGCGCCGTGGCCGCGCGGGCGCTCGCCGACCCCGCGGCGCACCGGGACCGGGCCTGGACGGTCACCGGACCCGAGGCCCTGACCTACCACGAGGTGGCCGCGGCGCTGTCCGACGAGCTCGGCACGACCGTGCGGTACCCGCGTCCCGGTGCGCTGCGCTACGCACGCCACGCGCGGCGCACCCTCGGCCTGCCGTGGGGGATGGTCGCCGTGACCACCGCGATCTACACGACCGCCCGGCTCGGCCTCGCCGCCGGGCTGACCGACGACGTCCGCGAGGTGCTCGGCCGCGAGCCGACCGACCTGCGCGCGTTCGTGCGGCGCGAGCGCGCCGCCTGGAACCCCGCGACGGACCCCACGACAGGAGGACACCCATGAGGATCGCGCTGCTCGGCGCGACCGGCCGGACCGGCGCCCACGTGCTCGATCGCGCGCTCGACGCGGGCCACGAGGTCACCGCGCTCGTCCGCGACCCCGCGCGGCTCGCCCGCCGCGACGGCGTCGAGGTGGTGGTCGGCGACGCGCGCGACCGCGACGCGCTCGCGCGGCTGGTGGCCGGCGCCGACGTCGTCGTCTCCGCGCTCGGTCCGGTCGCCAAGGACCCCACGCTGCACCAGGAGACGGCGCGGACCCTCGTCGAGGTCATGACCGCCGCGGGCGTGCGGCGCTTCGTCGGGATCAGCGGTGCGGGCGTCGACGTGCCGGGTGACCGGAAGTCGCGTCGCGACCGGCTGATCAGCGCACTGATCCAGCGCGTCGGCGGCGCCGTCGTCGCCGACAAGCCCGCCGAGCTCGCGGTGTGGGTGTCGAGCGGCCTCGACTGGACGCTCGTCCGCCCCCCGCGCCTCGTCGACGGACCCGCGACCGGGCGCGTCGAGCACGACGCGCACCGCTCGCCCCGCCGCACGCGGATCACGCGCGCGGACCTGGCCCGGTTCCTCGTCGACCAGGTGACGGACAGCCGCTACCTCGGCGCGGCACCTCTCGTCGCCGAGGGCTGAGCGCACTCGGGGTGCACCGGACTGCCCCGAAGTAGGCGTCAGCCGACGTCGTCGGCCTCGCCCTCCTCGCGGCGGTGGCCGAGCACGAGCACCTCGAGGTCCTCGCGCGCGACCGTCGACCCCTCGACCACGGCCACCGTGACGGGCGTGCGCGCGCGCACGGTCGCCGTCCGGACGCCCTCGAGCAGCGCACGCTCCCCCAGCACCGCGCCCGGGCCGATGTCGGTGAGCAGCTCGCCGTCGTGCAGCACCTCGACGACGCCGTCGAGCAGCAGCGCGACCTGCGTGCCGCTGTCGCCCTGCTCGAACAGCACGTCTCCCGCGGCGAGCCGCAGCACCTCCGGCTTCGAGCGCATGACGTCGCGCGAGAGCCTCCGCTCGAGCTCCGTCTCGGCCGGGGTCGTCAGCGCGGCGGCGTCCGTGCCGTGCCACGGCGTCTGCGTCTCCTCCATCGTGTGCAGCCACGCCGCCGAGTCCGTCGTCGCGACCTTCTCGGTGAGCCGGCCCTCGCCGTCGTAGACCCAGTGGCGCGGGAAGGCGCTCGCGCCGACGACGCGGTGGGTCGCCGAACCGTCGGCACGCAGCTCGAGCTCGAGCGTCGTCCAGATGAGCGGCGCGACGAGCCGCGGACGCCCGTTGACGAGGCGCGGGGCGGGCAGGGGCGCGCGGCCGCCCGCCGTCTGCCGCACGACGACGTGCGACCCGTCGTCGGCCACCTCGACGCTCCGCAGGTCGGGCATCGCGATCGCCGGGAAGCGCACGCTCCCGCCGAGCAGGTTGGTCAGCCCGATGACGCCTCCGGTCTCCGGGAGCACGCGCGCCCCGGTGACGCGGCCGTCCTCGACCTCGGCCTCCGCGACGACGCGGTTGACCATCCGGAACCGCCCGGCGCGGCGCAGCCCGGCGAGGTCGTCCAGGCGGTCGGGCGGCGGCTCGTCGTAGTGCGTCAGGCCGAGGTCGAACGGCACCCGCATGGGACCGCGGATGAGCTCGGACGGGATCCACGAGACGGACGTGACACCGGGCACGGTCGCTCCCCGGGGGCGAGAGCCGGCACGGCCCGGGGTCGACCGGCACGAGCGAGCCGGCACCGGACCGCGCGCGGGTGGGACCACCCGCACGGTGGACGCTAGCGCGACCCGATGCGGGTTAGCGTGCGGATCACCATGGAGTCGGTCGACAGGCGGGTCGTGAGCGTGGTCTTCGCCGACCTCGCCGACTTCACCGCGCTGTCGGAGCGGCTCGACGCCGAGGACGTCGCGCGCGTCCAGGACACCTACTTCTCGCTCGCGTCCGAGGTGGTCGCGGCCCACGGCGGGCAGGTCGAGAAGTTCATCGGCGACGCCGTCATGGCGACGTTCGGGACCGAGCGGTCCGCCGACGACGACGCCGAGCGCGCCGTGCGCGCGGGCCTGCGCATCGTCGACGCCGTCGACCGGCTCGACCGCCGCCTGCGCCTCGCCGACGGGACCGTGCGCGTGCGCGTGGGCGTCGACACGGGCGAGGTCGTCGTGACGCGGCGTGGCGGCACGTGGCGCGTCACGGGCGACGCCGTCAACACCGCCGCCCGCCTGCAGTCCGTCGCCGAGCCCGGGACGGTCGTGCTGGGCGACGAGACCGCGTTCGCCGTCGCGCACGCCTACGTCGTCTCCCCCGCGCGCGTCCTGCACCTCAAGGGCAAGAGCGCCCCGGTGCAGAGCTGGGCGGTGACGGCAGAGCGCGCCGAGCCCCGCCGCGGCCTGCGCCTCCACGGGCTCGCCGCCCCGTTCCTCGGCCGCGACGAGCAGCTGGCGAGGCTCGCGTCCTTCCTCGACGACGACGCACGCGCGGTGCTCGTCGTCGCGCCGCCCGGGGCGGGCAAGACCCGCCTCGTCGACGAGCTCGCCGCGCGGCTCACGCCGGACCGCGCGTGCTGGACGGTCCGGCTCAACCTCGACCCGGGCCGCGGGTACGAGGCCGTCGCCTCGCTGCTCACGCAGGCCTGGCCGGGTGCGCCGTCGTCGGGCGGCACACCACCCGATTCGGACGGCGCCTCCTCGGCCGCACCGACCGGCGCGGACCCGTGGGAGACACGCGTCGCGGCGGCGCTCGAGCGGGCCGGCCACGACGCCGCCGCGGCCCGTCGCGTCGCGGGGCTGTGCGCCGACGTCGTCGCAGGCCGCACACCCGACGCGGTCCCGGCCGACCTCTACCCCGCGTGGACGGCGACGCTCGACGCGGCTGCCCCGCGCGCCGTCTGGGTCGTCGAGGACGTGCACCTGGCGGCACCCGACCTGCACGCGTTCCTCCGCCACGCCGTCACCGCCGACGGGGACCGCCACCTCGTGCTGACGAGCCGCCCGCCCGTCGACCCGGCGCTCGCCACCGACGCCGCCGTCGTCCCGCTCGAGCCGCTGTCGGTCGCCGACAGCCGGCGCCTCGTCGACGAGCTGCTCGGCACGGGAGTCGTCCCCGGCGAGTACGCCGACGGCGTGGCGGTCGCCTCGGGCGGCAACCCGCTGTTCGTCGAGGAGCTCGTGCGGTCGTGGATCCAGTCGGGCGTGCTGGTGCGGCGGCCGACCGGGGCGTGGGCGTTCACGAGCGCGGGCCGCCCCACGGAGGTCCCGACGACGGTGCACGCGATCTACCAGGGACAGCTCGACGCACTTCCCCGCGCCGCGCGGTCGGTCGTCGAGCGCGGCTCGGTCCCCGGGACCACGTTCCCGCTCGACGCTCTCCCCTCGCTCGGCGTCGACGACGCGGGTGAGCCGCTCGCGGACCTCACGCGCGGCGGGCTGCTCGTCGGGCCGCACTCCGACGCGGTGAGCACGCGCGCGTACACGTACCGGCACGCGCTGCTGCGCGACACCGCGTACGGCTCGCTGGGCCGACGGCGCCGCGCGGAGCTGCACGCGCGCTTCGCCCGGTGGCTCGAGGGCCTCGAGGGCCCGGTCGCGACCGAGCTGGTCGGGACGCACCTCGCGCACGCCTACGACAGCCTGCCGACCACGGCCGCGGGGCTCGAGGACGGCACGACGTCCGGCGACCTCGCGGCCGAGGCAGCGACGTGGCTCGACCGTGCGGCCACGACGCACCTCGTCGCCTCTCCCCAGCGCTCGGCCGCCCTGCTCGACCGCGCGCTCACCCTGCCCGCCGGCACGGGACCTGAGCGGCTCGCCCGCCGCCTCACGCTCGCCGAGGCGCTGCGCCGCTCGGGCGACCTCGAACCCGCGATGGCGGCGTTCTCGACCGCGGCCGAGGCGGCGATGGCGCGCGAGGACGCCGACGCCCTCGTCACGGCCGCGCTCGGGTTCGAGGACGCGCTGTACGCGAGCCGCCTGCCGCGCACGGGCGAGTCGGTCCGGCTCCTGCGCGCCGCCGAGGCCGCGGTCGGCCCCGAGGACCCGCGCCACGTCGCGGTCGCCTCCGCGCTGGGCCGCGCCCTGCTCTACGCGGGCGACCGCAGCGGCGCCGAGGGCATGTGCCGCCGCGCCGTCGACGTCGCGCAGCAGCACGACGACGCCGAGGGCCTCGCCCGGGCGCTCCTCGCGCTGCGCGTCACGCGCGAGGGGCCCGAGCACCTGGCCGCTCGCCTCGCGGACGCCGAGCGGGCCGTCGTCGCCGCGGCCCGGACCGACGACCTCGAGCTGCGGCTCGAGACGGTCCGCCTGCGCCTGCTCGACCTGCTCGCCGCGGGCGACCTTGCGGTGGCCGACGACGCGATCGCGGACGCGACGGCCCTCGTCGACGCGCTCGGCCGACCCCTGCACCGCTGGTACCCGCCGATGTGGCGCGCGACCCGGGCGCTCATGGACGGGCGGTTCGCCGACGCCGCACGGCTGATCGCGGAGTTCGGCGAGGAGGGCCGCCGCGCGCACTACGCCGCCACCGACCACGTCGTGACGATCCAGCGGCTGCGCCTGCACCTCGACACGGGCGACGACCCCGAGGCCCTGCACGCCGTCGAGCGGCACGCGCAGGCCGACCCGGACCGGTGGTCGTTCGCGCCCGCCCTGGTCCTCGCGCGGCTCGGGCGCCACCGCGAGGCCCAGGCGCACCTCGACCACTACGCGCGGCGCCCCGACGCGGTGCCCGAGGACCTCGCGCGCTCCTCGATCCTCGCGATGCTCGCGGAGGCCGCGGCCGAGGTCGGCGACGCGGGCACCGCAGCGACGCTCGCGCCGCTGCTCGAGCCGTACCGCGACCAGGTGCTCGTCCTCGGGTCGGGTGCGCTCTGCCTCGGGTCCGGTGCCTACGCGCTCGGGCTGTGCCGACGGACCACGGGCGACCTCGCGGGTGCGCGCGACCTGCTCGAGGCCGCCGTGACCCACGACGACGCCGCGACCGCACCTGCTGCGGCGACCTGGGCCCGGGCCGAGCTCGCAGCGACCCTCGCGGGTCTGGGCGACGACGAGCGAGCGCGTTCCGTGGCGCGTGAGGCAGCCGACGCCGCGGGCACACTCGGGATGCGGCCGGTGCTGGACCGGCTCACCGCGGCACACCTCATCGGGAGCGGACGATGATCGAACCGACGCACGCCCGGCGCCTCGTCGCGGCGTCGTGGCAGCGCTTCGCAGGGCTCCTCGACGCAGCGGGTACGGATCTCTCCGCCCCGACGCGCCTGCCCGGGTGGTCGGTCGGCGACCTCGTCGCCCACACCGCGTGGGGCACGAGCATGGAGGCCGAGGCGCTCGAGCTCGCCGTGCGGCGGTCCCCGGGGCGAGCCGCGGGCACGACACCGGACCCGGCCGACCTGCGCGGCTCCTGGGAGGCGGGGCGCGCCCGCCTGCTCGCGGCCCTCGACGAGCTCGCCGCGCTCGACGCCACCGACCTCCCGGCCGCCCTGCCGATGCCGTACGGCGACGTCCCGCTGACGCTCGCGCTGCACACCTTCGTCATGGAGGCGGCCGTGCACACGAGCGACCTCGCCCAGGCGCTCGGGCAGCCGGGCGGGCTCGACGACGGCGCCGTGCCCTCGACGGCCGAGTTCCTCACCTCGTTCTGGGACGTGCTCGCGGCCGGGGCGACCGAGCACGCCCCTGCGGGCTCGACCCTTCGGTTGCGCGGGACGTCCGTCGACGTCGCGCGGACGTACGACGGCGGCGCCTGGGCGGTCGCACCCTCGGGATCGCCCGCGGACGTGACGGTGACCGGCGACGACGGCACGGTGCTGCTCTTCGCGCTCGGGCGCGTCCCGCTCGACGCGCTCGACGTCGCCGGCGACCGGCAGCTCGCGGCCCGGTTCAAGCAGCTCCTCCCGGGGCCGTAGCGACACGCCTCGCGGCTCTTCCGGGGGTCTCGCGCACCGCTGCCGGCTGACGCTCACACCCGCGGTCGACGTGCTGTGCGGTGACGTTATCGGGACCGAAACAACCGGGTGACGCCGGGGGAAACATGCCGTCCCTAGCGTCGTAGACCTCAGCCCGAGTCCGGAGCCGCCGCCCTTGCCGGGGCGGCGCCCGAACCCCAGGAGTCCGCGATGAGCGACCCGATCCTCCCGACCGACCTCCCCGCCGACGCCCCGCAGGACGGGCGCCGCCGGCTCGTCGTCGTCGGCGGCGGCATGGTCGCGCAGCGGCTCGTCGAGGCGCTGCGCGACCGCGACACCGACGGCGCGTGGCACGTCACCGTGCTCGCCGAGGAGCCGCGCGCGCCGTACGACCGCGTCGCCCTCACGTCCTACTTCTCGGGCCGCGACCCCGAGGACCTCGCGCTCGGCTCGCCCGAGCTGTGGCACGACCCGGCGGTCACGCTCGTGCGGGGCGCGACCGTCGCCGAGGTCGACCGCGAGGCCCGCACCGTCCGCACGGACGAGGGCCGTACGTGGCACTACGACGAGCTCGTGCTCGCGACCGGCTCGCGCGCCTCGGTGCCGCCGATCGAGGGCGTCGACCTGCCCGGCGTCTTCGTCTACCGGACCATCGACGACGTCGCCGCGCTGCGCGGCTGGGTCGAGGAGCAGTCCGAGCGCTGGGGACGGCCGGTCCGCGGCGCCGTCATCGGCGGCGGGCTGCTGGGCCTCGAGGCCGCGGGAGCGCTGCAGGCGATGGGCGCGCAGTCGACCGTCATCCAGTTCGGCACGCACCTCATGTCCGCGCAGATCGACCTCGGCGGCGGCGAGGCGCTGCGGCGGCTCGTCAACTCGCTCGGGCTCGCCGTCCGGGTCGACACCGCGACGACGCGCATGCGCCCCAACCGCCGGGGCACGGTCGGGCGTCTCGACTTCGCCGACGGCGGGCGGCTCGACGTCGACGTCGTCGTCGTCGCGACCGGCGTCACACCGCGCGACGAGCTCGCGCGGGCCGCGGGGCTCCCGATCGGCCCGCGCGGTGGCGCCGTCGTCGACGACGCGTGCCGCACCGAGGACCCGCACGTGTGGGCCGTCGGCGAGGTCGCCTGCATCGGCGGTGCGTGCATCGGCCTCGTCGCACCCGGCTACGCGATGGCCGAGGTCGTCGTCGACCGCCTGCTCGGCGGGCAGGCGGTGTTCCCGGGCGCCGACACCGCGACCAAGCTCAAGCTCGCCGGCGTCGACGTCGCGAGCTTCGGCGACGCCTTCGCGACGACGCCGGGCGCGATGGAGCTCGTCCACTCCGACCCGGTCGCGGGCGTCTACACCAAGCTCGTGCTGTCCGACGACGCGCGCACGCTCCTCGGCGGCGTGCTCGTGGGCGACGCGTCCGCGTACGCAGCGCTGCGGCCGATGCTCGGCCGCGAGCTCAGCGGCGACCCGTCGGCGTACCTCCTGCCCGAGGGGGCGAGCTCGCTGAGCCGCGGCACCGCGGACCTGCCCGACGACGCCGCGGTGTGCTCGTGCAACAACGTCACGGCGGGGACGGTGCGCGCGGCGGTCACCGAGCACGGCTGCACCGACGTCGGCGCGGTCAAGGCCTGCACGCGCGCCGGGACGAGCTGCGGGTCGTGCCTGCCGCTGGTCAAGAAGCTCGTCGGGACCGAGCTCGAGAAGGCCGGCATCACGGTCAGCTCGGCGCTGTGCGAGCACTTCGCGATCTCGCGCCGCCAGCTCTTCGACGCCGTCCGCGTCACGGGCCTGCGCACGTTCAGCGAGATCCTCGCGACGCACGGCCGCCCCGACCTACCCGCGGGGTCGCGGGGCTGCGACATCTGCAAGCCGGTCGTCGCGTCGGTCCTCTCCTCGCTCGACGACGGGCACGTCCTCGACGGCGAGCGCGCCACGCTCCAGGACACGAACGACCACGTCATGGCCAACCTGCAGAAGGACGGCACGTACTCGGTGGTCCCGCGCATGCCGGGCGGCGAGGTGACGCCCGAGGGGCTCATCGTCGTCGGCGAGGTCGCGCGCGACTTCGGCCTCTACACCAAGATCACCGGCGGGCAGCGCGTCGACATGTTCGGCGCACGGCTCGAGCAGCTCCCGCTCATCTGGCGCCGCCTGGTCGACGCGGGCTTCGAGTCCGGGCACGCGTACGGCAAGTCGCTCCGCACCGTGAAGTCGTGCGTCGGGTCGACGTGGTGCCGCTTCGGCGTCCAGGACTCCACGAGCCTCGCCGTCGCGCTCGAGCTGCGGTACCGGGGCCTGCGCGCGCCGCACAAGTTCAAGCTCGGC
Organism: Actinotalea sp. AC32; assembly: GCA_031844515.1. GTDB lineage: Bacteria > Actinomycetota > Actinomycetes > Actinomycetales > Cellulomonadaceae > Actinotalea. The sequence continues at coordinate 18,207 of JAUZVJ010000031.1, read as the reverse complement.
GTCTCCGGGTGCGCACGCGAGTGCGCCGAGGCGCGCGCCAAGGACGTCGGCGTCATCGCGACCGACAACGGCTGGAACGTCTACGTGGGCGGCAACGGCGGCTTCACGCCCCGCCACGCACAGCTCCTCGCCGAGGACCTTGACACCGAGACGCTCGTCCGGACGATCGACCGGTTCCTCATGTACTACATCCGCACGGCCGACCGGCTCCAGCGCACGGCACCCTGGATCGAGGAGGTCGAGGGCGGTCTCGACGGCGTCCGCGCCGTCGTCCTGGACGACAGCCTCGGCATCGCGGCCGACCTCGACGCCGCGATGGCCGCGCACGTCGACCGCTACGAGGACGAGTGGCGCGCGACGCTCGACGACCCGGAGAAGCTGCGCCGGTTCGCATCCTTCGTCAACGCGCCGACGACGCCCGACCCGTCGCTCGCCTACGTGACCGAGCGCGGCCAGCGCCGCCCCGCGACCGCCGAGGAGCGCGCCGCCGGGCTCGCCGTCCCCGCCCCGCCCGGACCCGAGCCCGTGCTCGTCGCCGGCACCACCCTGGAGGTGCGCGCATGACCGCCGTCGACCTGTCCCCCGCCGCCGTCGGCGACCCCGCGACGCCCCGCGCCTGGGTCGCGGTGTGCCGCCTGGAGGACCTCGTCCGCGAGCGCGGCGCCGCGGCCCTCGTGGACGGCGAGCAGGTCGCGCTGTTCCGGCTGCACGACGACGAGGTGCTCGCCGTCCAGCAGCGCGACCCCTTCACCGGGTCCCACGTCCTGTCGCGCGGGATCGTCGGCGGGCGCGGCGGCGTGCCGACCGTCGCGTCGCCGCTGCACAAGCAGGTGTTCGACCTGCGCACGGGTGCGTGCCTCGACCCCGGCGGCGACGACGCTCCCCGCCTGCGGACGTGGCCCGTGCGGCTCGAGAACGGGACGGTGCTCGTCGGGGTGCTCGTCGGGGTCGTCGGCGCGGTCGGCTCGGCCCCCGCACCCGGGGTGGCACCGTGACCGCGCTGCTCGGCGTCGAGCTCGCGGGCCGCACGGTGCTCGTCGCGGGCGGTGGTCCCGTGGCCGCCCGCCGCGCCGGGTCGCTCCTCGCGGAGGGCGCGCACGTCCGCGTCGTCGCGCCGCAGCTGTGCGAGGACCTCGCGGCGCTCGCCGCCGCGGGGGGCGTCGAGTGGCGTGCGCGCGAGGTCGAGGAGGCCGACGTCGACGACGCCTGGCTCGTCCACACCGCGACGGGCGACCCCCGAGCCGACCGCGACGTCGCGCGCTGGGCCGCCGACCGCCGCACGTGGTGCGTCGCGGCGGGCGACGTGGACCGCGGGACCGCCCGCACGCCCGCGACCGGGCGCGTCGGCGACGTCGTCGTCGGGGTCGTGTCCGCGGGCGCCCCCGACCCGGGCCGCAGCGCCGTCGTCCGGGACGCGCTGACGGAGCACCTTCGCTCGGGCGGCGCCGACCTCCGCCGACGCCGCGGCGCGAGGGGCTTCGCCTCGAACGGCGGGCCCGACGGCGGCGGGCGCGTCGTCCTCGTGGGCGGCGGACCGGGCGCGGTCGACCTCATGACGCTGCGCGGGCGCCGGGCGCTCGCCGAGGCCGACGTCGTCGTGACCGACCGGCTCGGGCCGACGTCGGTGCTCGACGAGCTGCCGCGCGACGTCGAGGTGGTCGACGTCGGCAAGACGCCCGGCCACCACCCCGTGCCGCAGCACGAGATCAACCGGATCCTCGTCGAGCGGGCCCAGCGCGGTCAGGTCGTGGTCCGGCTGAAGGGCGGCGACCCGTTCGTCTACGGGCGCGGCGGCGAGGAGGTCGTCGCGTGCCGCGAGGCGGGCGTCCCCGTCGAGGTGGTGCCCGGGATCAGCAGCGCGCTCGCCGTCCCCGCCGCGGCCGGGATCCCGCTCACGCACCGCGGCACGGTCGCGGCGGTCCACGTCGTCAACGGGCACGACGGCCTCGACGACGCCGCACGCACGGCCCTGCGGGACCGCAGCGCGACCGTCGTCGTGCTCATGGGTGTGTCCGTGCTCGGCGACCTCACCGCCGACGCGATCGCGCACGGTGCCGACCCGGACCTGCCCGCCGCGGTCGTCGAGCGCGGGACCACCGACCGCCAGCGCGTGACGCGCGCGCCGCTCGGCCAGGTCGCGGAGCGGGCCCGCGAGGTCGGCGTCCGGGCACCCGCCGTCGTCGTGCTCGGGGACGTCGCGGCACCGGGCCTGCTCGACGCCACGGCGCACGTCGGCGGCACGGTCGGCACGGTCGGCACGGTCGGCACGGCGGCGGAGGCCGGATGACCGAACAGCTCGCCCAGACGCTCGCCGGGTTCGTCGTGCTCGTGACCGCCGAGCGGCGGTCCGGCGAGCTCGGCGCCGCGCTCGAGCGCCGTGGTGCCGTCGTCCGGCACGCGCCGTCGCTCAGCATGGTCCCCCACCAGGACGACGCCGAGCTGCTGCGCGCCACACGCGAGCTGCTCGCCGACCCGCCCGACGTCGTCGTCGTGACCACGGGCATCGGGCTGCGCGGCTGGGTCGAGGCCGCCGACGCGGCGGGGATCGCCGAGCCGCTGCTCGAGGCGCTCGGCCGCGCCCGGATCGTCGCGCGCGGGCCCAAGGCGCGCGGCGCGATCCAGGCCGCGGGCCTGCAGGCCGACTGGGTCGCCGAGTCGGAGACGTCCGCGGAGATCGCCGAGGCACTGCTCGACGACGGCGTCGCGGGCCTGCGGATCGCGGTCCAGCACCACGGCGCGGGTTCCGACGGGCTCGACGAGGCCTTCCGCGCCGCGGGAGCCGACGTGTGCAGCCTCGTCGTCTACCGGTGGGGCCCGCCGCGCGACCCGGCCGCGGTCGAGGCGTCCGCACGCGCGACCGCCGAGGGGCAGGTCGACGCGGTCGTCTTCACGTCCGCGCCCGGGGCCGCCGCGTGGCTCTCGGCCGCCGACGACGCCGGCGTCGCCCCCGCGCTGGTCGACCGGTTCCGCTGCGGCGGGGTGCTCGCCGCCGCCGTCGGGCCCGTGACCGCGCGACCGCTGGTCGATCGCGGGATCGAGCCGCTCGTGCCCGAGCGCGGCCGGCTCGGGTCGCTCGTCCGGTCGCTCGTGACGCACGTCGGCGGCCACCAGGTGGTGCCGACCGTCGCCGGGCCGCTCCAGGTCCACCGCGGCGCGGCCGTGCTCGACGGGCGCGTCCTCCCGCTCTCGCCGTCGGGCCTGGAGGTGCTGCGGCTGCTCGCCACGCGCGCGGGGGAGGTCGTGACGCGGGCCGACGTGCTGCGCGCGCTGCCCGGTGACTCGGCGGACCCGCACGCCGCCGAGGTCGCCGTCGCACGCCTGCGGGAGGCCCTCGGGCACCGCGGTCTCGTGACGACCGTCGTCAAGCGCGGCTACCGGCTCGCGGTGCCCGACGACCTCGCGGTGCCCGACGACACAGTGCCCACCCCACCAGTGCCCACCCCGCCGGCACCCACCCCACCGGCGCGCACCCCGCCGCCCGCGGGCGCAGCGCCGCCCGTGCGTGACGATGGAGACCCGTCCCCGCTCCGGAAGGCCGCTCATGCCTGACGCCCCCGTCCTCGTCGGCTGCTCGCACGGGACCGACGACCCCGCCGGCCGTGCGGCCGTCGCCTCCGTGCTCGACGGCGTGCGCACGCACCGCCCGGACCTCGACGTGCGCGAGGCGTTCGTCGACGTGCAGCAGCCCGAGGTCGCGGACGTCGTCGCGGACGCCGTGCGCGACGCGGGAGCCGCCGTCGTCGTGCCGCTCCTGCTGTCGGCGGGCTTCCACGTCCACGTCGACGTCGCCGCCGCCGTCGCGGAGCGACCCGCGGTCGCGTCGGGTGCGCTGGGCCCGGACGACCGGCTCGTCGCGGTGCTCGTCGACCGGCTCCGCGAGGCGGGCGCGGGACCGGGCGACGCCGTGGTGCTCGCCGCGGCCGGGTCGAGCGACCACCGGGCCGTCGTCGCCGTCGAGGCGGTGCTGGACCGGCTCCGTGCCGCGTGGCCGCACGGCCCGGTGACGGTGGGCTACGGGTCGGCCGCGACGCCCTCCGTGCCCGACGCCGTCGCCGCCGCGCGGGCCGCTTCCGCGGGCGGGCGCGTCGTCGTCGCGGCCTACCTCCTCGCGCCGGGGTTCTTCCACGACCGGCTGGCGCTCGCGGGCGCCGACGTCGTGACCGCTCCCCTGGCACCGGACGACCGCGTGGTCGACGTCGTGCTCGACCGGTACGCAGCCGCCGCGGCGGAGCTCGTGGCGCAGCCCGCCTGAGGCTCGGCGAGGCCTCACGACGGCCGCATCCGTGCCGCCACACGCGCCGTCGCCCGCCCGGCCGCGCTCAGGCGGTGGTCGGCGTCACTCGGTGCCGAACTCCCAGTGCCACGGCTCCTCGGGGGCGCTGCCGCCCGGGCGCATCGCCGTCGGGTGGTCCCAGCCGAAGGCCGGAGCGTTCTCGCGCATCCACTGGTAGCGCGGCGAGTCGAACTGCCCGACGCCGCCGAACCCGCCGAGGTCGACCGCGATGCCCCAGCCGTGGTTCGACCGGCCGGGCGTCGCCGCGAGCCAGCCGCGCGACGCCTTGACCAGCACCTGCTGCTCGAAGCTGCGGTAGCTGCTGACGACCTCCAGGTCCGTCCCGAAGTGCTTGCGGTACTCGACCGCGAGGTCCTCGAGCGCGGCCGCGGCGTCGCACCGCAGCAGCGCGTCGGGCGCGAAGGACAGCGGGCACAGCAGGCCCTTGGGGAGCTTCCCGTTCTCGAACCTGCCCTCGGACCACGCCGCCGGGAGGTGGTCGGCGTAGGTGCCCGCGCGGGACAGCGACACCCCGTAGGCGCCGGCCAGGACGGGCAGGGCCTCGAGCGTGCGGAGCGGCTCGCCGACCTCCGAGGCCTCGGCAGCGGCAGCCTCGAGCTCGGTGAGACCCGCGACGAGCTCGGCGGGCAGCTTGTCGGTCGGGCGGTCCTGCAGCGCGACCTCGGGCTCCGGGGCGGCCGGCTGAGCGGGCGTGGCCGGCACGGCAGGCGTCGCGGGCCCGCCCGGCTCGGCGGGTGTCGCGGGGGCGGCCGGGGTGGCGGGAGCGGCCGCGTCGGCGCCCGGCTCGGCCGGGGGCGCGGGCGCCGCCGGGGTCGCCGGCGTGCCGGGGTCGGCGGGCGTCGCGGGGGTCGCGGGGTCCGCAGGTGCGGCGGCGTCGGCGCTTGCCGCGGCCGGGGCAGCGGGGTCCTGCGCCGGCTCGGGCAGCGGCTCGAGGGGCTTCGGGAGCGTCAGCGCGGGGACGACGAGCTCGCCCGGACCGCCGACCTGCGCGCGACCGGCCGCCTCGACCAGCACCGAGAGCCGGAACACGTCGTCGGCGAGGCCCTGGAGCGTCTGCGCCGTCGCCATGTCGGCCTGGGTGGCGTCGGCGGGGCGGGCGGGGAGCCGCACGGCGTCGGGCTGCCACGCCGCCGTCGGCGACGCGACGCGCACGACGTCGACACGGCTCCAACCGGCCCTGCGCAGCGCCTCGGACAGGGTCGCGCTCGCCGTCGCGAGCTCGGCGGTCAGCGCCTCGTCGGTCGCGACCGCGGACGCCGCGTGGGACGCGTCGAGCGCGGCGTCGGCGATCGCGAGCGCGTCGCCGCGCCGCCGGTCCGCCCACGCGGCGACCTGGGCGTCGAGGCGTGCCGCCACGACCTCCTGAGGGGACGAGCGGACGACGGCGCGCTCGGGCGCCGACGCTGGCGACTCGTCGTGGACCGTGCCGCCCGTGAGGGCGACCGTCACGGCGATCGCGGCAGCACCGTGTGCCGCGACGCGTCGTGCGTCCCGCATCCGACCTCCTGGCGTCCCTGGGCAGGCTCCGGAGGTCGACGTCGATCCCGGATCACCCGCCGACCCAGGCTCACACGGCGACCCCGAGATGCGCCAGGGGGTCACCGGATGAACCGACACCGATGGGACACTGTGAGCACCATGAGCGCCTCCGGAAACCGCACAAATCACCCGATCGCGCTACCAACCGACCTCGACACGAGGGGTGGAGCGACCCGCGAGGAGATCGCGGCGGCCGCGTCGACCCTGCGCGACGGCGGCCTCGTGGCCTTCCCGACGGAGACGGTCTACGGCCTCGGCGCCGACGCGTCGAACCCGGCGGCCGTCGCGCGCATCTTCGCCGCGAAGGGCCGCCCCGCCGACCACCCGCTCATCGTCCACCTCGCGTCGGCCGACCTCCTCGACGCGTGGGCGGTGCGGGTGCCCGACGTCGCGCGCCGCGTCGCCGAGCGCTTCTGGCCCGGTCCGCTCACGCTCGTGCTGCACCGCCACCCCGACGTGCCGGTCGCCGTGACCGGCGGGCAGGACACCGTCGGCGTCCGCGTCCCGAGCCACCCCGTCGCGCACGCGCTCCTGACCGCGTTCGGCGGCGGCGTCGCGGCGCCGTCGGCCAACCGCTTCGGCCGCGTGAGCCCGACGACGCGCGAGCGCGTGGTCGCCGAGCTCGGTGACCGCGTCGACCTGGTCCTCGAGGGCGGCGCGTGCGAGGTCGGCCTCGAGTCGACGATCCTCGACCTGACGGGCGAGCGCCCCCGGCTGCTTCGGCCGGGCGGGATCGGCGCGGCCGCTCTTGCCGAGGTCCTCGCCGACGCGCCGACCCGCACCGTCGTCGGCGGGCCGCGCACGCCCGGCCGGCTCGCGTCGCACTACGCGCCGACGACCCCGGTACGGGTGGTGGAGGCGGCCGTCCTGCCCGAGGCGGTCCGCGCCGCGCACGCGGCGGGGCTGCGCGTCGCGGTGCTCACGGCGGACGGCGACGTCGCTCGCACCGACGCCGACGCCGTGGTCACGATGCCGTCGTCGGCGGACGCCTACGCCCGAGAGCTGTACGCCCGGCTCGCGGGCGTCGACGCGCTCGGCTGCGACGTGGCGCTCGTCCGCCGCCCGCCGGCGAGCGCGGGCTGGGAGGCCGTCCACGACCGGCTCGGCCGGTCCGAGGGCGTGGACCCGCACGCGCCGCGCGGGCTCGTCGTCGTCGCGCGCCCCGGGGATGCTGGGGCCTGCGCCGACGAGGCGCTGCGGGCCGGTGTCGTGCTGCTCTCCGCCTGGGTGGGCGACGCTCCCCCACGCGTGCTCACCGCGCCCGACGGCGCCCGGCCGCTGCACCTCGGTGAGCCCGAGCCGTGCGGGCCGGGCGCCCTGATCCGCCTGGACGCCTCCGACGAGAACCTCGGCATCCCGGTGGCCGCCGTCGAGCTCGTCGACGCGCTCGTGGCGACGGGCGTGGCCGGTCGCCTCGCTCCGCGACCGAGCACGGACGGCGACCCGCTGGCGGCCGCGCTCGCCCACGCGGAGCTCGCGACCCTCGCCGGTCGACACCCGGACGTCGTCGCCTGAACGACGGCGTCCGGGTCTCCGGGGCCCGTCTTCACCCCGCGAGCTCGAGGCGTTCGGCCACGATGACCGCCTCGCCCGCGTACTCCTCGAAGACGCTCTCCTCGTAGGGGATCGCGTAGTCCTCCTGGAACTCACCCAGCGAGAGCTCCCGGACCAGGCCGGTCACGCGCACCAGGACGTCGTCGCCGTCGCCGGGCAGGACGTCGGTCATGTCGAGGCCCTCGGCCTCGAAGTCCGCGGTCGGGCTCAGGACCAGGACCCCGGGCCCGTCCGCGGCGTCGCCCCCGAGGAGGAACGCGCCCGGGTCGACGACCCGCACGACCTCCCCGGTCACGGTCACGACGTCGCCCACCTCGATCCCGCCGTCGCCGTCGGTCTCGGCCTGCGCGACGTCCGCGACCGTGACGCCCTCCTCGGGCCCCGCGCCGTCCGACGAGCAGCCCGCCGTCAGCAGCAGCGCCACCCCGGCCGCGGCCGCCCCGCGGCGTCGACCTCTCGTCCGTCCGGTCATCGTCGTCCCTCCTCCGTGCCGGTGCCGGGCCGCTCGCCCGGCACCGGCTGTGGTGGTGCCGGGCCGTTCGCCCGGCGCCGGCCGTGGTGGTGCCGGTCAGCTGTCCTCGTCGGTCGCCGGGTCCTCCCCTGTGGGCTCCACCGTGTCCGCGACCAGGACGAGCTCGCCCTCGTACTCCTCGTAGAGCGCGTCGTCGAGGTCGAGCCCGTAGTCGTCGCCGAGCTCCGCAGCGTCCATCTGCCGCACGGTGCCGGTGATCTCCACCGTGTCGCCCGGCTCGACGGCGGCCTGCTCGGCATCGATGACGACGACGGTCCAGCCGGCACCGACCAGCCGGAACGCGACCGTGCTCAGGACCTCGTGCACCTCGCCGGAGATCGTGACGTCCTCTCCCGCGAGCGTCGCGACGCGGTCGGCCACGATCACGGCCTCGCCCTCGAGCTCCTCGTACGCGTCGTCGTCGAGGTCGACGCCGTTGGCCTCCTCGAAGTCCTCGAGGACGAACTCCTCGACCGTGCCCTGCACCTGGACGATCGTGTCGCTGTCGACGAGGTCCTCCCCCACCTCGACGTCGTCGTCCGCGAAGTCGCCGGACGCACTCACCACGGGCGCGCCCTCCTCGAACAGCCCGCCGCCGGCCCCAAGCCAGAAGGCGCCGTCGGCGACGACCTCGGTGACCTCACCGCTCACCGTCACGGACTCCCCGATCAGGTCGTCACCCGCGTCGGCCTCACCAGCACCCTCGTTGTCCTCGTCCGGATCGGCCTCGGCCACGTCCTCGACCGTGGTCCCCTCCTCGGGGCCCGCGCTGTCGTCCGAGCAGCCGGTCAGGGCGACCGCTGCCGCGAGCGCGATGGGAGCCGCCAGGGCCTTCGTCCGTCGCGTGGTCATCTCGGATCCTTCCGTCTGGGGCGGTGGCCCGCCCGCGTCGTTCGGACCTCTCCACCGTGCGAAGCGGCTCTGGTGTCTCGCGACCGCTTGGCGCTCTCGTGAGACCACCGTGACCCGATCGTGACCGTGCTGTGACGCTTCCCGCACGAGCGTCCCGAGGCCGGAGCGGGCCTTGAGTCGCTCATGGACACGGAGGATCGTCGTCCTCGTCGACAGCGGGCCACCTCGCGTGGCCGGACCCCGGCGGACCTCATGGACGACGCCCGCCGCCTCACGCGCCGCACGCGCGCCACCCCCGAGCGACCCCTCCGCTGCCTCCGCGCAGCCCACCCCACCGGCACCGCGATGCGCGGCCGGCCGCCGCGCCGCGCGCACCGGGGAAGGACGTCATCCCATGCGCACCCGAACCGCTCTCGCGGGCGCCGCCGCCGCGGCGCTCCTCACCGGCGTGACCATCGGCGCCGCCGTCGCCACGCCCTCCTCGACGGGCGACCTGCGTCCCACGAGCGGCACCCAGTACAGCGGCGTGCTCGAGGGCTCGACCACCGGGCCGACCAAGGCGAAGCAGGACGGCGTCGAGCTCAAGACGCAGGCGCGCCCGACCACGGTGACCACCTTCGACCTGACCTACCCGGCCGGCAGCTGGTCGGGCTGGCACGCGCACCCCGGCATCGTCGTGGTCGTCGTGAAGTCCGGGACCGTCGTGCGCGAGACACCGTGCGAGTCGGAGACGTTCACCGCGGGCGACGCCTTCACCGAGGTCGGCCCCCACAACGTCACCAACCCGGGGACCGAGCCCGCCATCCTGGCGATCACCCGCATCTACCCGACCGACCGGACGGCCGAACCCCGCATCGACCTGCCCGAGCCGGCCTGCCGCTGAGGGGGTGGTCGGCCGATCTCGCCGACCCGGGCGGGTCCGGCCGCGACCTCCGCGGCCGGACCCACCCGGGTGAGGACGGCCGACGTCAGCGGCGCAGCCAGACCGTCGTCTCGCCCGGCAGCTCACCGTCACCGAGCGGGCCGCTCGCGAGCAGCACCTCGCCGTCGGGCAGCGGCACGGGCTCGGGCGCGAAGTTCGTGAACGACTCCCACCCCGTCGAGCGGCGCAGGTGCAGCGTCGTCGCGACGTCGCCGTCGTGCAGCCACTCGAGGCTCTCGTCGCCCTGGAGCTCGCGCCGCAGCCGCAGCGCGTCGCGGTAGAGCTCGAGCGTCGAGTCGGCGACGCCGTCCTGCGCCTCGACCGAGAGGTCGCCGTACCAGGCAGGCTGCGGCAGCCACGGCTCCCCCGCGGGCCCGAAGCCGAAGGACGCGCCACCCTTCTCCCACGGGATCGGCACGCGGCACCCGTCACGGCCCTTGTCGGCGCCCTCGGTGCGGAACCAGATCGGGTCCTGGAGCGACTCGCGCGGCAGGTCCGCGACCTCGGGCAGCCCGAGCTCCTCGCCCTGGTAGACGTACGCCGAGCCGGGCAGCGCGAGCATGAGCAGGGTCGCCGCTCGTGCACGACGCAGGCCCTGCTCGAGGTCCGGCTCGGGCTCGGTCCCGTCGCTCAGGAGCCACCGCACGAGGTCCGTGCCGGGCGGCAGCGCGTACCGCGAGACGTGGCGCACGACGTCGTGGTTCGACAGGACCCACGTCGCCGACGCCCCCGCCGCCGCGGCGGCCGAGAGCGCGTCGTCGACGACGACGTGCACCTGGGGCGCCGACCACGGCGCGCGCACGAGCTCGAAGTTGAACGCCTGGCCGAGCTCGTCGGGCCGTGCGTAGAGGACGCGGCGCGAGTTCGCGACCCACGCCTCGGCGACGGCCGAGCGCGGCGGGTCGTACTCGTCGAGCACGCGGCGCCACTCGCGGAAGATCTCGTGGACCTCCTCGCGGTCGAAGTACGGGTGGCTCCCGTCGAGCGGGATCCCCGTGAGCGCGTCCGGGTGCACGCCACCCACGTCGCGCAGCGGGTGCGACAGGTCCTTCGCGAGACCGTGCGCGACGTCGACCCGGAAGCCGTCGACCCCGCGGTCGGACCAGAAGCGGAGCGTCGTGAGGAAGTCCTCGCGGACCTCGGGGTTGTCCCAGTTGAAGTCCGGCTGCTCGCGCGTGAAGAGGTGCAGGTACCACTGGCCGTCGGGCACGCGCGTCCAGGCCCGGCCGCCGAAGTGCGACATCCAGTCCGACGGCGGCTCGGAGCCGTCCGGCCCGCGCCCGTCGCGGAAGACGTACCGGTCGCGCGCGGGCGACCCGGGCGGCGACGCCAGCGCCTCGGTGAACCACACGTGCCGGTCCGAGGAGTGGTTCGGCACGATGTCGACGACGACCTTCAGGCCCAGCCGGTGCGCCTCGGCGATCATCGCGTCCACGTCGTCGAGCGTCCCGAGGCGCGGGTCGACGTCGCGGTAGTCGTCCACGTCGTACCCGCCGTCGGCGAGCGCCGACGGGTAGAAGGGGCTGAGCCAGACGGCGTCGACGCCCAGGTCGCGCAGGTAGGGCAGCCGCGACGTGACGCCGCGGATGTCGCCCAGGCCGTCGCCGTCGGCGTCGGCGAAGCTGCGCGGGTAGACCTGGTAGACGACGGCCTGCCGCCACCAGTCCTCGGCGGCGCGTCGGGGCTCGACGGCGGTGTGCTGGGTCACGGTGGTCCTTCCGGGGTTCGGGGTCACTGGTTGTCGGGGGTCGGGGTCGGTGGTCCGGTACGTCGGCGGGGCTCGGCTCAGGCGGTGCGGCGGCCCGGGTCGCGCGGCGGCCCCGTCGTCCCGCGGACGACGAGGGACGTCGGCAGGAGCGTGCTGCCCACCTCGGGCGGCCTTCCCGCCCGGCGGGCGTCGATCGCCGCGAGGAGCGCGTCGACGGCGACGCGGCCCTTCTCGCGGACGTCCTGCCGGACCGTCGTGAGCCCCGGCTCGGTGCGCGTCGCGAGCGCGTTGTCGTCGAAGCCGACGACCGACAGGTCCTCCGGCACGCGCAGGCCTAGCGTCCGGGCGGTGCGCAGCACGCCGTCCGCGACCGCGTCCGAGAAGCACAGGACCGCGGTGGGTGCCTCGTCGAGCGCCATGAGGGCGCGGGCGGGCTCCTCGGTGGGCACGTAGCTGTCGGGCTGGTGCGCGACGACGGGCGCGACGCCGGCCTCCGCGAGCGCGTCGAGCCAGCCCCGGAGGCGCTCGTGCGGCGCGTGGGCGCCCGTGGCGGCGAGCAGCTCGGCGGGGGTCGCCTCGACGATCGTGCGGCCTCTCAGCGACCCGGGCAGGCCCGTGGTCACCAGCGCGACCCGCCGGTGCCCGAGGTCGAGCAGGTGCCGCGCGGCGGCGTGCGCTCCCCCGTGGTCGTCGACGTTGACGCCGGTCACGCCGTCGGCCGGTGGCTGGTCGACGTGCACCAGCGGCAGCCGGCGGCGCGTCAGCAGCTCGACGGCGGGCGAGGTCGGGTCGCACGAGTAGACGATCGCCGCGTCGAGCGCGACCGAGCCGGCCGGCGCCCCGGCGGCGAGCGGCGCGCGCGCCGTCTCCGAGCGCGGGAGCGACCCGCTCGGGTCGGGTGCCGGCTCACCCGCGCCCGGCGCGTCGCCCGACGCCGGCAGGAGGGTCAGCGCGAGGCCCGTCGGGGCGAGCTCCTCGGCGATCGCGCCGAGGAAGCGCGTCGAGATCTCGTCGGTGAAGGCGTGCCGCAGGGAGCCGGTCAGCAGGCCCACCGCACCCACCTCGCCGCGCGCGAGGCCGCGCGCGGCCGGGTCGGGGCCGACGTAGCCGAGCTCGGCGGCCGCGGCGAGCACGCGCTCGCGCAGCGCCGCCGAGAGCTGGTCGGGCCGCGAGAACGCGTTCGAGACCGTCATGCGGCTCACGCCGACGCGGTCGGCGACCGTCTGCAGGGTGACCTTGCCCACCGGCCGCCTCCCTCCCGTGCTCGTCGACGTGCTCGGCCCGCGCCCCGCGCGGTTCCTGTACCGGTACAGCGGGGTCCACGCTACTCGCCTGTCTTGACCGGTCAAGTGGTGCGTGCGAACCTCGCCGGGTGGTCCCCCACGGGGACCCCGGACGAGGGGTGCCGTACCCGGAGAGCGACAAGACGGCACCAGGGAGAAGTCATGTCGTGGGTCGTCCTGGTCCTGTCCGGAGTGCTCGAGGCCGTGTGGGCCACGGCACTGAGCCGGTCCGAGGGGTTCACCCGCCTCGGGCCGAGCGTCGTCTTCGGCGTCGCGCTCGTCGCGAGCATGGGTGGTCTCGCGTACGCGATGCGCGAGCTGCCCGTCGGCACCGCCTACGCCGTCTGGGTGGCGATCGGTGCCGTCGGGACCGTGCTCTGGGCGGGCATGACGGGTGCCGAACCCCTCTCGGTCGTCAAGATCCTCCTGCTCGCGGGGATCGTCGGCTGCGTCATCGGGCTCAAGCTCGTCCACTGACGCGACCGCGTCCGCGGTGCCAGACTGATCACGGAGCGTCGACGGACCCGCCGTCGGACGCTCGACGAGCGGGGGTGCTGCGATGGACCTGACCAGCCGTGACGAGGTCCGGGGGCCGCGCAGCCTCGTCGGAGGGCCCGGGCGCCGCGCCGCGCTCGCCGTCGCCGCCGTCGTGCTCGCCGCGGGCTGCGGCGGGACCACGCCCACCGAGCCGACCGCGGAGCCCCCGACGACCGCGTCACCCAGCGCGTCCCCCGACGAGTCGCCGACGGCCGAGCCCACCGAGCCGTCCGAGGAGATGACCGTCCCGGCGTACTTCATGGTCGACACGCGCGCGGGGCTGCGCCTCGCGCGCGAGCACCAGGCCGCCACGGGCAGCGACCCCGTCGCGGCCGCGGTCGAGGCGATGATCGCCGGCTCCGTCGACCCCGACTACACGACCTCGTGGAGCCCCGCGACCGAGGTCCTGTCGGTGACGACGACCGACGGCTCGGCCGTCGTCGACCTCAGCGAGGAGGCCCGGACCGCGAACGTCGGCTCCGAGGGCGCGGCACTCATGGTCCAGCAGCTCGTCTACACCGTGACCGAGGCGATGGACGACCCCGAGGCCACCGTCGACCTGCTCATCGAGGGTGCCCCTGCGGGCGAGCTGTGGGGTGCCGTCGTCTGGGACGGCGCCCAGGCGCGGACCGACCCGCTGGGCGTGCGCGTGCTGGTCCAGATCGACGAGCCGCTCGAGGGTGCGACCGTCTCGTCGCCCGTGACCGTGAGCGGCGAAGCGGCCGTGTTCGAGGCGAACCTCACGTGGCGCGTGCTCGACGCGTCGGGGGCGGAGGTCCAGTCCGGCTTCACGATGACGGCGGAGGGCCAGACGTTCGCGCCCTACGAGTTCCAGGTCGAGCTGGAGCCGGGGACGTGGACGGTCGTCGTCGACGAGGGCGACCCGTCGGGCGGCGAGGCCGGCGGCGAGCCCATGACGGACAGCCGCACCATCACGGTGGAGTGACGGCGTCCGGTCCGACGAGCACCCCGAGCAGGGCCGAGGCGAGCGCCGACGGCTGGTCCTCGGCGGTGTGGTGGCCGCCCGGCACCGCGTGTCCCGTGACGTCGTCCGCCCACGAGCGCCACACCTCGCGCGGGTCGCCGTAGAGCGTGCCCATGTCGTCGTCCTGCGCCCACAGCACGTGGACGGGGCAGCGGACCCGCCGGCCGGCACGTCGGTCGGCGTCGTCCGCCGCACGGTCGGGCCCGAGGCCCGCGCGGTAGTCCTCGCACATCGCGTGGACGACGGCCGGGTCGCGCACGGCGGCGAGCGCATCCTCGTGGTTGCCGCGGCCCATCGCGTCGGCGTCCAGGCGGTACCACGCGTCCGGGTCCGTGCCGATGACGCGCTCGGCCGGTTGCGCCGTCTGCCCCAGGAAGAACCAGTGCCACCACAGCTGCGCGAACCGGCTGTCGGCACGTGCCAGCGCCTCCCCGATCGGCACGCCGTCCATCACCGTCAGGTGCGTGACGAGGTCGGGGTGATCGACCGCGAGGCGGTGCGCGACGTACGACCCGCGGTCGTGGCCCACGACGGCGGCGCGCGCGTGCCCGAGCTCGCCGAGCAACCCGGCGACGTCGTCGGCCATGGCCCGCTTGGACGCCTGGGCATGGTCCGGCAGGTCCGCCGGTGCCGTGGACCGCCCGTACCCGCGCAGGTCCGGGCACACCACCGTCAGGTGCTCGGCGAGCAGCGGGGCGACGCGCCACCACGTGGTGTGGGTCCGTGGGTGACCGTGCAGCAGCACGACGACGGGCCCGTGGCCGCCGTGACGCACCCGGAGCCGGACCTCGCCGACGTCGACCTCGTCGAGGCGGAAGCCGGGGAAGAGCCCGTCGTCGTGGGCGCGGCCGGTCATGCCATCCGCACCGACACCGGCGTCCCCGCCTCGACCGTCCGGGAGACGGTGCACGTGCGGTCGTGCGAGACGCGCAGCGCGCGCTCCGCGACCTCCCGCACCCCCTCGGGCGCGTCGTCGGGCAGCCGCAGCGCGAGGGTCAGCCCGACGTCGCGCAGGACCGTGCCGGTCCCGTCGTGGACCTTGTGCGCCGTCACGGTGACCGTGAGGGCGTCGGGCTCCGCGCGGCGCGACGTCACGGTGTCGACGTCGACCGCGGTGCAGCCGGCGATCGCCGCGAGGAGCAGCTCGACCGGCGAGAGGTACGCGTCGTCGGTGCTGCTCATCGTCACCGAGCCACCGCGCGCGGTCCGCGCCACGTAGGTGCCCGTCGTCACGCGGTCGAGCGTGATGGAGCGCAGGGTCTCGGCGGACGGAGGGGTGGGGTTCTCTGTCATGCCTGATCGTCGCACCGCGGGGTCCACCTCGCTTTTCACCCTGCCACGGGTTTTCCCCGGCGCCCATCGGCTCTAATGTCCCGAGCACGCGGGGGGGCGGAGCCGCCGCGCGTCGGATGCAAGGGGGCGCACATGGTGGGGCGGCGTGACCGGCAGGGCGACGCCCGCCGGTGGTCGGTCCGAGGCATCGCCACGGCGACGGTGGTCGCCGTCATCGCGCTCGACGCGCTCGCCGTCCTCTGGGGGCACCGCGTCGCGCAGGAGCACGCCGTGGCCGAGGACCGCCGCCACCTCCTCCTGGTCGCGGACACGGCCGCCGACGAGGTCGCCGCGACCGTCGCGACCGCCGCGGCGCAGGTCGCCGGCCTCGTCGCCGGCGCAGACCTCACCGCGGTCCTCGCGAGCCCCGGCCAGTGCTCGCTCGCGATCGACGCGGGCACCGCCTTCCCGGGGGCGCGCCTGAGCGTCGTCGCGGCCGACGGGTCCATCGCGTGCTCGTCCGCCGACGTCCCGATCGACGGGTCCCAGCCGCACGCCGGCGCCCAGTGGCTCGGACGCGCGCTCGCCGGCGACGGGCTCATGACGCTGTGGGACACGGCCGACCGGGTGGAGGACGGCGACGTCGCCGTGATCGCGCACCCCTTCCCCGCCGGCGACGGCACGGCCGCCGGTGCCGTCGCACTCTTCCTGCCGCTCGACGACGTGGCCGACACGCTCGCCGCCGGACGCCCCGGACGCGACGCGGAGGGACCGGCGGGTCCCGCGGCGGACACCGCCTTCTTCCTCGTCGACACGTCCACCGGAACCGTCGCCTCCCCCGTGCTCTCGGACGAGGACGCCCGTCCGGCCGCAGACGGCTGGGGGTCTCAGGAGCCGGTCGTCACGCCCGACGGCGTCGAGCGGCACGTCGTCACCCGGCCCGTCGAGGGCACGCCGTGGGCGATCGCCGTCGGCAGCGCCTGGGCGGACGTCGTCGCGCACGCGCGGTCCGAGGCGGTGCGGCAGGCCCTCGTCGGCCTCGCGCTCCTCGCGGCGCTCGTGGGCGCCGGGATCCTCCTGCACCGCACGGTCGTCGGACCCCTGCGACGCCTCACACGCGCTGTGGAGGCGGCCGCGACCGATCCCGACCTGCGCGTCCCCGAGGCGGGTGCGCGCGAGCTCGAACGCCTCGGTCGCGAGTTCAACGCGCTGCTCGACGTCCGCGCCGGCCACGAGGCGCGTCAGCGGCACGCCGCCACGCACGACGCCGAGACGGGGCTGCTCAACGCGCCCGGGCTCGTCGAGCACGTCGACACGTGCCACGGCGGCTCGCACGTGCTCGCCGTGGGCCTCCGGGGGCTCGGTCACCTCGACGCGGGCGGCACGGACGTGCTGCCCGCCGCCCGGATGGCCGCCGCCCTGGCCGACGCCGCCGGCCCCACCGCGGCCGTCGCGCGCACCGGCGAGGCGGTGCTGACCGTGTGCGTCTCGCGCGACTCGACGCGTGACGTCGACGCACTGGCCCACCGGCTCGCCGAGGCGGTCGACATGACGTCGGGCGGCGCGGTGCGGGCCGCGGTCGGCGTCGCGACCCACCAGCCCGGGACGGGCGGTGCGGACCTCGTGCGCCGCGCGGCGACGGCGCTCGCGGCCGCGTCGGCGCAGGGCCGGGTCGCCGTCCGCTTCGAGGACTCGATGCACGAGCGGGCCGAGCACCACGCCCGGACCGAGCTCGCCCTGCGCCGGGCGCTCACGGCGGGTGAGCTCGTCGTGCACTACCAGCCGATCGTCGACGTCGCCGACGGCACGGTGCTCGGGGTCGAGGCCCTGGTCCGGTGGGAGCGCGACGGCCGGCTCGTGCCCCCCGTGGAGTTCGTCCCCGTGGCGGAGGCCGGCGGGCTGATCGGCGCGCTGGGCGCACACGTCCTGCGGGAGGCGTGCCGCCAGTCGGCGCGGTGGCGGGCCCAGGGCCACGACCTGCTCCTGTCCGTCAACGTCGCGGCGGGGCAGCTGGTCGACGGCGGGTTCGTCGACGTCGTCGACCGTGCGCTCGCCGACAGCGGGCTGCCGCCGGACCGCCTGTGCCTGGAGATCACCGAGTCCGCGCTCGTGGCGCACGGCGCGGGTGGGCAGGACACCCTGCTCGGCGTCGAGGCCCTCGGCGTGCGGCTCGCGGTCGACGACTTCGGCACGGGGTACTCCTCGCTCGCCTACCTGCGCGACCTGCCCGTCACCGAGATCAAGGTGGACCGCGGCTTCGTCGCCCATCTCGGTCACGACCCGCGCGACACCGAGCTGGTGGCGTCGGTGGTCGCAATGAGCAGGGCGCTCGGGATGGCCGTCGTCGCGGAGGGCGTCGAGACGCAGCAGCAGCTCGACGCGCTGCGCGCGCTCGGCTGCGACATGGCTCAGGGCTACCTCCTCGGCCGCCCCGGACCCGCCGCGCGGCTCGAGCCGCTCCTGCGCGGGACGGCGACGCTCGGCCGCAGCGCATGAGCCGCACCTGAGCCGACAGCGCCTGACCCGGCAGCGCGCCTGACCCGACAGCGCCTGACCCGACAGCGCGTCGGCGCCTCGGCGCCCGGACGCGAGAACGACGAGGCCCCGCCCACCGAGTGGTGGACGGGGCCTCGTCGTCAGTGCGCGCGAGGGGTCAGACGGTGACGGGCTCGCGCAGGCCGGTGACCGGGGCGTCGACGGCGAGCTTGCGCAGCGCGTACCCGACGGCGACGAACAGCACACCCATGCCG
>JAUZVJ010000030.1:0-46888 GCA_031844515.1 Actinotalea sp. AC32 | reverse complement strand
AGCACCGCACCCAGCACGCCCGCGAGCACGTCGCCCGCGCCCGCCGTCGCGAGCCAGGCGGGGGCGTCCGCCTGGGACCAGGTCCCGCCCGGTCCGACGACGACCGTCACGGCGCCCTTGAGCAGCACCGTCGCACCCGTCGCCTCGTGCGCCGCGCGTGCGTGCCGCAGGGGCTCCGCGTCGACGTCGCCCCGCGACACCTCCGTGCCGCGCGACGCCAGGAGGCGCGCGAGCTCGCCCGCGTGCGGCGTGAGGACGACTCGCGACGGGACCCGGTCCGGCAGGAGCGCGAGCGCACCCGCGTCGACGACGACGGGCACGCGGTGCTCGGGCCGGTCGGCCGCGTCGAGCCGCTCGAGCACGTCCCGGGCACGCGCCGCCTGCTCGTCGTCGGCGGGGTCGAGGCCCGGTCCGAGCACCCACGCCTGCACGTGCACGTCGGTGTCCCCGCCCGTGACGACCTCGGGGTGCGCCGCGAGGACGGCGTCGCGCACCCGCTTCGGACCGACGTACCGGACCATGCCGCAGCCGGCGCCCTGCGCGCCCGCGACCGTGAGCACCGCGGCACCGGGGTACGTCGAGGTCCCCGCCACGACGCCGACGACGCCGCGGCTGTACTTGTGCGCGCTGCGCCCGGGCACGGGCCACAGGCCCCGCACGTCGTCTGCGACGAGGCGACGTACCGCCGCGCCGGCGTCGAGGGCCGCCGAGAGCCCGAGGTCGACGAGCTCGAGCTCACCCGCGAGAGCCGCGGCCGGCGGCAGCAGCAGCCCCGGCTTCGCCGTCCCGAAGGTGACGGTGCGGTCGGCGCGCAGCACGGGACCGGGGACCGTCCCGTCGTCCACGCCGATGCCCGACGGGACGTCGACCGCGAGCACCTCGGGGAGCAGGGCGTCGGGTCGCTCCCCCGCCGTCCCCGCGAGCTCCCGGTCGAGCAGCTCGCCCAGCAGCCGGACGAGCTCGGCGGCGGGCTCGCGCAGCGGTCCGCGCGCACCGATCCCGAGCAGCCCGTCGAGGACCACGTCGGCCGCGACCGCCTCCGCCAGCGCGTCACCGACCCACACGCGCCGTCCGGGCGCGCCGTCGACGAGCGCGAGCACCGTCGCCCCGCGGCCGGTGAGCGCAGCCAGGCCGCCGCCGTGGACCTCCGCCGACGTGAGGACCGCGACGCAGCGCACGCCCCGTCCGGCGAGGTGCGCGAGCGCGTGCAGCGCGTCGCCCCCGTTGTTGCCCGGGCCGACGAGCGCGACCACCGTGCCGCCGACGATGCGCCCGCGACGCGCGACGAGGCGCCGCCGCACCGTGCCCGCGAGCGCCGTCGCGGCCCGGTCCATGAGGCCGCCGGAGAACGTGCGCTCCCGCGCGAGCAGCGGCTCCTCGGCGGCGCGGACGTCGTGTGCGGCGTGGGCCATGATCACGCTCCCATCCTGCCGTGGCCGTGCCCGGCACGCCGCCCGGGAGGCGGTTAGGTTGAGGCCCATGCGCTTCGGACTCTTCATCCCGCAGGGCTGGCGGATGGACCTCGCCGGCATCGACCCCTCCCAGCACTGGGCCACCATGAACGGCCTCGCACAGCACGCCGACGGCGGCGACGTGTGGGAGTCCATCTGGGTGTACGACCACTTCCACACCGTCCCCGAGCCCACCGAGGACGCCACGCACGAGGCCTGGACCCTCATGGCCGCGTACGCCGCGTCGACCTCGCGCGTCCGCCTCGGCCAGATGTGCACGTGCATGGCGTACCGCAACCCCGCCTACCTCGCGAAGGTCGCCGCGACGACGGACCTCATCAGCGGCGGGCGCGTCGAGATGGGCATCGGGGCCGGCTGGTACGAGCACGAGTGGCGCGCGTACGGCTACGGCTTCCCGCGTGCCGGCGAGCGCATCGCCGCGCTCGAGGAGGGCGTCGAGATCATGCGCCAGGCCTGGGAGACCGGCTACGCGACGCTCGACGGCACGCACTACCAGGTCGACGGTGCGCGCGTGTTCCCGCTGCCGGCCCAGCCCGGCGGGATCCCCTTCTGGATCGCGGGCGGCGGCGAGAAGAAGACCCTGCGCATCGCGGCCAGGTACGCGCAGTACACGAACTTCGACGGCAGCCCTGAGGGCTTCGCCCACAAGTCCGACGTCCTGCGCGGGCACTGCAGCGACCTCGGGCGGGACTTCGACGCGATCGTCCGGTCCGCCAACTACAACGTCGTCATCGGCCGCGACGCCGCCGAGGTCGAGGAGCGGTTCCGCTGGTACGAGGACCACTTCGGGCGCACGGTGCCGGCCAAGGCCGAGGAGACGGTCCAGGGCCTGCGCAACGGCCCGCTGGTCGGCACGCCCGAGCAGCTCGTCGAGAAGCTCACCGAGCTCCGCGGGCTCGGGATGACGTACGCGATCACGTACTTCGCCGAGGCGGCGTACGACCGGTCGGGCATCGAGCTCTTCGAGCGTGAGGTCGCGCCCGCGCTGATGGGCTGAGCCGGGACACGACGGGGCGGGGTGCGACGTGCACCCCGCCCCGTCGTCGTCGTGCCTGCCTACGGGCCCACCGCCGGGCCGGGTCGCGCTCCGCGACCACGACCGTCAGGCCGGGTCCCGCTCCGCGATCGCGACCGCCGACGCGATCCCCGCGTCGTGCGAGATCGACACGTGCCAGCGGTCGATGCCGAGCTCGGCTGCGCGCGCGGCGACCGTCCCGATCAGCTCGACCTCGGGCGCCGACCCGCTGATGCGGCGCACGGTGGCGTCCTGCCAGGACATGCCGGCGGGGGCGCCGAGCGCCTTCGCGATCGCCTCCTTGGCCGCGAACCGCGCCGCGAGCGAGGTGGGCGGCATGTCGCGCTCCTCCGGCGTGAACAGCCGCTCGACGAGCCCGGGCGTTCGCTCGAGGGTCGCCAGGAACCGTGCGATGTCGACGACGTCGATCCCGACCCCGACGATCACCGCACGTCCCCGCTCGTCCCCCCGCCCGGGCCCGCGGTCACTCGACGGTGACGGACTTGGCGAGGTTGCGCGGCTGGTCGACGTCGAGCCCCTTGGCCGTCGCGAGCTCCATCGCGAACAGCTGGAGGGGCACGACGCTGACGAGCGGCGCGAGCAGCACGGGCGTCTGCGGGACGTAGAACGTCTCGTCGGCGAACGGCGTGACCGCCTCGTCGCCCTCCTCCGCGATGACGAGCGTGCGGGCCCCGCGGGCGCGGATCTCCTGGATGTTGGAGATGACCTTGCTGTGCAGGGAGTCCCGGCCGCGCGGCGACGGCACGACGACGAAGACCGGCTGCCCGGGCTCGATCAGCGCGATCGGCCCGTGCTTGAGCTCGCCCGCCGCGAAGCCCTCGGCGTGGATGTAGGCGAGCTCCTTGAGCTTGAGGGCGCCCTCCATCGCGACGGGGTAACCGACGTGGCGGCCCAGGAACAGCACCGACGACGTGTCCGCCATCCAGTGCGCGATCTGCCGGACGCGGTCCGCGCCGTCCAGCACCGTCTGGATCTTGTCGGGGATGGCGCGCAGCTCGGTGAGGACCTGGGAGATCTCGTCGGGGAACTTCGTCCCGCGCAGCTGCGCGAGGTACAGGCCCAGGAGGTACGCCGCGGTGATCTGCGCGAGGAACGCCTTGGTCGACGCGACGGCGACCTCGGGACCCGCGTGCGTGTAGAGCACCGCGTCCGACTCGCGCGGGATCGTCGAGCCGTGCGTGTTGACGATCGCGAGGACCGTGGCACCCTGCTCGCGCGCGTGGCGGACCGCCATCAGGGTGTCCATCGTCTCGCCCGACTGCGAGACCGCGACGACGAGCGTGCGCCGGTCCACGATCGGGTCGCGGTACCGGAACTCGTGCGCGAGCTCGACCTCGACCGGGATGCGGCACCAGTGCTCGATCGCGTACTTCGCCACCTGCCCGGCGTACGCCGCCGTGCCGCACGCCACCACGATGATCTTGTCGACCTGGCGCAGCACGGCCTCGTCGACGTGGATCTCGTCGAGGACGAGACGGCCCTTGTCGTCCGTCCGGCCCAGCAGCGTGTCCGCGACCGCGTGCGGCTGGTCGTGGATCTCCTTGTCCATGAAGGAGCGGAAGCCACCCTTCTCCGCGGCCGACGCGTCCCAGTCGACCGTGTACCGCTTGGGCTCCGCGCGCTCGCCGTCGAACCCGACGACCTCGACCGAGTCCGGCGTGATCGTGACGACCTGGTCCTGGCCGAGCTCCATCGCCTCCTTGGTGTGCGCGATGAACGCGGCGACGTCGGACCCGAGGTAGTTCTCGCCGTCGCCGAGGCCGACGACGAGCGGCGAGTCGTGCCGAGCTCCGACGACCGTGTCGGGCTGGTCGGCGTGCACCGCGAGGACCGTGAACGTCCCGTGCAGGCGCTGCGCGACGGTGCGCACCGCCTCGGTGAGGTCCTTCGTCTCGCGGTAGCGGCGCGCCACGAGGTGGGCGACGACCTCGGTGTCGGTCTCGGAGGTCATCTCGACGCCGTCCGCGACGAGCTCCGCCCGCAGCTGCGCGAAGTTCTCGACGATGCCGTTGTGGATGACGGCGAGCGACCGGTCCTGCGACAGGTGCGGGTGCGCGTTCACGTCGTTCGGCGCGCCGTGCGTGGCCCAGCGCGTGTGCCCGATCGCGGCGGTCGCGGGCGGCAGGGGCCGCTCGTCGAGCTCGGCAGCGAGGTTGGCGAGCTTGCCCGCCTTCTTCGCCCACGCGAGCTCGTCCTGCTGGGGTGCCACGAGCGCGACGCCCGCGGAGTCGTACCCGCGGTACTCGAGCCGCGCGAGACCACCCATGACCACCTCGAGCGGGCGGCCGCCCGGCTCCTGGGCACCGACGTACCCGACGATTCCGCACATGGCGGCGAGTGTAGTGCCGTCGCCCGCGCGGCCACGGCGGCGCGATCCGGCAGACTGCTCGCATGCTCGACCTCGCACCGACGACGCCCTACGTCGACCTCGACCGGGCGGCGTGGAGCAGGCTCTCGTCCTCGACCCCCCTGCCGCTGACCGACGCGGACGTCACGCGGCTGCGCGGCCTCGGCGACCCCATCGACCTGGCCGAGGTCGACGCGGTGTACCGGCCCCTGTCGCGGCTGCTCGCCCTGTACGTCGAGGCGACCGGCCGGCTGCACTCGGCGTCGTCGACGTTCCTGCGCGAGGGCGCGGCGCGCACCCCGTACGTCATCGGCGTCGCGGGCTCGGTCGCCGTCGGCAAGTCCACGACCGCGCGCGTGCTGCGCGAGCTCATGGCGCGCTGGCCCGAGACGCCCCGGGTCGAGCTCGTCACGACCGACGGCTTCCTGCTGCCCAACGCCGAGCTCGAGCGCCGCGGCCTCATGGAGCGCAAGGGCTTCCCCGAGTCCTACGACCGGCGGGCCCTCCTGCGCTTCGTGTCCGCGATCAAGGCGGGCCGCTCCGAGGTCCGGGCACCGGTGTACTCGCACCTCTCCTACGACATCGTCCCGGGTGAGCACGTCGTCGTGCGCAGCCCGGACGTGCTCATCGTCGAGGGGCTCAACGTCCTGCAGCCCGCCCGGACCACCGGCGTCGGCGAGTCGAGCCTCGCGGTGAGCGACTTCTTCGACTTCTCGATCTACGTCGACGCCAGGACCAAGGACGTCCGCCAGTGGTACGTCGACCGGTTCCTGTCGCTGCGCAGGACCGCCTTCGCGGACCCGGCGTCGTACTTCCACCGGTACGCGTCGCTGACCGACGACGAGGCGGTCCTGCGGGCCGAGCGGATCTGGGACGCGATCAACGCGCCCAACCTCGAGCAGAACATCCTGCCGACGAGGGGACGCGCGACGCTCGTGCTCCGCAAGGGCCGGGACCACGCGGTCGAGCGCGTGCGCCTGCGCAAGCTCTGACGCCCGGTCAGGCGGCGGGCTCCGCCGGGACCGGCGACCGCTCGGCCGGGAGGTCGGTCACCCTCAGGACGGCGGCGCCTCCGGGTGCGGCGGGGTCGACGCGTCGCCCCCGGCGGCCCCACAGGTGCACCACCCGCTTGACGACCGGGTCGATCACCAGGCCGAGCAGCACACCCACGACGACCCCGACGACGACGGCGAGCGCGGGGTGGTCCTTGAACCACACACCGGCGCCGATGCCCAGGAGCACCGAGTAGATCGACCACGTGACCGCGGCGATGCCGGCGAGCAGGACGAAGCGCGGGCGCGAGAATCCGACCGCACCCGCCGTCATGTTGACGGCGACCCGGCCGACGGGGACGTAGCGCGCCGCGATGATGAAGGCCGCGCCGCGGTTCGCGAGCGCACGCTCGGCCCACGCGAGCGCCTCCTTGCCTCGTCGCCCGCGGAAGATGCGCAGCTCGTGCACGGGGATGCGCCGCCCGATGTGGTACGCGACGAGGTCACCCGTGAAGGCGCCGGCGGCGGCGACGGCGCCGAGCCACCAGAAGCTCGGGGCCCCGGTCGACACAGAGAGCGCGGCGAGCGCGATGACGACCGACTCGCTGGGGATCGGCGGGAAGAACCCGTCGATCGTCGCGAAGACGTACAGCGCCACGAACACCCAGGGGGAGGCGGCGAGCGCGACCATCCACTCGATGATCGCCGCAGCGAGCTCCTCCACGTGGCACCCCTCCGGTCGCGTGGCAGCCGCCGGACGGCGACGTGACCCACGGTAGGCCGCGGCGCCCGCGGGGCGGAATGGGTTTCCTCCCTGAGCGGACCCTGAGCCGGCCCGGGGGCGACCCCGAGCCGGCTCGATCATGCGCGACGCGCGTCGCGTGCGTCGTCCGCCGTCGGGATGAGATCGACGGGCCGCTGGTCGGACCCCGGCGGGAGGCCGCGAGGATCGGGCGAGCATCCCCGGGGCCGGATCCAGCCGGCTCCCGCCGGGCAGGGCCTCAGGGCAGGTCGAACCCGAGCGCCTGGGCGGCGCGGTGCGGGGTCGGGTCCGTCCACCGCAGGGCGTTCGCGGGCGCGACGAGCGAGCGCATCTCGGCGTGGTCGACGTAGAGCCGGCCGAGGAGGTGGTCCGTCTCGTGCTGGACGATCCGCGCGGGCCACCCGTGCAGCACCTCGTCGACCTCCGCGCCGCGCTCGTCGAGGCACCGCAGCCGCACGGACCGCCAGCGCGACCGGACGGCCTGCCAGCCGTCCACGCTGAGGCAGCCCTCGTAGTGCCCGACGCGCTCGTCACCCACCGCCTCGTAGGACGGGTTGACGAGCACGCGGAACGGGACGGACGTGCGCTCGCGCGCGAGGGCGGTCTCGTCGTCGAGCGGCCACTGGTCCTCGACGACCGCGATCGCGAGGCCGAGGCCGACCTGCGGCGCGGCGAGTCCCACGCCTGGGGCGGCGTGCATCGTGGCGCGCATCGCGACGAGGAGCTCCGCGAGGAGGCCGTCGTCGAGCTGCCCGTCGTACGGCTCCGCGACCGCGCGCAGGACCGGGTCGCCCGCCTGGACGATCGGCATGGGCTGCGGCCCGGCGAGGAGGGCCTCGACGGCGTCC
This sequence comes from Actinotalea sp. AC32, assembly GCA_031844515.1. Lineage (GTDB taxonomy): Bacteria > Actinomycetota > Actinomycetes > Actinomycetales > Cellulomonadaceae > Actinotalea. The sequence goes on along the minus strand of JAUZVJ010000030.1, from coordinate 39,430 downwards.
CGGACGACGCTCGCCGACGTCACAGGGCGAGCCGTTCGCGGACCACGTCGGCGAGCCGGTGGGCCACCTCGTCGGCGTGCTCCTGGCGTGCGGCCTCGACCATGACGCGGACGACCGGCTCCGTGCCGGACGGCCGCAGCAGGACGCGGCCCGTCTGCCCGAGCTGCGCCTCCGCCTCGGCGACCGCGGCCAGCACGCCGTCGTCGTCGGCCGCGCGGCTGCGGTCCACGCCCTTGACGTTGACGAGGACCTGCGGCAGCCGGGCCACGCCCGAGGCGAGGTCCTCAAGCGTGCGACCGGTCTCGGCGACGCGCGACGCGAGCTGGAGCGCCGTGAGCGTCCCGTCACCGGTCGTCCCGTGGTCCGCGAGGATGAGGTGGCCGGACTGCTCGCCACCCAGGCTGAACCCGTGGGCGCGCATCGCCTCGAGGACGTACCGGTCGCCGACCGCGGTCTGCACGGTGCGCACCCCGGCCGCGTCCATCGCGAGCTGCAGGCCGAGGTTGCTCATGACGGTCGTGACCAGCGTGTCCTCGTGCAGGCGACCGCGCTCCTTGAGCGCCACCGCCAGGACGCCCATGATCTGGTCGCCGTCGACCAGCGTGCCGCGCGCGTCGACGGCGAGGCAGCGGTCCGCGTCCCCGTCGAACGCGACCCCGAGGTGGGCCTCGGCCGCGACCACGGCGGCCTGGAGCTGCTCGGGGTGCGTCGAGCCGCACTTCTCGTTGATGTTCCGGCCGTCGGGCGACGCGTTGATGACGACGACGTCGGCGCCCGCCGCGCGCAGCGCCGCCGGGCCGACCTCGCTCGCCGCGCCGTTCGCGCAGTCGACGACGATCCGCAGCCCGTCGAGCCGGGCGGGCAGCGTCGAGACGAGGTGCTCGACGTACCGCTCCCCCGCGAGCCCCACGTCGCTCGTGATGCGGCCGACCGCGGCGCCCGTCGGGCGGTCCCACGGCTCACGCATGCGCTGCTCGATGGCGTCCTCGATCTCGTCGTCGAGCTTGTGCCCGCCGCGTGCGAAGAACTTGATCCCGTTGTCCGGCATCGGGTTGTGGGACGCGGAGAGCATCACCCCGAGGTCCATCCCGAGCGCACCGGTGAGATAGGCGACCGCGGGCGTGGGCAGGACGCTGACGTTGACGACGTCGACGCCCGCACTCGCCAGCCCGGCGGCGACCGCCGCGGAGAGGAACTCACCGGATGCGCGCGGGTCGCGGCCCACGACGGCACGCGGTCGGTGACCCTCGAACGCGCCGGACGCGCCGAGCACGTGGGCGGCCGCGACCGACAGGTCGAGCGCGAGCTCCGCGGTGACGTCGCGGTTCGCCAGGCCCCGGACCCCGTCCGTGCCGAACAACCGACCCATGTGGTTCCTCCTAAGTCCGTTCGAACTGTCCCACAGCGGACCGTGCCGCGGAGCGGACCGGCCCCTGACGCACCGACGGCCCCGATGGTGTTCCATCGGGGCCGTCGGGAAGCGCGGCTGGGATCAGCGCTTCGAGTACTGCGGGGCCTTGCGGGCCTTCTTGAGACCGGCCTTCTTGCGCTCGACGACGCGGGCGTCGCGGGTCAGGAAGCCGGCCTTCTTGAGCGCCGGACGGTTGTGCTCGGCGTCGATCTCGTTGAGCGCGCGGGCGATGCCCAGGCGCAGCGCGCCGGCCTGGCCGGTCACGCCGCCGCCGACGATGCGCGCGATGACGTCGAAGCGGCCCTCGACGTCGACGAGCTTCAGCGGGCTGTTCACGAGCTGCTGGTGCACCTTGTTCGGGAAGTAGTCCTCGAGCGTGCGCCCGTTGACCTTCCACTGACCCGTCCCCGGGACGAGACGCACCCGGGCCACGGCCTCCTTGCGGCGGCCGAGCGCCTGACCGGGGGCGGTCAGGCTCTGCCCGCGGCCGGTCGGCGCAGCGGTCTCGGAGGTGAAGCTGGTGGGCGTCTCGTCGCCCTCGAAGTCGACGGTGGTGTCGGCCACTGGTGGATCCTCGCGTCCTGTGGAATCGGTGTCAGCGGCCGGCGGGCTGCTGAGCGACCTGGGTGATCTCGAAGGGCTTCGGCTGCTGCGCGGCGTGCGGGTGCTCCGGGCCGGCGTAGACCTTCAGCTTGCCGATCTGGGCGCGGCCCAGGGAGTTCTTGGGGAGCATGCCGCGCACGGCCTTCTCCACGGCGCGCTCGGGGCGCTTGTCGAGCAGCTCGTTGTAGGGCACCGCGCGCAGACCGCCCGGGTAGCCCGAGTGGCGGTAGGCGAGCTTCTGCTCACGCTTGTTGCCCGTCAGCGCGACCTTGTCGGCGTTGATGACGATGACGAAGTCGCCCTGGTCGACGTGCGGCGCGAACGTCGCCTTGTGCTTGCCGCGCAGCAGCGTGGCGACCTGCGAGGCCAGCCGGCCCAGGACGACGTCGGTCGCGTCGATGACGTGCCAGGTCCGCTCGACGTCGCCGGGCTTCGGGGTGTACGTGCGCACGGTCGTAGCCTTCGTTTCGTGGTGCTGAATGATGGCACCGCTGCTCGCGGGGTTTGAGGCCCGCGGGACACCGGTGAGGGTCGGGTGCTGTGCTCCGCCCGGCAGCTCGACCGACCCTCAGGGGCGGTCATGGCGCGCGGGTACGCACAACGACACGCCAGAGTACCCGCACGCAGCCTGAGGGGTCAAAACCTGGTAGGCAGAGGCGGCATCCGGGTGCTTCACGCCCGTCCCCCGCGACGCCGTCGGTCCCCACGGCGGCACCGCCCGCGGGCGCCCGCACCTCGTCACCGCGCCCGTCGGACCCGCTCGACGTCCCACACCGGCTCGGGGTGCTCGCGCACACCGCCGTCGGCGTCGACCACGAGGAACCGGTCGAAGCCGCGCGCGAACCAGCGGTCGTGCGTCACCGCGACGACCGTGCCCTCGAACTGCTCGAGCCCGCGCTCGAGCGCCTCGGCGGAGTGCAGGTCGAGGTTGTCGGTCGGCTCGTCGAGGAGGAGCAGCGTCGCGCCCGAGAGCTCGAGGAGGAGGATCTGCAGGCGCGCCTGCTGACCGCCCGAGAGCGTCCCGTACGGCTGCTCCGCCGCGGCCACGAGCTCGTACCGGTCGAGCGCCCGGCTGGCCTGCTCGCGGCCCATCCCGGCCCGGCGGCCGTCGCCCTCGTGGAGGATCTCGAGCAGCGTCCGGGCGGCGAGCTCGGGGTGGGTGTCGTTCTGGGCGAACCAGCCGGGGACGACCCGGGCGCCGAGGCGCACGTGGCCGGTGTGCGGCACGGGTGCGACGGGGACCACGGGCCGCTGGTCGGGCTCCGGGTCCGTGCCGCCCGCGGCGAGCAGGCGGAGCAGGTGCGACTTCCCCGACCCGTTCGACCCGAGCAGCGCGACGCGCTCGCCGAACCACACCTCGAGGTCGAACGGCTCGAGGAGGCCCGTGACGGCGAGCCCCTCCGCGACCACGGCGCGTCGGCCGGTGCGCCCGCCGCGCAGCCGGACCCGCACGTCCTGCTCGCGCGCGAGCTCGGCCGGCGGGCCCGCCTCCTCGAACTTGCGCAGGCGCGTCCGGGCCGCCTGGTAGCGCGAGGACATGCCGTCGTTGAACTTGGCGCGCACCTTGAGGTCCTCGACGAGCCGGCGCAGCTGCGTGCGCTCCTCCTCCCACCGCCGCAGGAGCTCCTCGTGCCGCTCGCGGCGCGCCGCACGGGCCGCGCCGAAGGTCGCGAACCCCCCGCCGTGAACCCAGGCGCGTGACCCGACGGCCGTCGGCTCGAGGCTCGCGACGTGCGTCGCGGTGCGGGAGAGCAGCTCGCGGTCGTGACTCACGAAGAGCACCGTCTTGGGGGACGCGACCAGCTCGCGCTCGAGCCACCGCTTGGTCGGCACGTCGAGGTAGTTGTCGGGCTCGTCGAGGACGAGGACCTCGTCGGGACCTCGCAGCAGCGCCTCGAGGACGAGGCGCTTCTGCTCCCCGCCCGACAGGCTGCGCACCTCGCGGTGCTGCGCGCGCTCGAAGGGCAGCGACAGGACGGCGTCGGTCACCTGGTCCCAGTCGGCCTCGGCCTGGTACCCACCCACGTCGGCCCAGTCGGCGAGCGCCTGGGCGTAGCGCATCTGCGCCGGGGTGTCGTCGACCTCCATGATCGCCAGCTCGGCGGCGGCGAGCTCGACCGCCGCGTCGCGGACGGCCGGGCGTGCGAGGTCCGCGAGGAGGTCGCGGACGGAGCGGTCGTCGTCGATGCGCCCCACCGCCTGACGCATGACGCCCATGCTCCCGCTCCGCGCGACCACGCCCGAGTGCGGTGCCTCGTCCCCGACGACGAGCCGCAGCAGCGTGGACTTGCCCGCGCCGTTGGGGCCCACGAGCGCGGTCCGTGCGCCGTCAGCCACGCGGAGGCTCACGCCCGCCAGGAGCGGCCTGCCGTCGGGCAGCACGTAACCCACGTCCTGGATGTCGACATGACCCATGAGACGAGTCTGACGCGTCGTCGGCGCGTGCCGCGACGACATTGCGGCGCACGCCCCCACGTGGAGCGCCCGCTGGCCCTGCGCGGCCCGGCGGGGCGGCCCTGCGGATGCACGACCGGGCACCCGGTGCCACCGTGGACGGCATGAGCACGAGCGACTACGGCGACACCACGGCCACCTCCCCGGACCCGGAGACGGCCGCCGAGGGCGACACCAACCAGCTGCAGCAGGACGACACCCTGCTCGACCGCGGGGTCGACAGCATCCTCGACGAGGGCTACTCGCCCCCCGAGCACCCCACGGGCAACCGGCTCGAGACGCACCTGGACCAGGCCCTCGGTGAGCGGCTCGACGACAAGCTCGCGCAGGAGGAGCCCGAGGTGTGGGACGCGCAGGACGAGCCGGTCGCCGGCGCGCGCGAGTCCGACCGTGCGGGCCGGCTCGCAGCCGACGAGGCATCGGCGACCGGCGAGCCCACCTCGAGCACCATGGCGACCGACGTCGGCATCGCGGGCTCCGGGGCGACGGCCGAGGAGGCCGCGGTGCACGTCGTCGACGAGGACGAGTCCGGGCTCTGACGCGCTGCACGTGAGGCCGGTCCCCGCGGGGGCCGGCCTCGCGCGCGTCCAGGGGCATCAGCACGCCGCCGCACGAGGGCCGTCGCACGAGGTCACCGCACGAGGGCCACCGCACGAGGGCCACCGCAGGCACGGCACGGGCACGGCGGGGCGTGCCTCAGCCGTCCTCGACCGTCCCCGTCACCTCCTCGGCACGACGACGCGCGCGCGTCGCCTCGGCGCGCTCCGCGAGCCGCCCGTCGGCCGGGTACGCGACCTCCTCGAGCGTCAGCCCGTGCGCCGGGGCGACGACGGCCGCGCCGTCCCGCACCCCACCCTCGAGGAGCCCGGCCGGCCATCCCTGATCGCGGCGGCCCTCCCCCACCGCGACGAGCGCGCCGACGAGCGCCCGCACCATCGAGTGGCAGAAGGCGTCCGCCTGCACGACGGCGACGACGAGGCCCTCGTCCGGGCCGTGCTGCGGACGCGACACGTCGAGCACCTGGAGCGTCCGGATGGTCGTGGCGCCGGGCCGCGGGCGGCAGAACGCGGCGAAGTCGTGCCGTCCGACCAGGGAGCCCGCCGCCTCGCTCATCGCGACGGCGTCGAGCGGGAGACGGTGCCGGACGACGTGCGACCGGCGCAGCGGGTCCACCCGGCTCACGTCGTCGGCGAGGCGGTACGCGTAGCGGCGGTGCAGTGCCGAGAAGCGTGCGTCGAACCCGTCGGGGGCGGGCGTGGCCGCGTGGACGACGACGTCGGGCGGCAGGACCCCCGCGAGCCGCCGCACGAGCACCCCACCCGGCGGACCGGTCATCCGCCCGCGCACGGCCTCCCACGCGTCGCGCTCCACGTCGACGTGCGCCACCTGGCCCCGCGCGTGGACGCCCGCGTCGGTCCGCCCCGCGACCGTGAGCCGCGGCGGCGGGCAGCGCAGGACCGTCCCGAGCGCGGCCTCGAGCGTGCCCTGCACGGTCCGCAGGCCGGGTTGCGTCGCCCAGCCGGCGAACGCGGTGCCGTCGTACGAGAGGTCCAGGCGGACCCGGAGCAGGGCGTCGTCCACGCGCCCAACCTAGCCACCGGGCAGGGGTGACCGGCGACGACCACGGCGCGGCAGTACCCTCCGCGGGTGGACGGTCTCACGCTCGCCGTGGACTGCGGCGGAGGCGGCATCAAGGCGTCGGTCCTCGACGCCGCCGGGACCCTGCACGTCCCGCCCCGGCGCGTGCCGACGCCGTACCCGCTGCCGCCCGAGCGACTGGTCGACGTCGTGCTCGGCATCGCGCGGGACCTCCCGGCCGCCCGCCGAGCGACCGTGGGCATGCCCGGCATGATCCGCCACGGCGTCGTCATCGCGACCCCGCACTACGTCACGAGGGCGGGGCCCCGGACGCGCGTCGACCCGGACCTCGTCGCGGCGTGGGAGGGGAAGGACATGGCGGCGGCGCTCACCCGCGCGCTGGGGGTGCCGACGCTCGTGCTCAACGACGCCGAGGTGCACGGCGCGGGCGTCGTCTCCGGCAGCGGGCTCGAGCTCGTGCTGACCCTCGGGACGGGTCTGGGCTCGGCGCTCTTCGACGGCGGTGCCCTCGCGCCCCACCTGGAGCTCTCGCACGCCCCGGTGCGCCGTGGCGTGACCTACGACGCGTGGCTCGGCGAGCACGAGCGCCGGCGCCTCGGCGACGGGCTGTGGTCGCGACGCGTCCGACGTGCGCTCGAGGGGCTGCGCCCGGTGTTCCGGTGGGACCGCCTCTACCTCGGCGGCGGCAACGGCCGGCGGGTCTCCCCGACCGCCCTCGAGGCCCTGGGTGACGACGTCGTGGTCGTCCCGAACTCGGCGGGCGTCGTGGGCGGCCTGCGCGCCTGGACCCTCCGCCCGCCGACGGCGACGGGCGGCGACACCTGACGTGGCCCACGCCACGTCCGGTCGGTGCCGGGGTCGTCAGCCGGACGGACGAGCCGGGTCGACGGCGTCGAGGAAGCCGAGCAGCGCGCGGTTGTAGCCCACCGGGTGGGTCAGCGCGACGAGGTGGGTCGCGCCGGCGACGAGGACCCGCTCGGCACCCGGCGCCGCCGCGAGGAAGGCGCGCTCCTGGAGCCGGAAGTGGTCCAGGGAACCGTTGACGAACCGCACCGGGCAGCGGACCCGGGCGAGGTCGTCGAGCGGGCGCAGGGCACGCATCGCCGACAGCAGGTCGACCATGACGTCGAGCGCGAAGCCACCCTCGCCCAGCGCGGCACCGCCCTCGTCCGGGATCGCGAGGTCGACGAGCAGCTGGTTGAGCCGCGCCCCACGGTCCGGCAGGCGTCCGATGAGCACGGCCGCGAGCCGCCACGCATCGGTGAGCCGACGGTCGGGCTCGGTGCAGCACCCCGACACGAGCAGCCCCGCCGCGGCGTCCGGGTGGTCCGCGGCCCACCGGATCCCGAGGTAGCCGCCGAGCGAGAGACCGACGACGACGGCGCGGCCGCCGACCGCGTCCACCGCCTCGTCGATGACCTCCAGGGAGCCGTCGACGGTGAACCGCTCTGCCATGCGCCGCCCGTGGCCGGGCAGGTCGGGGGCGACGGCCGTCCGACCGGCACGGGCCAGCGCGTCGAGCTGGGCGCGCCACATGGTCCCGGACGTCCGCGCACCGTGGAGCAGCACGACCGGGAGCGACGGCGCGAGCGCCCCGTCGCGGCGCTCGTCGGCGTCCGGGACCCCGCGGGTGCGGGTCGACGTCTCCACGGACGTCACGCTACCCATGTGCGCGCCGCCGTGCCGGGCGCTCGCGCCCGCCGGCGACGGGACGAGAAGAGGGACCGGAGCGCGTGGCTCCGGTCCCTCTCGTCGGTGGTGCGTCGGCGTCAGGCCTTCTCGGTGCCCTCGGCGTCGGTCGCCTCGTCGGTCGCCTCGTCGGTCGCGTCGGCGTCCGTCGTCGACGACTCCTCGGCCTCGGCGGGGGCCTCGGTCGACTCGGCAGCCGTCGGCTCCTCGACCGTCTCCTCCACCGCGGACTCCTCGGCGGCGGGAGCGGCCTTGGCCTTCTTCGGGGCAGCGGCCTTCTTGGTGGCCTTCTCCGCCTCGCGGACCGTCGCCTGCTTGGCGCTCACGGGCTCGAGGACGAGCTCGATGACGGCCATGGGGGCGTTGTCGCCCTTGCGGGGACCGATCTTCGTGATGCGGGTGTACCCGCCCTGACGCTCGGCCATCGCGGGCGCGATCTCGGTGAAGAGCTCGTGCACGACGCCCTTGTCCTTGACGGTCGCGAGGACGCGGCGGCGCGCCGCGAGGTCGCCGCGCTTGGCGAACGTGATGAGGCGCTCGGCGAGCGGGCGGAGCCGCTTCGCCTTCGTCTCGGTGGTCGTGATGCGGCGGTGCTCGAACAGGCTCGTCGCCAGGTTGGCGAGGATGAGCCGCTCGTGCGCCGGACCGCCTCCGAGCCGCGGACCCTTGGTGGGCGTAGGCATGTCGTACTCCTCAGTAGTTCATCGACGGGGCACGCGGACTGGTGCGCGTGTCCCCCACGGCGTCAGGACAGCTCGTCCTCGGTGTAGTCGGCGTCGTCGTAGTACGCCGCCGTCGAGGGGTCGAAGTCGATCGGGCTGTCCTTGAGCGACAGGCCGAGCCCGGCGAGCTTCTCCTTGACCTCGGTGATGGACTTCGCACCGAAGTTGCGGATGTCCAGGAGGTCGGCCTCGCTGCGCGCCACGAGCTCACCCACGGAGTGGATGCCCTCGCGCTTGAGGCAGTTGTAGGAGCGGATCGTCAGCTGGAGCTCCTCGATCGGGAGCGCGAGGTCCGCGGCGAGCGCCGCGTCGGTCGGCGACGGGCCGATCTCGATGCCCTCGGCCTCGACGTTGAGCTCACGCGCCAGGCCGAACAGCTCGACGAGCGTCTTGCCGGCGGACGCGAGCGCGTCGCGGGGCGCGATCGCCTGCTTGGTCTCGACGTCGACGACGAGCTTGTCGAAGTCGGTGCGCTGCTCGACACGGGTCGCCTCGACCTTGTAGGTCACCTTGAGGACGGGCGAGTAGATCGAGTCGATCGGGATGCGGCCGATCTCGGCGTCGTACGCCTTGTTCTGCTGCGCCGACACGTAGCCGCGGCCGCGCTCGACCGTGAGCTCGATCTCGAGCTTGCCCTTGCCGTTGAGCGTCGCGATGTGCAGGTCCGGGTTGTGCACCTGGACGCCGGCGGGCGGCGTGATGTCCGCCGCGGTCACCGTGCCGGGGCCCTGCTTGCGCAGGTACATCACCACGGGCTCGTCGTTCTCCGAGGAGACGACGAGCTCCTTGATGTTGAGGATGATCTCGGTGACGTCCTCCTTGGCACCGGTGATCGTGCTGAACTCGTGGAGCACGCCGTCGATGCGGATCGACGTCACGGCCGCACCGGGGATCGACGAGAGCAGGGTGCGACGCAGCGAGTTGCCGAGCGTGTAGCCGAAGCCCGGCTCGAGCGGCTCGATGACGAACCGCGAGCGGTACTCGGAGATGACCTCTTCGGTCAGCGTGGGGCGCTGTGCGATGAGCACGGTGGGTGTCCTCTCAGTGTGCGTCCGCCATATGACGCATCACGGGGTCCTGCGGGTCTCGGTCCACCCGGCAGGGAGTCCTCAGACGCGGCGGCGCTTCGGCGGCCGGCAGCCGTTGTGGGCCTGGGGCGTCACGTCCTGGATCGAGCCGACCTCGAGGCCGGTCGCCTGGAGCGAGCGGATCGCGGTCTCGCGGCCGGAGCCGGGGCCCTTGACGAAGACGTCGACCTTCTTCATGCCGTGCTCCTGCGCACGGCGGGCGGCGGCCTCGGCGGCGAGCTGGGCGGCGAACGGCGTCGACTTGCGCGAGCCCTTGAAGCCGACCTGGCCCGAGGAGGCCCAGGCGATGACGGCACCGGTGGGGTCCGTGATCGAGACGATCGTGTTGTTGAACGTGCTCTTGATGTGGGCCTGGCCCACGGCGACGTTCTTCTTCTCCTTGCGGCGGGGCTTGCGGGCCGAGCCGGCAGTACGGGTCTTGGGAGGCATTGCGGTTTCTCTCCTGGTCTGAGGTCGTCGGACCGGTGCGCGGAGGGCGTCGCTCGTGCGAGCCGCGGCTCACGCCACCGGACTGCTGGCTACTTGCGCCCGGCCTTCTTCTTGCCGGCGACGGTGCGCTTCGGGCCCTTGCGGGTGCGGGCGTTGGTCTTGGTCCGCTGACCGCGCACGGGCAGCCCGCGGCGGTGCCGCAGACCCTCGTAGCTGCCGATCTCGACCTTGCGACGGATGTCGGCCGCGACCTCGCGGCGGAGGTCGCCCTCGAGCTTGTAGCTGCCCTCGAGGTGGTCGCGCAGCGCGACGAGCTCGGCGTCGCCGAGCTCGCGGACGCGCAGGTCCGGGCTGATGCCCGTCGCCGCGAGCGTCTCCTGCGCACGCGTGCGCCCGACGCCGTAGATGTAGGTGAGCGCGACCTCGAGCCGCTTGTCGCGGGGGAGGTCGACGCCGACGAGACGTGCCATTCTCAGTGCTCCTGTACTGCATCGGAGGTCTTCCGCACGGTCCTCCCGCTGCTGCGGGCCCCGGCCTCCGAGCCGAGGGTTGCGCGTACGCCGTGGGCGAGGCGCTGACTGTGCGCTGGTCGGCCCCCTAGGGGGCCGGTGGTCCTGCTGTCCTGCTCGCACGAGCCCGGTCGGGGACCGGGCCGCCGGGGCTCAGCCCTGGCGCTGCTTGTGCCGCAGGTTGTCGCAGATGACCATGACGCGACCGTGCCGGCGGATCACCTTGCACTTGTCGCAGATCTTCTTGACGCTGGGCTTGACCTTCATGCTCGTTCCTCCGCCGCCGCACGCGCGCACGAGCGTGCGACGGGCGGCAGTTCGATCGGGGTGTGATCTGGTGATCGGGACGGACTACTTGTAGCGGTAGACGATCCGGCCGCGGGACAGGTCGTACGGGCTCAGCTCGACCACCACCCGGTCCTCGGGGAGGATCCGGATGTAGTGCTGTCGCATCTTGCCCGAGATGTGGGCGAGAACCTTGTGGCCGTTCGCGAGCTCGACGCGGAACATCGCGTTCGGCAGCGCCTCGACCACGGAGCCCTCGATCTCGATGACACCGTCCTTCTTTGCCATGTCCTCCGCTAACTGTCGTGATGCATGTCTGCGACCCCTGGCCCCGACGGATCGGGACCGGGAAGTCGTCCTCCGGCGCGGTTCCGCCGGGATCGATGACCCCGCCTGTGGACACACGCGCCCGACGGACCATCGTACGGCATCCGGCGCCTCGAGACGAACCGACGCGCCGAGGTCGCCGCCGGGATCGACTGTGCGGCGTGCGTCACTCCCAGGGGGCGACGGTGATCCCGAGGGCGGCGAGCCGCTCGGCGCCGCCGTCGGGCGCCGTGAGCACCCAGATGCCGTCGGGCCCGATCGCGACGGTGTGCTCCCAGTGGGCCGCACGCGCTCCGTCGACCGTGACGACCGTCCAGTCGTCCTCGAGGACCTGCGTCATGCGCGACCCGCGCGTGAGCATCGGCTCGACGGCGAGGCACATCCCGGCGCGCAGCCGGGGCCCCTTCTCGCGCGTGCGGTAGTTGAGCACGTCCGGCGGCTGGTGCATCGCGCTGCCGATGCCGTGGCCCACGTACTCCTGCACGACGCCGTACGGGGCGCCCGCGGCGTCGACGACGTCCTCGACGGCCTCCCCCACCGCGCCGAGCCGGTCCGACGTCGCGAGCGCGGCGATGCCGGCCCACATGCAGTCCTCCGTCACGCGCGAGAGCTCGAGGTCCGCGGGGTCCGCGTCGGGCAGGACCACCGTGAACGCCGCGTCCCCGTGCCACCCGTCGACGATCGCGCCGCAGTCGACCGAGACGACGTCGCCGGGCTCGAGGACCCGGCTGCCGGGGATCCCGTGGACGACCTCGTCGTTCACGGACACGCACAGCGTCGCCGGGTACCCGTGGTAGCCGAGGAACGACGGCGTCGCACCGGCGCCGCGGATGACGTCCGCCGCGACGGCGTCGAGGTCGGCCGTCGTCAGACCCGGGCGGATCGCCTCGCGGACAGCCGCGTGCGCGTCGGCGACCACCAGGCCGGCCCGGCGCATGCGGGCGACCTGCTCGGCGGTCTTGTACTCGATGCGGTCGCGACCGAACACGGTCACGCCTCGAGCGCGGCCAGCAGCCGCGCCGTGACCTCGGCGACCTCGCCGATCCCGTCGACCTGCGCGAGGAGGCCGCGCTCCGCGTACACGTCCGCGACCGGCTGCGTCTGCTCGCGGTAGACCTCGAGGCGGTGCCGGATGACCGGCTCCGTGTCGTCGACGCGCCCCTCGACGGTCGCCCGGTGCAGGAGGCGCGCCACGACGACGTCCGTGTCGGCGGTGATCTCGACCGCGCGGTCGAGCGTCACGCCGCGCGTCGTCAGGATCCCGTCGAGCTCCGTGACCTGGGCCGTGTTGCGGGGGTAGCCGTCGAGGAGGAAGCCCTCCGCGACGTCCGGCTCGTCGAGCCTCGCCGCGACCATCGCGTTGGTGACCGAGTCGGGCACGAGCTCGCCACGCGAGGTGTACCCCTGCGCGGTGCGGCCGAGCTCGGTCCCCCCGGCGATGTTCGCGCGGAAGATGTCGCCCGTCGAGATCGCCGGGACACCGAGCGCCTCGGCGAGGCGCGCGGCCTGCGTGCCCTTGCCCGCTCCGGGCGGGCCGAGGAGGACGATGCGACGGCTCAACGGAGGAACCCTTCGTAGTGGCGCTGCTCGAGCTGCGACTGGATCTGCTTGACCGTCTCGAGGCCGACGCCCACGACGATGAGGATCGACGCGCCGCCGAGTGGGATCGTCGTGCTGATGCCCAGCGCGATGAAGACGAAGAGCACGACCATCGCCACGAAGGCGAGGTAGAGCGAGCCCGGTGCCGTGATGCGCGTGATGACGTAGTCGAGGTACTCGGCGGTCGGGCGGCCGGCGCGGATGCCCGGGATGAACCCGCCGTACTTCTTCATGTTGTCCGCGACCTCGTCCGGGTTGAACGTGATGGCCGTGTAGAAGTACGCGAAGAAGATGATCAGCACGATGTAGAGCGCGATGTTCAGCGGCGCCGCCGGGTCGACGACGTTGTTGGTGACCCAGATGACCCACTCCGCGGTCGGGTCGGCGAACTGTGCGATCAGACCGGGGACCGCGAGGAGCGACGACGCGAAGATGATCGGGATCACGCCGGACATGTTGATCTTGATCGGGATGTAGGTGCTGGAGCCCCCGTACATCTTCCGCCCGACCATCCGCTTGGCGTACTGCACCGGGATCCGGCGCTGCGACTGCTCGACGAAGACGACCAGGCCGATCGTCAGGATGATCACCGAGAGCACGGCGACGAACTTCGCGATGCCGTTCTCGCCGCCGGCGATCGACCAGAGGGCCGTCGGGAACGTGGCCGCGATCGAGGTGAAGATGAGGAGCGACATGCCGTTGCCGATGCCTCGCTCGGTGATCCGCTCGCCGAGCCACATGATGAGCGTCGTCCCCGCCGTCATCGTGATGATCATCAGCAGGATCGTGGCGACCGTGTCGTTCGGGATGACCGGGACGGAGCAGTTCTGGAACAGCTGGCCGTTCCGGGCGACCGTGATGATCGTCGTCGACTGCAGGATCGCGAGACCGATGGTCAGGTACCTCGTGTACTGCGTCAGCGTCGCCGTGCCGGACTGCCCCTCCTTGTGGAGGGCCTCGAACCGCGGGATGACCACGCGGAGCAGCTGCACGATGATGCTCGCCGTGATGTACGGCATGATCCCGAGCGCGAACACCGACAGCTGCAGCAGCGCACCGCCGCTGAACAGGTTGATGAGCCCGAGCAGGTTGTTGTCGGCGGACTCGCCGACGCACACCTGGACGTTGCGGTAGTCGACACCAGGCGTCGGGATGAACGAGCCCACCCGGTAGATCGCCATGATCGCGATGGTGAAGAGCAGCTTGCGCCGCAGGTCTGGCGTCCGGAAGGCCCGGCCGAATGCGCTGAGCACCTGTCCTCCTGCTCCGCCGTCAGCGGCGGTGTGTCGTCGAGCCCGTCACCGACGCCGTGGTCGGCTGCGGGGAGCCGCCTGGAACCCTAACCCAGCGGGGTCCCGGGACGGCGCAGGGGCCGGGGCGCTGCGCGCGTCCCGGCCCCTGCGTCAGGTCAGTCCTCGGAGACGGACCCGCCGGCCGCGAGGATCTTCTCCTTCGCGGAGGCGGAGATCGCCTGGACCGCCACCGTGAGCTTCACGTCGATCTCACCGGTGCCCAGCACCTTGACGGGCTGGTTCTTGCGGACCGCGCCCTTGGCCACGAGGTCCTCGACCGTCACGTCGCCACCCGAGGGGTAGAGCGCCGCGAGCGTCGCGAGGTTCACGACCTGGTACTCGGTGCGGAACGGGTTCTTGAAGCCCCGGAGCTTCGGCAGCCGCATGTGCAGCGGCATCTGCCCGCCCTCGAACGCCTCGGGAACCTGGTACCGGGCCTTCGTGCCCTTGGTACCGCGACCCGCCGTCTTGCCCTTCGACGCCTCACCACGACCCACGCGGGTCTTGCGGGTGTGCGCGCCCGGGGCCGGACGCAGGTGGTGCAGCTTCAGGGTGCCACCGGCGCCCTCGGTCGCGTTGGTGACCTTCGCCTCGGCCGCCTTCGCGGCGGAGGCCTTGGTCCCCTTGGCGGCCGGGGTCGCGGCAGCGCTCTTCTTCTCAGCCATGGTCACTCGACCTCCTCGACGGTGACGAGGTGCGCCACCGTGGTGACCATGCCGCGGATCTCCGGACGGTCCTCCTTGACGACGACGTCGCCGATGCGCTTGAGGCCGAGGGTCCGCAGCGTGTCACGCTGGTTCTGCTTGCCGCCGATGGCGGACTTGGTCTGGGTCACCTTGAGCCGGGCCATCAGGCACCTGCCTTCGCGGCGACGCCCGCGGCACGCGCCCGCAGCATCGCCGCAGGAGTCACGTGCTCGAGCGGCAGGCCACGGCGCGCGGCCACGGCCTCGGGCTCCTCGAGCTCGCGGAGCGCCTGCACCGTGGCGTGCACGATGTTGATGGCGTTCGACGAGCCCATGGACTTGGACAGGACGTCGTGGATGCCCGCGCACTCGAGGACCGCGCGGACGGGACCACCGGCGATGACACCGGTACCCGGCGAGGCCGGACGCAGGAAGACGACGCCGGCCGCGGCCTCACCCGTGACGGGGTGCGGGATGGTGCCCTGGATGCGCGGGACGCGGAAGAAGCTCTTCTTGGCCTCCTCGACGCCCTTGGCGATCGCGGCGGGCACCTCCTTGGCCTTGCCGTAGCCCACGCCGACCGTGCCGTCGCCGTCACCCACCACGACGAGCGCGGTGAAGCTGAAGCGGCGACCACCCTTGACGACCTTGGAGACGCGGTTGATGGTCACCACGCGCTCGACGAAGGCACTCTTCTCGGCGGCGTCGCCGCGGCGGTCGCCACGACGGTTGTCGCCACGCTCGCGCCGGTCGCCGCCGCCGCCGGCGGCGCCGGTGTTGCTGCGCTGCGGTGCAGCCATCAGTACTTCCTCTGCTTCCGTACGGACAGGACTCGGGGGGCGGTCACAGTGCGAGACCGCCGTCGCGGGCACCGTCGGCGACCGCCGCGACCCGACCGTGGTACTTGTTGCCGCCACGGTCGAACACGACGGCCTCGACACCGGCGGCCTTGGCGCGCTCGGCGACCAGCTCGCCGACCCGACGGGCCTTGGCGGTCTTGTCACCGTCGAAGGCACGCAGGTCCGCCTCGAGCGTGGACGCGGACGCCACGGTGCGGCCGACGCTGTCGTCCACGACCTGGGCGACCATGTGCCGCGACGAGCGGGAGACCACCAGGCGAGGACGGGTCGTCGTGCCGACGACCTTCTTGCGCAGGCGGAGGTGGCGACGGGCGCGGGCGACAGCCTTGCCCTTGCCGCGGATGGTGATAGCCACGGTTACTTACCAGCCTTTCCAGCCTTGCGGCGGACGACCTCGCCGGCGTACCGCACACCCTTGCCCTTGTACGGCTCGGGCTTGCGGATCTTGCGGATGTTCGCGGCGACCTCGCCGACCTGCTGCTTGTCGATGCCGCTCACCGAGAACTTCGTCGGCGTCTCCACCGCGAAGCTGATGCCCTCCGGGGCGGTGACGAGCACCGGGTGGCTGAAGCCGAGCGCGAACTCCAGGTCGGAGCCCTTTGCCGTCACGCGGTAACCGGTACCGACGATCTCGAGCTTCTTGGTGTAGCCCTCGGTGACCCCGGTGACGAGGTTCGCGAGCAGCGTGCGGGTCAGGCCGTGGAGCGAGCGCGAGGTGCGCTCGTCGTCGGGACGCGTCACCACGAGGGTGCCGTCCTCCTGGGCGACCTGGATCGGCGCCGGGACGGTGTGGGTCAGGGTGCCCTTGGGGCCCTTGACCGTCACGTCGGCGCCGCTGATCGTCACGTCCACGCCGGCCGGGACCGGGACGGGGACCTTGCCGATACGAGACATGGTTCTCTCCTCTCGGTCTCTCGGTTACCAGACGTAGGCGAGGACTTCCCCACCCACGCCCTTCTGGGCGGCCTGCTTGTCGGTCAGGAGCCCCGACGACGTGGACAGGATCGCCACGCCGAGGCCCCCGAGCACGCGGGGCAGGTTGGTCGACTTGGCGTACACGCGCAGGCCCGGCTTGGACACGCGGCGCACACCGGCGAGCGAGCGCTCGCGGTTGGGGCCGAACTTCAGCTGGATCGTGAGGTTCTTGCCCACGGGGGCGTCCTCGACGGTCCAGCCGGCGATGTAGCCCTCCGCCTGGAGGATCTCCGCGATGTGCGACTTCAGCTTGGAGTACGGCATCGTCACGGAGTCGTGGTACGCGGAGTTCGCGTTACGCAGACGCGTGAGCATGTCTGCGATGGGGTCGGTCATCGTCATCGGGCTTGTGC
Organism: Actinotalea sp. AC32; assembly: GCA_031844515.1. Taxonomy (GTDB): domain Bacteria; phylum Actinomycetota; class Actinomycetes; order Actinomycetales; family Cellulomonadaceae; genus Actinotalea. The sequence continues at coordinate 22,550 of JAUZVJ010000030.1, read as the reverse complement.
CCTTCCTCGCCGGGGTATCCCCGCACCGGGGTGCAAGGGGACCTGCGGCGTAGTTGTTACCAGCTGCTCTTGGTGACGCCGGGAAGCTCGCCGCGGTGCGCCATCTGGCGCAGGCAGATGCGGCAGAGGCCGAACTTGCGGTACACGGCGTGCGGACGGCCGCACTTCTGGCACCGGGTGTAGGCGCGGACACCGAACTTCGGCTTCTGCGCCGCCTTCTGGATCAGGGCGGTCTTCGCCATGCTCAGTTCTCCTTGAAGGGGAAGCCCAGACGGCGGAGCAGCGAACGGCCCTCGTCGTCGGTGGTCGCGGTCGTGACGACGGTGATGTCCATACCGCGCGTGCGGTCGATGCGGTCGGGGTCGACCTCGTGGAACATGACCTGCTCGGTCAGACCGAAGGTGTAGTTGCCGTGCCCGTCGAACTGCTTGGGCGACAGGCCGCGGAAGTCGCGGATGCGCGGCAGCGCGAGCGAGACGAGGCGGTCGGCGAACTCCCACATCCGGTCGCCGCGCAGCGTGACGTGCGCACCGATCGGCATGCCCTCGCGCAGCTTGAACTGCGCGATGGACTTCCGGGCCTTCGTGACCTGCGGCTTCTGGCCGGTGATCGCCGTGAGGTCGCGGATCGCGCCCTCGATGAGCTTGGAGTCCTTGGCGGCCTCGCCGACACCCATGTTCACGACGATCTTGACGACGCGCGCGACCTGGTTGACGTTCTCGTGGCCGAACTCCTCGCGCAGCCCGGGGAGGATCTCCTCCGCGTACTTCGCCTTGAGGCGCGGGACGGCCCGCGTGACGGTCTCAGTGCTCATCAGATGTCCTTACCGGAGCGCTTGGCCACGCGGACACGCACGGAACGGGTGCGGCCGTCACGCTCGATCTCCTCGGTGCGGTAACCGACCCGGGTGCCCTTCTTGGTCTCCGGGTCGACCAGCATCACGTTGCTGACGTGGATCGGCGCCTCGACGGTCTCGATGCCACCGGTCCGGGTGCCGCGACCGGTCTGGCCGGCCTTCGTGTGCTTCGTGACGCGCTGGACACCCTCGACGATGATGCGGTCGGAGTCCTTGACGACCTCGAGCACACGGCCCTGCTTGCCCTTGTCGCGGCCCGCGATGACGACGACGAGGTCGCCCTTCTTGATCTTGGCCATGGTCAGAGCACCTCCGGTGCCAGCGAGATGATCTTCATGAACTTCTTGTCCCGCAGCTCGCGGCCGACCGGGCCGAAGATGCGCGTGCCGCGCGGCTCGCCGTCGTTCTTGAGGATCACGGCGGCGTTCTCGTCGAACTTGATGTACGAGCCGTCCGGGCGGCGGCGCTCCTTGGTGGTGCGCACGACGACGGCCTTGACGACGTCTCCCCGCTTGACGTTGCCGCCGGGGATGGCGTCCTTCACCGTCGCGACGATGACGTCGCCGATACCGGCGTAGCGACGGCCGGACCCGCCGAGAACACGGATGCAGAGGATCTGCTTCGCTCCCGTGTTGTCGGCGACCTTCAGTCGCGACTCCTGCTGGATCATGTCTGTGAACTCCTGTCGTCGTGCCGGTTCTCGTCAGTGCGAGCCTGGCCGAACGGATGTGGTGGGCGGCGGACCGCCCGGCCGCGAGCGGCCGGGCGGGACCGGGCTACTTCGCCTTCTCGAGGATCTCCACGACGCGCCAGCGCTTGGTGGCCGACAGCGGGCGGGTCTCCATGATGAGGACCAGGTCGCCGATCCCGGCCGAGTTGGCCTCGTCGTGCGCCTTGACCTTGCTCGTCCGCCGCATGACCTTGCCGTAGAGCGGGTGCTTGACCCGGTCCTCGACCTCGACCACGACGGTCTTGTCCATCTTGTCGCTGACGACGTAGCCGCGCCGCGTCTTGCGGTACGGCCGGCTCTCGGCCGTGGCGTCAGCGGTCTTCGCTGCGTTCTCGGTGCTCATGTGTGACCTCTCGCTCACTCAGCGCTCGGGCTGGGTGCCGTACGGATGCCGAGCTCACGCTCGCGCAGGATCGTGTAGATCCGCGCGATGTCGCGGCGCACGGCCTTCAGGCGCCCGTGGCTCTCGAGCTGGCCCGTTGCGGACTGGAAGCGGAGGTTGAACAGCTCCTCCTTGGCCTTCTTCAGCTCGGCGACGAGCGTCTCGTCGTCCATGCCGTCGAGCTCGGCCGGAGCAAGCTCCTTCGAACCGATAGCCATCAGTTGCCACCACCCTCGCGCACCACGAAACGGCACTTCATCGGGAGCTTGTGCATCGCGCGGCGCATCGCCTCGCGGGCCAGCGGCTCGGGGACACCCGCGAGCTCGAACATGACCCGACCGGGCTTGACGTTGGCGATCCACCACTCCGGGGAACCCTTGCCGGAGCCCATGCGGGTCTCCGCCGGCTTCTTGGTGAGCGGCCGGTCCGGGTAGATGTTGATCCACACCTTGCCGCCACGCTTGATGTGACGGGTCATGGCGATACGAGCGGACTCGATCTGGCGGTTGGTGACGTAGGCCGGCTCGAGAGCCTGGATGCCGTAGTCGCCGAACGAGATCGTGGTGCCGCCCTTCGCCGCGCCCGAGCGCGACGGGTGGTGCTGCTTGCGGTGCTTGAGCCTGCGCGGGATCAGCATGCTCAGGCCTCCGTTCCGGTCTCAGGGGCCGATGCGGGGGTCGACGGGGCAGCGGCCTCGGCCGGCGCCTCGGTGCGCTCGGTGCGCTCGGGACGACGCGCGCCGCCACGGGCGGGCCGGTCGCCGCGGTCGCCACGAGGGCCACGCGGAGCGCGCGGGCCGGCCGAGGCCTGCTCGCGGGCGTACTCCTTCTCCGTCATGTCGCCCTTGTAGATCCACACCTTGACGCCGATCTGACCGAACGTCGTGCGGGCCTCGAAGGTGCCGAAGTCGATGTTCGCGCGGAGCGTGTGCAGCGGCACACGACCCTCGCGGTAGAACTCCGAGCGGCTCATCTCGGCGCCGCCGAGACGGCCGGCGCACTGCACCCGGATGCCCTTCGCACCGGCGCGCAGCGCGGACTGCATGCCCTTGCGCATCGCACGACGGAACGAGACACGGCTCGCGAGCTGCTCGGCGATGCCCTGGGCGACCAGCTGGGCCTCGAGCTCGGCGTTCTTGACCTCGAGGATGTTCAGCTGGACCTGCTTGCCCGTGAGCTTCTCGAGCTCGCCGCGGATGCGGTCGGCCTCGGCGCCACGACGGCCGATGACGATGCCGGGGCGCGCGGTGTGGATGTCGACGCGGACGCGGTCACGCGTGCGCTCGATCTCCACCTTCGCGATGCCGGCGCGGTCGAGGCCGGTCGACATGAGCTTGCGGATCTGCACGTCCTCGCGGACGTAGTCGCGGTACCGCTGCCCAGGCTTGGTGCTGTCGGCGAACCAGCGCGACCGGTGGTCGGTGGTGATGCCGAGGCGGTACCCGTGCGGGTTGACCTTCTGTCCCACTATCGGGTCCTCTCCTTCTTCTCGACCGGGGCCACGACCACGGTGATGTGGCTGGTGCGCTTCAGGATCCGTGACGCACGACCCTGCGCGCGGGGACGGAACCGCTTGAGCGTCGGGCCCTCGTCGACGTAGGCCGCCTGGACGACCAGCGCCGAGGCGTCGAACGCCTCGTTCGCGCGGTCGGCCTTCACGCGTGCGTTGGCGATCGCGCTCTCGACCACCTTGAGGACGGTCTCCCCCGCGGCCTGCGGCGCGAACTTCAGCGTCGCGACGGCCTCCTCGGCCTGCTTGCCACGGATGAGGTCCACGACGCGCCGGGCCTTCTGGGGCGTGACGCGGACGAACCGCGCCTGCGCCTTGGCTTCCATTGCTGTCCTGCCTTCTTGTGTCGTCATGGGAAGAGCTGCGTCACTGACTCGCGTCAGCGACGACGGCCCTTCCGGTCGTCCTTCTCGTGGCCGCGGAAGGTCCGCGTGGGGGCGAACTCGCCGAGCTTGTGGCCGACCATCGACTCGGTCACGAAGACCGGGACGTGCTTGCGGCCGTCGTGGACGGCGAACGTGTGCCCGAGGAACTCGGGGGTGATCATCGACCGGCGGGACCAGGTCTTGATGACGGTCTTGGTCCCCTTCTCGTTCTGGACGTCCACCTTCTTCTGAAGGTGGTCGTCCACGAAGGGGCCCTTCTTGAGGCTACGCGGCATCGGTCAGGCTCCTTCTCAGCGCTTCTTGCCGGTACGACGACGGCGGACGATCATCTTGTCGCTCGCCTTGTTGGGGCGACGCGTGCGGCCCTCGGGCTGACCCCACGGGCTCACCGGGTGACGACCACCGGACGTCTTGCCCTCACCACCACCGTGCGGGTGGTCGATCGGGTTCATCGCGACACCACGGACGGTCGGGCGCTTGCCCTTCCACCGCATGCGGCCGGCCTTGCCCCAGTTGATGTTCGACTGCTCGGCGTTGCCGACCTCGCCGACCGTCGCACGGCAGCGCAGGTCGACGTTCCGGATCTCGCCGGACGGCATGCGCAGCTGCGCGTAGGGGCCGTCCTTCGCGACGAGCTGCACCGAGGCACCCGCCGAGCGGGCGATCTTCGCGCCGCCACCGGGCCGCAGCTCGATCGCGTGGATGACCGTACCCGTCGGGATGTTGCGCAGCGGCAGGTTGTTGCCGGGCTTGATGTCGGCGCCGGGGCCGTTCTCGACGACGTCGCCCTGCGAGAGCTTGTTCGGCGCGATGATGTAGCGCTTCTCGCCGTCCGCGTAGTGCAGGAGCGCGATGCGCGCCGTGCGGTTCGGGTCGTACTCGATGTGAGCGACCTTGGCCGGCACGCCGTCCTTGTCGTGACGACGGAAGTCGATGACGCGGTAGGCACGCTTGTGGCCACCACCCTGGTGGCGCGTGGTCACCCGACCGGTGGAGTTGCGGCCACCCGTCTTGTGGAGCGGGCGGACCAGCGACTTCTCGGGCGTGGAGCGCGTGATCTCGACGAAGTCGGCGACGCTGCTGCCGCGGCGGCCGGGCGTCGTCGGCTTGTACTTACGGATTCCCATGGAGAGTCAGTCCCTCTGTCTCGTCGGTCCGGCGTCAGCCGACCGGTCCGCCGAAGATGTCGATGGTGCCCTCGCGCAGCGTGACGATCGCGCGCTTGGTGTCCTTGCGCTTGCCGAGCCCGAACTTGGTCCGACGGCTCTTGCCCTTGCGGTTGGACGTGTTCACGGAGTCGACCTTCACGCCGAAGACCTGCTCGACCGCGATCTTGATCTCGGTCTTGTTCGCGCGGGGGTCCACGAGGAACGTGTACTTGCCCTCGTCCATGAGCGTGTAGCTCTTCTCGGACACCACCGGCGACAGCAGGATGTCGCGCGGGTCCTTGTTCACGGTGGTCACTTGGTCTCCTCCGCGGCCAGGTCGGACGCCTCGGACTCGGTCGCGACGGCCTTGGCCGCACGCCCCGCCGGACGCGTGAGGAACGCGTCGAGCGCACCGCGCGTGAAGACGACGTCGTCCGACATGAGCACGTCGTACGTGTTGAGCTGGTCGGCCGTGAGCAGGTGGACCTGCTCGAGGTTGCGCAGCGACTTGATCGAGCCCTCGTCGCCCCGCTCGAGCACCACGAGGACGTGGCGGCGCGAGGTCAGGGCGGTGAGCGTCGCGACAGCGGTCTTGGTCGACGGCTGGTCGTCCACGCCGAGGAAGCTCTCGACGACGTGGACGCGGCCGGCGCGGGCGCGGTCCGACAGGGCGCCGCGCAGGGCGGCGGCCTTCATCTTCTTGGGCGTCCGCTGGCTGTAGTCGCGCGGCACGGGGCCGTGGACGGTGCCACCACCGGCGAACTGCGGCGCACGGGTCGAGCCCTGGCGGGCACGACCGGTGCCCTTCTGCTTGTAGGGCTTCTTGCCGCCACCGGAGACCTCACCACGGGTCTTCGTCTTGTGCGTGCCCTGGCGGGCGGCAGCGAGCTGCGCGACGACGACCTGGTGGATGAGCGGGACGTTGGTCTGGACGTCGAACACCTCGGCAGGAAGCTCGGCGGTGCCGGCCTTCTTGCCCTGGGCGTCGAGGACGTCGACGGTCTGCGTGGTCATCGTGAGCTCACGCCCCCTTCGCGGCGGTGCGCACCAGGACGACGCCGCCCTTCGGGCCGGGAACGGCGCCCTTGACGAGCACCAGACCCTTCTCGGCGTCGACCGCGTGCACGGTCAGGTTCTGGGTGGTCTGACGGACGTGGCCCATGCGACCGGCCATGCGCAGGCCCTTGAAGACGCGCGACGGCGTCGAGGCGCCGCCGATCGAGCCCGGCTTGCGGTGGTTGCGGTGCGCACCGTGCGAGGCGCCCACACCGGCGAAGCCGTGGCGCTTCATGACACCGGCGGTGCCCTTGCCCTTGGTGGTGCCGACGACGTCGACCAGCTGGCCGGCGGTGAAGGCCTCGGCGGTGATCTCCTGGCCGAGCGAGAACTCGCTCGCGTCCGACGTCCGGATCTCCGCGACGTGACGGCGCGGCGTGACGCCGGCCTTCTCGAAGTGGCCCATGAGCGGCTGGGTCACCTTGCGCGGGTCGATCTGGCCGTAGGCGAGCTGCACGGCGGCGTAGCCGTCGACGTCCTCGGTGCGGACCTGGGTCACCACGTTGGTGCCGACCTGCACGACGGTGACGGGCACGAGGCGCCCGGCCTCGTCCCACAGCTGCGTCATGCCGAGCTTGGTGCCCAGCACAGCCGTGATCGGCTTGGCGTTCTGGGGAAGCGTGGTCATCGTGATCTCCTGAGCCTCAGAGCTTGATCTCGATGTTCACGTCCGCGGGCAGGTCGAGACGCATGAGCGAGTCGACCGCCTTCGGCGTGGGATCGATGATGTCGATGAGGCGCTTGTGCGTGCGCATCTCGAAGTGCTCGCGGCTGTCCTTGTACTTGTGAGGCGACCGGATGACGCAGAAGACGTTCTTCTCCGTCGGCAGCGGCACCGGACCCACGACCGTCGCACCAGCGCGCGTCACCGTGTCGACGATCTTCCGCGCCGAGCTGTCGATGACCTCGTGGTCGTAGGACTTGAGCCGGATGCGGATCTTCTGTCCCGCCATGGCGTCGTCTGACTCTCTCTCTCGAACCGCTGTCTGTCCGACCCCCGCACTCGGGCGTGTCGCTTTTCGCGACGCACCTCCGCGCTGCGCACCGTGAAGGCACGAGGTCGTTGGATGCTGTGGGGATCACCCGGCGCATGGCCGGCCCATCCCGCTCAACGTCTGTCGTTCGTACGTGGCTGCCGCGCACACCGGTCCGGGCTCGCTCCCCCGCCGAGGCGGTGACGAGCGGACGCAACGGCGCCGGGCAACCTGAACAGTGTGCCAGACGCACGCGGCGATTACCAATCGCGCCGCCTGTGCGCTGCACCACGCCGCCCGCGCACCCGCGAGGGTGGTCGAGCGACGGCATGACGAGGGCCCGGGCTCGTCGAGCCCGGGCCCTCGTTCACGTCACTTCAGGATCTTGGTGACCCGGCCGGAGCCGACGGTGCGGCCACCCTCGCGGATGGCGAAGCCGAGACCCTCCTCCATGGCGATCGGCTGGATGAGCTCGACCGACATCTCGGTGTTGTCGCCGGGCATGACCATCTCGGTGCCCTCGGGCAGCGTGATGACGCCGGTGACGTCCGTCGTCCGGAAGTAGAACTGCGGACGGTAGTTCGAGTAGAACGGGTTGTGACGGCCGCCCTCGTCCTTGGCCAGGATGTAGACCTGGGCCTCGAAGTTGGTGTGCGGCGTGATCGAACCCGGCTTCACGACGACCTGGCCGCGCTCGACGTCCTCGCGCTTGATGCCACGGAGCAGGAGGCCGCAGTTCTCGCCGGCCCACGCCTCGTCCATCTGCTTGTGGAACATCTCGATGCCCGTGACCGTGGTCTTCTGCGCCGGGCGGATGCCGACGATCTCGACCTCGGAGTTGATCGCGAGCTTGCCGCGGTCGACCTTGCCGGTGACGACGGTGCCACGACCGGTGATCGTGAAGACGTCCTCGATGGGCATGAGGAACGGCTTGTCCATGTCACGGACCGGCTCGGGGACCGACTCGTCGACGGCCTCGAGGAGGTCCTCGACCGACTTGACCCACGTGGGGTCGCCCTCGAGCGCCTTCAGGCCCGACACGCGGACGACGGGGGCGTCGTCGCCGTCGAAGCCCTGCGACGACAGGAGCTCACGGACCTCCATCTCGACGAGCTCGAGGATCTCCTCGTCGTCGACCATGTCGGACTTGTTGAGCGCCACGAGCAGGTAGGGCACGCCGACCTGGCGCGCGAGCAGGACGTGCTCACGCGTCTGGGCCATGGGGCCGTCCGTCGCGGCGACCACCAGGATCGCGCCGTCCATCTGGGCGGCACCGGTGATCATGTTCTTGATGTAGTCGGCGTGACCGGGCGCGTCGACGTGCGCGTAGTGCCGCTTCTCCGTCTGGTACTCGACGTGCGCGATGTTGATCGTGATACCGCGCTGCTTCTCCTCCGGCGCCTTGTCGATCTCGTCGAACGGCGTGAAGGGGTTCAGGTCGGGGTACTTGTCGTGCAGCACCTTCGAGATGGCAGCGGTCAGCGTCGTCTTGCCGTGGTCGACGTGACCGATGGTCCCGATGTTGACGTGCGGCTTGGTCCGCTCGAACTTGGCCTTCGCCACTGGTGTCCTCCTCGGACTGGGTAGTTGTGCCGAACGGTGCAGGTGCCTTACGACTCCTGCGGGGCGTGCGGGTCTCTACAGGTTGATGGTTGAACTGGTGCGGTCGACCTGTGGGACTACTCGCCCCGGGTCTTCTTGATGATCTCCTCGGCGACGTTCCGAGGAACCTCGGCGTAGCTGTCGAACTGCATCGAGTACACCGCACGACCCTGGGTCTTGGACCGCAGGTCGCCGACGTAGCCGAACATCTCCGACAGCGGGACGAGAGCGCGCACGACCTTGACGCCGGTCGCGTCCTCCATGGACTGGATCATGCCGCGACGCGAGTTGATGTCGCCGATGACCTCACCCATGTAGTCCTCAGGGGTACGGACCTCGACCGCCATGATCGGCTCGAGGAGGACGGGGTCCGCCTTGCGGGCCGCCTCCTTGAGGATCATCGAGCCGGCGATCTTGAACGCCATCTCCGAGGAGTCGACGTCGTGCGCGGCGCCGTCGGTCAGCGTCGCCTTGATCCCCACGAGCGGGAAGCCCGCGAGCACACCCAGCTCCATGGCGGACTGGATGCCCGCGTCCACGCTCGGGATGTACTCGCGCGGGACGCGTCCACCGGTGACGGCGTTGACGAACTCGTAGAGCTCGCCCGACTCCGAGTCCAGCGGCTCGAAGGTCATCTGCACCTTCGCGTACTGGCCCGACCCACCGGTCTGCTTCTTGTGCGTGTAGTCGATCTTCTCGACCTTGCGCCGGATCGTCTCGCGGTACGCGACCTGCGGTTTGCCGACGTTGGCCTCGACCTTGAACTCGCGACGCATGCGGTCGACGAGGATGTCGAGGTGGAGCTCGCCCATGCCGCCGATGACGGTCTGGCCGGACTCCTCGTCCAGGCGGACCCGGAACGTCGGGTCCTCCTCGGCGAGCTTCTGGATCGCGACGGAGAGCTTCTCCTGGTCGCCCTTGGTCTTCGGCTCGATCGCGACGTCGATGACGGGCTCGGGGAACGTCATCGACTCGAGGACCACCTGGTTCGCCGGGTCGCACAGGGTGTCACCGGTGGTGACGTCCTTGAGCCCGATGAACGCGTAGATGTGGCCGGCCGTGGCCTCCTCGACGGGGTTCTCCTTGTTGGCGTGCATCTGGAAGAGCTTCCCGATGCGCTCCTTCTTGCCCTTGGTCGAGTTCACGACCTGGGCGCCCGTCGGGACCTTGCCCGAGTAGACGCGGACGTAGGTGAGCTTGCCGAAGAACGGGTGCGCCGCGACCTTGAACGCGAGCGCCGAGAACGGCTCGTCGGCCGAGGGACGCCGCGTGACGGCCTTCTCCTCGTCGCCGACCGCGTGGCCCTCGACGGCCGGGACGTCGAGCGGCGTCGGCAGGTAGTCGATGACCGCGTCGAGCATGGGCTGGACGCCCTTGTTCTTGAACGCCGAGCCGCACAGGACCGGGTAGGCCTCGCCCGAGATCGTGAGCTTGCGGATGCCCGCCTTGATCTCGTCCTCGGTCAGCTCCTCGCCGCCCAGGTACTTCTCGAGCAGCTCCTCGTCCGCCTCCGCGACGGCCTCGATGAGGGCGCTGCGGTACTCCTCGGCCTTCTCGACGAGATCCGCGGGGATCTCCTCGATCGTGTAGTCCTCGCCCTTCTGCACCTCGCCACGCCACGTGAGCGCGCGCCGGTAGATCAGGTCGACGACACCGATGAAGTCGCTCTCCGAGCCGATCGGGATCTGCAGCGGGAGGGGCTTGGCCTTGAGGCGGTTCACGATCGTGTCGACCGTGAAGTAGAAGTCCGCGCCGAGCTTGTCCATCTTGTTGACGAAGCAGATGCGCGGGACGTTGTACTTGTCCGCCTGGCGCCACACCGTCTCGGACTGGGGTTCGACACCCTCCTTGCCGTCGAAGACGGCGACCGCACCGTCGAGCACGCGGAGCGAGCGCTCCACCTCGACCGTGAAGTCGACGTGCCCGGGCGTGTCGATGATGTTGATCTGGTTGCCCTGCCAGTAGCAGGTCGTCGCGGCCGACGTGATCGTGATGCCGCGCTCCTGCTCCTGCTCCATCCAGTCCATCGTCGAGGCGCCGTCGTGCGTCTCACCGATCTTGTAGTTGACCCCGGTGTAGAACAGGATCCGCTCGGTGGTGGTCGTCTTGCCGGCATCGATGTGAGCCATGATGCCGATGTTGCGGACCTTCTTGAGGTCGGTCAGCACGTCCAGTGCCACGGTAAGCCCTTCTCGGTACGGGTCAGGAGGCGGCGCCTCCCGCTGGGGTCACCAGCGGTAGTGCGCGAACGCCTTGTTCGACTCGGCCATCTTGTGCATGTCCTCGCGACGCTTGACCGCGGCGCCGAGGCCGTTGCTCGCGTCGAGGATCTCGTTCATGAGGCGCTCGGTCATCGTCTTCTCGCGGCGTGCGCGCGAGTAGTCGACGAGCCAGCGCAGCGCGAGGGTCGTCGAGCGCACGGGGCGGACCTCGACGGGCACCTGGTAGGTGGCGCCACCGACGCGGCGCGAGCGCACCTCGAGGGCGGGGCGGACGTTCTCGAGCGCGCGCTTGAGGACGACGACGGGGTCGCCGCCGGTCTTCTCACGAGCACCCTCGAGGGCGCCGTACACGATCGCCTCGGCGACCGACTTCTTGCCGTCGAGCAGGACCTTGTTGATCAGCTGCGTGACGACGGGCGACCCGTAGACGGGGTCGGCGATGAGCGGCCGCTTCGGGGCCGGGCCCTTGCGAGGCATCAGCTCTTCTCCTTCTTGGCGCCGTAGCGGCTGCGGGCCTGCTTGCGGTTCTTCACGCCCTGCGTGTCGAGCGCGCCACGGATGATCTTGTACCGGACACCGGGGAGGTCCTTCACACGACCGCCGCGCACCAGCACGATCGAGTGCTCCTGGAGGTTGTGGCCGACACCGGGGATGTACGCGGTGACCTCGATCTGGCTCGAGAGCTTGACGCGCGCGACCTTGCGCAGCGCCGAGTTCGGCTTCTTCGGGGTGGTGGTGTAGACGCGGGTGCACACCCCGCGCCGCTGAGGGCTGCCCTTGAGGGCCGGCGTCTTGGAGGAGGACGCCTTGGACGTCCTCCCCTTGCGCACGAGCTGCTGGATCGTGGGCACTACGTCTCCGTGTCTCTCGGTACTGCTCGTCTGGTCGACCGGGGGTTCCCGGTCATGGGGGTCCGGCTTCGCCCGACCCCAGGATCTTTCGTCCCGCACCGACCCCCGCGTCCGGGCGTGTCGCCCCGTTCGAGCGCGGCGCCACCCGTCGACACCTGTCCGGACGGGGGTTCCGCGCTGCGGGCGGCGGCCCGGCCAACCGTCCCGACCCGGTCCCGCCACGTCCTGGGGGACGTCTGGCGACTCGGTTCGGAGGCGGTTGCGCGCGCGAGAGCCCGACGGCGCGGGCACAGGGTCCCACGTTACCTGTCCGGCCCGTGGACCGTCAAAGCGACGTGGGTCACCGCCTGCGCCGTGCCGTCCCGGCCCGAGCGGCCGGTCGGCACGCGGGTCCGGACGACGCGGGAGGGGCCCACCGCGGTGCGGTGAGCCCCTCCGTGCTCGTCGTCCGACGACGTCAGCGCAGGTCGCCGAAGTCGATGTCCTCGAGCGGGATCGCGTCGCCCGAGCCCATGCCGAGGGGCGGGAAGTCGATCTCGTCGTAGCCGAAGGACGGGTACAGCTCGGCCTTCGCCTCCTCGGTCGGCTCGACCGTGACGTTCCGGTACCGGGGAAGTCCGGTACCCGCCGGGATGAGCTTTCCGATGATGACGTTCTCCTTGAGGCCGAGCAGCGGGTCGCTGCGCCCGCTCATGGCCGCCTCGGTCAGGACACGCGTCGTCTCCTGGAACGAGGCCGCGGACAGCCACGAGTCCGTCGCGAGCGACGCCTTCGTGATGCCCATGAGCTCCGGACGGCCCGAGGCGGGCTGGCGCCCCTCGGCGACCGCTCGGCGGTTCGCCTCCTCGAAGCGCCCGCGCTCGGCCAGCTCACCCGGCAGGAGGTCCGTCTCACCCGAGTCGAGCACGGTCACGCGCCGCAGCATCTGCCGCACGATGACCTCGATGTGCTTGTCGTGGATGTCGACACCCTGCGAGCGGTACGTCTCCTGGACCTGGTCGACGAGGTGCTTCTGCGTCGCACGCGGACCGAGGATGCGCAGGACCTTCTTCGGGTCCACGGCACCCTGGACGAGCTGCGTGCCCACCTCGACGTGGTCGCCGTCGGCGACCACCAGACGCGACCGCTTGGAGACCGGGTAGGCGACCTCCTCCGTGCCGTCGTCCGGCGTGAGGACGAGGCGGCGGACGCGCTCGGAGTCGTCGATCGCGATGCGACCGGTGTGCTCCGCGATGGGCGCCTCACCCTTGGGGGTACGGGCCTCGAAGAGCTCCTGGACGCGCGGCAGACCCTGCGTGATGTCCTCCGCCGACGCCACACCACCGGTGTGGAACGTCCGCATCGTCAGCTGCGTGCCGGGCTCACCGATCGACTGGGCCGAGATGATGCCGACGGCCTCGCCGATGTCGACGAGCTTGCCCGTCGCGAGCGACCGGCCGTAGCACAGCGCGCACGTGCCGACGCGAGACTCGCACGTCAGGACCGAGCGCACCTTGACGTCCTCGACGCCGGCCTCGAGGAAGCGCTCGATGAGGACGTCGCCGACGTCGTCACCCGCGTTGCCGACCACGGTGCCGTCGGTGCCGACGACGTCCGTGGCGAGCGTGCGCGCGTAGACGCTGGTCTCGACCTTCTCGTGACGCGTGAGCGAGCCGTCCGACAGGCGCTCGGCGATCGGCAGCGTGAGGCCGCGCTCGGTGCCGCAGTCGTGCTCGCGCACGATGACGTCCTGCGACACGTCGACGAGACGACGCGTCAGGTAGCCCGAGTCGGCGGTCCGCAGCGCCGTGTCGGCGAGGCCCTTGCGGGCACCGTGCGACGCGATGAAGTACTCGAGGACCGACAGGCCCTCGCGGTAGTTCGACTTGATCGGCCGCGGGATGATCTCGCCCTTGGGATTGGCCACGAGGCCACGCATGCCGGCGATCTGGCGGACCTGCATCCAGTTGCCTCGCGCGCCGGAGGAGACCATCCGGTTGAGCGTGTTCTGCGCCGGGAAGTTCTTGCGCATGACGTCGGCCACCTGGTCGGTCGCCTGGGTCCAGATCTCGATGAGCTCCTGGCGGCGCTCGTCGTCCGTGATCAGACCCTTGTCGTACTGCGACTGGATCTTCGCGGCACGCGCCTCGTAGGACTCGAGGATCTGCTGCTTGTCCTGCGGCGTCGCCACGTCGGAGATCGCGATGGTCACGCCCGAGCGGGTGGCCCAGTGGAAGCCGGCCTCCTTGAGCGCGTCCAGGCTCGCCGCGACCTCGACCTTCGGGTACCGCTCGGCGAGGTCGTTGACGATCGCCGAGAGCTTCTTCTTGTCGACGACCCCGTTCACGTACGGGTAGTCGACCGGGAGCAGCTCGTTGAAGAGCGCGCGGCCCAGCGTCGTCTGCATGACGATCGACTGACCCGGCTCCCAGCCCTCGGGCGCCTCGAAGCCCTCCGGCGGCACGAGGTCCGTGAACCGCAGGCCGACGACGGCGTTGAGGTCGAGCGAGCCCTGGTCGTGGGCCATGATCGCCTCGGAGACCGAGACGAACGACCGGCCCGCGCCCAGCGCGTCGTCCTTGTCGGCCGTCAGGTGGAACAGGCCGATGATCATGTCCTGCGAGGGCATGGTCACCGGACGGCCGTCCGACGGCTTGAGGATGTTGTTGCTCGACAGCATGAGGATGCGGGCCTCGGCCTGCGCCTCGGTCGACAGCGGCAGGTGGACGGCCATCTGGTCGCCGTCGAAGTCGGCGTTGAACGCCGCGCAGACGAGCGGGTGCAGGTGGATCGCCTTGCCCTCGACGAGCTTGGGCTCGAACGCCTGGATGCCCAGGCGGTGCAGCGTCGGCGCGCGGTTCAGCAGCACCGGGTGCTCGGTGATGACCTCCTCGAGCACGTCCCAGACCTGCGGACGCGCTCGCTCGACCATGCGCTTGGCGCTCTTGATGTTCTGCGCGTGGTTGAGGTCGACGAGCCGCTTCATGACGAACGGCTTGAACAGCTCGAGCGCCATCTGCTTGGGCAGACCGCACTGGTGCAGCTTGAGCTCGGGGCCGACGACGATGACCGAACGGCCCGAGTAGTCGACGCGCTTGCCGAGCAGGTTCTGGCGGAACCGGCCCTGCTTGCCCTTGAGCATGTCGGAGATCGACTTGAGCGGGCGGTTGCCGGGACCCGTGACCGGGCGGCCGCGGCGGCCGTTGTCGAACAGCGCGTCGACGGCCTCCTGGAGCATCCGCTTCTCGTTGTTCACGATGATCTCGGGCGCGCCGAGGTCGAGCAGACGCTTGAGACGGTTGTTCCGGTTGATCACGCGGCGGTACAGGTCGTTCAGGTCCGACGTCGCGAACCGGCCACCGTCGAGCTGGACCATCGGACGCAGGTCCGGCGGGATGACCGGGACGGCGTCGAGGACCATGCCGAGCGGCGTGTTGGTCGTGGTGAGGAACGCGTTGACGACCTTGAGCCGCTTGAGCGCACGCGTCTTCCGCTGGCCCTTGCCGTTCTTGATGATGTCGCGGAGGTTGGCGGCCTCGGCCTCGAGGTCGAAGTCCTCGAGACGCTTCTGGATGGCCGCGGCACCCATGGCGCCCTTGAAGTAGTTGCCGTACCGGTCCTGGAGCTGGCGGTAGAGCATCTCGTCGCCCTCGAGGTCCGCGACCTTGAGGTTCTTGAAGCGGTCCCAGACCTGCTCGAGGCGGTCGAGCTCGGCGTCGGCGCGCTTGCGCAGCTGCGCCATCTCGCGCTCGGCCGAGTCGCGCACCTTGCGGCGCGCGTCGGCCTTGGCGCCCTCGGCCTCGAGCTGGGCGAGGTCCTCCTCGAGACGGCGGGCGCGCTTGTCGATCTCGACGTCGCGCCGCGACGTGATCTCCTTCTTCTCGAGGTCGATCTCGTTCTGCAGGTTCGGCAGGTCCTCCTGCCGGCCCTGGTCGTCGACCTCGGTGATCATGTACGCCGCGAAGTAGATGACCTTCTCGAGGTCCTTCGGTGCCAGGTCGAGCAGGTAGCCGAGGCGCGACGGGACACCCTTGAAGAACCAGATGTGGGTCACGGGCGCGGCGAGCTCGATGTGGCCCATCCGCTCACGGCGCACCTTCGAGCGCGTCACCTCGACGCCGCAGCGCTCGCAGATGATGCCCTTGAAGCGCACGCGCTTGTACTTGCCGCAGTAGCACTCCCAGTCACGGGTGGGACCGAAGATCTTCTCGCAGAAGAGCCCGTCCTTCTCCGGCTTGAGGGTCCGGTAGTTGATGGTCTCGGGCTTCTTGACCTCGCCGTGGGACCACGTGCGGATGTCCTCCGCGGTCGCCAGGCCGATGCGCAGCTCGTCGAAGACGTTGACGTCGAGCAAGGTTCCTACTTCCTTCTCAGTCCGTGTTCACCGTTCGTGGCCGGTGAGAGCCGGTGGCCGGTCCGCGGGGGCCGGGAGGCCCCCGCGGACGGCGAGGTCAGATCTCCTCGATGCTCGAGGCGTTCGGGCGGCGGGACAGGTCGATGCCCAGCTCCTCCGCGGCGCGGTACACCTCGTCGTCGTTCTCCTTCATGTCGATCGAGACGCCGTCCGAGGACAGCACCTCGACGTTCAGGCAGAGCGACTGCATCTCCTTGAGGAGCACCTTGAAGGACTCCGGGATGCCCGAGTCGGGGATGTTCTCGCCCTTGACGATGGCCTCGTAGACCTTGACGCGGCCGGGGACGTCGTCCGACTTGATGGTGAGGAGCTCCTGCAGCGTGTAGGCGGCGCCGTACGCCTCCAGGGCCCACACCTCCATCTCGCCGAACCGCTGGCCACCGAACTGCGCCTTACCACCCAGCGGCTGCTGCGTGATCATCGAGTACGGGCCGGTCGAGCGCGCGTGGATCTTGTCGTCGACCAGGTGGTGCAGCTTGAGGATGTACATGTAGCCGACCGCGACCGGGTCGGGGAACGGCTCGCCCGAGCGACCGTCGAAGAGCCGCGCCTTGCCGGTCCCGTCGACCATCCGCTCGCCGTCGCGGTTCGGGTGCGTCACGCTCAGCAGGCCCGTGAGGACCTCCTCGGGCACGCCGTCGAACACCGGCGTCGCCACCGGGTTGCCCGGCTGGCTCGTGAGCGCGGCCTGCGGCACGCGCTCGACCCACTCCGAGCCGTCGGCCGCGTTCGCGACGTCCCAGCCCTGCTTGGCGACCCAGCCGAGGTGGGTCTCGAGGACCTGGCCGACGTTCATGCGGCCGGGCACGCCGAGCGGGTTGAGCACGATGTCCACCGGCGTGCCGTCGGGCAGGAACGGCATGTCCTCGACCGGGAGGATCTTGGAGATGACGCCCTTGTTGCCGTGACGGCCGGCGAGCTTGTCGCCGTCGGTGATCTTGCGTCGCATCGCGATGTAGACGCGCACGAGCTCGTTCACGCCGGCGGGCAGCTCGTCGCCGTCCTCGCGGTTGAACGTGCGGACCTCGATGACCGTGCCGGACTCGCCGTGCGGGACCTTGAGCGAGGTGTCGCGCACCTCGCGCGCCTTCTCGCCGAAGATCGCGCGGAGCAGGCGCTCCTCGGGGGTCAGCTCGGTCTCGCCCTTGGGCGTGACCTTGCCGACGAGGATGTCGCCCGCCGCGACCTCGGCACCGATGCGGATGATGCCGCGCTCGTCGAGGTCGGCGAGGACCTCCTCGGAGACGTTCGGGATGTCCCGCGTGATCTCCTCGGGGCCGAGCTTGGTGTCCCGCGCGTCGACCTCGTGCTCCTCGATGTGGATCGAGGACAGCACGTCGTCCTGCACCAGACGCTGGCTCAGGATGATCGCGTCCTCGTAGTTGTGGCCCTCCCACGACATGAAGGCCACGAGCAGGTTGCGGCCGAGCGCGAGCTCGCCCTCGTCCGTCGCCGGGCCGTCGGCCAGCACGGAGCCGACCTCGACGCGGGCGCCCTCGTCGACCAGCACGCGCTGGTTGTACGAGGTGCCCTGGTTCGAGCGACGGAACTTCGCGACGCGGTACGTCGACGTCGTCGCGTCGTCGTTGGCGACCGTGATGAGGTCGGCCGACACCTCGGTGACCACACCGGGCTTCGTCGCGACGATGACGTCGCCCGCGTCGACCGCCGCGCGGCGCTCCATGCCGGTACCGACGAGCGGCGCCTCGGAGCGGACCAGCGGCACGGCCTGGCGCTGCATGTTCGCGCCCATGAGGGCACGGTTGGCGTCGTCGTGCTCGAGGAAGGGGATCATGGCGGTCGCGACCGACACCATCTGACGCGGCGAGACGTCCATGTAGTCGACCTGGTCGCCCGGGACGATCTCGACCTCGCCGCCCTTGGTGCGGCACAGGACACGCTCCTCCTGGAACGTCCCGTCCTCGGTCAGCGGCGCGTTGGCCTGCGCGATGACGAAGTTGTCCTCGTCGTCGGCGGTCAGGTAGTGGACGTCGTCCGTGACCCGCCCGTTCTCGACGCGGCGGTACGGCGTCTCGACGAAGCCGAACGCGTTGATGCGGCCGTAGGTCGCGAGCGAGCCGATCAGGCCGATGTTCGGGCCCTCAGGGGTCTCGATCGGGCACATGCGGCCGTAGTGCGAGGTGTGGACGTCGCGGACCTCCATGCCGGCGCGGTCGCGCGACAGACCACCCGGGCCGAGGGCCGACAGACGCCGCTTGTGCGTCAGGCCCGCGAGGGGGTTGTTCTGGTCCATGAACTGCGACAGCTGCGACGTGCCGAAGAACTCCTTGATCGACGCCACCACCGGGCGGATGTTGATCAGGGTCTGCGGCGTGATCGCCTCGACGTCCTGCGTCGTCATGCGCTCGCGGACGACGCGCTCCATCCGCGAAAGGCCGGTCCGGACCTGGTTCTGGATGAGCTCGCCGACCGCGCGGATGCGACGGTTGCCGAAGTGGTCGATGTCGTCGGTCTCGACGCGCACGTCGACGGGCTCGCCGTTGCGCGCGCCCCCGATCGTCGCGACGTCGGCGTGCAGCGCCGCCATGTACTTGATCGTGGCGACGACGTCCTTGACGGACAGAACCGAGTCGCTCAGCGGGACGTCGATGCCGAGCTTCTTGTTGACCTTGTAGCGGCCGACCTTCGCGAGGTCGTAGCGCTTGGGGTTGAAGTAGAAGTTCTCGAGCAGCGCGCGACCGGCCTCGACCGTGGGCGGCTCACCCGGGCGGATCTTGCGGTAGATGTCGAGGAGCGCCTCCTCCTCGGTGTTCACGTGGTCCTTCTCGAGCGTCTCGAGGACGGCCGGGAACTGCGCGAACTCCTCGCGGATCTCCGCCTCGGACATGCCGAGCGCCTTGAGGAAGACCGTGACCGACTGCTTGCGCTTGCGGTCCACGCGCACGCCGACGGCGTCGCGCTTGTCGATCTCGAACTCGAGCCACGCACCGCGCGAGGGGATGATCTTGGCCGTGAAGATGTCCTTGTCGGACGTCTTGTCGGCGGCGCGCTCGAAGTACACGCCCGGGGACCGCACGAGCTGCGAGACGACGACGCGCTCGGTGCCGTTGATGATGAACGTGCCGCGCTCGGTCATGAGCGGGAACTCGCCCATGAACACCGTCTGGCTCTTGATCTCGCCCGTCGTGTAGTTGACGAACTCGGCCGTGACGAAGAGCGGAGCGGCGTAGGTGAAGTCCTTCTCCTTGCACTCCTCGGCCGTGTACTTGGGCGGCTCGAAGCGGTGGTCGCGGAAGGACAGCGACATGCTGCCGCCGAAGTCCTCGATCGGGGAGATCTCCTCGAAGATCTCCTCGAGGCCCGAGGTCTCCGGCACGTCCTGCCGGCCGGCCTCGAGGGCGGCGGCGACGCGCTCCTTCCACGCGGCGTTGCCCAGGAGCCAGTCGAAGTTCTCGGTCTGCAGACCGAGCAGGTCGGGGACCTCGAGCGGCTCGTGGATCGTGGCGAAGGAGATGCGGCGAGATGCGGTGCGGTTCGCGATAGCGTCGGCGGACGGTGCAGAAGGGGTGCGCGAGGCAGCCAAGAGGGGTCCTTCCCTGCGGATCGTGTGCACACGCGCGGGACGTGCCCTACCGTTTCCCACCTGCCCACGACGATCGTCCGGGCACCGGGCGGAGCTCGGGACCGAAGGGCGGGATGAGGGGAGCAGGCACAGGCCAGCGCAAAGCGCTAGCGTAGCCGGACAGGACAGCATTGTCCAACCCGCCTCGTCAAGGCCCCACGCGGGCGACGCGCCGACGTCGTCGTGGCTCGGCCCCCGCCGTGCCCCCGCCGTGCCTCCGCCGTGCCTCCGCCGTGCAGCCGCCGTGCAGCCGCCGTCCAGCCGGCCCGCTCCCCCGCACTCGCACCGCACCTCAGGTGCACCCGACCGGTGGCGCAGCGCGCGCGGTCGCGGCGGGCCCGACAGCGTCCCACGCCCGGACGGCGCGAGGCCCGCACCCGGTGTCGGGTGCGGGCCTCGCGCTCGTGAGTGCCCGGGGCCGGGCGGAACCGGCCCTCAGGCGCGCGTCACTTGAGGGTGACGGTGGCGCCGGCGCCCTCGAGGGCAGCCTTGGCCTTCTCCGCGGTCTCCTTGTTGACGGCCTCGAGGACCGGCTTCGGGGCACCGTCGACGAGGTCCTTCGCCTCCTTGAGGCCGAGGCTCGTGAGGGCGCGCACCTCCTTGATGACCTGGATCTTCTTGTCACCGGCGGCCTCGAGGACGACGTCGAACTCGTCCTTCTCCTCCTCGGCGGCGGCCTCGGCACCGGCACCGCCGGCGGCGGGGGCGGCGGCGACCGCGACGGGCGCGGCAGCGGTGACCTCGAAGGTCTCCTCGAACGCCTTCACGAACTCCGAGAGCTCGATGAGGGTGAGCTCCTTGAACGCGTCGAGCAGCTCCTCGGTGGTGAGCTTCGCCATGGTGGCGTGTCCTTCCTTGTTGCCCTGGTCCGGTGCAGGCCGGAGAGCAGGTGGGTGTGGTGTGTCGACGAGCGGGTGGTGACGGTGGGCCGGGGCCCGGGTCGTCAGGCCGCCTGCTCCTCGGTCGCCCGCTTCTCACGCAGGGCATCGATGACGCGCGCGGCCTGGGCCGTGGGCGCCGTGAACATGTAGGCAGCCTGGTAGAGCTTGCCCTTCATCGCGCCGGCCATCTTGGCCAGCAGCACCTCGCGGGACTCGAGGTCCGCGAGCTTGGTGATGTCCTCGGCCGCGAGGGTGCGCCCGTCCAGGACACCACCCTTGATCACGAGCTGAGGGTTCGCCTTGGCGAAGTCACGCAGACCCTTGGCCGCCTCGACCGGGTCACCGGTCACGAAGGCGACGGCCGACGGGCCGGCGAGCTGCTCGTCGAGACCCTCGACGCCAGCCTGCTTGGCCGCGATGGCGGACAGCGTGTTCTTCACCACGGCGTAGGTTGCGTTGCCGCTGAGCGACCGCCGCAGCTGCTTGAGCTGCTTGACGGTGAGCCCGCGGTACTCGGTCAGCACGACGGCGTTGGACTCACGGAACTGCTCGGTGAGCTCAGCGACCGCGGCTGCCTTGTCCGGCCTCGCCATGGCAATCCTTCCGGTGGTTGTCCCGCAGTCGTCGACGTCCGGTGCCCCGGTACGAGAAGAGCCCCGCGCAGGTGCACGGGGCTCGGACGACGCGGGCGCGCACGGCGGCCACGATCGGGCTGAGTCACTGTCACCTGCGCCGGCCCCCGCTCGTGAGCGGAGCTTCGGTCCACCGCCCGTGCCTGGGCACGGGCAGCCGACGACCTGCGGTCTTGGGCTCGGACAGCGTACGCGACGGGGGCCGCCGCACCAAATCGCGCCCCCGGCACCCCGCCCGGACGGCTCAGGCCCACTCCCAGCTCGCGAGGACCGCCTCCACCGTGGCCGTGCGGTCCGCCGCGTCCTCGTGCCTGAGGTAGCCCACGGCGAGGAGGTACCCGTGCCGCTCGACGAACCACTCAGTGAGACGGACGCCGTTCGAGGTGAAGTGCGTGTCGGCCCGGAACGCCTCCCCGTAGGCGCTGACGACCAGGACCGGACCCGTCCGCGTCCCCGCGGGCGCCTGCACGCCGTCGGGCCACGGGGACGCCGCCTCCGGGGCCGTCCCCGCCTGCTCGGTCGGCCCCAGGCACCTCACGGTCACCCACGACTCGTCGTCGAGCTCGAGGTCGGTGCCGCCCTCGGACCTGCGCGGGGCGACCGGGGACGTCAGCCCGTAGCCGGGGCACCCGCCCGCCGCAGCGACACGCACGGCGTGCGCGGGCGCGACGGCGGTCGGCTCGAGGGTGACGGTCGCGCTCGGCACGGCCGCGGGCGGCTCCTGGCCCGAGCAAGCGGTCGCGCCGAGGACCGCGGCGGTCACGACGCAGGAGCCGACGACGGCTCGCGCACGCGGCTGCATGCCCGGACATCGGCATCGGGCTCGCCGGTCTTGAGGACGACGCGCGAGGGCAGACCCGCGCCGACCCATCCAGGGGATCCGCGGCTCCGAACCACGGGCAGCGCGGGACGTGGCGTCCCGCACCGACCGGAAGGACCCTGTCATGACCTCGACCCCCTCCCGCCTGCTCGCCACCGTGCTCGGCGTGGTCTACCTCGTCGTCGGCGCCGTCGGCTTCGCCGTGACCGGCGGTACCGGGCTCGCGTCGACCGAGGGCGCGACCCTGCTCGTGTTCGAGGTGAACCCGCTGCACAACGTCGTGCACCTCGCGGTCGGTGCCGCGCTGCTGGTCGCCGCACGCCGCTCGGCGGCCGCCGCACGCAGCACGTGCCTCGCCGTGGGTGCCGTGTACCTCCTGGTCGGCGTCGTGGGGCTGTTCCTCGTCGGCTCCCCCGCCAACCTGCTCGCGCTCAACGGCGCCGACAACGTGCTGCACCTCGCGAGCGCGCTCGTGCTGCTCGGCGTCGCGCTCGCCGACCGCCGCGCCCCCGTCGCCCGGACGGC
>JAUZVJ010000029.1:0-46956 GCA_031844515.1 Actinotalea sp. AC32 | reverse complement strand
GTCCCGTGCGCGCCGTCGTCGTCGGGTCCTCGACCGGTGGGCCCGAGGCGCTCTCGCGCGTGCTCGGCGCGCTCACCGCGCCCCTGCCCGTGCCCGTCGTCGTCGTGCAGCACATGCCGCCCGTCTTCACGCGTCAGCTCGCCGCTCGCCTCGACCGGATCGGGCCGAGCACGGTCACCGAGTCCGCGGGCGAGGAGGAGCTGCGGCCCGGGTCGGTCCTCATCGCGCCCGGCGACCGCCACCTGACCCTCGTCCGGTCCGCCGGGGGAGCGCGCACGCGCCTCACCGACGACCCGCCGGTCAACTACTGCCGTCCCGCCGTCGACGTGCTGTTCCGCAGCGCCGCCGGTGTGTTCGGGGGCGACCTGCTCGCCGTCGTCCTCACCGGCATGGGCTCCGACGGTCGCGGTGGCTGCGAGGACGTCGTCGCCGCCGGCGGCACGGTGCTCGCCCAGGACGAGCCCACGAGCGTGGTCTGGGGCATGCCCGGTGCCGTCGCCACCGCTGGCCTCGCGCACGCCGTCGTCCCGCTCGACGAGGTGGCCGGCGCCGTGACGCGCGCCGTGACCGCCTCCCTCACCGGGACGGGAGCAGCACGATGAGCCTCACCACGGAGAGCTTCACCTTCGTCGCGGACCTGGTCCGCCGCCGCAGCGCGATCCAGCTCGAGACGGGCAAGGAGTACCTCGTCGAGAGCCGCCTCCTGCCGCTCGCGCGGGCCGCCGCGGCCGCCGACGTCGACGCGTACGTCCGGGCGCTGCGGGTCATGCCGCACCCGGCCGCGATGGACGCCGTCGTCGAGGCGCTGACGACCAACGAGACGTCGTGGTTCCGCGACGCGCAGCCGTTCCAGGCGCTCGTCGAGCACGTCGTCCCGCAGGCGCGCGAGGCACGCGGCGGTGCGACCGACCTGCGCATCTGGTCGGCCGCGTGCTCGAGCGGCCAGGAGCCCTACTCGATCGCGATGGCGCTCGCCGACGCGCTCCCGGGCGCCGCGCCGACGATCGTCGCGACCGACCTCTCCGAGGAGATGGTCCGCCGGGCGCGAGCCGGCCGCTACAGCCAGCTCGAGGTGAACCGGGGCCTGCCCGCCGCGATGCTCGTCAAGCACTTCACGCGCGTCGGCACCGAGTGGGAGATCTCGGCCGCGCTGCGCGACCGGGTCCGCTTCGAGCGTCACAACCTGCTGGACCTGCCGCCCGTCGGCGGTCCGTTCGACGTCGTGTTCCTGCGCAACGTCCTCATCTACTTCGACCTCGAGACCAAGCGGCAGGTCCTGCGCCGGGCGCAGCAGGTGCTGCGGCCCGGTGGCTTCCTGCTCCTCGGCGCCGCCGAGACGACCATCGGGGTCGACGACGCCTGGGAGCGCGTGCCCGTCGGCCGCGGCTCCGTCTACCGCTCGACCGCCCGGAGGGCAGCATGAGAGCTCTGGTGATCGACGACTCGCGCACCATGCGCCGGATCATCACCGGCGTCCTGGCACCGCTCGGCTTCGAGACGATCGAGGCGGCCGACGGCCGGCAGGCCCTCGACGTGCTCGAGGCCGGGACCGAGGTCGACCTCGCGTGCATCGACTGGAACATGCCCGTGATGAACGGCCTCGACTTCGTGACCGCGGTCCGCGAGAACCGTGAGTGGAAGGACGTGACGCTCATGATGATCACGACCGAGAGCGAGACGAGCCAGATCGTCCGCGCGCTCGCCGCGGGCGCCCACGAGTACGTCATCAAGCCGTTCACCCCGGAGGCCATCCGGGACAAGCTCCAGCTCCTCGGGCTGGTCGCCTACGAGGAGATCGCATGACCCCCGGACACGCCGGCCCCGCCGTCACTCCCGACACCCCCGGCATCGACGCGTTCGGTGGCGCCGACCCGATCTTCGCGATCGCC
This sequence comes from Actinotalea sp. AC32, assembly GCA_031844515.1. GTDB lineage: Bacteria > Actinomycetota > Actinomycetes > Actinomycetales > Cellulomonadaceae > Actinotalea. The sequence continues at coordinate 45,067 of JAUZVJ010000029.1, read as the reverse complement.
GACGACGTGTTCGCCGCCATGATCGACGGCGAGCCCGGTCACCTGCGCGCGTGGGACGGCGACCACCCCCTCGTCGAGGACGAGATGCACGCGTGGGTCGACGTCGACGGCGCGGCGCCCGGCCGCATCCTCCTGACGACGGAGCGCGACACCGCGACCCGCATCACGCGCGCGCTCCTGATGATGGACGCCGGCGAGGCGGTCAGCGACGAGGACTTCCGCGACGCGCTCGGCGAGGTCGCGAACGTCGTCGGCGGCAACGTCAAGGCACTCGTGCCCGACCCGGGCGCGCTCTCGCTCCCGCAGGTCACGCACGAGGCGCCCGAGCTCGACGCGTCCTCGCTCCTGTACGAGCTGCCCCTGGACTGGCGCGGGGCCTTCCTGCGCATCAGCCTGTGGCAGCTCCCCACGACATGACCCGGCGACGGGCGGCCGGTCCGGCCCCCGCAGCCCTCCGGAAAGCACATCAGCAGCACGAGGTGGAACCGACATGAAGGTCCTGGTGACCGACGACAGCCGGGTGATGAGGCAGATCGTCATCCGCACCCTGCGACAGGCCGGGTACGACTGGGAGTACGTCGAGGCGTCCGACGGGTCCGTCGCGCTCGACATGCTCGGCTCCGAGGAGCCGGACCTCGTCCTGTCCGACTGGAACATGCCCGAGATGACGGGCATCGACCTGCTCCGCGCGATGCGGGCCAACGGCGACGAGACGCCCTTCGGCTTCGTCACGTCCGAGGGCTCGACCGAGATGCGCGACCTCGCGGACGCCGCGGGTGCGCTGTTCCTCATCGCGAAGCCGTTCAGCGCGGAGGTCTTCCGCGACACCATCGACCCCTTCCTCGCATGAGCACCGCCGAGACCCCGCTCCCGGCCGCGCTCGAGGTCCGCGAGCTCCTCGAGGGGCTCCTCGGGCGCGACGTCGAGGCGACCGTCGGGACCTCCCCGGTCAACCCGACGCAGCACCCGGGCGCCGTCGTCGGCGTGTACGTCGACGACCTGCTCAAGCTGCGCGCGCTGATCCTCATGGACATGCCGCTCGCGGCGTGGGCGGGTGCCGCGATCGCGCTCATCCCCGCGGCCACCGCGCGCGACAGCGTCGAGCAGGGCCTGATCACGCCGGCCCTGTTCGACAACACCGCCGAGATCCTCAACGTCGCCGCGTCGCTGTTCAACCACGACGGCGCCCCGCACCTGCGCCTGTACGAGACGTACGCGCCGCGCGAGACGCTGCCGGCCGACGTCTCGAAGTGGGTCATGGCGTACGTCAAGCGCCTCGACATGGAGCTCGACGTCTCGGGCTACGGCTCGGGGCTCGTCTCGGTGCTCGTCGTCTGAGGCCCGTGCTGTCGGCGCCCGCGCGCCCTGGAAGCCCGCGCGGTCGCCGCACGGCGACGGCCCGTCACCCCTCGGGGTGGCGGGCCGTTCGTCGTCGTGGGGCGCCGCGGGGGAGGCCCGGCGGGCGCGTCCGATCAGGCCGACGTCGGGCGGTACGTCCAGTGCCACGGCTCGCGCGGCACGTCCTCGACGAACCCGTAGCGGCCCCCGTTGGCGCGCATCCACGCCTGGGCCCTCGGGTCGAGCGCGAGGTCGGTCGCGATGGCCCAGCCGTGGTTGCTCGTGCCGGGCTTCGCGGCGAGACCGCCCTGCGAGTACAGGCCCTTGCGCTTGACGAGGTCGACCTGGGACTCGTACGTCCGGTAGGTGTCGGTCACGCCGATCGAGACGCCGTCGCGGGCGGCGGCGGCGCGCATCGCCTCGAGCGAGCGCGCGGCGGGTGTCCACAGCCGGTGGCCGGGCGCGCCGCTCACCTCGCTCAGCGCCGACGCGGGGACCTTGCCGTTGCCGAACTGCTTGAGCTCGAGCGGGACGCCCTTGGCGTCGACCAGCGACCTCCCGGAGCCGACGGCGGCGGTGCCCGATCCGGTGGCGGCGGCCACCTGGCTGCGCAGCACGTCGTCGAACGACGCGCCGGCCGCGACGGCCGAGCCCGCACCGGCGGCGCCCGCCGTGCCGACGGTGCCCACGGTGCCCACGGTGCCCACGACGGGGCTCCCGAGGACCGTGCCGTAGGCGGAGCCCACCGGCGCGGCGCCCAGCTGGGCGATGCGCGACTGGATCTCCTGGATCCGGCTCGAGATCCCTGTGAGGGCGTCCACGCGGTTCCTTGCGGTCGACGACGGTGACGCCGGGCCGATCGGCCGTAGCGCGTCGGGCGTGAGCAGTTCCAGCACACGGGCCCCGGCGCGCCGGGTGAAACCGCTGCTCCGTTCGGGTGGCGGGGCTGGTGGTCCGCGGTACGGAACGGGCATCTTTGCCAGGTCAGCGAAAAAGGCAAACCCGTCGTGAGGCGGGGACGCAAAGCCACGGGACCCGCGAGGGTCAGCCGGGCTACCGAACGGAAGCAGGCAGACCATGGGTGACTTCGCCACCGCCAACGCCGCACTCGCCGCGTCGCACGAGCCGTCCACCTCGACCCTCGCGGTCCCCCCGCAGGTGCTGGCCCGCTGGGCCGCCCTCGCCGGCGCACGCGGCTGCCTCGCGGCCCTCCCGACGCAGGTGCGCACCGCCTGAGCGGTCCGCCCACCCCCGGGTCACTGGTAGGTGACGAGCTCCGGGAGCGGCTGGACGCCGTAGGTCTGGGCGGGCGTGAGCATCGGGACGTCCTCGTCGACGAAGTTCTTCCAGCCCCACGTCACGCCGGGCGGGGCGCCGGCCCGCAGCGCGGCCCACGTCCCGGCCTTCGCGGGCTGGGACCCCTGGCCGTCGGCGTGGATCATCACCGCGAGCTCGGGACGCGTGGTGTCGAGGCGCTCGCGCCCGTCGATCATCCGCAGCTGGAACTGGTGCAGCACGAGGAGCTTCTGCGGGAGCGCGTTCTCGCGCGTGAGGTGCGCGAGCCAGTCGACGACGGCGTTGACCTCGTCGACCCCCACCGAGCCGATCTGCCGCAGGTGCACCTGGTCGGGTGCCAGCCGCCACTCGGGGTCGAGCGCGAGCCCGACGTTCGGGTGGCGCAGCAGCGGCTCGTACTGCTTCGCCTGCGTGAGGAAGTCCGTCCGCCCGGGCTGGAGGTCGATGACGACGTAGATCCCGGCGTCGCGCGCGGTCTCGACCCACGGCACGAACGACTCGACGGGCAGCTCGTTGGAGTAGTTCCCGTCGGGGCCGGCGCCCGACGACGCGACCGTCACGATGATCTCGAACGCCGGCACCACGGTGTCCGACGTGAGGGCCTGGTACTCGGCCGCGAGCCCCTGAACCCGCGCGACCGTGGCGGGCAGGTCCTGCTCGCCCAGCAGCCCGAGCGCCGACGTCGTCGGCGTGCCGTACAGCGCCACGAGTCGTCGGCCCGGGAACAGCACCTGCCCGCCCCCGGGCAGCTCGACGCCGGTCGCGGCGGTCGCCACGCGCCACGCGATGTCCTCCGCGGTCCCGAACGCACCGCCGACGGCAACCACGCGCGACGGCGCGGCCGCGGCGACGGCCCGGACGGTCGCGCTCGTGGCGCGCGGGTCGCCGCCGGGCACGACGACGACGCCGAGGCCCGCCGCGCGCGCGGTCGCGACGGCCGCGACGTCGGTCGCCGCGCCCGTCGTGAGGAGCACCGACCCCGCGGGTGCGGGCTCGGGTCGGGCGAGGTGCGCGTCGCGGTCGGTCGGCGGGGCCGAGGGCGCGGCCGAGGGCGGGGCCGACGCGTCGTCGTCGGCGGCCGGCTCCGTCGGGGGTGCGGTCGGGGCGTCGTCGGCGGGCGGGGTGCCCGGCGCACCGGCGGCACCCGGGACCCGCAGCAGCACGGGGGCGGCCGGGTCGAGCGCCGCGACCGCCGCGACCTCGCCGCCGGCAGCGACGTCCACGGGCTGCGCCGCGGGCGGCACGGCGTCCAGCACGAGGTCGCGGACCGTCGTCGCGAGCGCGGCCGGGTCGGCGGGCGCCTCGACGAACGGCGTCCCCGTCGTGACGGCCACCCCGCCGGTCGTGACGACGACGCGCGCGCCCAGCCGCTCGAGCTCGTCCGCGGTGGCGTCGTCGCCGACGGCGCGGTCCGCGTCGACCAGGACGGGCGCGCCGAGCGCGACGGCGGCCGAGGCCGCGAGGAGCTGCGCGTCGACGTCGTCGGCGGGAGCGACCACGGCGACGGGAGCCGCTGCGTACAGGGCGCGGCTCACCGAGAGCGACGCGGTGGCGGCGTCGTCCCCCGCCACGACCGTGGTCGCCTCGGCGGGCAGCGCGACCTCGGCGGGCACGACGACGGGCTCGGGCGGGGTCGTCCGTGCGGGCGGCTGCTCGGTGACCGTGCGCGTCGGCCCGGGCGGCGCCGCGGCGTCGACCGCGATCCACGTGCACGCGCCGAGGAGCACGAGCACGGAGACGGTGGCGACGGCGGTGCGAGGGGGCAAGTCGTGGTCCTGTCGACGGGCGGGCGGACGGGCGCACGGGCGGGCAGGCGAACGGGCGCGGGACCCGGTCGACCCTAGGCGCGGTCCGCGCGGGGCGCACAGCGCCTGCTCACGCGCCCGCCGCGGGCACCTGCCGCCGACGCGGCCCGTGCTCGCCGTCGGCGAAAAACCCTTGGCACCGCCCGGGGGCCGACGTACCGTCGTCGTCACACGGGAAAGGAGGTGGTCCGAGCGATGATTTCTCTTCGGACGCGTGAGGTGACTGCCCGCTAGTCGCCCGAGTGCATCGGACGGAGTGCCTCCGGTCCCCTACCGCATCAGGCGCGGCAGCGAGACCCAGGCAGTCACCGCAGCCCGTGGGAGTCGTGGTCTCGTCCACCACGACGCGCCGGTCGTCCCGACCGGTAGCCCACGGGCTGTTCCGTGCCCGGAGGCCGCGGCGCTGCGAGGATGACGGGCGTGAGCCGCACCTACCGCGTCATGACCGTGTGCACGGGCAACATCTGCCGCTCGCCGATGGCCGAGGTGGTGCTGCGCGACCGCCTCGAGAAGGCGGGGCTGGGCGACCGCGTCGTCGTCGACTCGACCGGCATCAGCGACGAGGAGCACGGCAACCCGATCGACCGTCGTGCGCAGCGCGTCCTCGCGGCGCACGGCTACCCGGTCCCCGCGCGGCGCGCGCGCCAGGTGACGCCGGTCGACCTCACGGCGCGCGACCTGGTGCTCGCCATGACGGCGTCGCACGCCAACGCGCTGCGCCGGCTCGCGCACGGGGACCCCGCGGCCGAGCGCCGCATCCGGATGTACCGGTCGTTCGACCCGGCCGCCCCGACGGGCGTCGCCGAGCACCACCTCGACGTCGACGACCCCTGGTACGGCGACGCCGCGGGCTTCGAGGTCACGCTCGCCGAGGTCGAGGCGGCCGCCGACGCGATCGTCGAGCACGTGCGCGCGGAGCTCGACGCGCGCGGCTGACGCCCGGGCCCGCCGCCTCGGGCCCGCCCGCCCCAGGCCTGCCCGCCCCGGGCGGCCGGCGGCCCGTCGCCCGCCCGCCGCGGGCCGCTTCACCCACCCCTGCTCCGCAACGGCGGTGGCCGGCGGTCGATGAGCACCGCATGACCCGTGCCTCCGCCGACGCCCGCGTGCGGTCACGGCTCGTGGACGCGGTCGCCCCGTCTGGCGCGACGCCGGGCGTCCGCGTCCTCGACGCGGGGCTGCTCGTGCTGGTCGTCGGGCTCGCGGTCGCGTCGTCGTTCGGTCTGGCCCCGCCCGCGTGGGAGGGGCCCGTCGCGGTCGGCGTGTTCGTCGCGGCCGTCGTGCTCGCGGCCGTCCGCTGCGTGGCGGGACCGCGCCGCGTCGACGACGTGCTGCTCACGCTCGCGCTGCTGGGGTACGCCGGGAGCTGGGCGTACCGGGTCCTCGTGTACGGGACCGGGCTGGACACGAGCTACCCGAACCCGATGGACGCGATGTGGCTGACGTTCCCGCTGCTCGCCGCGCCCGCGATCGCGCTGCACGGGCGTGTGCGGGGGGACCGGTCGCGGCCCGCGATGTGGGTCGACGTGCTCATCGGCGCGGCCGGCACCGCGGCGGCCGTCTCGACGTTCTTCATGGTGAGCGGGACGCGCAGCGGGACGTCCGCGCTCGCGGTGCTCAACGAGGCCGCGTACGTCGTCGGCGACACCGCGCTGGTCGCGGTGTGCCTCCAGGCGGCGTTCGCGCGGCGCTTCCGCGTCGCGCCGTCGCTGTGGCTGCGGATGGCGGGCGCGGTGACCCTCGTGGCGGGCGACGCGCTCTACGTCGCGGCCGCCGCGGGCGGCCGTGCGGACGAGCTGGGCTGGTCCGGCGCGACGTGGCCCGTGGGCGTCGTGCTGCTCGCGCTGTCCGTCGGGCGCGCCACCGACGACCTCCCGCAGCGCACCGTCCGGCGCGAGGTGCTCCTCGTGCCCGTCGTCGGGTCGGTCACGTCGGTCCTCGTCCTCCTCCAGACCGCGCGTGACGACCGCGTGATCCGGCTGCTCGCCGCGGCCGCGATCCTGCTCGCCGTCGGGCGCATGGCGCTCGCGTTCCGCGAGGTCGACGCGCTCGCCGGCAGTCGCGAGCTGGCCCGCACCGACGAGCTCACGGGCCTGGCGAACCGCCGCGCGTTCTACGACGAGGCGACGCGCGTCCTCGCGACCGGGCGGCCCGCGACGGTCCTGCTGCTCGACCTCGACGGGTTCAAGGAGGTCAACGACTCCCTCGGGCACGGTGCGGGCGACGCGCTGCTCGCGCTGGTCGCGCGACGTCTCGCGGCCGAGGCGCGGCGCGGGGGTGGCGGACGTGAGCCCGACGTCGTCGCGCGCCTGGGCGGCGACGAGTTCGCGGCGCTCCTGCCCGGGGCCACGCCCGAGACGGGTGCCCGGGCGGTCGAGCGCATGGTCGGGGCGCTCACCGCGTCCTACGAGATCGACGGCGTGCGCGTGCGCGTGTCGGCCGCGGCGGGCGTCGTGCACGCGCCCGAGCACGGGACCACCACCGAGGAGCTCGTGCGGTGCGCCGACGTCGCGATGTACGCCTCGAAGGCGGCGCGCTCGGGCGTGGTCGTCTACGACGCGTCGCTCGACACGCGCAGCCGCAGCGGCCTCCAGCGCGTCGAGCGGCTGCGCACCGCGCTGCGCGACGGCGGCGTCGTCGTGCACTTCCAGCCCAAGGTGGATCTCCGCACGGGTGCGGTCACGGGCGTCGAGGCGCTCGCGCGGCTGCAGGACCCCGACGAGGGCCTGCTCTACCCGGGCCAGTTCCTCGGGCTGCTCGCGCAGGCCGGCGAGCTGCCTCGGCTCACCGAGCTGGTCCTCGACGCGGCGCTCGCGCAGGCGCGGCGCTGGCGCGACGACGGCCGGCCGCTCCCGGTCGCCGTCAACGTGCCGGCCGACGCCGTCGTCGACGAGGGCCTGCCCGAGCGGCTCGACGCGATCCTCGACCGCCACGGCCTCGACGGGTCGTCGCTCGTCGTCGAGGTCACCGAGGAGCTGCTGCTGCACGACCACGTCACGGGCCGTGCCGTCCTCGGCGAGCTGCGCTCGCGCGGCATCCGCGTCTCGATCGACGACTACGGGACGGGCTACAGCTCGCTCGCCTACCTGCGGGACCTGCCGCTCGACGAGCTCAAGCTCGACCGGAGCTTCGCCGAGGCGCTCGCGGGCGACCCGCGCGCCGAGCGGATCGTCGAGTCCACGGCCGCGCTCGCCCACAGCCTGGGCCTGCGGATCGTCGCCGAGGGCATCGAGACCGAGTCGGAGCGCGAGCTCGTCGCGCGGTGCGGGTGCGACGAGGCCCAGGGGTACCTGTTCGCGCGGCCCGCGCCCGCCGAGCAGCTCGCCGAGCTCCTCGCGGAGCGCTGCCCGGTCCGCCTCGGGGGTGGTGGGGGCGGCGCGGACGTGCGGGCCGACGACGGGTTCGTCGTCGCGTAGGTCCCGTTCGGGGGGGCGGGCGGACCCGCGTCGCGCGGGTGGGCCGTCATCGGGGATGCTGGGCTGGTCGACCAGCGCGGACGCATCGGCGGGCGCGCGACCCGAGGAGGACGGCATGCGGTGCCCGATCGACGAGGCCGAGCTCGTCATGACCGAGCGGCAGGGGATCGAGATCGACTACTGCCCGCGGTGCCGAGGCGTGTGGCTCGACCGGGGTGAGCTCGACAAGATCATCGAGCGGTCGACGACGCCGGCTGCGGCGCAGGCCGCGATGGACGCCGCGACCGGCGAGTACCGGCCGGACCACCACGACCGCTCGTACGAGCCGCGGTTCGCCGACCCCCGCGGCACGGGCTACGGGGCGCCCGCACCCGACCCCCGCGGCGGCGCGTACCCGGGAGGTGGCTACGGCGAGCGGCCCTACGCGCAGCCCGGCTACGGGCAGCCCGGCTACGACCAGCGCGGGTACGACCAGCGCGGGTACGAGCAGCGCGGCATCGACCCGCGGACCGGGCGCCCCTACGGCCGGCGCAAGAAGAAGGGCTCGTTCCTCGAGGACCTCTTCGACTTCGACTGACACCGACCGCCGCCCGGCCACGCGACGGCGGACCGGCCGCGCGACGGCGGACCGGCCGCGCGACGGCGGACCGGCCACGTCGCCGCCCGGCTCGCGCCGAGCACCCGCCGAGCTCGCGTTCTCCTCGTCGAGCTCGCGCGTGTCGACCGCGAACTCGGCGTAGGAACGCGAAGTCGGCGATCGGGTGGCGAGGCGGGCGGGCACGATGGGGGCATGAAGGTCTCCCGGCGCTCGCAGGTCCCGCCGTTCGCCGTCATGCAGGTGCTCGCCGCCGCGAACGCGCGCCGGGCCGCGGGCGAGCCCGTGATCAGCCTGTGCGCGGGTCAGCCCACCGCCGGGGCCCCCACCTCCGTGCGGGAGGCGGCCCGGCAGGCCCTCGCCGACGGCGACCTCGGGTACACCGAGGCGGTCGGCACCCCGGCGCTGCGCCTCGCGATCGCCGAGCACTACGGCCGCTGGTACGGCGTCGACGTCGACCCCGCGCGCGTGGCCGTCACGACCGGCTCGTCCGGGGCGTTCCTGCTCGCGTTCCTCGCGGCCTTCGAGCCCGGCGACCGGGTCCTCCTCGCGCGTCCCGGGTACCCCGCGTACCGCAACATCCTCGTCGCGCTCGGCGTCGAGGTGGTCGAGGTCGGGTGCGGGCCCGAGAGCCGCTACCAGCCGACGACGGCGCACCTCACCGAGGCGTACTACGCGGGCGGGCTCGACGGCGTCGTCCTCGCGAGCCCCGCGAACCCGACCGGGACCATGGTCGACGCCGACGGCCTCGCCGCGATCGCCGACTGGTGCGCCGAGTACGACGTCCGCCTCGTGAGCGACGAGATCTACCACGGCATCACGTACGGCGACGGTGCGCAGCAGCAGGCGACGGCCGCGCGGTACGGGGACGCGGGCGCCGTCGTCGTGTCGAGCTTCTCGAAGTACTGGGCGATGACGGGGTGGCGGCTGGGCTGGCTCGTGCTGCCGCCCGACCTCGTGCCGGCCGTCGACGCGCTCGCGGGGAACCTCGCGCTGTGCCCGCCCGCGCTCGCGCAGCACGCGGCCCTCGCGGCGCTGACGCCCGAGGCGTACGCCGAGTGCGACGCGCTGGTCGCGGGGTACGCGGCGACGCGTGAGCTGCTGCTGCGGCGCCTGCCCGAGCTCGGCTGGCGCGTGGCTCCGCCCGACGGCGCGTTCTACCTCTACGCCGACGTCGGGACCGACGACTCGGTCGCGTGGTGCGAGCGGCTCCTCGCCGACACGGGGGTCGCGCTCACCCCCGGCACGGACTTCGACCCGGTGGACGGGCATCGCTGGGTCCGGCTGTCCTTCGCCGCGTCGACGGCCCTGGTCGACGAGGCGGTCACCCGCATCGCCGCCTGGCAGCGCTGACTCCCGCGCCGCCACGAGCACGTCCCCTCCGTCGAGATCAGGCTTGTCGTCGGCGTGTCGCCCGACACGCCGACAGCAACCCTCATCTCGGCGGATGCGCCGGTCCGTGCAGGTCCGTGCAGGTCCGCGCGGGGTCGCAGGCGTGCGCGCGAGTACGCTCGACCACAGCAGGACAACTGAACACGCTGCTCGAACCGTGACGGGAGAGTCCCACCCCAGCCTGGCGGCGGGGGCGGGCGCCGAAGGAGCAACCTCCCCGGGAATCTCTCAGGCCCACGTACCGCCACGGTGAGGCAACTCTGGAAAGCGGCGACCCGCGTGCCGAGCCCGGCGCGGAGGTGGCCCACCGACGGTGCAAGTCGGCGCGCCCCGGCCCTCGCGGCACGGCGGACCGGCAAAACTCTCAGGTCGCGACCCCGGTCGCGGATGACAGAGCGGGGAACCCTGACCCCGTCCGGCGTGCGCCGGGCACTTCTCCGGGAGCCCCTCGTGACCCTGCCCCACACCCCGGCCGCCGACGGCTTCGCCGACCGCCACATCGGCCCGCGCCCCGCCGACGTCGAGCGCATGCTCGAGGCCGTCGGCGCGTTCTTGCTCGACGACCTCGTCGACCAGGCCGTCCCCAAGGCGATCCGCATGTCCGGCGGCCTCGACCTGCCGGCCGCGCGCTCCGAGGCCGAGGTCCTGCGTGACCTCCGGGCGCTCGCGGACCGCAACACGGTGCTCCCGTCGATGATCGGGCTGGGGTACCACGGGACCGTCACGCCGCCGGTGATCCGCCGCAACGTGCTCGAGAACCCCGCCTGGTACACGGCCTACACGCCGTACCAGCCCGAGATCAGCCAGGGTCGCCTCGAGGCCCTGCTCGTGTTCCAGACGGTCGTCGAGGACCTGACCGGGCTCCCCGTGGCCGGGGCGTCGCTGCTCGACGAGGCGACCGCCGTCACGGAGGCGGTGCTGCTCATGCGTCGCGCGGTGAAGGGCCGGCCCGACGGCGTCGTCGTCGTCGACGTCGACACGCACCCGCAGACGCTCGCGGTCCTGCGCGGCCGTGCGGAGGCGCTCGGCCTCCCGCTCGTCGAGGCCGACCTCACGGACGGGCTGCCCGCCGGCGTCGACGACGTCGTGGGCGTCGTCGTGCAGCAGCCCGGCACGTCGGGGCGCATCCGCGACCTGCGGCCCCTCGTCGAGGAGGCGCACGAGCGTGGCGCGCTCGTGACGGTCGCCGCCGACCTCCTGTCGCTCACGCTGCTCACGTCCCCCGGGGAGGCGGGCGCCGACGTCGCCGTCGGGTCGGCGCAGCGGTTCGGCGTGCCGATGTGGAACGGCGGCCCGCACGCCGCCTTCATGGCCGTGCGGTCCGGTCTCGAGCGCATGCTGCCGGGCCGCCTGGTGGGCGTGAGCACCGACGCCGACGGCGCGCCCGCGTACCGCCTCGCGCTGCAGACGCGCGAGCAGCACATCCGCCGCGAGAAGGCGACGAGCAACATCTGCACCGCCCAGGCCCTGCTCGCCGTCACGGCCGCGATGTACGCGGTGCACCACGGTCCCGACGGCCTCGTCCGCATCGCCCGGACGGTCCACGCCCGGGCGACGGCGATCGCCACCGGCCTGCGCGCGGCCGGTCTCGCGGTCGTCCACGACGCGTTCTTCGACACGGTCCTCGTGCGCACCGACGACCCGGACGCCGCCGTCGCGGCCGCCCTCGCGGCCGGCGTCAACATCCGCCGCTGGGACGACCACCACATCAGCCTCACCACCGACGAGACCACGAGCGAGCACGACGTCGCCAAGGTCCTGTCCGCCCTCACCCCCCAGCCCTCCCCGACCGCAGGAACGGCGGACGCCATCCCCGACGAGCTCCACCGGACGACGCCGTTCCTCGACCACCCCACCTTCCACCTCCACCGCTCCGAGACGGCCCTCCTGCGCTACCTGCGCCGCCTCGCCGACAAGGACCTGGCGCTGGACCGCACGATGATCCCGTTGGGCTCGTGCACGATGAAGCTCAACGCCGCGGTCGAGATGGAGCCGATCAGCTGGCCGGGCTTCGCGGACGTCCACCCGTACGCCCCGGCCGACCAGCGTGCGGGCTACACCGAGCTCGTCGAGCAGCTCGAGGCGTGGCTCGCGGAGATCACGGGGTACGCCGCGGTGAGCGTGCAGCCGAACGCGGGGTCGCAGGGTGAGCTCGCGGGTCTGCTCGCGATCCGCGGGTACCACCGCAGCCGGGGCGACGAGCAGCGCACGACGTGCCTGATCCCGGCCTCGGCGCACGGCACGAACGCGGCGAGCGCGGTCCTCGCGGGCATGCGCGTCGTCGTCGTCGCGACGGCGCCCGACGGCGAGGTGGACCTCGCGGACCTGCGCGCGAAGCTCGAGGAGCACGCCGACGACGTCGCCGCGATCATGATCACGTACCCGTCGACGCACGGCGTCTACGAGGAGCACGTGCGCGAGGTGTGCGACCTCGTCCACGCCGCGGGCGGGCAGGTGTACATCGACGGCGCGAACCTCAACGCGCTCGTCGGGCTCGCGCAGCCCGGTGAGCTGGGCGGCGACGTCTCGCACCTCAACCTGCACAAGACGTTCGCGATCCCGCACGGCGGGGGAGGTCCGGGGGTCGGGCCGGTCGCGGTCGCCGAGCACCTCGTGCCGTTCCTGCCCGGGCGGGGTGCGACGCAGGTGTCGGCCGCGCCGCACGGGTCGGCGGGCGTGCTGCCGATCTCGTGGGCGTACGTCGCGCTGCTGGGCGCGGACGGCATGCGGCGCGCGACGGAGACCGCGGTGCTGAGCGCCAACTACGTCGCTTCGCGCCTCACGCAGCACTTCCCGGTCCTGTTCACGGGGCCGGGCGGGCGCGTCGCGCACGAGTGCATCCTCGACCTGCGCGACCTCGCGAAGCGCACCGGGATCACGGCCGAGGACGTCGCGAAGCGCCTCATGGACTACGGGTTCCACGCGCCGACGCTGAGCTTCCCGGTCGCGGGGACGCTCATGGTCGAGCCGACCGAGAGCGAGGACCTCGCGGAGCTCGACCGGTTCTGCGACGCGATGGTCGCGATCCGCGGCGAGATCGCCGCGGTCGAGGAGGGGCGCTGGTCGGCGGCGGAGTCGCCGCTGCGCAACGCCCCCCACACCGCGGCGAGCGTCCTGACCGACGCGTGGGACCGCCCGTACTCGCGCGAGACGGCGGCGTTCCCGGTCCCGGCACTCCGGGCCGCGAAGTACTGGCCCCCGGTGCGTCGGATCGACCAGGCTGCAGGTGACCGCAACCTGGTGTGCAGCTGCCCCCCGATCGAGGAGTACGCATGAGCGCGACGACGTCGTCCACGGCCGCTGGGGAGACGGAGCAGCTGCGCCGCACACCCCTGGACGCGGAGCACCGCGCGCTCGGCGCGACGATGACGGGCTTCGCGGGCTGGTCGATGCCGCTTCGCTACACGTCCGACGTCGCCGAGCACCAGGCGGTGCGCTCCGCGGCCGGCCTGTTCGACCTGTCGCACATGGGTCAGATCCGGGTCGCGGGCCCGGACGCGGGTCGCGGGCTGGACCGCGCGCTGGTCGGGAACATCTCGGGTCTCGCCGTCGGCCGGGCGCGCTACACGATGATCTGCGCACCCGACGGCGGGGTGGTCGACGACCTGGTCGTCTACCGGACGGGCGACGAGGAGTTCCTCGTGGTGGCCAACGCGTCCAACGCGACGACCGTGACGGCCGAGCTCCAGCAGCGCTGCAGCGGCGCGACGTCGGACTCCGGCGCCTGGGTCGAGGCCGGTGCCGAGGCGCGTGCGGCGGCCGTCGACGAGCCCGCCGGCCCGGTCGACACCACGACCGCGCTCGTCGCCGTCCAGGGTCCGGCCGCGGCCGCCGTCCTCGCCGCCGTCGTCGTCGAGGCGGACCGGGATGCTGTCGCGGGTCTGCGCTACTACGCGTGCACGCCCGCCCGGGTCGCGGTCGACGGCGGCACGGTCGAGGCGCTCGTCGCGCGCACGGGCTACACGGGCGAGGACGGGTTCGAGCTGTACTGCGCCGCCGACGACGCGGTCGCGCTGTGGCGTTCGCTGCTCGCCGCCGGCGAGCCGCACGGCCTCGTCCCGGCGGGCCTCGCGTGCCGCGACAGCCTCCGGCTCGAGGCCGGGATGCCGCTGTACGGCAACGAGCTGGACCGCACGACGACGCCGTACGACGCCGGCCTCGGCCGAGTGGTCCGCCTCGACAAGACCGACGACGACGGCTCGCCGCTGCCGTTCGTCGGCCGGGACGCGCTCGAGGCGCGCGCGCACTCGGAGCCCGCGCGGGTCCTGGTGGGGCTCGAGGGCCTCGGACGGCGCGCGGCCCGCCACGGGTACGCCGTGCTCGCGCCGCGCGGCGCGACGGTCGGGCACGTGACGTCGGGTGCGCCGTCGCCCACGCTCGGCCACCCCGTCGCGCTCGCCTACGTGACGCCCGAGGTGAGCGCGCCCGGCACCGAGCTCGCCGTCGACGTGCGCGGTCGCGCCGAGCCCGTGCGCGTCGTGTCCCTGCCCTTCTACCGTCGAGCCACCTGAGCGCCCGACCGAACCGACCCGCGACGGACGACGACGTCCGCCGCGCACCAGACCCAGCGGACCCGAGGAGCACCGTGAGCGAGAACGTCCCCGACCACCTGCAGTACACCGCCGAGCACGAGTGGGTCGACGGCTCGTCGCCCGCGACGGTCGGCATCACGCGCCACGCCGCGGACGCGCTCGGCGAGCTCGTCTACGTCGAGCTGCCCGAGGTCGGCACCGAGGTGACTGCCGGCTCGGTGTGCGGCGAGCTCGAGTCGACCAAGTCGGTGTCGGAGATCTTCGCGCCCGTGACGGGGCGGGTCGTCGAGACGAACCAGGCGGTCGTCGAGGACCCGTCGCTCGTCAACAGCGACCCGTACGGGGCCGGCTGGCTCCTCAAGGTCGAGATCACGACCCCCGGCGCGCTCATCAGCGCGGACGAGTACTCGGCGCTCGTGCAGGCCTGACCCCGCAGCGACCGTCGTCGACGGCCCCTCACCCTCGCGGGTGGGGGGCCGTCGGCGCGTCCCGGGTGCTCTCGGGCGGCCACGAAGGGACTCGGCCCGGCGCCCAGGACGCGTCGCGCTGCTCCGTCCGGGTGAATCCACGGCGCGACGCCCGTTCGCCGGGAAAAACCCGTGACCTGGGACTTCACCCCGCTCGCGGGGATCCCGATGGAGCCCTGCACGTCCGGAGCGAGATCTCACGCAGGTCAAGGGTGAAAACCCGCGTCATGACCCGCGAGGTGGGCCCTCTCATCCGGTATCAAGCGAACGACACGGCGCTCCTAGCACCGTGGCCCCCCAGGAGGTACCCCATGTCGACCGACGTCGAGATCCCCACGCAGCGCTCCGCCGACCCTCTCACCCGTCGCGAGCGCGTCATCCTGTCGAACCTCGACGAGGACGTCACCCTCGAGGAGATCGCCACCAAGCTCTTCGTCACGCGCAACACCGTGAAGTCGCAGGTGCGCAGCGTCTACAAGAAGCTCGGCGTCTCGAACCGCGCCGACGCCGTCGCCTGCGCCCGCGCCTTCGGCCTGCGCTGACCCCGACCGGGCGGCGAAGCGCCCGCAGCGAGCCCCGCAGCACGGAGCCTCGACGCACGGGGCCTCGACGCACGGGGCCTCGCCGCATCGAGCAGCACCCAGCAGGAGCACCAGCAGGAGCCAGCAGGACAGCACGGGCGCTCACCCCCGGGTGAGCGCACCGCGGCCGGGACCGACCGTGCCGCGGGGTGGGCGGAGGTAGTGTCGGGGGATCCTTCCCCCGGCCCGGCAGGGCCTCCGTCCCCAGGCAGGTGACAGTGGATCGTGCGGCCGCGCCGCCCCCGGCCGACGAGCACTGGGCGCCCGACCACCTGGTCCTCGCCCGCCGCGTCTTCGCGTACGCGGGACGTCTCGTCGTCGAGCGCGACCAGCACGGGCAGGTCATCTCGCACGCGCCCCTCGCGGGCATGGCCGCGGTCGAGCACCGGTACCCCGCATGGGCGCGGGGACCCTTCGGCCGCATCGACCCCGAGCGCGCGATCCCGTCGAGCCCCGGCGTGTTCGCGCTCGTCCAGGACGGAACCACGCGCTACGTCGGCCACTCGTCAGACCTGGGCCGCCTGTTCAGCCCGCGCGGCCTCGGCGAGATCTCGCGGCGCGAGGCGCAGACGTCCCGCTACGAGGAGCGCTGCCGGCTGAACAGGCTCGTCGTGCGCGAGGCCGTCGCAGGGCGCGTCGTCGAGCTGTACCTCCTCGTCCTGCCGCGCCCCGGGCTGGTGCACCGGGTGACCGGCCGGGCTGCCGAGGAGCGTGCGGAGGACGTCGCGGACGAGGTGCTGGCCGCGCACCGCGGCGCCTGGCACCTGCCCGGCTGACCGCGCGGGCGCGCGTCTCGGGACGCCTGAGAGAATCGGCGCATGACCTCGTCCGGCGCGCAGGTGGTGGTCGCAGCGGCGGTCGTCGACGACCTCGACGCCCCGCGGCTGCTGCTCGCCGCGCGCCGTCGGCGCCCGCTGAGCCTCGCGGGACGCTGGGAGTTCCCGGGCGGCAAGGTCGACCCGGGCGAGACGCCCGAGGGAGCGCTGCACCGCGAGCTGCACGAGGAGCTCGGGGTCGCCGTCGAGCTCGGCGCCGAGGTGGTCGGGCCCGACGACGGCGGGTGGCGCATCTCGTCGCGGTACCTGCTGCGCCTGTGGCCCGCGGTCATCACCCGCGGCGAGCCCGAGCCGCTCGTCGAGCACGACGAGCTGCGGTGGCTCGAGACGGGCACGTGGCTCGACGTCCCGTGGCTCGACGCGGACGTCCGCATCGTCGAGGCGCTCGTGCGCCGCGCCCAGCTCCCCACGAGGTGACCGATGGTCAAGGACCCGATCCGCTCGCACGAGGCGTCCGTGACGGAACGCTCCGTCGTCGACCGCACGGGCCGGCCGCGCGAGGAGTGGTTCGCGCTCCTCGACGCCGCGGGAGCCACCGGATGGACGCACCCGCGGATCGCCCGGTGGCTCGGTGACGAGCACGGCGTCGACGGCTGGTGGTGCCAGTCGCTGACGGTCGGCTACGAGCAGGCGCGCGGCCTGCGCGCCCCGGGTCAGCGGCCCGACGGCACGTGGGACGCCGGGGCGAGCGTGACGGTCGCGGTCCCTCTCGCCCGGGCGTGGGACCTGTGCGTGGAGCCGGCCGAGCGCGTGCGCTGGCTCGACGTCGAGCCCGACGTGCGCGGCGCGACCGAGGGCAAGACGGTCCGCTGGACGTTCCCCGACGGCACGCGGGTCCTGGTGGGCCTCACGGCCCTGCCCGACGGCGCCGCGGGTCCGCGGACGCGCGTGTCGGCGACGCACCGCGGCCTCGACGGCGCGGACGCCGTCGCCGAGCGGAAGGCGTGGTGGCGTGAGCGGCTCGGCCGGCTGCGCGAGGTCGCCGCGGAGGCGTGACCTGCCGGTGCCGGACGCCTGGCCGCCCACGCGGCGCGCCCGCGCGTCACCCGTTCGGGCGGCGTCCGCGCGTGATCGTCCACCGTTCTTCCTCAGCGTGCGGGTCGGGGCGACGATGGGCAGCCGCCGAGACGTTCAGGAGGACCGATGCGCCCGAGGGCATCGACCGCCCCGGGGCCCGGGCCCGCCGAGGTCCGCCTCCTGGGCCGCGTGCTGCTCATCGTGGGTGCGGTGAGCCTGACGACCGCGCTGTTCCCGTTCAGCCCGACCGCCCCGGTCGAGGTCGCCGCGACCGCGGGGTCGGCGGCGGCGCTGCTGGGGGCGTGGCTGCTGCGTCGTCCGGACCGCACGCCCGCGTGGGTCGTCCACGTCATCCTCCTGGTCGCCACCGCCGCGATGGGCGTGTGCGTCGCGGTGTCGACGACGCCCGCCGGGATCGCGGTGACCGCCGTGTCCTTCGTGTGGGTCGCGCTCTACACCGCGTCGGTGCACGGGCTCCAGGCCGTCGTCGGTCACCTCGTCGTGGTCGCGGTGGCGCTCGCGCTGGGCCTGCTCGTGGCGGGCGCGCAGTCGCCCGCGCAGACGTGGTTCTTCCTCATGGCGACGACGACGGGCGTCGCGGTCGTGCTGAACGACAAGACGCGCCGGCTGCGGGCCGAGGCGACGGTCGACCCGCTCACCGGGGTGCTGTCCCGGCGTGCGTTCGGCGAGGTCGCGGCGATGGTGACGGCCACGGCCGCGCGGACCGGCGAGCCGCTGGTGCTGGCCCTGCTCGACCTCGACGACTTCAAGCGCGTCAACGACGAGGGCGGGCACGCCGCCGGCGACGACGTGCTGGTCCGCCTCACGAGCGGCTGGCGCAGCACGTTGCGTCGCGGCGACGCGCTCGGCCGGCTGGGTGGGGACGAGTTCGCGGTCCTGCTGCGGAACACGACGGCGGACCAGGCGGAGGTGCTGCTCGAGCGCCTGCGGCGCGACGACGAGCCGTGCGGCTGGTCGTCGGGCATCGCGCAGTGGGATCGCGACCCGTACGACGCGTGGGTCGCGCGGGCCGACTCCGCGCTCTACGCGAGCAAGGTCATGCGCTGACCGTCGGGCACCCCGCGAGGTGGTCGTCCACCAGCCCGCACGCCTGCATCGCGGCGTAGGCCGTCGTCGGGCCGATGAACCGGAAGCCGGACCGCTTGAGCTCCTTGGCGAGGGCCGCCGACTCGGGGGTGGTCGCCGGGACCTCGGCGAACGTGACGGCGCGCGGCGTCCGGACCCGCTGCTCGGGCGCGTGCGACCACACCAGGTCCGTCAGCGTCCGGCCGTCCTCCCACAGCGCGAGGACCGCGCGGGCGTTCGCGATGCTCGCCTCGATCTTCGCCCGGTTGCGGACGATCCCCGCATCGGCGAGAAGGCGCTCGACGTCGTCGTCGCCGAAGGCCGCCACGGCCTCCGGGTCGAACCCCGCGAAGGCCGTCCGGAACGCCGGCCGCTTGCGCAGGATCGTGATCCACGCGAGCCCCGACTGGAACGCCTCGAGGCAGAAGCGCTCGAGGAGCTCCGTGTCGCCGCGGACCGGGACACCCCACTCGGCGTCGTGGTACTCGGCGTAGAGGGGGTTTCCGTCGCCGAAGCAGCGCCCGGTCGGCGTCGTCGGCGTCGGCGTGGTCGGTGGCGCGGGCGTGGTCGCGAGGGGTGCGGGTTCGTCAGGCACAGCGCGAGTCTGGCGCAGGCCACCGACGCGGTCGTGACCGGGTCCGTCGGAGCTGTGGACGGCGCTCACGTCCCGGCGGACGCGCTGCGGCGCGCGCCGTCGTCGGCGCGGCCGGTCAGAAGCCCGTGCGGCGTCGGACGGCGAGGCGCGGGGCCTCGTCGTCGGTCCCGGGCAGGGCCGTCGGTTCCGCGGGGACCGAGAGGAGGCCGTCGTGGACGGCACCGAGCAGCGACGTGTCGAGCACGTCGGCCGGTGCGGTGAGGGCGTCCCGGGCGCGGGCAAGGTCGTTCGTGTCCGCCATGCCGGACACCGTACGGGCAATCCGGACCGACCGGACAGCCCGCTCACGGGTGAACGGCGGGTGAATGCGTGCGCGCGGCAGGGCCGCCGCACCCGGTCCGGACGCCCGGTCGGGGGCCATCCGGAAGCCGGTCCGCGACCGGGCCGGGGACGGCTCACCGGCCGGCCACCGACCGGGCCGGGTCAGCGGCCGAGCGCCGTGCGGATGCGCTTGGCGGACACCGGCTGCGGGGTGCCCAGGTGCTGGGCGAACAGGCTCACGCGCAGCTCCTCGAGCATCCAGCGGACCTCGACGTGCCGCGCGTCGCGCGCGGCGTCGCCGGACGCGGTGCGCGCCGCGGCGACGGCGTCCTCGTAGAGGTCCTCGAGCTCGTGGACCTGCCACGCGAGCCCCTCGTCGCGGCCCGGGTTCTCGGCGGCTTTGGCGAGCCGGTGCTGCGCGGCGCGCAGGTAGCGCACGAGGTGCGGGAGCCGGCCGGCGCCCGTCGCGGACACGAAGCCGTCGTGGACGAGGCGCGCCGACTGGTCCCGCACGTCCGTGAGGGTGTTGAGCAGCGCGAGGCTCGTCGTCCCGCGGACGGCCGTGTCGAGCTCGCGCGCCGCGGCGAGGACCGCGGCGGTGTCGCGCGCGACGCGGTGCGTGCGGTCCTCGAGCGCGTCGCGTGCGACGGCGCGCACCCGCGCGTACGTCGCGGCGTCGCGGACGGTCGCGGCGCCGCCGGCGGTCTCGTCGAGCAGCGCGTCGAGCGCGGTCCGCTGCAGGTCGCGCGCGAGCGCGTCGGTCGTCCGGTACGGGCTCGCTGCCAGGGTGAGCGACTCGGTCGTCGTCCACCGGCTCGTGATGCGCCCCGTCGCGAGCGCCAGCTCGCCCAGCAGCAGCTCGCGGACGCCCTCGGCGTGCCGACGGTCCTGCAGGCTCGCGTCGGCGAGCACGCGCAGCGCGACCGGACGCGACGCCGCCGAGGGGGCGCCCTCGACGACGAGGGCCGGGTACCCGTGCACCGTCAGCCCACCGGCCGCCGTGGTGACGACCTCCGGCAGCCGTCCGTCGGGCAGCCCGTCCGGCCAGGTCGTCAGCGCGTCGCGCTCGAGCACGACTGCGCCTGCCGCCTGCGTCGGGTCCGGCGTCGCGTCGGCGTGCGGACGACCCGTCGGTGCGACGCCGACCTGGGTCCCGGGCCGGCCAGAGGGGTCGGCCGTGCCCGGGTCCGGGTCCGGCGCCGCGCCCGTGCGCGCGGCCTTCTCCGCGACGGCCGCGCGGACGGCGTCGCGCACGGCCGAGCGGACCGCGCTCTGCGACTGCGCAGCGAGGCGACGCTGCAGCGCGAGGAGGTCGGTGCCCTCGTCGACGACGACGGAGCCGCTGCCCCGCTCGTCGTGCACGCGGAAGGTCATGCGCAGGTGCGCGGGCAGGGTCACCGGCCATACGTCGGACGGGACCTCGACGTCGCGCAGCACCCGCACCGCGCGCGTGAACGTCTCGGCGAACGACGGCGCCATGTCGGCCGCACGCACCGTGTCCTCCCACGACGGCTCGTTCGCCTCGATCCACGCGACGACCTCGCGCGCGACGTCGGGCGCCGGGACGAGCTGCACGCGCACGGGCTTGGGCAGCCCTCGGATCGTCGCGGTCACGAGCTCGGGCAGCATGCCCGGAACGAGCCGGTCGAAGCCCTCGGGCCGCACCCGGTTGAGCACCGCGAGGGGGATGTGGACCGTGACGCCGTCGGCCTCGGTGCCCGGCGTGAACTGGTAGGTGAGCGGCAGGCGGAGGTCGCCCTGCTGCCACTCGGCGGGGAACCGCGCGAGGTCCTCGCCGAGCCCGGCGGCCTCGTCGGTGATGACCTCGTCGAGCCGGAACGTCAGCAGGTCGGGCTGGTCGCGCTGCGCGCGCTTCCACCACTGGTCGAAGTGCCGCGCCGAGACGACGTCGGCGGGGACGCGCTCGTCGTAGAACGCGAACAGGACGTCGTCGTCGACGACGAGGCCGCGGCGGCGTGCGCGGTGCTCGAGCTGCTCGGCCTCGGCGAGCGTCGCGGCGTTGTCGTGGAAGAAGCGGTGGTGCGTCGTCCACTCGCCCTGGACCAGCGCGTGCCGGACGAACAGCTCACGCGCGTGCTCGGGGTCGACCTTCGCGTAGAGGACGCGACGTCGCGCGACGACGGGGACCCCGTGCAGGAGCACCCGCTCGAACGCGGTCGCGGCGCCCTGCTTCGTCGACCACGCGGGCTCGGAGTAGGTGCGCCTGACCAGGTGCTGCCCGAGCTCCTCGGCCCACTCGGGCTCGATCCGCGCGACGTCGCGCGCCCAGAGGCGGGACGTCTCGACGAGCTCGCCGGCCATGACCCACGCGGGGGGCTTCCTCGACAGCGGCGAGCCGGGGAAGATCGCGAACCGCGCGCCCCGCGCGCCGAGGTACTCGTTGCGCGCCTGGGGCCTGCGGCCCGGCCGGTCCCTGGGGCCGCCGCCCTTGGCCGGGCCACCGACGCGGACCTCGGTGACCTCCTGCATCCCGACGTGCGACAGCAGGCCCGCGAGGAGCGACTGGTGGATCCGGTCGGCGTCCCACGCGCGCCGCAGCGCGCCGGGCGCGGTGACGTCCACGTCCTCGTCGGCGACCGTGTTCACCTGCGCGGGCGGGCGGACCGCGATGCCGAGCGGCTTCGCCATCTCCTTGAGCTGCGCGACGACGTCCTGCCACTCGCGCAGCCGCAGGTAGTTGAGGTGCTCGGCCTTGCACAGGCGGCGGAACGCCGAGCCCGACAGCTCGCGCTGCTGCTCGCGGACGTGGTGCCACAGGTTGAGGTAGGTGAGGAAGTCCGACGTCGGGTCGGCGAAGCGCGCGTGCAGCGCGTCGGCCTGCGCACGGATCTCGGCGGGTCGCTCGCGCGGGTCCTGGATGGACAGCGCCGCGGCGATGACCATGACCTCGCGTGCGACGTCGCGCCGCCCGCCCTCGACGATCATGCGGGCGAGCCGCGGGTCCATCGGCAGCATCGCGAGCGCGCGACCGACCTCGGTGAGCCGCGTGCCCGACGGCGTCGTCTCGAGCGCGCCGAGCTCCGTGAGGAGCTGCACGCCGTCGCGGACGGCCCGCGTGTCGGGCTGGTCGACGAACGGGAACGCCGCGACGTCGTCGGGCGTGGCGGCGACGCCGACCGCGACCATCTGGAGGATCACCGACGCGAGCGACGTGCGCAGGATCTCGGGCTCGGTGAACTCCGGGCGCGACGCGAGGTCGGCCTCGGAGTACAGCCGGATCGCGACGCCCTCGGCGACGCGGCCGCAGCGGCCCGACCGCTGGTTGGCCGACGCCTGGCTGATCGGCTCGATCGGCAGGCGCTGGACCTTGGTGGCCTTCGACCAGCGCGAGATGCGCGCCGTGCCCGGGTCGACGACGTACCGGACGCCCGGCACCGTCAGCGACGTCTCGGCGACGTTCGTCGCGAGCACGACCCGGCGCGCGCTGTGCGCGGCGAACACGCGGTGCTGCTCGGCGGCCGAGAGCCGCGAGTACAGCGGCAGCAGCTCGACGGCCTGCGGGTGGCGCGGGTCGGTCACGCGCGGGCCGAGGTGCCCACGCAGCGCCTCCTCGGCGTCGCGGATCTCGCGCTCGCCCGAGAGGAACACGAGGACGTCGCCCGGCCCCTCGTGCGCGAGCTCGTCGACGGCCTCGCAGATCGCGGTCATGAGGTCGCGGTCCTCCGCGGCGCGCGGCGGCTTGGCCTTCTTCGCGGTGCGCGGCGCGTCGTCGAGGTCGCGCAGGACGTCGTCGTCCGGGCTGCGCCCGGACTCCTCCGGGTCGGGCGACAGCGGCCGGTACCGGATCTCGACGGGATAGGTGCGGCCGCTCACCTCGACCACGGGCGCCGGGACGCCGTCGGGGTGCTCCTCGGTCGGCGGGCCGGCGAAGTGCCGCGCGAACCGCTCCGAGTCGATCGTCGCGGACGTGATGACCAGCTTGAGGTCCGGGCGGCGCGGCAGCAGGCGCGTGAGGTACCCGAGGATGAAGTCGATGTTGAGGCTGCGCTCGTGCGCCTCGTCGACGATCAGCGTGTCGTACGCGAGCAGCATCGGGTCGCGCTGGATCTGCGCGAGCAGGATGCCGTCGGTCATGACCTTGACGAGCGTCTCCTCGCTCGACTGGTCGGTGAACCGCACCTGGTAGCCGACGATCGAACCGAGCGCGCCGGAGCCGCCCGTGATCTCCTCGCTGATCCGCTCGGCGACGCTGCGCGCCGCGATCCGCCGCGGCTGCGTGTGGCCGATCTGCCCCTGGCGGCCCCGGCCGAGCTCGAGCGCGATCTTGGGCAGCTGCGTCGTCTTCCCGGACCCCGTCTCGCCCGCGACGACGACGACCTGGTGGTCGCGGATCGCCGCCGCGATGTCGGCGCGGCGCGCCGAGACGGGCAGCTCCTCGGGGTAGGTGATCGGCGGGACGACGACGGCGCGTCGGGTCGCCGCGCGGCGCTCACGGCGGGCCTGCTCGCGCGCGGCCGCCTGGACGGCGTCGCGGGCGCGGTCCGTGGGGTCGGTCGTCGGGCGCCGGCCGCGACGGCGGTCGGGGGCGTCGGGCGAGCGGTCCGCGCCGTCCGTGCGGGGTGCGTCGGCACGGGGGCCGTCCGGGCGTCGGCCCCGTCCGCGGCCGCGCGAGGACCGTCGTCGTCGGTCACCCGACGGGGTGCGGTCCTGCTCGGCCTCGCTCACGGGCGTCCATTCTCGCCGACGCGGACCGTCGAGGCCCGCGCATATCGCGCAGGACGCTCACCCGTCGCCGAGATGGGCGTCGCGCGCGGCGTGTCGCGCGGCTCACCGGGCGGAAAGCTCATCTCGGTGAGGTCGGTGCCCGCCAGGACGTCAGCGCTCGTGCGGGGGTGCGTACGGGTCGCGACCCGGCGGGTGGGGGGGCGCGGGCGGTCCCTGCGGCCCCTGCGCGTGCGGCGGGGCCTGCGGGCCGTGCGCGTGCGGCGGGCCCGGCCGACCCTGCGGACCCGGCTGACGCGGCGGTCCCCAGGTCCCGGGCGGCCACGCCTGCGGGACGAGGCCGTGCGCGCGCATGGCCGCGTCCTGCTCGGCTGCCTCGCGGTTCCACCTCCGCGTGAACGACAGCGCGAGCGCGCCGAGCCCCGCGAGGACGGGCGCGACGACGGTGAGGACGACGCCGACGCCGAGGCGGAAGCGCGACGTCAGGAGCTCGTCGTCGGCCAGACCGGTCGTCGCCGCACCGCCGCCGGTGCACGACACGTGGTCCGCCTCCATCCACCGCCGCCCCGTGACGGCGACCGGTACCCACTCACGGCCGTCCCGGGACCTCATCGTGGCGGCGGCTCCGTCGGGCCGGCCGACCTCGAGCTCACCGCTGCGCTGCTCGCCCGTCGAGTAGACCCGGCTCGTCCACGAGCAGCTCACCTCCGCGACGTCGACCGACGCGGGGTACGCCAGCACGACCAGGCTTCCCGGCGAGACGCCCGTGGTCTCGACCTCCTCGCCCCACGGCACCTCGCGCTCGACGTCGACGCGCGACTGCGGTCCGAACGGTCCGAGCCCGACGAGCACGAGCACCGCGACGAGCGCGGCCATCCCGGCACCCGCGAACCCGACGACGACCCAGCCGGCCGCGACGAGCCGGAGGCGCTGCTTGAGCCCACCCGCTCCCGGCCGATGCGACCACCCCGAGTACGTCATGCGCGCCCCCTCCGTCCGCGGCGCGGCGTGCGCCGCGGGCACCGTACCGGTCCGCTCTCGCGGCGGGGCCCCGAGGTGGGTCAGGATCGCGCGGTGACCCCGCACGACGACGCCCACGGGCAGTCCGGCTTCGACGTCCGCCTCGACTGGGGGCTGCGCGGCGCCGAGTGCGTCGCCCCGGGTGCGGACCGGGCGGTCGTCGTCGACGTGCTGTCCTTCACGACCACCCTGTCCGTCGCGGCCGACCGCGGCATCGCCGTGCTCCCGTACCCGTGGCGCGACGCGGGGGCCGCGGAGCTCGCCCGCGACGCCGACGCGGCGCTCGCGGTGCCCCGCTCACGCTCGGGCCTCGGCGACGTGTCGCTCTCGCCGGGCAGCGTCCGACGCGTGCGCGACGTCGAGCGGCTCGTGCTGCCGTCACCCAACGGGTCGACCCTCGCCCACCGCCTCGCCGCCGAGGCGGGCGCGGTCGTCGGCGCGTGCCTGCGGAACGCCGACGCGGTCGGGCGCGCGCTCGCGGCGGCGGGCGGGACGGTCGCGCTCGTCGCCGCGGGGGAGCGGTGGCCCGACGGGTCGCTCCGCCCCGCCGTCGAGGACCTGTGGGGCGTCGGTGCGGTCGCCGACGTGCTGGCCCGGGAGGGTCGCGCGCTGTCGCCCGAGGCACAGGCCGCGGTCGACGCGTACCGCGGGGTCCGCGGCGAGGAGCTCGACGCGCTGCTCGCGTGCGCGAGCGGTCGGGAGCTCGCCGCCGGCGGCTGGGAGGAGGACGTGCGCATCGCCGCCGAGGTCGGCTCGAGCGCGACCGTCCCCGTCCTCGTCGGGGGCCGGTTCGTCGACCGTGCGGGGGGACCCCTCGGCCGCTGAGGTCCCGCGGGCGTCCTGCGGTCCGTCGAGCGGTCCGTCCTGCGGCCCGTCCAGCGGTCCTCGCGTGGGTCGCGGTTCTCGGGCGCGTCAGCCCGTCACGGCGCGCGCGACCACCTCGACGACGCCCGCGACCGTCGCGACCGCGGTGACGCCCAGCCCGATCGCGACGAGCGAGACGCCGCCCGCCAGGAGGACGGTCAGGGTCGTCAGCGCGGTCCGGGCGACCGGGGGCAGGTTCACGACGCCGTCCGACGTCGTGCGAGCGCCCGGCCCGTGAGGTACGCCGCGGGACCCAGGAACGGCACCAGGACGATCACCAGGACGTCGAGCAGCCCGCCACCCCCGCCCACGCGGGCGCGCGACCAGACGACGAGCGCCGCGCCGAGCAGCACGAGGTTCGCCAGCACGACGGCGGACCACAGCACGTCGTAGCCGGCGGGGACGAGCAGCTCGATGCCCTCGACGTCGGTGGCGGCGGTCACGAGCGCGACGCTACCGGCGGGCGGCGCGCCGGCGGGAGGCTTCGGAGGTCACGAATCGGGCACCGTGGCGGGCCCGACCGCGTCGTCGGCCCGGAACCACGCCGCCGACCCGCCCGCGACCGTGCCGCGGGCCACCGGCTCCGACGCGACCAGCACCTCGGCGCCCGCGAGCCCCGAGACCGGCCGCGTCCCGAGGTTCACGACGACGACGACGTCGCGTACGCGGTACCGGAGCACGTCGTCGTCGGGGGTGCCGTCGAGCCACTCGAGCGTCCCCGCCCCGAGCCCGTGGGCACGCCGGACCCGCAGCGCCGCGCGGTACAGCTCGAGCGTGGAGCCCACGACGCCGCGCTGGCGGTCGGCCGCGAGGTCGCGGAACTCCGGCGGCTGCGGGAGCCACGACGCGCCGGTCGGGCTGAACCCGTACGCGGGCGCGTCCGCCTCCCACGGGACGGGCACGCGGCACCCGTCACGCCCCACGGCCGAGCCGCCGGACCGCGCGAACGTGGGGTCCCGCCGCGCCTCGGGCGGGATCGTCGTGTGCTCGGGCAAACCCAGCTCCTCGCCCTGGTAGACGTACGCGGACCCGGGCAGCGACAGCATGAGCAGCGCCGCGGCGCGCGCCCGCCGACGGCCCGCCTCGACGTCGGGCTGCGGGTCGTCCGGACCGATGCCGTGCCACAGGACGGTGCCGGGCGGCAGGCCGAAGCGCGTCACGGGCCGCACGTCGTCGTGGCTGCTGAGCACCCACGTCGTCGTCGCGCCGACGGAGCCGAACGACGCGAGGGAGTCGTCGACCACGCGGCGGAACGCGCGGGCGTCGAACGGCGTCTCGAGGAACGCGAAGTTGAACGCCTGGTGCATCTCGTCCGGCCGCACGTAGCGCGACAGCCGCTCCGGGGGCAGGTGCGCCTCGCCGACGAGCAGGTGCTGCCCGCCGCGGCCCCCGCCCAGGCCGTCGAGGAAGGAGCGCCACGACCGGTAGACGTCGTGCACGCCCTCCTGGTCGAACAGGGGCGTCCGCCGGCCGTCGGGTGCGACGTGCGCGCTGTGCTGGAGCTCCTCGGGGAAGTCGGGCAGGCCCTCCTCCTTGACGAGCCCGCGCGCGACGTCGACGCGGAACCCGTCGACACCCAGGTCGACCCAGAAGCGGAACGTGTCGAGCATGTCCTCGCGCACCTCCGGGTGCGACCAGTCGAGGTCCGGCTGCCGCGAGTCGAACAGGTGCAGGTACCACTGGCCGGGGGACCCGTCCATCTCGGTCACGCGGGTCCAGGCCGGTCCGGTGAACACCGAGCGCCAGTTGTTGGGCGGGAGATCGCCGTGGTCGCCTCGCCCGTCGCGGAACACGTACCGCGCGCGCTCGGGGCTGCCGGGCGGCGACGCTAGCGCGGCGCGGAACCACGGGTGCTCGTCGGAGGTGTGGTTCGGCACGACGTCGACGACCACGCGCAGCCCCAGCGCGTGGGCCCGCCGGACGAGGTCCCGCGCGTCCTCGAGCCGGCCGAACAGCGGGTCGACGTCGCGGTGGTCGCTGATGTCGTACCCCGCGTCGGCCTGCGGCGACCGGTAGAACGGCGACAGCCACACGGCGTCGACACCGAGGTCGGCGAGGTGCTCCAGGCGGGCCGTGACGCCCGGCAGGTCGCCCACGCCGTCGCCGTCGGAGTCCGCGAACGAGCGCGGGTACACCTGGTAGATCACGGCCGAGCGCCACCACTCGGTCGCGCTGGTCGACGACGGTCCGGACGGGTCGGGGAGGGCCACGTCCGACCACGCTAGCCGCGCGTCCCGACACCGCCACCGACCGCCGTCCGCCCTTCAGGTGCACGCGACCGGCCGTCAGGAGAGGATGAGGACCTTCCGTGACCTTGAGGGGCGTGCGAGTGGACGGCAACGCGACATCGACGTACCGCAACGTGGCCCTGCTCTCCCTGGCCGCCGTGACACCCGACCGGGTCACGACGTCCGCGGAGCTCGACCGCCGCCTGCGGCCGGTCCTGGACCGCCTGCACCTGCCGACGGGCCTGCTCGAGCGGATCGCGGGCGTCCACGAGCGCCGCAACTGGGCCGAGGGGCAGGGCTTCGACACCGCCGCGATCGAGGCGGGGGAGAAGGCGCTCGCCGAGGCCGGCGTCGACCGCTCCCGCGTGGGGCTGCTCGTCAACACGTCGGTCACGCGGCCCCACCTCGAGCCGTCCGTCGCGGTGCGCATGCACCACGGCCTGCGGCTGCCGTCGTCGGCCGTGAACTTCGACATCGCCAACGCGTGCCTGGGCTTCGTCAACGGGATGAGCCTCGCGGCGCAGCTCATCGACGCGGGGCAGATCGAGTACGCGGTCGTCGTCGACGGCGAGGACGCGGACGAGGTGCAGCGCAACACCGTCGAGCGCCTGTCGCGCGAGGGCACCACGCGCGCCGACTTCCTGCGCGAGTTCCCGACGCTCACCCTCGGGTCGGGTGCGGCCGCCGCGGTGCTGGGCCGCGCGGACGAGCACCCGTCCGGCCACCGGCTGCTCGGCGGCGTGACGCGTGCCGCGACGCAGTTCAACGACCTGTGCGTAGGCGGCGTGACCGGCATGTACACCGACGCGAAGGCGCTGCTCAAGGGCGGGATGCAGCTCGTCATGGCGGCGTGGAAGGAGGCCCGCCAGCACTTCGACTGGTCGGCCATGGACCGCTACGTCATGCACCAGGTGTCGGACGTCCACACCAACGCGATCATCAAGGCCGCGAAGCTCGACCGGTCGCGCGTGCCCCTGACGTACCCGCGGTTCGGCAACGTCGGGCCCGCGTCCATCCCGATCACGCTCGCGCACGAGGCGCCGAGCCTCTCGCCGGGCGACCGCGTCCTGCTCATGGGGGTGGGCTCCGGCATCAACACGGCGATGATGGAGCTCGCCTGGTGACGAGCACCCCCGCGGACCGCCTGCCCGCGCCGACGACGGCGCCCGCGTCCCTCCCGCCCGACGGCCTGCCCGGCCTCGACGCGGCCTGGTCGCGCCTCGTCGTCGTCCCGGAGACGCCCGTCGTCGGCGCGCTCGGCTGGGGCAGCGGGACCCACGCCGAGGGTGACCCGGCGAGCAGCGAGCGCCGCACGGCGCAGACCCCGCGCGACGGCGGCGACCGTGCCGCGCGGCACGCGGCGGCGCCCCGCCCGGAGCGCACGTGGCACGTCCTGGACACCGGGCCGCTGCTGGCCGAGCGCGGCGTCACGCCGGTCGGGACGCTCCTGTGCGTGCACGGCAACCCGACGTGGTCCTACCTGTGGCGCGACGTCGTGGCGGCGTCCCTCGAGGCCGCCGACGCCGCGGCCGGTGCCACGACCGGCACCCTGGCGCCGGGGACCGACGCGGCACCCGACGTGTGGCGCGTCGTGGCGGTCGACCAGCTCGAGATGGGGTTCTCCGAGCGGACCGGCACGCACCGCTCGCTGCGCCGCCGCGTCCGGGACCTCGGCGACCTCACCGACGCGCTGGGCCTCGGGCTCGACGGCCCGGTCGTCACGGTCGGCCACGACTGGGGCGGCGTCGTGTCGCTCGGGTGGGCCGTCGACCACCGCGACGTGCTGTCGGGCGTGGTGCTGCTCAACACCGCGGTCCACCAGCCCGAGGAACGGCCCGTCCCGGCACCGCTGCGGCTCGCGCTCGGCGTCCTCGGCACGTCGACCGTCGCGACGCCCGCGTTCCTCGAGACGACCCTGGCGCTCGCGCACCCGCCGCTGGCCGACGACGTCAAGGACGCCTACCGCGCGCCGTACGGGACCGCCGACCGCAGGTCGGGGATCGGTGCGTTCGTCGCGGACATCCCCGTGGGGCCCGAGCACCCGAGCGCGGACGAGCTCGACCGCGTCGCCGAGGGCGTCCGGCGCCTCGACGTCCCGGCGCTCCTGCTGTGGGGGCCCCGCGACCCCGTGTTCGGCGACGTCCACCTCGGCGACCTGCTCGAGCGGCTGCCCGGTGCGCAGGTGCACCGGTTCGAGGGCGCGGGGCACCTCGTCGCCGAGGACGTCGACGTTGCCGGTGCGGTCCGGACCTGGCTCGCCGACCGCCGCGAGGCCGTCCTGCGCGCCGAACCCGCCGCGTTCGGCGAGCAGCCCTGGGCGTCCGACGAGCCCGGCGAGCCGGGTGCACGAGCCCACGTCGCGGGCTCCGTGGAGCGGGAGGCGACGCACGCGCCGGACGGGGCCGACGGCGGCGTCGTCGGCGTGCACGTCACCCGGGCGCGCGTGACGCACCTGGCCGGTGAGCGCGCGACCGTCGCGACGGGCGACGCCCGGGCCCCGCTGTGGCGCCGCCTCGACGAGCTCGCCGAGGACGACTCGACCGCGCTCGTCGAGATGGCGCCGAGCACGGGCGAGGGCGTCCGCACCGTCACGTGGCGGCTGCTCGCGCGCCGCGTGCGCGAGGTCGCGCGCGGTCTGCACGCGGCCGGCGTGCGTCCGGGGGACCGGGTGTCGCTCCTCGTCCCGCCCGGCGCCGACCTCACCGCGACGCTGTACGCGTGCCTGCGGATCGGCGCGGTCGTCGTCGTCGCGGACGCCGGGCTCGGGCCGCGCGGACTCACGCGTGCCGTCCGGGGCGCGCAGCCGGCCGTCGTCGTCGGCGAGCGCAAGGGGCTCGCCGCCGCGCGGGCGCTCGGCTGGCCCGGACGCCGCGTGTCGACGACGACGCTGCCCGCCGCGACCGCCGCCGCGCTCGGCGTGGAGACGAGCCTGCCCGACCTGGTCGACCTCTCCGTCGTCACCGACCTGCCGCCCGAACCCGGGCCGACCGACCTCGCCGCGGTGCTGTTCACGTCGGGCTCGACGGGTCCGGCCAAGGGCGTCGCGTACACGCACGAGCAGCTCGCGGCGATGCGCGACGCGCTCGCGGGCCAGTACGATCTGGGCGTCGGCACGGGACTCGTGGCGGGGTTCCCGCCGTTCGCGCTGCTGGGACCCGCGCTCGGCTGCCGCTCGGTCACGCCCGACATGGACGTCACCGCGCCGCGCACGCTCACCGCGCGCGCCGTCGCCGCGGCGGTCGCCGCGGCCGACGCGACGGCGGTGTTCCTGTCGCCGGCGGCCGTCGCGAACGTCGTCGCGACCTCGGACGAGCTGACCTCGGCGGACGAGCGCGCGCTCGCGGGCGTGCGCCTCGTGCTGTCGGCCGGGGCGCCCGTGCCCGAGCGGCTGCTCGTCGCCGTCGGGCGGCTCATGCCGGAGGCCGTCCCGCACACCCCGTACGGCATGACGGAGGGCCTGCTGCTCACGGACGTGACGCTCGACGGGATCCGCGCGGCGGGTGCGGGTGCGGCGGCTCCCGGTGGCGCGGGTGGCGCGGGCGGCGTGTGCGTCGGTCCGCCCGCACGGGATGTGACGGTCACGATCAGCGCGCTCGACGACGACGGCCGGGCCACGGGGACGCCCGGTGTCGCGCCCGGCGTCACGGGCGAGGTCGTCGTCGCCGCGCCGCACGTCAAGGACCACTACGACCGGCTGTGGCTCACGGACCGCGAGAGCCGGCGCGGGACGCCCGACGGCGACGGCGTGACGCGGGCCGACGTCGGCGTCGCCGTCGAGCCGGGTGCGCGGTGGCACCGGACCGGTGACGTCGGGCACCTCGACGCCGAGGGCCGGCTGTGGGTCGAGGGGCGCCTCGCGCACGTCGTCGTGACGGCCGACGGTCCCGTGACCCCGGTCGGGCCCGAGCAGCGGGCCGAGTCGGTGACGGGCGTGCGGCGCGCCGGCGTCGTCGGCGTCGGGCCGCGGGGCACGCAGCAGCTCGTCGTCGTCGTCGAGACCGACCCGGGTGCCCGCCGCCCCGGCCTCGCGACCCCCGAGCTCACGGCCGGCGTGCGCGCCGCCGTCGGGCTCCCGGTCGCGGCGGTGCTCGTCGTGCCCGACCTGCCGACCGACGTCCGGCACAACTCCAAGGTGGACCGGGCCCGGCTCGCGACGTGGGCCGAGGGCGTCCTCGCGGGCGGCCGGATGGGCCGGCCGTGAAGGTCCTCGTCACGGGCGCGTCCGGGCTCCTCGGCCGCACGACCGCCGAGCACCTGCGCGACGCCGGGCACGACGTCCGCACGTTCCAGCGCCGACCGAGCGGCGTCGACGGCGCCGAGGACGTCCTCGGCTCGGTGACCGACCCCGACGACGTCGACCGCGCCGTCCGCGGCGTCGAGGCCGTCGTCCACCTGGCGGCCAAGGTGTCGCTCGCGGGTGATCCCGCGGACTTCCGGCGCGTCAACGTCGAGGGCACGCGGACCGTCCTCGACGCGGCGCGACGGCACGGCGCGACCGACGTCGTGCACGTGTCGTCGCCGTCCGTCGCGCACACGGGCACGTCGATCGTGGGGGCCGACGCGCCACCCGCCGACCCGGACGGGACGCACGGCGAGTACGCGCGCACCAAGGCCGAGGCCGAGCTGCTCGCGCTCGTGGCCGACGGCGACCTGCGCGTCGTCGCGGTCCGCCCGCACGTCGTCTGGGGTCCCGGCGACGAGCAGCTCGTCGCGCGCATCGCCGAGCGTGCCCGGACGGGGCGGCTGCCGCTGCTCGGGCACGGCGCGTCGCTCATCGACACGACCTACCTCGACAACGCGGCGTCGGCGCTCGTCGCGGCCCTGGG
The DNA here is from genome assembly GCA_031844515.1 of Actinotalea sp. AC32. Taxonomy (GTDB): domain Bacteria; phylum Actinomycetota; class Actinomycetes; order Actinomycetales; family Cellulomonadaceae; genus Actinotalea. Next base: position 12,172 of record JAUZVJ010000029.1, on the reverse strand, counting down.
GCGGCTCGGCGACGACGACGGCGTCGTGCGCGGGCAGGCGTACGTCGTCACCAACGGCGAGCCGCGGACGGTCGCGGAGATGGTCGCCGGGATCTGCGCGGCGGTCGGTGCGCCCCCGCCGCGGTTCCGGGTGCCGGGCGCCGTCGCGCGCGGTGCGGGCGCCGCGGTCGAGGCCGCGTGGTCGCGCCTCCCGCTCGAGGGCACCGACGGCGAGCCGCCCATGACGCGCTTCCTCGCGGAGCAGCTCTCGACCGCGCACTGGTTCGACCAGCGCCGCACGCGCGCCGAGCTGCGGTGGGCCCCCGCGGTGTCGATCGACGAGGGCCTGCGCCGCCTCGCCGCCTGGCACTCCGTGCGCGCCTGACGCACGGGACGCGCGGGGACGGGCGCACCCGTCTGTCGCACCCGTACCCGCGCCCGCTCGTCCCACTTGGTCCCGCTCCTCACGCCGCCCCTCCCCTCACGCCCTCGTCCCGCGAGTTCGCGCATCTGCGTCGAGATCGCGGTCGAGGAACGCGAAGTCGGCCGGAGATGCGCGAGCTCGACGACCTGGTCCGCGGTCCGATGCGGCGGACCCGGGGAGGCGGCGGGACCGGAGGGGCGGCCGGGCCGTCAGGGCTGCGAGCCGGCCGGCGGGCCGACCACTCGGACCATGCGGATCGCGCGGACCCCGTCGTCGACCCTGGTCCTGCCGTCCGGCTCGAAGCCGTGCCGGCGGTAGAACGCCTGCGCGCGCGGGTTGGGGTCGGCGACCCACAGCCCGACCGGTGCCGCGCCTCCCAGCACGGTGTCCATGAGCGCAGCGCCCGTACCCGATCCGTGCACTCCCACGAGGGTGTAGAGGACGTACAGCTGGCGCGCCCACGCATCCGTCACGTCGAGCGGGGGTCCCGCGAGCGCGACGCCGACGACGACGCCGTCCCGCTCGGCGAGCGCGGCGACGCGGTCGGGCCGGTCGTCGGTGAGCACCGCCGTCCAGAACCGCTCACGCCGCCCGACCGAGGCGGGGTCGTCGAGGACCTCGTCCCGCATGACGCCCCGGTAGGTCTCGCGCCAGCTCTGCACGTGCACGCGGGCCATGGCAGGGACGTCGGCGACCACCGGCCGACGGACGACGATCGACGACACCGTCGCAGTCTGTCACCGGGCAGCGGCGTCGAAGCAGCCGATGACGGCCGAGGAAGCCGGTCGCGACCGGCCGTCTCGGGCGCGACCGGCTGTCTCGTCGGGGCCGGTCGGGGCGCCACGGGCCGGGGCCAGCCTTGCGCCCGACCCGCCCGTCGTGGGCGGCTCCCGGGGTCTGGTCGCCCCCTTGACCCGTCGATGTGAGCGTGAACATGATGGGCGACATCAGTTCTACAACGATGTAGATGGGGGAGCAGCCCATGCAGACGTCCGACACCACCCGCCTCGAGGCGCCGACCGAGCCACGGTCGGCCCGCCGTCGGCTCGCCGGCGTCACCGCCGCGGTCGCCGCCGTCGGCCTGGCCGTGAGCGGCACCGCAGCAGCCCTGCCGAGCGGGACCGGGCCCGAGACCGACCTCGCGAGCGAAAGCCGACCCGCTGACGCCGCGCTGCCGACCGGCGGCCTCAGCGTCACGGGGGAGACCGCGCCGATCCACGACCCCGCGCTCGTCGTCGAGGGCGACACGTGGCACGTCTTCTCGACCGGCCTCGTGAACCGCGAGAACGGCGGCACCGTCCAGCACTGGATCTCGCGCGACGCGGGTGTCTCGTGGGAGTACGTGGGCACGATCTGGCCCGAGATCCCGGCGTGGATCGACGAGCGCATCCCGGGCGTCGACAACCTCTGGGCACCCGAGGTCCACGAGCACGACGGCACGTACTACCTGTACTACTCGGCCTCGACCTTCGGCTCGAGCACGTCGCTCACCGCGCTCGCGACCGCGACGACCCTCGACCCCGAGGACCCGGCGTACGGCTGGACCGACCAGGGCGAGGTCGTCTCCTCGCCGGTCGTCGGCCTGCCCGACGGCAAGACGTTCAACGCGATCGACGCGGGCATCGTCGAGGACGCCGACGGCACGCACTGGATGGCGATCGGCTCCTACTGGTACGGCATCTGGCTCGTCGAGCTCGACTGGCCGAGCGGCAAGCCCGTCGAGGACTGGCAGGAGACCGCGGTCAACCTCGCGGACCGGTTCGTGCCGGGCAACCCGATCGAGGCGCCGTACATCTACGAGCACGACGGCTGGTACTACCTGTTCGTCTCGTTCGACGCGTGCTGCGCGGGCGGCGACTCGACCTACAAGGTCGCCGTGGGCCGGTCGCGCGACGTCACGGGTCCGTACCTCGACCAGGAGGGCCGCGACATGTTCGGCGGCGGCGGCACCGTCATCCTCGAGGAGCACGGCGCGATCGTCGGACCGGGCGGTCAGTCGGTCGACGACGGCGTCCTGGCGTTCCACTACTACGACGCGCTCGCCGAGGAGGTCCCGTACTTCCCGACGCTCGGCCTCCAGCGCCTCGCGTGGGTCGACGGCTGGCCCGTCGTTGACCAGACGGTCGAGCCGGCCGCCGTCGTCGGGCAGCCGCAGGACACGCAGCCCGGACGCGCCGCCGTCCTCGAGGCCGAGGTGACGGGCACCCCCGCGCCCGTGGCGCGCTGGCAGGTGTCCGACGACGGCGCGACGTGGACGGACGTCACGGTCGAGCGCGTCCACGACGGCACGACGACGCTGCGGGTCCCGACGCGCGACGTCGTCGGCGACCGGCAGTGGCGCGTCGTCGTCGAGAACCCGCACGGGACCGCCACGAGCGAGCCCGTCACGCCGTGGGGTCCGTCGGGCCGCAGCTGACCCGACACCCCCGTGACGCCGAGGGGCCGGTGACCGCGACGGTCACCGGCCCCTCGCGCGTCCCTGCCGGCGCGTCGTCCGGTCCTACCGCCCGGGGGGCGGGCGACGTCCGCTCGGACGACGCGCGCTCGGGCGACGTCCGGTCAGACGACGCCGAGCGCGAGGATCGCGTCGGCCACGCGCTGGAAGCCCGCGATGTTCGCACCGAGCACGTAGTTGCCGGGCTCGCCGTGCTCGTCGGCCGTCTCGGCGCACCGGTCGTGGATGCCGACCATGATCTCCGTCAGCCGCTCCTCGGTGTGCTCGAAGGTCCACGAGTCCCGCGACGCGTTCTGCTGCATCTCGAGCGCCGACGTCGCGACGCCGCCCGCGTTGGCGGCCTTGCCCGGACCGAACAGCACGCGGCCCGCCTGGAGCAGCGCGACGCCGTCGGGCGTCGTGGGCATGTTCGCGCCCTCGGCGACGGCGAGGACGCCGTGGGACAGGAGCGACCTGGCACCGTCGCCCGTGAGCTCGTTCTGGGTCGCGCACGGGAGCGCGACGTCGACCGGGACGTCCCACACGCTCCCGCCCGCGACGAGGCGGGCCCCGGGACGCTCGGCGACGTAGTCGGCGGCGCGGCCGCGGCGCACCTCCTTGACGTCCTTGAGCAGCGCGAGGTCGACGCCCGCCTCGTCGACGACGTAGCCCGACGAGTCGGAGAACGTGACGACGCGGGCGCCGAGCTGCTGCGCCTTCTCGATCGCGTGCAGCGCGACGTTGCCGGCGCCCGACACCGCGACCCGCAGGCCGTCGAGCTCGCGCCCGCGCGTGCGGAGCATCTGCTGCGCGAAGAGCACCGTGCCGTAGCCGGTGGCCTCGGTGCGCACGAGCGAGCCGCCCCACGTGACGCCCTTGCCGGTCAGCACCCCGGACTCGTAGCGGTTGGTGATCCGCTTGTACTGGCCGAAGAGGAAGCCGAGCTCGCGGCCGCCGACCCCGATGTCCCCCGCGGGGACGTCGGTGTGCTCGCCGAGGTGGCGGTACAGCTCGGTCATGAACGACTGGCAGAAGCGCATGACCTCGCCCACGGATCGGCCACGCGGGTCGAAGTCGGAGCCGCCCTTGCCGCCGCCGATCGGCATGCCCGTGAGGGCGTTCTTGAAGATCTGCTCGAAGCCGAGGAACTTCACGATCCCGAGGTACACGGACGGGTGGAACCGCAGACCGCCCTTGTAGGGGCCCAGCGCCGAGCTGTACTCGACGCGGAACCCGCGGTTGATCTGCACGCGCCCGGCGTCGTCGACCCACGGCACCCGGAAGATGATCTGCCGCTCGGGCTCGCAGATGCGCTCGAGCACCGCGGCGTCGGCGTACTCGGGGTTGCGGCGGAGCACGGGGCCGAGGCTGTCGAACACCTCGCGCACGGCCTGGTGGAACTCGGCCTCACCCGGGTTGCGCTGCAGCACCTGCTCGAAGACGGGCTCGAGCTGACGATCCATGGAACCTCTCCGTCGGTCCGGCCGTGGCGGCCAGGTCGGGTTGACCGTCCGACGATGCCACGTGCGCCGCGGACGGGACGCGGCGTCCCGTCCGCCGGGCCTCTCCTCCGCACGCGCGGAAGGTCGAGGACCGTCCGCCGCACCACGTCCTCCGCACCACGTCCGCCGCACCCGGGACGTAGGACCCTCCCGCCCGCCGCCGACGAGGCGGACGGTGGAGGTGAACGGCCCGTGTGCCGACGTCCGGGCGCGGGCCCCGTCCGGGAGGAGGACGCCATGACCCGCCCCGTCGTCGTCGGTGCGGAGGGCACCGACTCCAGCCGGCCCGCGCTGGTCTGGGCAGCGCACGCGGCACGGCTGCGGAACGCACCCCTCGTCGTCGTGCACGCCGTCGGCTACCCGCCCCTCGCGGTGGACTTCGCGTACGACGACGCGCTCGAGCAGGCCGCGCAGGCCGTCCTCACCGACGCCGAGAAGCAGGTCCTCGAGGCGGTCCCCGACCTGGAGGTCCGCACCGAGGTCGACCGGCAGAGCCCGGGCCGCGCCCTGACGTCGCGCTCGGCCGACGCGCAGCTGCTCGTCGTCGGCACGCACCGGATGACCCGCACCGAGCGCATGTTCTCGGGCTCTCTCGCGTACCAGGTCGCCGCGGGGGCCGAGTGCCCCGTGGCGGTCGTGCCGGCGCTCGCCGACGACGCCTCGCCGCGCGTCGTGGTCGGCGCGGACGGGTCGCCCGACTCGCTCGCCGCGATCCGCGCGGCAGCCGTCGAGGCGGACCGGACCGGTGCCGAGCTGCACGTCGTGCACGCCTGGGCCGCGCCCGTCGCGTACCTCGAGTTCGGCTACGCGATCGGCGGTCCGGACAAGGCCGTCGAGGACGGCGCGCGCGTCGTGCTCGCGGAGTCCGTCGCGGGCCTCGCGGAGGACTTCCCGGACCTGCCGGTCCACCGGCACCTCCTGCGGGCGGACCCGTCGACCGCGCTGCTCGACGCGGCACGCGACGCGCGTCTCGTCGTCGTCGGCAGCCGCGGCAGGCAGGGCGTCGCGCGCATGCTGCTCGGCTCGGTGAGCCACGCGATCGTGCTGCACGCGCCGTGCCCCGTCCTCGTCGTCCGCCGCTGAGGTGCGCGCCGTGGACCTGCCCGTCGTCGTGGGGGTCTCCGCGACCGGCTCCAGCGACGCCGCGGTGCGGTGGGCCGCCAGCGCGGCCGCCGACCGCGGCGCACCGCTGGTGCTGCTGCACGCCGTCGGACCCGACGTGCCCGTGACGGCCCATCTCGGCGCCCCGACACGTGCGGTGCTCGCGAGCGCCGCGGACGCCGTCCGGGCGGAGGCCCCGTCCGTCACCGTGACGACCGAGGTGTCGCACGAGCGCGCGGGCCACGCCCTCACGCGGGCGTCGGGCGAGGCGCAGCTCGTCGTGGTCGGGACGCACCGGCTCACGGCGGCCGAGCGCGTGCTCGGCTCCCGGGCGTACCAGGTCGTCGCCGGGTCCGACTGCGCGGTCGCGGTCGTCCCCGCGCTCCCCGAGCCCGACGCCGACCGCGTCGTCGTCGGCAGCGACGGGTCCGCGCACGCGGCCGCGGCGGTGCGCGCGGCGGCGGTCGAGGCGGAGCGGACCGGCAGCCGGCTCGTCGTCGTGCACGCGTGGGAGCGGCCGCCGGTCTACGCGGAGATGGGCGTGATCGCCGGGGGCTTCGAGGAGGGCGCGGCGGCCGAGGCGGCCGCGACCCTCACCGACTCGCTCGCGTCGGTCGAGCGCGCGCACCCGGCGCTGCACGTGCGACCCCACCTGGTGCAGGGCGTGCCCGCGCGTGCGCTGCTCGACGAGGCCGCGGGTGCGCGGCTGCTCGTCGTCGGCAGCCGGGGTCTCCACGGCGTCGCGCGGATGCTGCTGGGATCCGTGAGCCACGCGGTGCTGCTCCGCGCGCCGTGCCCGGTGCTGGTGGTGCGCAGGTAGACCCCTCGGTGACGGGGACGGGCGCCTGCGGGCGGAGTCGGCCACGATGGAGGACGTGACCGACACGACGCCACCGGGCCCGGGCGGGATCCCGTCCCCGTCACCGGGTGACGCCCCTGCCCCCACCCCCGGGGAGGAGCGCGCCGTGGCCGCGCTCGACAGCTCCGGGCTGCGGTACCGCCTCGTGCGGCACGGCCCCGTCCGCAGCCTCGCCGAGGCGGCGGCCGCGCGCCGCGTGACGCCCGACCGCGTCGTCAAGACGATGGTCGTGCGGCGCGGTGAGGGCGACCACCTGTTCGTGCTCGTCCCGGGCGACCGGACGATCTCGTGGCCCAAGCTGCGTGAGCTCCTGGGCGTGTCCCGGCTGTCGATGCCGGACGCGCGCGCCGCGCGTGAGGTCACCGGGTACGAGCGCGGGACGATCACGCCGTTCGGGTCGCTCACGGCGCTGCCCGTGGTCGCGGACGCCCGCGTGCCGGGGCACCCCGTCTCGATCGGGGCCGGTGCGCACGGCGTCGCGGCGACGGTCGACGGGAGCCGCCTCGTGCTCGCCCTCGGCGCGACGGTCGCGGACGTGACGGACCCCGAGGCCCCACGGGACGACGACGCGGCCGACGCGCGCGACGACGGGTCCGCTGCTCCGCCCGGGTGACGTCCGTCACGGCCGTGCGGGGAGGGGCCGCCGTGAGGTGGTGCTCGTCGGGCGGCTGTCAGGGTCGGGACTTAGTGTCGACAGCGTGGTCGGGAACCCCGCCGGCCGCCGGTTCGTCCTCCCTCGGGAGAACGCAGTCGACCCGGAGAGAGCCCGTGATCCACGACGACGTGAACGCCGACCTCACCGCGCCCGCGGACGCGGGGCCGGTCCTGACCGAGGAGCCGGCCGACGGGATCGACGTCGTCGACGAGGGGCACCGGCTGCTCGTGCGCCTCCGCGGCGAGATCGACGCGGGCCTGCGCGAGCAGGCGAGCCACGCGATGGTCGAGTGCATGCAGCGGGACCTGCCCGTCGTGGCCGACCTCGCGGCCGTCACGTTCATCGACTCGTCGGGCCTCGCGTTCCTGCTCCAGCTGCACAAGGTCGGGCTCGAGGAGGGGCGGCCGCTCGTGCTGCGCGACCCGCAGCCCAACGTGCTCGAGCTGCTCGACATGATCGGGATGGGCGGCCTCATGGCCGTCGAGTCGAGCGCGCCGGTCGTCTGACGCCGCCGGGTCGCCGCGTCGTGCCCGGCACCGCGGAACCGCCGGCTCGTGCCCGACGCCGCGAGGGCGCCGCCGCGGCTGCGACGACGCCCTCGAGCGGGTGCGGCGGGGTCAGCCGAGCGTCTCGGGGAGCCCGTTCGGCGCCTCGCCCAGCACGTGCTCGGCGAGGAACCCGCTGACGACCTGGTACCAGACCTTGGCGTGCTGCGGGGACAGGATCCAGTGGTTCTCGTCCGGGAAGTACAGGAACCGGTGCGCCGTGCGCCCGTCCTCGTCCGCCGCGAGCTGCGAGCTCGACAGCAGCTCGTACCAGAGGCGCAGACCCTCGCCGACGGGCACGCGGTAGTCCTTGTCGCCGTGCACGACGAGCATCGGCGTGACGATGTTCTGCACGTACCGGTGCGGCGAGTACCGCTCCGCCATCTCGGGGCTCATCTCGCGGCCCCAGTAGAACGCGACGTCCGTCGTCGGACCGAACTGCTCGAGGGCCCAGAGGCTCGCGTGCGTGACGATGGCCCGGAAGCGGTCCGTCTGACCCGCGACCCAGTTGGCCATGTAGCCGCCGAACGAGCCGCCCATGGCGGCCGTGCGCGTCTCGTCGACGTCGTCGCGCGCGACGGTCGCGTCGGTGATCGCCATGAGGTCCGTGTAGGGCTCGGCGCCCCAGCGGCCCCACCCGCGCTGGACGAAGTCCTGGCCGTAGCCGGTCGACAGCGCCGGGTCGGGCAGCAGGACCGCGTAGCCCTGCGCGACCATCAGCCACGGGTTCCAGCGCCACGACCACGCGTTCCACGAGCCGAGCGGTCCGCCGTGGATCCACAGCAGGAACGGTGCGGGGCTCTCGGCGCTCGCGCCGTCGGGCATCGCGAGCCAGCCGCGCACCTCGCGGCCGTCCTCGGCGGTCGTCCGGACCTCGGTGAGCGTCCCGGGGAGGGTGGGCGGCGGCGCGGGCGCGCGCAGGACGGTGACGGTGCCGCGCGGGCGGCCGTGCTCGTCCTCGGCGAGGTGGATCCGGACGGGGTGCGGGGGAGCGAGGTAGGAGCTGCGCAGCGCGTAGACGAACCGCGCGTCCGGCGCGACCTGCAGGTCGGAGTAGGCGCTGTCGTCGGAGGTCAGCTGCTCGACCGTGTCGTTCGCGAGGTCGATCGCGAACACCGGCGCGCGACCGTCCTGGTCGGCCGTGACGACGAGGCCCGAGCCGTCGGGCAGCCACTGGTGGCCCGTCGTCCAGCGGTCCCAGTGCGCGACGAGCCGGCGGGGCTCGACGTCGGAGGCGCTCGTGCCCTCGACGGGGTCGCCGAGGGGGAGCAGGTGCAGCGTCTGCTGCGGCGCGGTGTCAGCCGTCGCGAGCGACTCGCGGACGTACACGACGGCGCTGCCGTCGGGCGAGATGACGGGCGACGTGAGGTCGGCGTCGGGGTCGTCGACGAGGACCGTGCGCTCCTTGGTATCGACGTCGATCCGCACCAGGACCGTGCGCATCGCCCCCTTGGCCTGCGGGATCTCCCACGTCGAGACGACGAACGTGCCGTCGGGGCTGAAGTCGTACTGGGCCTCGCGCAGCGCGTGTCCGGGCGCGGGCGTGAGGTCCGAGACCTTGAGGTGCTCGGTGCTGCGGCTCGCGACCTCGACCGAGCGCGCGACGTCGTCACCCGCGCGGAAGTGCCAGCCGAGCAGGTGCGGCGCCTCGGGGCCGAGGTCGTGGTCCCAGTACCGGACGGGGTACCGGTCGTGCAGGATCGCCGAGACCTTCTTGTCCTTGCGCAGCGTGCGCAGGCGCTCGTCGTCCGCGCCGTCCTTGGCGTTCGGGTGCATGTCGGTCGTGAAGACGACGGCGTAGGACGAGCGGGCCGTCTTGACGCCGCCGACGCCCCCGGGGCGGGTGGCGACGATGCGCGCCTCGCCGCCGCCCGCGGGCAGGACCCACAGGGCGGGCTTGTCGAGCGGCTTCTCGGCGTCCTCGGTCGCGTCGGCGTCGGGGCGCGACGACGTGAAGAGCAGGTCGCCGTCGGGCGTGAAGGCCGCGCCCGACTCGCCCTGCGCGCTGCGCGTCAGGCGGCGCGCGGGCCGTGCGCGCGTCGGGTAGACCTCCCACAGCGCGGTGTGGACCTTGGTCGCGTCGTGGTTGAGCGTCGCGACCTGCGTCACGAGGCGCGAGCCGTCGGGCGACAGGACGAGGCCCGACATGCGCGGCAGCGCGACGTACTCGTCGAGGTCGTGGAACGCCGTCGTGAGCCCCGCGAAGGCGCCGTCGTCGGAGCCGGCCTCCTGCACCAGCCGCAGGCCGGGACCGTTCTCGGGCGTGGGCGACATCAGGACCTCCAGGCGTGATCGTCCGGTGCGGGGCAGGCCGACGGCGGGCGCCGGCACTGGGCTCTCGTTCCATCGGCGCGCGGCCCCGCGACTTGATGGGCCCGCACCGATCTCACCCGTAGATCCTCGCACCCGGTCGCCACCCGAACGGGTGATGGCGTGCGGCGGGTCGTGCGGTGGGTGGTGGCTGGGTCGTGGGTGGGTCGACCGGGCGGTGGCGTGCTCGGCACGGCACCCGGGACGTGTCGGAGGGCTCGGTTACCGTCGCGGCCATGCGGATCCTGCACACCAGCGACTGGCACCTCGGGCGCACGCTCCACGGTGTCGACCTGCTGGAGCACCAGGCCGCGTACCTCGACCACCTGGTCGACCTCGCGCGCGGGGAGGACGTCGCCGCGGTCGTCGTGTCGGGCGACGTGTACGACCGTGCCGTGCCGCCGGTCGAGGCGGTCGCGCTCCTCGCGGACGCCCTCGCACGGCTGAGCGAGCACGCGGCGGTCGTCGTGACGCCGGGCAACCACGACTCGGCGGTCCGGCTGGGCTTCGCCGCCGACCTCATGCGGCGCGGCGTGCACCTGCGCGCGCGCGTCGCCGACGTGGGCCGCCCGGTCGAGCTGGCCGACGACGACGGGCCGGTCGTCGTGCACGCGCTGCCGTACCTCGACCCGGACGCCGCGCGCCGCGAGCTCGCCGACGACGGCCCGGCCGGCCCCGACGACGAGGTGTCGGCGGGTGGTCGGCGCCTGCTGGCGCGCTCGCACGAGGCCGTCATGGGCGCCGCGATGCGTCGCGTGCGGGCGGACCTCGCCGCGCGGGCGGCGAGCCCGCGCGCACGGAGCGTCGTCATGGCGCACGCGTTCGTCGTCGGCGGCGCGGCGTCGGACTCCGAGCGCGACATCCGCGTGGGAGGGGTCGACGCGGTCCCGGCCGGCGTGTTCGCGGGCGTCGACTACGTCGCGCTCGGCCACCTGCACGGCCCGCAGCGCCTCACCGCGCCCGACGACGCCGAGGGGCGACGTCCCGTGCTGCAGTACTCCGGGTCGCCGCTCGCGTACTCGTTCTCCGAGATGCACCAGCGCAAGGCGACCGTGCTGGTCGACCTGGGTCCCGACGGCGTCCGCGGCACCGAGCTCGTGCCAGCCCCGGTCCCGCGCCGGCTCGCGGAGGTCCGCGGGACGCTCGAGGACCTCCTGGGTGCGGCCGGCGAGCCGCACGTCGAGGACTGGCTGCGCGTCGTGGTCACCGACGCCGCGCGCCCCGCCGAGCTCTACGCGCGCGTGCGGTCGCGCTTCCCGCACGCGCTCGCGGTCGAGCACCGTCCCGACCGCGACGAGGAGGTCCGCGGCGCGCGACTCGTGACCGCCGCGAGCGACCCGCTCCAGGTGGCCGCCGACTTCGTCGAGCACGTCACGGGCGCCGCGCCGACCGCTGCGGAGGTCGCGGTCCTGCGCCGCGCCTACGAGGACGTGCTCGCCGCGGAGCGGAGCGCCTGATGCACCTGCACACGCTCACGTTCCAGGCGGTCGGCCCCTTCCCGGGCCGGCACACGATCGACTTCGCCGAGCTCGGCGCGGGCGGGCTCTTCCTGCTCGAGGGTCCGACGGGTGCGGGGAAGTCGACGATCATCGACATGGTGGTCTTCGCGCTGTACGGCAAGGTCGCGTCGCGCGACGCGAGCGAGGACCGGCTGCGCTCGGGTCACGCGACGCCCGACGTCGAGACGTTCGTGGACCTGGTCCTCGAGACGTCGTCGGGCGTGTACCGCGTGCGCCGGACGCCGCAGTACCAGCGGCCCAAGCAGCGCGGCACCGGCACCACGACGCAGCAGGCGAGCGTCCGGCTGTGGCGGCTCACGAGCCCCGACCGGCCCGACGACGGCGAGCTGCTGTCGACGCGCCTCGACGAGGCGGGTGCCGAGCTGCTGCGCGTCGTCGGTCTCGAGCGCGACCAGTTCGTGCAGACGGTCGTCCTGCCCCAGGGCGAGTTCGCGCACTTCCTGCGCGCGCGTCCCGAGGACCGCCGCGGCCTCCTGCAGAAGGTCTTCGGCACGGGCCTGTACGAGCGCCTCCAGGTGCGGCTCGAGCGCATGCGGGCCGAGGTCGCGCGCCAGGTGCAGGACGCGATCGCGCTCGTCCGCCAGGAGGTCGCCGGGTTCGCGGGCGCCGCCGACCTCGACGCCGACGACGCGCGGGTGCTCACCGACGCCGCTGCCGCCGGCATCGGCGACGAGGCGTCGACCCGGGTCGAGGAGCTCGCGGCGGCCCACGTCGACCGGCTCACGGGCGCAGCACGCGCCGCCGAGGCGGTCGCGACCGAGGCGAAGGCCGCGTGCGGGGTGACCCGGGCGGCGCTCGACGAGCAGCGTGCGCTCGCGCACGCTCTCGACCGTCGCGCCGGCC
>JAUZVJ010000028.1:0-48119 GCA_031844515.1 Actinotalea sp. AC32 | reverse complement strand
GGGCCGGGGCCCGCGAGCCGCGCGGCGCGACTGGTCGCCGGTGCGGCGGCCGTCGTCGCGCTCGCCCTGACGCCCGTCGCACCCGCGGGTGTGCCCGTGCTCGCGGCGGCCGCGGTCGCGGTCCTCGCGGGCTGGCGCACCCCGACGGCGTCCCCCCGGCTGGGGAGGACGGCGTGAGCCCCGGAGGTACCTGGGTCGCGGTCCTCGCCGCGGCCGCCGTGTGCTTCGCGGTCAAGCTCGTGGGCCACCGCGTGCCCGAGCACTGGCTCGCGCACCCCCGGGTCGCCCGGGTCGCCTCGCTCGTGACCGTCGCGCTGCTCGGCGCTCTCGTCGCGGTCCAGACGGCGACCACCGACGGCGTGGTCGTCGCCGACGCACGCCTCGTCGCGGTCCTCGTGGCCGCGGTGGCGCTCGCCCTGCGGGCACCGTTCGTCGTCGTCGTCGTGCTCGCCGCCGTGATCGCGGCGGTGCTCCGCGCGCTGACCTGAAGGACCGCACCGCACACCGGCGGGGACGGGGTCCTCCGGGACCGCGCTGTAGCCTGCGCGCCATGGCCCTCTTCCGCGAGACCGCCGACGTCTCCGTCCGTCCCGCGACCCCCGGCGACGAGGTGGACGTCACCCGCATCCAGCTCGTCGCGTGGCGCACCGACCACGGCGACCTCCTCGGCTCCGAGACGCTCGACGCGCTCGACGAGGAGGCGGTGCGGCAGCAGTGGGAGCGCGCGATCGCCGCCCCGCCGTCCCCCGCGCACCGCGTCCTCGTGGCGTGCGCCGGGCCGCGCGTCGTGGGCTTCGTGGCGTCGGCCCCGGACGACGACGCGGTCCAGCTGCTGGCCCTCGAGGTCGACCCCGACCACCGCCGGGGCGGTCACGGGTCGAGGCTGCTCGCGGCGTGCGTGGACCTCGCCCGTGAGCGGGGTGCGACGCGGCTCGTGACGTGGGTCCTCGAGGGGGACGAGCCCCGGGGCCGCTTCCTCGGCGGGGCGGGGCTCGGCCCCGACGGCGCGCGGCGCGAGCTCGCGTCCGGTCCCGACCCCGACGGCGGCACGCGGACGGTCGCGGAGGCCCGCTGGGAGGCCGAGATCTGACCCGGGCGGGCCGACCGGGCCGTCAGGCGACGGGGCCGACCGGGCCGTCAGGCGACGGGGCCGACCGGTCCCCGCGGCTCGCCACGACGGAGCCGGGACGCGGTGCGCAGCGCCTCGCGCGCGCGGCGGCGGTCGCCCGCGGCGTCGTACGCGAAGCCGAGGCGGAACCACGTCGCCCACTCCCCCGGCGCGCGGTCCACGTCGTCCCGCGCGACGGCGAACGCCGCGTCGGCCGCGGCGCGGTCGACCCGGCCGCCCGGCGAGCGCGGGAGGTCGTCGACGGGCAGCGCACCCGCCTGCGCGAGCTCGTCCGCCATGCGCTGGACGTCCGCCGCGAGCCGCCACTCGCGCCACAGCAGCCACAGACCCAGGACGGGCAGCACCAGCACGCCCGCGCCCATCGCCACCCCGACGGGCTCGCCGGTCCGGACCAGCGCGACGCCGCGCCCGGCGACGGCGACGACGTACACGACGAGCAGTGCGCTCAGCGCGAGGGCCGCGACGAGGCCACGTCGCATCAGTCGAGGTCCAGGAGGTTCTCGAGCCCGACGGTGAGGCCGGGCCGGTCCGGGAGCGTGCGGACGGCGTGCAGCACGCCGGGCATGAACGAGACGCGGTCGAACGAGTCGTGCCGGATCGTCAGCTGCTCCCCGGGGTTGCCGAGCAGGATCTCCTCGTGCGCGACGAGACCCCGGAGGCGGACGGCGTGGACGTGCACACCGTCGACGACCGCACCGCGCGCGCCGTCGAGGGACTGCGTCGTCGCGTCGGGACCGGGGCCGAGGCCCGCGTCGCGACGGGCACGCGCGACCGCCGCGGCGGTGTGGCGTGCGGTCCCGCTCGGGGCGTCGACCTTGTCGGGGTGGTGCAGCTCGACGACCTCGACCGACTCGAACCAGCGCGCCGCCTTCGCGGCGAAGACCATCGCGAGCACAGCGCCGAGGGCGAAGTTGGGCGCGACGAGCACGCCGACCGTGGGCCGGGCGGCGAGCCGACGCTCGACCCGGGCGAGCGAGTCCGCGTCCCAGCCGGTCGTCCCGACGACGGCGTGCACCCCGAGGTCCACGAGCGCGTGGACGTTGGCCTCGGTCACCGAGGGGACCGTGAAGTCCACCGCGACGTCCGCCCCGGCCGCGCCGGCGACGTCGTCGTCGCGCGTCAGCCGGGCCACGAGCTCGAGCCCGGGCGACGCGTCGACCGCGTCGCAGACCGTGCGACCCATGCGGCCGCCGGCGCCGAGGACGGCGACCTTGATGGACGGGAGCGCGCTCACGGGCACCGACCCTAGTCCGTGCCGGGTCAGCCGCCGAACGGGCCGACGCGCACGACCGACCGCGGCCGTGCGGCGAGCTCGGCGGCGAGCTCCTGCACCTGGGCGGCCGTCACCGACCGGATGCGGTCGAGCGTCTCGTCCTGCGACAGCAGCTCGCCGTGGACCAGCTCGGCCTTCCCGAGGCGCGTCATGCGCGACCCGCTGTCCTCGAGGCCCAGGACGAGCCCGCCGGACAGCTGCCCGATGCTGCGCTCGAGCTCGGCCGCGGTGATGCCGCTGTCGGCGAGGCGGTCCCACTCGGTGTGCAGGAGCGCGAGCACCTCGTCGACCTTCGCGGGCGTGCAGCCCGCGTAGAGGCCGAACACGCCCGTGTCGGCGTGGCTCGACGCGAAGCAGTAGACGGAGTAGGCGAGGCCCCGCCGCTCGCGGATCTCCTGGAAGAGCCGCGACGACATGCCGCCGCCCAGCGCGGCGCTGAGGACCGAGAGCACGAACCGGCGGTCGTCGGTGGCCGTGAGCCCCACGCCGCCCAGGACGACGTTCGCCTGCTCGGTCGTGCGGTGGATCGTCAGCTCGGTGCCGGCCGTCGGCAGCGTCTCGTGGCCACCGTCCGTCGGTGCGACGCTGGGGCGGCGACCCACCGGGGTCGCGTCGGACGCGAGGTCCCAGCCGCCTGCGGCCAGCGCACCCTCGACCTGCGCGCAGAGCGCGTCGTGGTCGACGCCACCCGCGGCGGTGACGACGAGCGTCCTCGGCCGGTAGTGCTCGGCGTAGTGCGCGGCCACGGCGTCGCGCGGCACGGCCTGGATCGAGCCGGGGGTCCCGCCGATGGGCCGCCCGAGGGGGTGGGACCCGAGCACAGCGGCGGCGAACTGCTCGTGCGCGACGTCCGACGGGTCGTCGTCGTTCATCGCGAGCTCCTCGAGGATGACCCCGCGCTCGATCTCGAGCTCGTCCGGGTCGAGGCTCGCGGACGTCACCATGTCGGTGATCACGTCGACGGCCATCGGCACGTCGGCGTCGAGGACCCGCGCGTAGTAGCACGTGTGCTCCTTGCCGGTGGCCGCGTTCGCCTCACCCCCGACGGCGTCGAACGCCTCGGCGATGTCCATCGCGGAGCGCCGGGCGGTGCCCTTGAAGAGCAGGTGCTCGAGGAAGTGCGTCGAGCCGTGGTGCCCGTCGCGCTCGTCGCGCGACCCGACGCCGACCCACGCCCCGACGGTCGCGGAGCGCAGGCCGGGCATCGACTCCGTGAGCACACGGACACCGCCGGGCAGGACGGAGCGGCGCACGATGGCGCCGCCGTCCTGCCCGGCGGTCAGCTCGCTACCCGGGTCACCCGGGCGCTCGAGCGGGAGGTCCAGCGGCACCTCAGGCCTGGTCCCCGGCCTCGCCGTCGGCGGCGGCGGGGGCGGCCTCGGCGGCCTCCTCGACGACGGCGTGCAGCGAGAGCTTGCCCCGGGGGTCGATCTCACCGATCTCGACCTGGACCTTCTGGCCGATCGACAGCACGTCCTCGACGTTCTCGACGCGCTTGCCGCCGACGAGGCGACGGATCTGCGAGATGTGCAGCAGGCCGTCCTTGCCGGGGGTCAGCGAGACGAAGGCGCCGAACGTGGTCGTCTTCACGACCGTGCCGACGAAGCGCTCCCCGACCTCGGGCATGTGCGGGTTCGCGATCGCGTTGACCGCAGCCCGCGCCGCCTCGGCCGACGGGCCGTCGGTCGCGCCGATGTAGACCGTGCCGTCGTCCTCGATCGAGATGTCGGCGCCGGTCTCCTCCTGGATCTGGTTGATCATCTTGCCCTTCGGGCCGATGACCTCACCGATCTTGTCGACCGGGACCTTGACCGTGATGACCCGCGGCGCGTTCGGCGACATCTCGTCGGGCGCGTCGATCGCCTCGTTCATGACGTCGAGGATGTGCAGGCGCGCCTCGCGGGCCTGCGTCAGCGCGCCCGCCAGCACGTCGGCGGGGATGCCGTCGAGCTTGGTGTCGAGCTGGATGGCCGTGACGAACTCGCGCGTGCCGGCGACCTTGAAGTCCATGTCGCCGAACGCGTCCTCGGCGCCCAGGATGTCCGTCAGCGCCGCGTAGCGGGTCTGACCGTCCACCGTGTCGGACACGAGGCCCATCGCGATGCCCGCGACGGGTGCGCGCAGCGGCACGCCCGCGTTGAGCAGCGAGAGGGTCGACGCGCAGACCGAGCCCATCGAGGTCGAGCCGTTCGAGCTCAGGGCCTCGGAGACCTGGCGGATCGCGTAGGGGAACTCCTCCCGGCTCGGCAGGACCGGCATGAGCGCGCGCTCGGCGAGCGCCCCGTGGCCGATCTCGCGCCGCTTCGGCGAGCCGACGCGACCCGTCTCACCCGTCGAGTAGGGCGGGAAGTTGTAGTTGTGCATGTAGCGCTTGCGCGTCTCGGGCGAGAGCGTGTCGAGCTGCTGCTCCATGCGCAGCATGTTGAGCGTCGTGACGCCGAGGATCTGCGTCTCGCCGCGCTCGAACAGCGCCGAGCCGTGCACCCGGGGCAGCACCTCGACCTCGGCCGAGAGCGTGCGGATGTCCCGCAGGCCACGGCCGTCGATGCGGAACCCGTCGGTGAGGATGCGCTGGCGGATGAGCTTCTTCTGCACCGACCGGTAGGCGGCGGAGAGCTCCTTCTCGCGACCGTCGAACGACTCGGCCAGCTCGGCCAGGACCTCGGCCTTGATGGCGTCGAGGCGGTCGTTGCGCGCCGTCTTGTCGGCGATGCTCAGGGCCTCGCCGAGGCGCTGCGTCGAGGCCGACTCGACGGCCTCGTAGGCGTCCGGCTGGTAGTCCGGGAAGGTCGGGAACTCCTGGGTCTCCTTGGCGCTGCTCGCCGCGAGCTGGGCCTGCGCGTCGCACAGCGCCCGGATGAACGGCTTGGCGGCGTCGAGGCCCTGGGCGACGACGTCCTCGGACGGCGCCTGGCCGCCCTCGTCCTTGATGAGGTTCCAGGCACCCTCGGGCGCCTCGGCCTCGATCATCGCGATCGCGACGTCGTCACCGACGACGCGGCCCGCGACGACCATGTCGAACGTCGCGCGCTGGCGCTCGGAGTAGCGCGGGAACGCGACCCACTGGCCGTCGACCAGGGCGATGCGCACGCCGCCGACCGGGCCGGAGAAGGGCAGGCCGGACAGCTGGGTCGACATCGACGCGGCGTTGATCGCCAGCACGTCGTACGGGTCGTCCGGGTGCAGCGCCATGACGGTGACGACGACCTGGACCTCGTTGCGCAGGCCCTTGACGAAGAGCGGGCGCAGCGGGCGGTCGATCAGGCGGCACGCGAGGATCGCGTCCGTCGACGGGCGGCCCTCGCGGCGGAAGAACGAGCCGGGGATCTTGCCCGCGGCGTACTGGCGCTCCTCGACGTCGACCGTCAGGGGGAAGAAGTCGAACTGCTCGCGCGGGTGCTTGCCGGCCGTCGTGGCCGACAGAAGCATCGTCTCGCCGTCCAGGTAGGCGACGGCGGCACCGGCGGCCTGCTTGGCCAGGCGGCCGGTCTCGAACCGGACGGTGCGCGTGCCGAAGCGGCCGTTGTCGATCACTGCCTCGGCGAACTGGATCTCGGGTCCCTCCATGGGATCCCTCCTCGTCTCGAAGGGCGTCCGCGGGGTGACGGTCTTCGATCGAGGTCCGCGGAGGCCGGCGAACCGGGCTCCGCGAGCCACTACCGAGGACCGGGCACCGGGTCGGACGCGGGTTGTCACTTCTCGGCCGACGGGTGTCGGCCGGTCGCGGACCCTGTGCGCCGTCCCCCGGGACCGGACGGACGTACGCACGAGGCCTGCACACCGGACCAGCCCGGACCCTCAGGGGGTCCGGGCTGGTCCGGGACGTTCAGCGGCGCAGACCGAGGCGCTCGATGAGGCTCCGGTAGCGGTTGATGTCGACCTTCTGCAGGTAGCCGAGGAGGCGGCGACGCTGGCCGACGAGAAGGAGCAGGCCACGACGCGAGTGGTGGTCGTGCTTGTGCTCCTTGAGGTGCTCGGTGAGGTCCTTGATGCGCTGCGTCAGCAGAGCGATCTGGACCTCGGGCGAGCCCGTGTCGTTCGGCGTCGTGGCGTACTCGGTCATGATGCGCTGCTTGGTCGCGGCGTCGAGGGGCACAGGCTCTCCTGGTTGGTCGTTGCGCGGTGCTCCGGGGCATGTCCACCCGGGCGCTCTGGGTCCGCGGCCGATCTGACGGCGCAGCGATCGTATCAGTCGCCCGCCAGGGGCCCCAACACGAGCGGTCCGCCCGCGAGGAGCTCGCGCGTCCGGTCGACGTCGACGGTCATCTGCTCGACGAGCGCCTCGACGCTGTCGAACCGCTCGGTGGGGCGGAGCCGGTCGACGAGCTCGACGACGACCTCCTCGTCGTACAGGTCCAGGTCCGTGCGGTCGGGCACGTGCGCCTCGACGCGCCGCTCGACGCCGTCGAAGGTCGGGTTCGTGCCGATCGACACGGCGACCGGCAGGTAGCCGTCCGCGAGCCCCTCGTCCCGGCCCACGCGTCGCATCCAGCCCGCGTACACGCCGTCCGCGGGGACCATGCCCTCGGTGCGCCCCAGGTTGGCGGTCGGGAAGCCGAGCTCGCGACCGCGCGCGTCCCCGTGGACGACGACGCCGCGCACGCGGTGCGGGCGGCCGAGGATCTCGGCGGCACCCGCGACGTCGCCCTCGGCGAGCAGCTCCCGGACCCACGTCGAGGACCACCTGCGGGGACCGGGCCGGTCGCCGTGCACGTCGTCCAGCGCGTCGACGTCGAAGCCGTACCGGCGCCCGAGGTCCACCATCGTGCCCAGGTCACCCGCGTTGTCCCGACCGAACCGGACGTCGTGGCCGACGACGACGCGCCGGGCGCCCAGGCCATCGACGAGCACCTCGCGGACGAAGTCCTCGGGCGTCGTCCGGGCCAGCTCGAGCGTGTAGCGCAGCACGAGCACGCCGTCGAGGCCCGTCTCCGCGAGGAGCTCGAGCCGGTCGGCCGTCCCCGTGAGGAGCTCGGGGGCCGTGTCGGGCCGGTGGACGCGCGAGGGGTGGGGGTCGAACGTCACCGCGACCGCTCGCCAGCCGTGCGACCGCGCCGTCGCGACCATCCGCCCGAGGACGGTCCGGTGGCCCCGGTGGACGCCGTCGAAGTTGCCGATCGTGACGACCGAGGGGCCGAGGTCCCGGGGCACCTGCCCCAGGTCGGTCCAGCACTGCACAGGCGCTCCCGTGTTCACTCGGCGGTCCACTCGGCGGTCCACTCAGCGGTCGTCAGCGGTCGGCTCGGCGGTCGGCTCGGCGGTCGGCACGGCGGTCGGCACGGCGGTCGCCCGCGCCCCGGCCGGTGCGCGGACCGCGGGACAAGCCTGCCACCTCGCACCTCACGCGGGCGCCAGCACCAGCGTCGGGCGGCTCGCCCCCGCCTCGTCGACGAGGAGCGCGACGAGCGTGCCGTCCGGGGCGAGCGCTGCGACGGGCGCGGCGGCGGTCCCCAGCACGTCCGACGACGCGATGCGCCGTCCGTGCGAGAGCGCGACGGCCTCACGCTCGTCGACCGAGCGCACCGGGAACGCCCTGCGGGCGGCGTCGGCGAGCGGGAGCACGGTCAGACCCTCCTCGAGCTGCTCGAGCGTCCGCGCGACGTCCAGCCCGTAGGGGCCGACGTGGGTGCGCCGCAACGCCGTCAGGTGCCCGCCCACGCCGAGCGCCGCGCCGAGGTCGCGCGCGAGCGCACGGACGTACGTGCCCGAGCTGCACACGACGCGCACGTCGACGTCGACGACCGGCTCGGCGCCGCCCGGGCGCACGTCGAGCACCTCGAAGGTCCGGACCGTGACGGGCCGCGCGGCGAGCTCGACGTCCTCGCCGGCGCGCACGCGGGCGTACGCGCGGCGGCCGTCGACCTTGATCGCGCTGACGGAGGACGGCACCTGCAGGATCTCGCCCGTGAGCGGCCCCACGGCGGCGAGCACGTCCGCGTCGGTGACGTGCCGGGCGTCGACCGTCGCGACCGCCTCGCCCTCGGCGTCGTCGGTCGTCGTCGCGACCCCGAGACGCACCGTCGCGAGGTACTCCTTGTCCGCGCCGACGACGTAGGTCAGCAGTCGCGTCGCGCGCTCGACGCCGAGCACGAGGACCCCGGTCGCCATCGGGTCGAGCGTCCCCGCGTGGCCGACGCGACGCGTCCCCGCCAGGCGGCGGACGCGCGCGACGACGTCGTGGCTCGTCCAGCCGCCGGGCTTGTCGACGACGACGAGACCCGACGGCGCGGTCGGCCGTCGGTCGCTCACCGCTCCTCGGTGCCCTCGTCCGCGAGCTCGTCCTCGGTGGGCCGGCGGTACGGGTCGGCGTCGCCGGCGTACTGCGCGGACGACGCGAGGGCCGCCACCTCGGCGTCCCGCTCGGCGGCACGACGCAGCGCCTCCTCGAGGTCGCTCGCGGTCTGCGGCAGCGCGTCGGCGATGAACTCGATCGTCGGCGTGAGGCGGATGCCGGTCTGCTTGCCGACCTCGGACCGGATGAGGCCCTTGGCGCTCTCGAGCGCCGCGGCGGTCCCGGCCCGCGCCTCGTCGTCGCCCAGCACCGTGTAGAACACGGACGCGTGCTGCAGGTCGCCGGTCACGCGCACGTCGGTGACGGTCACGAACCCGAGCCGCGGGTCCTTGACCCGGGTGTCGAGCATCTGCGCGACGATCTGCTGGATCCGCTCCCCCAGCTTCCGCGCCCGAGGATGATCAACCACGACGACCTACCTTCCGCCCCACGCGTGGGGACCTGCGACGCTCCGGTGAGCGACCAACGAAACACGACCCGCGGGCTTCTCGCAGCCCCGTGCGGGTACCCACGGAGACGTCCGTGAGCGCGTCGGGGTGCCGGTGCGCGGACCGTGGTGGGCCTGGCAGGGCGCCCGACGAAGGAGGGCGCCGGGTGGGCCGCGCGCCGGTACCCCGACGCGCGACCCACCACGGACGACTCCTCAGGAGCGCGGCTTCTCCCGCATCTCGAACGTCTCGATGACGTCGTCGACGCGCAGGTCGTTGTACGACCCGAGCCCGATACCGCACTCGTAGCCCTCGCGGACCTCGGTCGCGTCGTCCTTGAACCGCTTGAGCGACTCGATGGACAGGTTCTCCGCGACGACGGTGCCGCCGCGCAGGACGCGAGCCTTGGTGTTGCGCCGGATCGTGCCCGAGCGGACCAGCGAACCGGCGATGTTCCCGAACTTGCTGGAGCGGAAGATCTCGCGCACCTCGGCCGTGCCGAGCTGCACCTCCTCGTACTCCGGCTTGAGCATGCCCTTCAGGGCCGCCTCGACGTCCTCGATCGCCTGGTAGATGACCGAGTAGAACCGGACGTCGACGCCCTCGCGCTCGGCGAGGTCCTCGACGCGCTCGGCGTACTTGACGTTGAAGCCCAGGATGATCGCGTTGTCGACCGTCGCGAGGTTGACGTCGTTCTGCGTGATCGCACCGACACCGCGGTGGATGACCCGCAGCGCGACCTCGTCGCCCACGTCGATCTTGAGCAGCGCGTCCTCGAGGGCCTCGACCGCACCCGACACGTCGCCCTTGAGGACGAGGTTGAGGGTCTCGACCTTGCCCTGCTGGAGCGCCTGGGTGAAGTCCTCGAGGCTGATGCGCTTGCGGCGCCGCGCCAGGAGGGCCGCACGCTCGGCGGCCTCGCGCTTCTCGGCGATCTGACGTGCCGTGCGGTCGTCCGGCGCCACGAGGAACGTGTCACCGGCGCGCGGCACCGAGGTCAGGCCGAGGACCTGGACCGGGCGGGCCGGCGTGGCCTCGGCGACGGTGTCGCCGTGCTCGTCGAACATCGCCCGGACGCGGCCGTGGGCAGTCCCGGCCACGATCGCGTCGCCGACGCGCAGCGTGCCCGACTGGACGAGGACGGTCGCGACGGCACCGCGCCCCTTGTCGAGGTTGGCCTCGACCGCGACGCCACGGGCGTCCTTGTCGGCGTTGGCCCGCAGGTCGAGCGACGCGTCCGCGGTGAGCAGGACGGCCTCGAGGAGGTCGTCGATGCCCATGCGCTTGAGCGCCGAGATGTCGACGAACATCGTGTCGCCGCCGTACTCCTCGGCCACGAGGTTGTACTCGGTGAGCTGCTGCCGGATCTTCGCCGGGTTCGCGCCCTCCTTGTCGACCTTGTTGACCGCGACGACGATCGGCACGCCGGCCGACTGCGCGTGGTTGAGCGCCTCGACCGTCTGCGGCATCACGCCGTCGTCGGCCGCGACGACGAGGATCGCGATGTCGGTCACCTGGGCACCACGCGCACGCATGGCGGTGAACGCCTCGTGACCCGGGGTGTCGATGAAGGTGATCGCGCGGTCCGCGCCCTCGTGCTGCGCGTGGACCTGGTAGGCACCGATGTGCTGCGTGATGCCGCCGGCCTCGCCCGCGACGACGTCCGCCGAGCGGATCGCGTCGAGGAGCTTCGTCTTGCCGTGGTCGACGTGACCCATGACGGTCACGACCGGCGGGCGAGGCGTCAGGTCCTCGTCGCCCTCGGCGGCGAGCTCGGCGTCGAGGTCGATGTCGAAGGACCCGAGCAGCTCGCGGTCCTCCTCCTCGGCCGAGACCATCTCGATGACGTAGCCGAGCTCGGACGCGAGCGTGCCGAACGTGTCCTCGTCGAGCGACTGCGTCGCGGTCGCCATCTCACCGAGGTGGAACAGCACGGTCACGAGGCTGGCCGGGTTGGCGTCGATCTTGTCGGCGAAGTCGTTGAGCGACGAGCCGTGACGCAGACGGATGACCGTCGAGCCGTCCCCACGGGGGACCTGCACGCCGCCCAGCGAGGGCGCCTGCATCTGCTCGAACTCCTGCCGCTTCGCACGCTTCGACTTCCGCCCGCGGACAGGGCGTCCGCCGGCGCGCCCGAAGGCGCCCTGCGTGCTGCCGCGACCGGCACCGCCGGGACGGCCGCCGCCACCGCCGGGACGACCGGCGAAGCCGCCGCCGGCACCGCCGGGACGACCTGCGCCGCCACCTGCGCCCGGACGGCCACCTCCGGCGCCGCCGGGACGACCGGGGGCACCTGCGCCCGGACGGCCGACCGACGTGCGGCCGGGCATCATGCCGGGGTTGGGGCGGGGACCGCCGGGGCCGGCCTGCGGCGGGCGCGGCCCGCCGGGACGGTCGGCAGCGCCTGCGCCGTCACGACCGCCACCGGGCCGGGGCATGCCCTGGCTCGGTGCGAACGGGTTGTTGCCCGGGCGGGGTCCGCCGGGGCGGGGTCCGCCCTGACGGGGCATGCCCTGGCTCGGCGCGAACGGGTTGTTGCCGGGGCGCGGTCCACCGGGACGCGGGCCACCGGGACGCGAGCCCGCCGCAGGGGCGGACGGCGCGGCCGGGGCCGCGGGTGCGGGACGGGGCCCCGGGGTGGGCGCGGACGGACGCGCGGGCGCCGGGCTCGGCGCCGACGGTCCGGCGGCCGCCGGACGCTCTGCGGGTGCGGGCGCCTCGGGCGTGCGCGGCGCGGGACGCGCCGGTGCGCTCGGGGCCGCGGGTGCGGCCGGTGCGCTCGCCGCGGGCGCGCTCGGTGCCGAGGGCGCTGCGGGGGCGGACGGCGCCGCGGGGGCCGCGGGGCGGGCGGGGGACGGCTTCGACGCGGCCGGCTTCGCGGCGGGCGCGGACGCGCCACCACCTGCCGGGTAGGCGTCGCGCAGCCTGCGGACGACCGGCGGCTCGATGGTCGACGAGGCCGACCGGACGAACTCGCCCATCTCGTTGAGCTTGGCCATGAGGGCCTTGCTCTCGACTCCGAGCTCCTTCGCGAGCTCGTAGACGCGGACCTTTGCCACAACTCTCCTGTCTCGGCCCGCCCGGACAGGAGCGGACCGTCGTTAGTGCTGGGTACTCATCGGTCGGTACTCATCGGGGGCCCATCGGCTTCCAACCCGCTTCCTTCTCGATGATCGGTGTTCCGGTCAGGCCGACGGTCGGCCGGGCCGGTCCTCGAGGTGACGTCGTACGGCTGTCGTGTCGATCGACCCGACGCGCAGGGCGCGCGGGAGGGCTCGACGCCGTTCGGCGAGCTCGAGGCACTGCAGGTCGGGGTGCAACCAGGCACCCCGCCCGGGGAGGGAACGACCCGGGTCGACGACGGCGAGGTCTCCCCCGACCGAGGCGTCCCGGACCACCCGCAGCAGGACGGTCCGCTGGTCACGACCCCGGCACCCGACGCACGTACGGACCGGACCCGTGGGAGGTCCCGGGACGCCGTGGGCGCCACCTTGGTCGTGGTCGGGGAGCCGGACGCGCGGTCCAGCGTCGTCCAGTCTACCCCGACGCGTCACGACGCGGGACCGGAGGCCTCGTCCGTCGGCGTGGCGACCTCCGTGTCGGGGCGGATGTCGATCTTCCAGCCGGTCAGCTTCGCGGCCAGGCGGGCGTTCTGGCCCTCCTTGCCGATCGCGAGCGAGAGCTGGTAGTCCGGCACGACGACACGGGCCGACCGCGCCGCGGCGTCGACGACGGTCACGCTGCTGACGCGAGCGGGCGACAGCGCGTGCGCGACGAGCTCGGCCGGGTCGTCGCTGTGGTCGACGATGTCGATCTTCTCGCCGTGCAGCTCGGCCATGACGGCGCGCACACGGGCACCCATGGGCCCGATGCACGCCCCCTTGGCGTTGAGGCCGGCGACCGTGCTGCGGACCGCGATCTTGGTCCGGTGCCCGGCCTCGCGCGCCACGGCCGTGATCTCGACGGACCCGTCAGCGACCTCCGGCACCTCGAGCGCGAAGAGCTTGCGGACGAGGTTGGGGTGCGTGCGCGAGAGCGTGATCTGCGGGCCCTTGGCGCCGCGCGAGACGTCCAGGACGTAGGCGCGCAGCCGCTCGCCGTGGACGTAGCGCTCGGTCGGCACCTGCTCGTGCGCGGGCAGCACGGCCTCGGTGCCGCGCACGGCGACGAGGACCGTCCGCGGGTCGCGACCCTGCTGGATGACACCCGCGAGCAGCTCGCCCTCGGTCCCGCGGAAGCTGCCGAGGACCTGCTCGTCCTCCGCGTCACGGAGGCGCTGGACGATCACCTGGCGCGCCGTGGAGGTCGCGACGCGCCCGAAGCCTTCCGGGGTGTCGTCGAACTCGGGACCGAGCTCGACCGGGCCGGCCGCACCGGCCTCGCCGGCCTCGCCGGGCTCGGCGGCGACGCGCTCGCGCGCCCACACCGTCACGTGCCCCGTGCGCCGGTCGACCTCGACGCGCGCGTCGGGGTGCGCGCCGGTCGTGCGGTGGTACGCCGAGAGCAGTGCCTGCTCGATCGCCGAGACGAGCGTGTCGAGGCTGATCTCGCGCTCGTGCTCGACCAGGCGCAGCGCGGTCATGTCGATGTCCATCAGGCCTCCTCGTCCTCGGTGCTGCGGAAGTCGAGCTCCACGGTGCCGCGCGCGACGTCGGCGAGCGCGACGTCGACGGGACCCGAGTCGCCCTCGAGGCGCAGCCCGTCGGGCCCCGCGTCGACGAGCCTGCCGCTCACCGTGCGTCCGTCGCGCAGCGCGAGGCGCACGAGACGCGTGCGGGCGCGGCGGAAGTGGCGCAGCTCGGTCAGGGGACGCGACGTCCCCGGCGTCGAGACCTCGAGCACGTACTCGCCCTGCACGGGGTCGTGGCGGTCGAGCGCGGCGGACACGTCGCGCGACACGTCGGCGAGCACGTCCGACCCGAGGCTGCCGACGGCGCCCTCGTCGAGGTCGACCACCACGCGCACGACCTGCCGCCGTCCGCTCCGGGCCACCTCCACGTCCTCGAGGAAGAGTCCGGCGGCGGTCACCACCGGGGACACCACGTCGCGCACCTTCTGCGCCGGGCCGCTCTGGGACGTCACCATGCTCGCCTCCCGTTCGTCAGGGCGGGGCCTCCGACGGATACGACCCTCTGCACTTGTCGCCCACCAGCCTAACGACTCCCGGGGGTGCGGCTCGCCGTCGGCACGCCCGAGCCGGACGCCGGAGCGGGGGACGGGCCGTGCGCCCGTCCGACGCGTGCGGGGACGGGCGCACGGCGAGCCGGGGCGGGGTGCCGCGCGCGTGGCAGGATCACCCGCGATGCCGCCGACCCCCTGCTCCCCCCGTGCCCGCCCCCGCACGCCGCGACCGGGGCCCCTCGGTCCCACGACGCCGCGGGCGCCCGCGCGTCGCCGTCAGGCCGGGCGAGGCGCCGTCGTGACGGCGCTCGGCCTCGTGCTCGCGCTCGCCGGGTGCACGCTGCGCCTGGAGACCGAGCCGCCCGCCCCACCCGTCCCCGACGCGAGCGAGTCGGCGCGTCAGCGCACGGCCGTCGACGCGGAGCGGGTCGCGGCGACGGCGGCAGCCGTCGCGACGACGGACGACGGACCCGCCGAAGCCGTCTCCGTGCTCGTCGCCGAGGTCGCCGCCGCCGCCGAGGCGCACGTCGAGGCGCTGGGGGGTGTGCACGAGCCGGCTCCCGTGCCGGGCGCGAGCCCCTCGCCGTCGCCCGCCGAGGAGGGCCCCGCGGGCTCCGCGGACGTCGAGGACCTCGTCGCCGTGCTCGTCGAGGCCGGCTCCACCGCTCGTTCCGACGTCGCCGTGGTCGACGACGGCGGCCTGGCACGGCTCATCGGGTCGGTCGCCGCCCACCGGCTGCTCGCGGCCGACGCGCTCGCACGCGCGACCGGGCTCGACGTCGACGCGCTCGAGGCGTCCCGCGCGACCGCCGACGCCCCGACGCGTCCCGCGCTCACGTCGTCGGAGCTGGCTGCGGTCGTGACCGCCGAGGACGCCGCGGGCTTCGTGTGGGAGGTCGTGGCGGCCCGACGGGCCGACGCCGAGCGGGCGACGGCGGCGGCGCACGCCGCGCGGCACCGTGCCGCGGCGCAGGCGTGGGCGACGTCGGGCGACGTCGTCGGCACGGACCTGGACCCTCGTCGCGCGACCTACCCGCTGCCCGCGGCCGTCGCCGACGACACCGACGCCGCGGCGGTCGCCGACGCCCTGCACGCCGCCGAGTCCGCGATCGCCACCGACTACGCGTCGCTCGTCGCCGGCGCGGACGGCGACGACCGCGTCCTCCTCGTCGACCTGCTCGCGGTGACGTCGGCCGCGGCACGGGACGCCTCCGCGAACGGGTCGGTCCCCCGGTTCCCGGGTCTGCCCGAGCGGTCCTGAGACCGGGGACCCGCCGCCGGGCGGACCCGCCGGTCGCGGGGACGGCGGTGCCCCGGACGGGCCCGGCCCCGCAGCAGGCTCAGCCCTGCAGCAGGTCCGCGACGAGCCGGCCGACGTGCGTGGCAGCGTCCGCGACGGGCACCTGGTCGCCCGTGGGACGCCCCGACCCGCCGTCGGGCGCGCGGCGCAGACGGACCTCGACGACGCCCTCGGCGAGCCCGCGCCCGACGACGACGACCACGGGCGCACCGAGCAGCTCGGCGTCCGCGAACTTCACGCCGGGCGAGACCTTGGGCCGGTCGTCGTAGAGCACCTCGACGCCCTGGCCCACCAGCTCCGACGCGAGCTCCTCGGCCGCCGCGAACACGGCCGGGTCCTTGCCGGTCGCGACGAGGTGCACGTGGTACGGCGCGACCTGCGCCGGCCAGGCGAGGCCGGCGTCGTCGTGGTTGGTCTCGGCGAGTGCCGCGACGGCGCGCGAGACGCCGATCCCGTAGGAGCCCATCGTCACGGTCACGGCCTTGCCGTTCTCGTCGAGCACCTTCAGGCCCAGGGCGTCGGCGTACTTGCGGCCGAGCTGGAAGATGTGGCCGATCTCGATGCCGCGCGCGAGCTCGAGCGCTCCCGACCCGTCAGGAGCCGGGTCGCCCGCGCGGACGTCCGCCGCCTCGATCGTGCCGTCGCCCACGAAGTCGCGGCCCGCGACGAGGTCGAAGACGTGCCGGCCGTGCTCGTCGGCCCCCGTGATCCAGCGGGTCCCGGTGACGACGCGCGGGTCCAGGAGGTACCGGACGGCGTCCGCGCGTCCGGTGTTGGCGCGTCCGAGCACGCCCGGGCCGATGTAGCCCTTGACGAGCTCGGGGTGCGCCGCGAAGTCCGCCTCCCCGGCGGTCTCCGCCGTCGCCGGCGCGACGGCCGCCTCGAGCCGGCGGAGGTCGACCTCGCGGTCGCCCGGCACGCCGACGACGACGACCTCGCGCTCGCCGTCCGGGTGCACCAGGGCGACGACGACGTTCTTCAGGGTGTCCGCCGCCGTCCACGCGCGGTCGGGCCGCGCGAAGCGCTCGTTCGCGAGCGCGACGAGCGTGTCGATCGTGGGCGTGTCCGGCGTGTCCTCGACGTGCGCCGCCGGGGCGTCGTCGAACGGCACCGGGTCCGGGACGGGCGTCGTGACGGCCTCGGCGTTCGCCGCGTACCCACCGGCGGACCGGACGAAGGTGTCCTCGCCGATCGGCGTCGGCATGAGGAACTCCTCGCTCTTCGACCCGCCCATCGCCCCCGAGACGGCCGACACGACGACGAACTCCAGCCCCAGCCGGGTGAAGATGCGCTGGTACGCCTCGCGCTGACGCTGGTAGGCGGCCTCGAGCCCGGCGTCGTCGACGTCGAACGAGTACGCGTCCTTCATGACGAACTCGCGGCCGCGCAGCAGCCCCGCTCGGGGACGCGCCTCGTCCCGGTACTTGGTCTGGATCTGGTAGAGCGCGAGCGGGAGGTCCTTGTAGGACGAGTACAGGTCCTTCACCAGGAGCGTGAACATCTCCTCGTGCGTGGGCGCAAGGAGGTAGTCGGCCTCCTTGCGGTCCTGGAGGCGGAAGAGGTTGGGCCCGTACTCGGTCCACCGGCCGGTCGCCTCGTACGGCTCGCGCGGCAGGAGCGCCGGGAAGTGGACCTCCTGCGCACCGATCGCGGCCATCTCCTCGCGGACGACCTGCTCGACCTTCGCGAGCACCCGCAGACCGAGCGGGAGCCACGTGTAGATGCCGGGGGCCGCGCGGCGGATGCAGCCTGCCCGGACGAGGAGCCGGTGGCTCGGCACCTCGGCGTCGGCCGGGTCCTCCCGCAGGGTGCGCACGAACAGGGTCGACATCCGCAGCAGCATGGGCGTCAGCCTAGTGGCGGCCCGCGGCGCACCGGCCCGTCGGCGCGGCGCCCCGGTGCGCCCCGGTGCCGGCCGCCGCAGGGCCGTCCCCCGTTCCCTCGGGTGGGCCCGCGCGGCAGGATGGGCCCGTGCCAGAGCTCCCGGAGGTCGAGGCCCTCGCGCGGTTCCTCGACGCGCGCACGACCGGTCGCGCCGTCGCGGGTGTCGCGGTCGGCGCGGTGAGCGCCCTCAAGACGTTCTCCCCCGCGCCGTCGGACCTCGTGGGGCGCCCCGTCGTCGGGGTGGGCCGCCACGGCAAGTGGCTCGACCTCGCGACCGACGGGCCGCACCTGCTCGCGCACCTGTCCCGGGCCGGTTGGGTCCGCTGGTACGACGCGGTCCCGTCGACCCCCGTCTGGCCCGGTCGCAGCCCCGTCGCGCTGCGCGTCTCGTTCGACGACGGCAGCGGCTTCGACCTGACCGAGGCGGGCACGCGCAAGCGGCTCGCCGTGCACCTCGTGGACGACCCCGACGACGTGCCGCTCGTCGCGGACCTCGGCGTCGACCCGCTGTCCGACGCGTTCACCGCCGATCGCCTCGCGGAGCTGGCCGCCGCGCGCTCGCAGCAGGTCAAGGGCCTCCTGCGGGACCAGCGGGCCATCGCGGGGATCGGCAACGCGTACTCCGACGAGATCCTGCACGCCGCGCGCATGAGCCCGTTCGCGCTGACGTCGAAGCTGCGGCGCGAGGACGTCGAGCTGCTCCACCGCGTGACGCGCGAGGTGCTGGCCGAGGCCCTCGCGGCCGCCGCGGGCCGGCCGGCCGCCGAGCTCAAGGACGCGAAGCGTCGCGGGATGCAGGTGCACGGCCGGACCGGCGAGGCGTGCCCGGTGTGCGGGGACACGGTCCGTGAGGTGTCGTTCGCGGACCGCTCGCTGCAGTACTGCGCGACGTGCCAGACCGGCGGGAAGCCGCTCGCGGACCGCCGGATGTCACGCCTGCTGCGCTGAGGTCGACGGCCCACCCGGACGCGGGTCGGCTCAGAACAGGACCGTCGCGTACGTCCCCACCTGGCGGAAGCCGACGCGCCGGTACGTCGCCAGGGCGCGCTCGTTGTAGCTGTTGACGTAGAGCGACACGCTCGGGGCGAACCGCAGTCGGGCGAGCTCGGCCACCGCGGCCATCCCGGGGGCGGCGAGACCGCGACCGCGCAGCGACGGCGTGACCCACACGCCCTGGACCTGCGCGACCCGTCGGGTCACGGCGCCCAGCTCGGCCTTGAAGACGACGTGCGGTCCGCGCTCGCCCGTCCCGACGCGCACGAACGAGCGCTGCTCGGCGATGAGCGCTCGTACGCGCGACTCGTACGCCGTGGACCCGCCCTCGACGGGCGAGTACCCGACCTCCTCGACGAACATGTGCACGCACGCCGGCAGCACGATCCCGATCTCGTCCGGGCGCGCGGCGCGCACCCCGGGGTCGGGCTCGACGAGCGGAGGTCCGTCGAGGACGAGCGAGGGCTGGTCGGGACGGACCTCGCGCGCCGTCCCCCAGGACGGCTCGAGGCGGTCCCACAGGGCGAGCACGGCCCAGGCCGGGCCGACGATCGAGGACGACCGGCGCCCCTGCCGCAGCGCCGCGCGTGCGAACGCGTCGACCGCCTCGACGTCCCCCTCGGCGCAGACCGGGACGAGGTTGGCGCCCGCCCAGCACACCGCGTCGAGGCGCCCGTCGCGCCGGAAGCCCCACAGCGACGACCCCGCGCGGTCGCCCCCGTCGGCGAGCGCGGACTCGATGCGCGACGCCGCCAGGACCGAGCCGACCGGGTCGCGGTCGCACACGCCGAGCGCCTCACGCAGGTCGACGCCGTTGACGGCGGCCCCGTTGCCGCGCACGTCGACGCCCCACGGTCCCATGCGGCGATTGTGCACCAGCGGCGCGGACGGGGCGCTGCCGTGCCGCGTCCGCGACCCCCGGTGGTCAGGGTGGGGTCAGCGCGCGGTGACGACCGGCCCGGCGCCCTCGACGGGCTCCATCGTCTCGGCGAGCCGCATGGCCTCCTCGATCAGGGTCTCGACGATCTGCGACTCCGGGACGGTCTTGATGACCTCGCCCTTGACGAAGATCTGACCCTTGCCGTTGCCCGACGCGACGCCGAGGTCCGCCTCACGCGCCTCGCCGGGGCCGTTGACGACGCAGCCCATCACGGCGACGCGCAGCGGCACCTCCATGCCCTCGAGCCCCGCGGTCACGCGCTCGGCGAGCGAGTAGACGTCGACCTGGGCCCGACCGCACGACGGGCACGAGACGATCTCGAGCTTGCGCGGCCGCAGGTTGAGCGCCTGGAGGATCTGGATGCCGACCTTGACCTCCTCGACCGGCGGTGCCGAGAGCGAGACGCGGATCGTGTCGCCGATGCCCTTGCTGAGCAGGGCGCCGAACGCGGTCGCCGACTTGATCGTGCCCTGGAACGCGGGGCCGGCCTCCGTGACGCCGAGGTGGAGCGGCCAGTCGCCGCGCTCGGACAGCATCTCGTAGGCCCGCACCATGACGACCGGGTCGTTGTGCTTGACCGAGATCTTGAACTCGTGGAAGTCGTGCTCCTCGAAGAGCGACGCCTCCCAGACGGCGGACTCGACCAGCGCCTCGGGCGTGGCCTTGCCGTACTTCTCGAGGAGCCGCTTGTCGAGCGAGCCCGCGTTGACGCCGATGCGGATCGACACCCCTGCGTCCTTCGCGGCCCGGGCGATCGCGCCGACCTGGTCGTCGAACTTGCGGATGTTCCCGGGGTTGACGCGGACGGCCGCGCACCCGGCGTCGATCGCCGCGAAGACGTACTTCGGCTGGAAGTGGATGTCGGCGATCACCGGGATCTGCGACTTGCGCGCGATGACGGGCAGCGCGGCCGCGTCCTCCTCGGTCGGGCACGCGACGCGCACGATGTCGCAGCCCGACGCCGTGAGCTCGGCGATCTGCTGGAGCGTCGCGTTGACGTCGCTCGTCCGGGTCGTCGTCATCGACTGGACCGAGACGGGGGCGTCACCGCCGACCCACAGCGAGCCCACCTTGATCTTGCGGGTCGGACGCCGGGGGGCGAGGACGGGCGCGGGGGCCTCGGGCATGCCGAGGTTGATGGGGGTGCTCACCGACCCAGTATCCCCCGTCCGCGACGGTCCGACGCAGGCGACCCCGCGCGCGTGCGGCGGGGCGGGGGCGTGTCCGCTCAGAGCGTGACAGGACGCACGATGTCGGCGTACACGAGCAGGAGCCCCATCCCGACGAGGGCGATGAACACCCCGTAGGTGAGCGGCATGAGGCGGGCGACGTCCGCGGGTGCCGGACGGGGGCGTCCGCGCAGGCGCGCGACCTGCCGCCGCGCCCCCTCCCACAGGGCACCCGCGACGTGCCCCCCGTCGAGCGGCGGGAGCGGGATGAGGTTGAACGCGAACAGCGCGACGTTGAGCGACGCGAGCAGGAGCAGGAACCGCGCGACCTGGTAGGTGACGCCGAGGTCGGCGCTGCCGTCGGCCGCGATCTCACCCGCGAAGCGGCCGACGCCGACGAGGCCCACGACCCCCGACGCGTCGCGCTCGGCGCCGCCGAACGTCGCCTGCACGAGCTCGACCATCCGCGCCGGCAGCGTCGCGACCACCCCGACCGTCTGGCGGACGACGTCCCACGTGAACGGCAGCACGTCGCCCGCGGGGAGGCGGACCATGCCGACGGTGGGTGAGAGACCGACGTACGGCGTCGTCGCCAGGACCGGGTCGCCGTCGTCGTCGAGGACGGGCCGGCCGGTCTCGTCGAACACCGGGCGCTCGGCCGCCACGGGGCTCACCTCGAGCGCGACCTCGCGTCCGTCGCGCTCGACGACGAGCGTCACGTCCTGCGCGCCCGCGGACCGCACGGCCGCCTGGAAGTCCGCCCAGCGCTCGGTCGGCACGCCGTCGTACGACACGAGCCGGTCACCCTCGCGCAGACCCGCGAGCGAGGCGGGCGCGGGGGCGTCGTCGGGTCCGCAGGCTGTGTCGGGCCCCGCGTCCGCCGGGAGCACGCACTCGCCCACCGTCGCGACGGTCGTGGTCGCACCCGGCAGGCCCGTGCCGAGGAACGTGAGCGCGACGAGCGCCACCGCCAGCACGAGGTTCATGACCGGCCCGCCGAGCATGACGACGAGCTTCTTCGGCGTGCTCAGGCGGTAGAAGGCCCGGTGGTCCTCCCCCGGGCGGATCTCCTCGGCGCTCGCCTCGCGCGCGGCGTCGACCAGCTCGGCGAGGCGCCCCGTCCGACGAGGCGCGCCGACGACGTGCGCGGGCGGGAACATCCCCACGAGACGCACGTAGCCGCCGAGCGGGATCGCCTTGACGCCGTACTCGGTCTCGCCGCGCGTGCGCGACCACAGCGTCGGCCCGAACCCGACCATGTACTGGCTCACGCGCACGCCGAAGCGCTTCGCGGGGACCATGTGGCCGACCTCGTGCAGCGCGATCGAGACCATGAGGCCGACCACGAGCACGAGCAGCCCGACCGCGTACGCCATGCACTCTCCCGGTTCCGGCGACCCCCGGGCGGGGCCGTGCTCCCATCATCCCCCGTGCGGGGCGTCGCCCGTGACCCCAGACGCCCCGTGGCCCTGCCGCCCGGCCGGGGCGGCAGCAACCGTCGCGGACGCGCGCGCCGACCGCGGGCCGACGGAAACCGTGGATCCCACCCCTGCCGCACGGACGAACGCCGCACTAGCATCGCGCCATGACGCACGGATCCGTCGACACGATCGACGTCTCGTCCCGCCTCCCGCTCGTCCGGCCCGACCTCCCTCAGCGCCGGCTGCTGCGGACGGCCGTCCCCGGTCCGCGCTCGCAGGAGATCGCGCGCAGGCGCGCGGCCGTCGTCGCCGCGGGCGTCGCGAGCACGCTGCCGGTGTACGTGGAGCGCGCAGGGGGTGGTGTGCTCGTGGACGTCGACGGCAACTCGTTCGTCGACCTCGGCTCGGGGATCGCGGTGACGAGCGTCGGCAACGCGGCACCCGCCGTCACCGCCGCGGTCCAGGAGCAGGTCGGGCGCACCACCCACACGTGCTTCATGGTCGCCCCGTACGAGGAGTACGTCGCGGTGTGCGAGGCGCTCGCACGGCTCACCCCGGGCGACCACGACAAGCGCAGCGTGCTGCTCAACTCGGGCGCCGAGGCCGTGGAGAACGCGGTCAAGATCGCGCGTCGCGCGACGGGGCGGGACGCGGTCGTCGTGCTGGACCACGCGTACCACGGCCGGACGAACCTGACGATGGCGATGACCGCCAAGGCGATGCCCTACAAGACCGGGTTCGGGCCGTTCGCGGGCGAGGTCTACCGGGTCCCCGCCTCGTACCCGTTGCGCGAGCCGGTCCCGATCACGGGCGAGGAGGCCGCGCGGCGTGCGACGGCGGTCATCGAGAAGCAGGTGGGCGCGGACCAGGTCGCGTGCGTCGTGGTCGAGCCCGTCCAGGGCGAGGGCGGGTTCGTCGTCCCCGCGCCGGGCTTCCTGCCCGCGCTGGCGGCCTGGTGCCGCGAGCACGGGGTGCTGCTCGTGGCCGACGAGATCCAGACCGGGTTCGCCCGCACGGGTGCGATGTTCGCGTGCGACCACGAGGGCGTGGTCCCCGACCTCGTCACGACCGCCAAGGGCATCGCGGGCGGCCTCCCGCTCGCCGCCGTCACGGGCCGTGCGGAGATCATGGACGCGGTGCACCCGGGCGGCCTCGGCGGGACGTACGGCGGCAACCCCGCCGCGTGCGCCGCCGCCCTCGCCGCGATCGACCTCTACGAGCACGCCGACCTCGTCGGCGCCGCACGCCGCATCGAGGCCCGGGTGGTGCCGCGGCTGAGGGCGGTCGCCGAGCGCGCCCCGCAGGTGGCTGAGGTGCGGGGCCGCGGCGCGATGCTCGCCGTCGAGCTCGTGCGCCCCGGCTCGCTCGAGCCCGACGCGGCCGAGGCCGCCCGCGTCGCGCGCGAGTGCGCGCAGCACGGGGTCCTCGTGCTCACGTGCGGCACCTACGGCAACGTGCTGCGGCTGCTCCCGCCGCTGGTCATCGGCGACGAGCTGCTCGACGAGGCGCTCGACGTGCTCGAGGCGGTGCTCGAGGGACGCACACCGCCCCCCGCCGCGCGCGCCGACGACGCGCCCGTGCCGGCGGTCGGCGCGGCCGCTCCCCCGGCATGAGCGCCGACCGCGCAGGGGTCGGTCCCGCAGGCGGGCGTCGCCCGGCCGTGGACGGCACCCGGACCGCCGGCACCGGCGTCGACCCCGCGCGCCTCACGGCGGCGCACGCCGACGAGCTCGCACGCTTCGCCGCCGACCACCCGCGGTGCGCGGCGCTCGCCGAACGCGGTCGCGCGCACATGCCCTACGGCGTGCCGATGTCCTGGATGGCCAAGTGGCCGGGCGGGTTCCCGGTGCACGTCGAGGAGGCGTCGGGCGCCCACTTCGTGTGCGCGGACGGCCACGAGCACGTCGACCTGTGCCTCGGTGACACCGGTGCCATGTCGGGCCACTCCCCCGGGCCGACCGTGCGTGCGGTGGCGGCCCAGGCCGCACGCGGGATGACGACCATGCTGCCGACGGCGGACGCCGCGGTCGTCGCCGAGGAGCTCACTCGCCGCTTCGGCACGGGTGAGCCGCCCGTCGACCAGTGGCAGATGACGCTCACCGCGACCGACGCCAACCGGCACCTCGTGCGCTACGCGCGCCACGTCACGGGGCGGCAGCGCGTCGCGGTCATGGAGCTCTGCTACCACGGCACGGTCGACGAGACCTTCGCGACGCTCGACCCGGACGGCCGCGTGGTGCCGCGCCGGGGCACCATCGGCGCGCCCGTCCCGCCGGCGACCACGACGGCCGTCGTCCCGTTCAACGACCTCGACGCGCTCGAGCGCGAGCTCGCGACCTGCACGGTCGCCGCGGTCCTCCTCGAGCCCGCGATGACCAACATCGGCATCGTGCTGCCCGACGCGGGCTACCACGCGGCCCTGCGCGACCTCACGCGCCGCCACGGGACGCTCCTCGTCGCGGACGAGACCCACACGCTGTGCGCCGGTCCCGGCGGGTGCACGGCGGCCTGGGGTCTCGACCCGGACGCCGTCGTCGTCGGCAAGACGATCGGCGGGGGCGTCCCGTCCGCGGCGTTCGGCATGACGAGCGAGCTCGCGGAGCGCGTCGTGGCCTCGGTCGGGCTCGAGGACGTCGACGTGGGCGGGGTCGGCGGGACGCTCGCGGGCAACGCGCTGTCGCTCGCGGCGACGCGCGCGACCCTCACCGAGGTCCTCACGGACGACGCGTTCGTCGCGATGGAGCGGCTCGCCGTGGGGTGGGCCGACGGCGTCCGCTCGGTCGTCGACCGGCACGCGCTGCCGTGGCACGTGACCCGGCTCGGGTGCCGGGCGGAGTACGCCTTCGCACCCCGGGCCCCGCGGCACGGCGCCGAGGCGGCCGCGTCCGACGACTTCGCGCTCCAGCAGTACCTGCACCTGCAGGCCCTGAACCGGCGCGTGCTGCTCACGCCGTTCCACAACATGGCGCTCATGAGCCCCGCGACGGTCGACGCCGACGTCGACGCGCACACCCGGGCGTTCGCCGAGGCGGCCGCGGCGCTCGTCGGCTGAACGACGGTCAGCCCGCGACCTCGACCCGGTCCCGACCCCCGCTCTTCGCGCGGTACATCAGCGCGTCCACGCGCGTGAGCACGCTCTCGGGCGACTCGCCGGGCTCGACCATGACCACGCCGAAGCTCGCGGTGGCGCGCACGCCCGTCGCGACGGACACCTCGTGCGGGAGCGTCTGGCGCAGGCGCTCCGCGAGCTGCACCGCGCGGTCGCGGTCCGTCCCCGGAGCCACGACGACGAACTCCTCGCCGCCGAGCCGCCCCACGACGTCCTCGCGCCGTACGACCGTGCCCGCCGCCGCGGCCACCGCGCGCAGCACCTCGTCCCCGACCGCGTGGCCGTGCTCGTCGTTGACGGCCTTGAACCGGTCGAGGTCGAAGTACAGGACCGCGACCGGCTCGTCCGCGGTGACGCGGCCCGCGCGGAACGCGAGCTCCTCGACGACGCGCCGCCGGTTGCCGACCCCCGTGAGCTCGTCCAGGTAGGCGAGGTCGTGCAGCTCCAGGGCGCGCGCGCTCGCCCGGGCCGCGGACGCCTCGGCCCGCGCGAGCCGCTCCTTGGCCCCCGAGAGCACGTAGAGCATGAAGACGACGACGGCGAGGTACATGCAGAACCGCGACGCGTCGACGACGTACGCGCGACCGCCCTCGACACCCACCAGCGCGGTGAGCGTCGTGGCGAGCGTCGCGGCGACGAGGATCACACCGTGCAGGAGCGCCGCCGTCGTCGACTGGAACAGGTACCCGACGACGACGAACACGACGAGGCCCATGAACGACAGCGGGAACAGCGCGGCCCAGCCCTGCACGACGTCGTCGGCCGTGCGGAGGCGGACGACGACCGACGCGAGCCACAGCACCTCGAACGTCCCGAGGACGACGCGCGAGACCAGCACCGCGCGCGCGGGACGATGGACGAGCACCCACGCGTAGCCGAGCAGCATGACCACCACGGGCGGGTACCCGAGGCGCACGAGCGGGTCGGTGTCACCGCGCAGCGCGAGCACGACGAGCATGACGGGCGCGCCGCCCGCGATCCCGAGGGCGACCACACGGCGCGCGAGGTCGTCGAGCGGCTCACCCGCGACGACGACCCGCAGTCGGCGCAGGAGGCCGTCGCGCCTGCCGTCGCCACCGCGCGCGCTCACCGCGGTTCCCGTTCCTGCAGGCCCCACGGGCTGTCGTACCCCGCCGGGTCGGCGAGCAGCTCGAGGAAGGGCACCGCGTCGAACGTCTCCGGTCCGCGCACGCCCGCACCCGTCCAGGTGCCGCCGGCGAGCAGCTCGAGCGCGACGACGGGGTTGACCGCGGTCTGCCACACGACGCACTGCGCGCCGTACTCGCGCATGGACCAGGCGTTGTCGACGACGTGGTGCAGGTACACCTCGCGCGGCCGGCCGTCGGTCCCGGTCCCGGTGACCAGGAGCCCGGCGCACGTCGCGCCGTGCATGCGCTCGCCGAGCGTCGCCGGGTCCGGCAGGCACGCCGCGACGACGTCGCGCGGGCTCACCCGGACCGCGCCGCCGCCGTCGGCCGACCGGACCGTCACGGCGTCCGTGCGGTCCAGCCCGAGCCGGTGCAGCGTGCGCAGCACGTCGATGAACTCGGCACCGAGCCCGTACTTGAACGTCACGCGGCGCGCCTTCACCGCGCGCGGCATGAGCAGCACCTCCTCGTGCTCCACGTGGACGCACTCGACCGGCCCGATGCCTCCGGGGAAGTCGAAGACCTCGGGCTCGTGGAACGGCGGCACGGTGTACCAGCCGGCCTCGAGCGAGCCCCCCTCCTCGGCGCGCGCCGCGTCCCACACGACGGGCGGGTTGAGGCACTCCTCGATGGTCGTCCAGATGGAGAACGACGGCGCGAAGACCGGTTCGCCGTCGTCGTCGAGGACCACGAGGTTCGAGCCGTCGCGCGTGCCCAGCTCGTCGACGTCGCGGAACAGGTGGTCGGCCGCGTACCGCGCGAAGACGTCGGACAGCCCCGGCTCGACACCCATCCCGACGAGCGCGAGCCGCCCGGCGTCCGACCACCGCTGCGCCTCGGCGAACTGGTCGTCCCCGAGCTTGACGCCCGTGCGCTCGTACGGCGCCGTCGGGTGCGGGCGCGACAGCGACATCGCCATGTCGAGGTAGTCCGCGCCCGCGTCGAACGCGCCGTGGAAGACCGGCATGACGAAGCGCGGGTCGACCGCGTTGAGCACGTGCGTGACCCCGTGCTCGCGCGCGAGCGCGGCGACGGCCGACGCGTCGGACGCGTCGACGTGCGCGGCCACGAAGCGCTCGGGCGCGCGCGTCGCGGGATGCTCGCGCACCGCGGCGACGGTGCGCTCGGCCCGGGACCGGTCGTGGTCCGCGAGGACCATCCGGTCGAAGAAGTCGCGGCGGGCCGCGACCCGCGCTACGGCGTCACCGACGCCACCGCTTCCGACGACGAGGATGCGCACGTGAGCTCCTGTTCCGATGGGGGCGC
The DNA here is from genome assembly GCA_031844515.1 of Actinotalea sp. AC32. Lineage (GTDB taxonomy): Bacteria > Actinomycetota > Actinomycetes > Actinomycetales > Cellulomonadaceae > Actinotalea. The sequence continues at coordinate 20,646 of JAUZVJ010000028.1, read as the reverse complement.
GCACACTGTGGCACGACGCGGCGCGCCCGGGGGTCAGCGTCTGCGGCGTCGGGCGACCGAGAGCACCTGTGCGCCCACGACGAGGAGGAGCGCGGCGAGGAACATCGCCGAGCCGATGACGTTCGCCTGCGCGGGGATCCCACGCGTCGCGGAGACGTACACGAACTTCGGGAACGTCGTGAACGACCCCGAGTTGAAGTTGGTGATGATGAAGTCGTCGAAGCTGAGGGAGAACGCGAGCAGCGCGGCCGCCGCGATCCCGGGCAGCAGGAGCGGGAACGTCACGCGCCAGAACGCCTGCACGGGCGACGCGTACAGGTCCGCGGCGGCCTCCTCCAGGCGCGGGTCGAGGCTCGCGACGCGCGCCTTGACCGTGACCACCACGAAGCTGATGCAGAACATGACGTGCGCGAGGACGACCGTGGTGAACCCCGGGTTCACCCGGATGCTGAGGAACTGCGCGAGCAGCGCGGCGCCGAGCACGACCTCGGGGGTCGACATCGGCAGGAAGATGAGCAGGTTCGCCAGCGTCCGTCCCCGGAACCGGTACCGGACCAGTGCGAGCGCGACGAGCGTGCCGAGCGCCGTGGACGCGACCGTCGCGATCGCCCCGACCTGGAGCGAGTTGACGAGCGCCTCGCACACCTGGGGCGCGCCGCACGGGTTCTGCCAGTTCTCGAGCGTGAAGCCGCGCCACACGAGGTTCGTGCGCCCGGGCTCGTTGAACGAGAAGGCGACCGTGTAGGCGATCGGCACCATGAGGTACACGAACGCGAGCGCGGCGAAGACCGGGACGACCGCGTCGCCCAGGCGCCACGAGCGGCGCGCGGCGGCGGCGGGGGGCCGAGCGTCGTCGGGGTCGGGGCGCGCCGTGGCGCCCACGGTCACGGCGGCGCCCGTCGTCCCGCTCACAGCAGCTCCTCCGTGCCCGCGCGCCGGATGTACGCCGCGACGAGCGCGAGGATCGCGACCATGAGCACGAACGACAGCGCCGCGGCCGTCGGGTAGTCGCTCACCTTGAAGAAGCGGGAGTCGATGACCTGCCCGATCATCGTCGTCGTGCTGTTTCCCAGGAGCACCGCGTTGACGAAGTCGCCCGACGCGGGGATGAAGGTCAGGAGCGTCCCGGACACCACGCCCGGCATCGACAGCGGCAGCGTGACGCGGCGGAACGTCGTCGGGCCGCTCGCGTAGAGGTCGGCGCCGGCCTCGACGAGCCGCGGGTCGAGGCGTTCGAGGTTCGCGTAGATGGGCAGCGTCATGAACGGCAGGAAGTTGTAGGTCAGGCCGCACACGACGGCGAACCCGGTCGCGGTGAGGCGGCCGTCCGGCGGGAGCACCGAGAGCGCCCGCAGGCCCGCGACCACGAACCCCTCGTCGGCGAGGATCTGCTTCCACGCGACGGTCCTCAGGATGAAGCTCGTGAAGAACGGCGCGACGACGAGGACGAGGAGCATCGCCTGGAGGAAGGGGCGCCCGCGCGCGCGGACCGCGATGACGTACGCGATCGGGTAGCCGATCGCGAGCGCCGCGACCGTCGCGATCGCCGCGTAGGCGAAGGACCGGACGAGCTGCGGCCAGTACGTCTCGAGCGCCCGGACGTAGTTGGCCCACTCGAACGCCGGCTGGAAGGAGCCGACCTCGCCGCCCGGCACGGGGACGTACAGCGACGTGACGAGCAGCGCGAACACCGGGACGACGAAGAACAGGCCGAGGTAGGCGAGCCCGGGGGCGAGCAGGAGGTACGCACCGCCGCGCGCGCGTCGGCGCGGCGGCGCGGCAGGAGCGGCCTGCCCCGGTCCGTGCCCGATCGCGGTGACGATGCTCACGCGTCGTCCTCGACCTGGGCACCCGACCGGGCGTCCTCGTGCCCGTCGAGCCCGAAGGTGTGCCGGACGGCCCAGCCGAGCATGACCTCGTCGCCCTCGCGGATGGGCCGTCCGCCGAAGACGTTCTGCGCGAACACGCCCAGCGTGCCGAGCCCCGGGACCGCGACGTCGTACTGCGTGCTCACGCCGGTGAACGCCACGTCGGTCACGCGTCCCGGCCCGACGACGTTGGAGTCGTCCGGGACGCCCTCCTCGGCGAAGAAGATGTGGACCTTCTCGGGCCGCACGCCGACGAGGACGGGCCCCGACGTCGTCACGGCGCGGTCGCGCGGGAGCCACAGCCGGCGGCCCCCGACGTCGACGCCCAGCGCGTCGCCCGACTCCTCGGCGACCGAGCCCGCGAGCAGGTTGGACCGTCCCAGGAAGTTCGCGACGAAGGCGGTGCGCGGCAGCTCGTACAGCTCCTCGGGCGGGCCCTGCTGCTCGATCCGCCCGGCGTTCATGACGGCGACGGTGTCGGCCATCGTCATGGCCTCCTCCTGGTCGTGCGTCACGTGCACGAACGTCTGCCCGACCTCGTTCTGGATGCGCTTGAGCTCGGACTGCATCTGCCGTCGCAGCTTGAGGTCGAGCGCCCCGAGCGGCTCGTCGAGCAGGAGCACCGCGGGGTTGTTCACGACGGCGCGCGCGAGCGCGACGCGCTGCTGCTGGCCGCCGGACAGCTGGGACGGGCGCCGGTCCGCCATGTGCGCCATCTCGACGAGCTCGAGCGCGGCGCGTGCGCGGGGCACCGCGTCGGGCGCCTTGGTCCGGCGGAGCCCGAAGGCGACGTTCTCCAGGACGTCCAGGTGCGGGAACAGCGCGTAGGACTGGAAGACGGTGTTGACGGGCCGCTGGTGCGCCCGGGTCCCCGTGATGTCGGAGTCCCCGAGGAGGATGCGGCCGGACGTGGGTCGCTCGAGGCCCGCGACCATGCGCAGCGTCGTCGTCTTGCCACAGCCCGAGGGCCCCAGGAGCGCGAAGAACGAGCCGCTCGGCACGGACAGCGACAGGTCGTCGACCGCGACGAAGTCGCCGAACGTCTTGGTCACCCGCTCGAGGACGAGGTCACCGCCGCTCGCGGGGGCCCGGCCGGCCTGACCGGACCGACGCGACCGGGCGGGCTCGTCCGGCACGACCGGAGCCGTCCGGTCAGCGCCCGCGACGGCCTCCGGATCGGTGCCCGTGCTCGCGCCGTGCGCGGCCATCAGTTGCCGATCACCGACTGGAACTCGGCGTTGTACCGGTTCTCCTCGTCGGGCGTCAGCGCACGGAAGACGTACGACCTCGAGAGCACCTCGTCGTCGGGGAAGATCAGCGGGTTCTCGGCGAGCTCCGGGTCGATCGCCTCCATCTCCTCGCGCGCACCCTCGACGGGGCAGATGTAGTTGACGTACGCCGCGACCTCGGCCGCGACGGCGGGGTCGTAGTAGTAGTTCATCAGGGTCTCGGCGTTCTTCTTGCGCCGACTCCCGATCGGCACCATGAGGTTGTCGCTCCACAGGGTCCCGCCGGCCTCGGGGATGACGAACTCCCAGTTGTCGCCGTTCTCGAAGTTCAGGACCGTGATGTCCCCCGACCAGCCGATGACCGCCAGCGCGTCGCCCGACACGAGGTCCTCGGCGTAGGAGTTGCCGCGGACCTGGCGGATCTGGCCCGACGTGATCTGCTGGTCGAGCACCTCGAGCGCCGCGAAGAACTCGTCGTCGCCCCACTCGTCCGACGCGATGTCGACGCCCTGGTCGAGCATGATCAGGCCGACGGTGTCCCGCATCTCCGACAGGACCTCGACGCGACCGCGCAGGTCCGGGTTCCACAGGTCCGACACGGTCCGCAGCCCCGCGGCGACCGCGGTCTTGTTCCACGCGAGCCCGCCGAAGCCCGACTGCCAGGTCAGCGAGTGCTCGCGGCCGGGGTCGAACGACACGTCCCGCAGGCCGGGCAGGAGGTTCTCCCAGTTGGGGATGTTCGCCTTGTCGAGCTCCTGCGTGTAGCCCTGCCGGATCATGCGTCCGGCCATCCAGTCCGTGAGGGTCACGATGTCCTGGCCGATGTCCTGGCCGTTCGCGAGCTGGCCCTGGACGCGCCCGTAGTACGAGTCGTTGTCGTCGATGTCCTCGACGTAGGTGACCTCGATGCCCGTCTGCTCGGTGAACGCCTCGAGCGTCGGGTACGTCCCGGACTCGTCGTCGTAGTCGAGGTAGAGGGTCCAGTTCGCCCAGTTGACGCGCTTGTCCTCGTCGGAGACGTCCTCGCCGGGCCCGGCCGGGCCAGGCGACGACGACGGCGTCCCGCTCGTGCCGCACGCGGCGAGGAGCGCCGACACGCTCGCGGCCCCCGCACCGGCCGCCAGGACGGACCGGCGCGACAGGCTGGCGCGCTGGGCGCGGACGAGGGCCCGCAGGAACGGGTCGGTGGGCTCGGGTGGCTTCGGCGGCTTCGGCACGGTGGGCTCCTGTCGGTGGGGGTCGGCCAGGGCGGGATCCGGGTGGTGAGGATCTTGGCAGGGGCCCACCGCTGACACAAGGGATTCCGTCGCCCCGGAGCACATCTGCAACGAAAAAGTCACACGGATGACGCTCCGGGGCACGGACCGGCGGCGGGCGTGCCGGTCGGCGCGCTAGAACGCGCTCATGACGTGCTTGATGCGCGTGTAGTCCTCGAACCCGTACATGGACAGGTCCTTGCCGTAGCCGGAGTGCTTGAAGCCGCCGTGCGGCATCTCGGAGACGAACGGGATGTGCGTGTTGATCCACACGACGCCGAAGTCCAGGGCGCGCGACATGCGCAGAGCGGTGCCGTGGTCCGTGGTCCACACCGAGCTCGACAGCCCGTAGCGGACGCCGTTGGCGAGCCGCACCGCCTCCTCCTCGTCGCGGAAGGTCTGGACCGTGATGACCGGGCCGAAGATCTCGTCCTGGACGGCCTCGTCGTCCTGGCGCAGCCCGTCGACCACGGTGGCCTCGTGGAACCAGCCCACGTCGCCCTGGCGCCGCCCGCCCGCTACGACGTCGGCGTGGTCGGGCAGCCGGTCGAGGAAGCCCATGACCCGACCCAGCTGGCTCTCGTTGTTCACCGGGCCGAAGGCGACGTCCTCGTCGGGCCGGCCCGTGCGGGTCGCCCTCGCCTGCTCCGCGAGCGCGGCGACGAAGTCCGCGTGCACCGACTCGTGCACGAGCACACGCGTCGCGGCCGTGCAGTCCTGGCCGGCGTTGTAGTAGCCGGCCCCGGCGATGCCCTCCGCGGCGACCGCGAGGTCCGCGTCGCCGAACACCACGACGGGCGCCTTGCCGCCGAGCTCGAGGTGCACGCGCTTCACGTCGCGCGCCGCCGAGCCCGCGACCTCCATGCCGGCCCGGACCGAGCCCGTGATCGACACCATCGCGGGGACCGGGTGCTCGACGATCGCGCGCCCCGTGCCGCGGTCGCCGCACACGACGTTGAGGACGCCCGGCGGGAGGAACTCCCCCGCGACCTCCGCCAGGAGCAGCGTCGACGCGGGGGTCGTGTCGGAGGGCTTGAGGACGACGGTGTTGCCCGCCGCGAGCGCGGGGGCGACCTTCCAGATCGCCATCATGAGGGGGTAGTTCCAGGGCGTCACCTGCCCGACGACGCCGATCGGCTCGCGTCGCACCCACGACGTGTGCCCCCGCATGTACTCCCCCGCGCTGAGCCCCTCGAGCACGCGAGCGGCCCCGGCGAAGAAGCGCAGCTCGTCCGCGCTCGGCGGCACCTCGTCGCTGCGGACGAGCGCCAGCGGCTTGCCGGTGTTGCGCGACTCGACCCGGACGAACTCCTCGGCGCGCGCCTCGATCGCGTCGGCGACCCGCAGCAGCGCGAGCTGCCGCTCCCCCGGTGTGGCGTCGCGCCAGCCGGGGAACGCGTCGGCCGCGGCGCGGAACGCCGCATCGACGTCGTCCGCCGTCGACAGCGGGGCCGTCGCGTAGCGCTCGCCCGTCGAGGGGTCGATCACGTCGGTCGTGCGTCCGTCGGCCGCGTCCGTGCGGCGGCCGCCGACGACGTTCTGCAGCGCGACGACGTCCGTGGTGGTGGCAGAGCTCGTGGACACAGCACCTCCTGCGGGGTCGGGGCGGCCCGGTCGGCCACACCCTCGTGACCTCCGCACGGTAGCGCAGCCACGAGGCGAGGTCACGGCTCGTCGCCGCCGATTTCCTCCTCCGGTACCGTCTCGAACGACGAGATGCGCGGCTGCGGGCACACCGATCCACGGATTCGCTTGCCTTGCCGCGCCCGACGCGGGACCATCGCCGACATGGCCGACCAGCGCAAGCCGCCTCCCGTGACCCTCGACGCGACCTCCAAGGGCATCATCGAGCAGCTCCAGGAGGACGGCCGCCGCCCGTACGCCGCGATCGGCAAGGCCGTCGGGCTCTCGGAGGCGGCCGTGCGCCAGCGCGTCCAGCGGCTCGTCGAGTCGGGCGTCGTGCAGATCGTCGCCGTGACCGACCCGCTCCAGGTCGGCTTCTCGCGGCAGGCGATGATCGGGATCAAGGCCGAGGGCGATCTCCAGGGCCTCGCGGACGCGCTCGCCGACATCCCGGAGGTCGACTACGTCGTCGTGACCGCGGGCGCCTTCGACGTCCTCGTCGAGGTCGTGTGCGAGGACGACGAGCACCTCCTCCAGGTGCTGAACAACGACATCCGCACGCTGCCCGGCGTGCGCACCACCGAGACGTTCGTCTACCTCAAGCTGCGCAAGCAGCTCTACAACTGGGGGACCCGATGACCGAGCCCGTCGAGCACACCGGCGCCGCGGCGGCGACCTCGTCCCGCACGCCCGCGGGGACCGACCGCATGCAGGCGGCGCGCGACCACCTGTGGGGCCACATGACGCGCCACTCGACGTGGGAGCACGGCCCGGTGCCGGTCATGGTCCGCGGCGAGGGCCACCACGTCTGGGACGCCGACGGACGCCGCTACATCGACGGCCTGTCGGGGCTCTTCGTCGTGCAGGCGGGTCACGGCCGCGTCGAGCTCGCCGAGCGGGCGCGCCGGCAGGCGTCCGAGCTCGCGTTCTTCCCGCTGTGGTCGTACGCCCACCCGCAGGCGATCGACCTCGCCGAGCGCCTCGCGCACCACGCGCCCGGCGACCTGAACCGGGTCTTCTTCACCACGGGCGGCGGCGAGGCCGTCGAGACGGCGTGGAAGCTCGCGAAGCAGTTCTGGAAGCTCCAGGGCCGCCCCGGCAAGCACAAGGTCATCTCGCGTGCCGTGGCGTACCACGGCACGCCCCAGGGAGCGCTGTCCATCACCGGCATCCCGGGCATGAAGGCGCCGTTCGAGCCGCTCGTGCCCGGCGCCCACAAGGTGCCCAACACGAACCTGTACCGCGCGCCCGAGCACCTGCGCGAGGACCCCAAGGCGTTCGGCCGGTGGGCCGCCGACCGGATCGAGGAGGCCATCCTGTTCGAGGGCCCCGACACGGTCGCCGCCGTCTTCCTCGAGCCCGTGCAGAACTCGGGCGGGTGCTTCCCGCCGCCGCCCGGCTACTTCGAGCGCGTGCGCGAGATCTGCGACCGGCACGAGGTCCTGCTCGTCTCCGACGAGGTCATCTGCGCGTTCGGACGCATCGGCAGCATGTTCGCGTGCGACGACTACGGGTACGTGCCGGACATGATCACGTGCGCCAAGGGCATGACGTCGGGCTACTCCCCCATCGGCGCGTGCCTCGTGTCCGACCGCATCTTCGAGCCCTTCCGGCACGGGACGACGACCTTCTACCACGGCTACACGTTCGGCGGGCACCCCGTGAGCGCGGCGGTCGCCATGGCGAACCTCGACCTCTTCGAGCGCGAGCGCCTCAACGACCGCGTCCACGAGAACGCGCCCGTGTTCCGCCGCACGCTCGAGAAGCTCCTCGACCTGCCGATCGTGGGCGACGTCCGCGGCGACGGGTACTTCTACGGCGTCGAGCTCGTCAAGGACGCCACGACGCGCGAGACGTTCGACGACGACGAGAGCGAGCGGCTGCTGCGCGGCTTCCTCTCGCACGCGCTCATGGACGCGGGCCTGTACTGCCGCGCGGACGACCGCGGGGACCCCGTGATCCAGCTGGCTCCCCCGCTCACCTGCGGCCCGGCGGAGTTCGACGAGATCGAGCAGATCCTGCGCGACGTCCTCACGCGGGCCTGGGCCCAGCTCTGACGGCGCCGTGACGGACGGTCGGGACCCGGGCGCGCCCGCCGCGCACGGGGCGGGCCCGCGCGGGGCACCGGGCGCCCGGCCGTACCGCGACGTGTCGCTGTGGCTCGACCAGGTGGCCGACGACGGCGACCGCCTCGAGCCGCGCCCGGGGATCGACCGCACGACCGACGCCGACGTCGTCGTCGTGGGTGGCGGCCTCACGGGGCTGTGGACCGCGTACTACCTCACCGCGGCCGACCCGACGCTCGACGTGCTCGTCGTCGAGCAGGAGGTCGTCGGCTTCGGCGCGAGCGGCCGCAACGGTGGGTGGTGCTCGGCGCTGTTCCCGACGTCGGCCGCGGCGCTCGCGCGTCGGCACGGGACGCCCGCCGCCCTGGCGATGCGGGCCGCGATGCGCGCGACGCTCGACGAGGTCGAGCGCGTCGTCGCCGTCGAGGACCTGCGCTGCGACCTCGTCCGGGGCGGCACCGTCACGCTCGCCCGCACCGTCCCGCAGCTCGCGCGCGCGCGGGCCGAGGCCGCCGAGGCCCCGCGCTGGGGCGACCGGCTCGACCTGCTCGGCCAGGATGAGGCGCGGCGTCGCCTGGCCGGGCGGGGCACCGTGGGCGGCACGTGGACGCCGGACTGCCTCCGCGTCCAGCCCGCACGGCTCGTCCGGGGGCTCGCCCGCGTGCTCGAGCGACGCGGCGTGCGGGTCGCCGAGCGGACGCGCGCGGTCGAGGTCGCCCCGGGGCGCGTCGTCGTCGAGCACGCGGGGCGTCGTGCCGACGTCCGGGGACGCTGGGTCGTGCGCGCGACCGAGGCCTGGACCGCGCGGCTGCCGGGGAGCCGCCGCGCCGTCGCGCCCGTGTACTCGCTCATGGTCGCGACCGAGCCGCTCCCCGACGACGTCTGGCGAGGCATCGGCCTCGCGGAGGCCGAGACGTTCTCGGACCACCGCCACCTCGTCGTCTACGGCCAGCGCACCGCCGACGGCCGCCTGGCGTTCGGTGGCCGGGGCGCCCCGTACCACTGGGGCAGCGCGATCCGCCCGGGGTCCGACCGTGAGCCGGCGGTGTTCGCGGCGCTCGAGCGGACCCTGCGCGACCTCCTCCCCCAGCTCGGCGACGCACGCGTCACGCACCGGTGGGGCGGCCCGCTGGGGATCGCCCGGGACTGGCACGCGTCCGTGGGCGCCGACCCGCGGGGGCTCGCGTGGGCGGGCGGCTACGTGGGCGACGGCGTCGCCACGACGAACCTCGCGGGTCGCACGCTCGCCGACCTCGTCACCGGCCGGGACACCCCGCTGACCCGGCTGCCCTGGGTCGGCCACCGGTCACGCCCGTGGGAGCCCGAGCCGTTGCGCTGGGTCGGGATCAACGCGGGGCTCCGGGCCGCCGCCCTCGCGGACGTCGAGGAGCGGCTGACCGGCCGCCCGAGCGCCGTCGCGCGCGTGATGGCTCCGCTCACGGGGCACTGAGCCGCAGGGCGCCGCACGCGCCGCGCGCCGCACGCGCCGCACCGAGCCACACGGCTCCGCACGGCACCGGTCAGCGGCGGTCGAGCAGCTCGTGGGTGCGGGCGCGCGCCCACGTCTCGGCCGCCAGGACGGTCCCGAGGTCGAGGTCGCCGTCGGCCCGGTGCTCGGAGAGGACGCGCTCGACCGTCGCGACGACGTCGAGGAACCCGATCCGTCCGGCGAGGAACGCGTCGACGCACTCCTCGTTGGCCGCGTTGAGCACCGCCGGGTGCGTCGGGGACGCCTGCACCGCGTCGCGTGCGAGGCGCAGGGCGGGGAACACCTCGTCGTCGAGCGGTTCGAACGTCCAGGCCGTCGGCGACGTCCAGTCGCACGGCGGCACCGCGGACGGCACCCGGTCGGGCCAGGCGAGGCCGAGGGCGATCGGCAGTCGCATGTCGGGTGGCGACGCCTGCGCGATGGTGGACCCGTCGACGAACTCGACCATCGAGTGCACGACCGACTGCGGGTGCACGACGACCTCGATGTCGTCGACCGGCACGTCGAACAGCAGGTGCGCCTCGATGAGCTCGAGGCCCTTGTTGACGAGGGTCGCGGAGTTCACCGTCACCACGGGCCCCATCGACCAGGTGGGGTGCGCGAGCGCCTGCTCGGGGGTGACGGCCTTGACCTCGTCCCGGGTCCAGCCGCGGAAGGGACCGCCGGACGCGGTGAGCACGAGCCGCCGCACCTCGTCCCGGCGGCCTCCGCGCAGGCACTGCGCGATGGCGGAGTGCTCCGAGTCGACCGGCACCACCTGGTCCGGGTGCCGCTGGGCGGCTCGGACGAGCGCGCCGCCGACGACGAGGGACTCCTTGTTCGCGAGCGCGAGCGTGCTGCCGGCCTCGAGCGCCGCGAGCGTCGGCCGCAGGCCGATCGACCCCGTGATCCCGTTGAGCACGACGTCGGCCCCGCGCCCCGCGAGGACCGTCGCGGCGTCCGGTCCGGTGAGCAGCTCGACGCCCATCGCGCCGACGCCGCGCTCCGCGGCCACCCGCGTGACCGCCTCGAGGACGGCGACGCCCGCACCCGGGTCGGCGACGGCGACCGTCGTCGCACCGGTCTCGACGACCTGCTCGGCCACGAGCCGTGGGTCACGGCCGCCTGCCGCGAGGCCCACCACGCGGAAACGGTCGGGGTTGCGGCGGACGACGTCGACGGCCTGGGTGCCGATCGACCCGGTCGACCCGAGCAGGACCACGGTGCGCTGGTTCACCCCGGCATTGTGCAGCAGGGGCGCGACGCCGCGTGGCGCGTGCCGCCCGGCTCCCGCGCCGTCACTCGACGCCGAGCAGCACCTCGACCGCGCGGGCGCAGAACGCGTCGACCGCGGGCTCGCCGTACGCCTTGGCGCCGCGCGCCCGGCGGAAGGTCGCGCCCCGGACCTCCTCGGACGTCAGGCTCTGGCCGTGGTCGAAGTAGTCGACGAGGCGGTGGCACAGCGCGTCGACGTCCTCCGGGAGGTAGCCCTGCTGACCCCGGCGGGCCGGCGCGAACCGCTCGCCGTCGGGGCGCGTGAGGCGGCCGTAGAGCGTGCGGGCCTGGCCCGCGAGGTGGTCCATCCACGCCTGCTGGCCGTTCGCCGCGATGAAGTCGGTCCGCTGCCGGGCGACGAAGGCGCGTTCGAGGCGGTCCATGGCCGCGTCGACGGGGCCGGTCGCGTAGCCGCCGCGCACGAGGTCGAACGCGGTCTCGCGGACCTCCGCCGCGGTGAGCGGCTCGTGGCCGTCCCCCTCGTAGACGCGGCGGGCGCGCGAGAAGAACTCGTCGACCTGCGCGGGGTCGTACCCCGAACGCAGGCGGCCGACGGTGCGGAACAGGGTCGTCATCGGTCCTCCGCTGCGAGCTGGCCACAGGCGCCGTCGATGTCGCTGCCGCGGGTGTCCCGGACGGTCGTCGGGATCCCGGCAGCGCGAAGTCGTGCGACGAACTCCGCCTCGACGGCGCGCTCGCTCGCTGTCCAGATCGACCCCGGCGTGGGGTTCAGCGGGATCGGGTTGACGTGCACCCAGCCCCGCCCCCGCGCCAGGAGCTTCTCCGCGAGAAGGTCGGCGCGCCAGGCGTGGTCGTTCATGTCCTTGATGAGCGCGTACTCGATGCTCACGCGTCGACCGCTCGACTCGAAGAAGCGCCGCGCGGCGTCGAGCGCCTCGTCGACGGTCCACCGGGTGTTGATCGGCACGAGCTCGCTGCGCAGCTCGTCGTCGGGCGCGTGGAGGGACAGCGCGAGCGTCACCGGGATGCCGGTCGCCGCGAGCTTGTCGATCGCGGGGACGAGGCCGACGGTCGACACCGTGACGTTGCGCGCCGAGAGACCCAGGCCCTCGGGCGCGGGGGCGACGAAGCGGCGGACCGCGTCGACCACGGTGCGGTAGTTGGCGAGGGGCTCGCCCATCCCCATGAAGACCACGTTGGTCAGCCGGCCCGGCCCACCCGCGACCTCGCCGCGCTGCAGCGCGCGAGCCGCGTGCCGGACCTGCTCGACGATCTCGGCGGTCGAGAGGTTGCGCGTGAGGCCCTGCTGCCCGGTCGCGCAGAACGGGCACGCCATGCCGCAGCCGGCCTGGCTCGAGACGCACAGCGTCGCCCGGCCCGGGTAGCGCATGAGGACCGACTCGACCTTGACGCCGTCGAACAGGCTCCACAGCGTCTTGACCGTCGTCCCGGCGTCCGCGGTGAGCGTCCGCACGGGCCGCAGGAGCGGCGGGAAGAGCTCGCCCACGAGCGCGTCGCGGGTCGCCTTCGGCAGGTCGGTCATCTCGTCGGCGTCGGCCGACAGGTGGCCGAAGTAGTGCGTCGCGAGCTGCTTGGCGCGGAACGGCTTCTCGCCGAACTCGGTGACCGCGGTCGCGCGCTCCTCGGCGGTCAGGTCGGCGAAGTGCCGCGGCGGCTTGCCGCGACGCGGGGCGCTCATCGTGAGCGTCAGGGGGGCGCGGCCCTCGGCGGAGGGCCGGACCTCGTCAGCACGGGCGTTCACAGCACAGGTCCCATCGTCAGTCGCCCACGACCGGGAGGGCCATGAGGAGCACCACGTACACCAGGGGTGCCGTGAGCAGGAGCGAGTCGAGGCGGTCGAGCACGCCGCCGTGGCCGGGCAGCAGCGTGCCCATGTCCTTGAGCTCGAGGTCGCGCTTGAGGAGCGACTCGGCGAGGTCCCCGACGGTCGAGGTGAGCACCGCGGCGACGCCGAGGAGCACGCCGAGCGCGGGCGACGCGCCGAAGCCCCACACCAGCCCGACGGCCCCGACGACGGACGCGAGCACGACGGACCCGCCCAGACCCTCCCAGGTCTTCTTCGGGCTGACCGACGGCGCGAGCGGGTGGCGTCCCGCGAGCACCCCGGCGACGTAGCCGCCGGTGTCGCTCGCGACCGCCAGGAGCACGAACAGCAGCACGCGCCGCGGACCGTCGGCCTCGGCGAGCATGAGCATCACGAAGCCGCCCATGAACGGCACGTACGCCGTCGCGAACGTCCCCGCGGCGGCGTCACGGACGGCGGCCGGACCGCTCCCGTCCAGGACCCGCCACACCACGACCCCGCCGGCGGTCAGGAGGAACGCGACGTACAGCGCCTCGGCACCCGACACGTACGACGACACGAGGATGCCGGTCGAGCCGACGAGCATCGGCAGGAGCGGCGGGTGGATGCCGCGCCGGCCGACGGCCTGCGTCAGCTCGTACAGCGCGGCGCCGCACGCGACGACCGCGAGGACGAGGAACAGCTCCTTGCGGACGAACAGCGAGAGCAGGACGAGCGTGAGCAGGCCGAGGCCGACCGCGACCGCCAGGGGGAGGTTGCGGCCGGCCCGTGGCGCAGTGCGCTGCACGGCATCGGCACCTGCGAGATCAGCCATCAGACCTCGAGCAGCTCGCTCTCCTTGTGGGCGAGCACCTGGTCGATCAGCTCGACGTGCTTCTTGGTGAGCGACTCGAGCTCCTTCTCCGCGCGCGTGACCTCGTCCTCACCGGCCTCGCCGTCCTTGACGATGCGGTCGAGCTCCTCCTTCGCACGACGGCGGACGTTGCGCACCGAGACGCGCGCCTCCTCCGCCTTGTGCTTGGCGAGCTTCACGTAGTCGCGGCGACGCTCCTCGGTGAGCTGCGGGAGGACCACGCGGATGATCCGGCCGTCGTTGCTCGGGTTCACGCCGAGGTCCGAGTCGCGCAGCGCGCGCTCGATGCTGCCGAGCGCGCTCTGGTCGAACGGGGTGATGAGGATCGTGCGCGCCTCGGGCGTCGTGAACGACGCGAGCTGCTGCAGCGGCGTGGGGGCGCCGTAGTACTCCACCTGGATCTTGGTGAACATCGCGGGGTTGGCCCGGCCCGTCCGGATGGTCGCCATGTCCTCCTTGGCGACCTCGACCGCCTTGTCCATCTTCTCCTCGGCCTCGAGGAGGGTCTCGTCGATCACCGGTGCTCCTTCGTCTCGTCGTCGTGCCGCGTCCGGTCAGCCGGCCGTGAGCAGCGTGCCGATCTTCTCACCCCGGAGCGCGCGCGTGACGTTGCCCGCGGCCTCCATGCCGAAGACGCGCATGCGCACGCCGTTGTCGCGGCACAGGCTCAGCGCGGTCGCGTCCATGACCTCGAGGCCCTCGACGAGCGCCTCGGTGTAGCTGAGCTGGTCGAGCCGGACCGCGTCGGGGTTCGAGCGCGGGTCCGCCGAGTACACGCCGTCCACGCCGTTCTTGCCCATCAGGACCTCGTCGCAGTGCGTCTCGAGCGCCCGCTGGACCGAGACCGTGTCGGTCGAGAAGAAGGGCATGCCGGCCCCGGCGCCGAAGATCACGACGCGACCCTTCTCGAGGTGACGGATCGCCTTGAGCGGGATGTACGGCTCCGCGACCTGCCCCATCGTGATGGCGGTCTGCACGCGCGTGCTCACCCCCGCCTGCTCGAGGAAGTCCTGCAGCGCGAGGCAGTTCATCACCGTGCCGAGCATGCCCATGTAGTCCGCGCGAGCCCGGTCCAGGCCCCGCTGCGACAGCTCGGCACCCCGGAAGAAGTTCCCGCCGCCGACGACGATCGCGACCTGGACGCCCTCGCGCGCCGCGTCGGCGATCTCCCCCGCGATGCGCTGCACGACGTCGGCCGCGAGGCCGATGCCGCCCCCGCCGAACGTCTCGCCGGAGAGCTTGAGCAGCACACGCCGGGCCTGGTGGGCGCGGGACGGGTGCACGGGTGCGATCTGGTCCTGCGTCACGCTTCCTCCACGGTGTTCGGGCCGGGACGCGAGTCCCCCTGGTGCACGACGGCGGCCCGGGCCACCAGGACCGCGGGCCGCCGTCGTGACGCTACAGGTCGGTCGGTCAGGCGCCGACCCGGAAGCGGGCGAACGCCGTGACGGTGCCGCCGGCCTCGGTGAGCACCTGGCCGACGGACTTCTTCGGGTCCTTCGCGAACGCCTGGTCCACGAGCACCGACTCCTTGAAGAAGCCGTTGAGGCGCCCCTCGACGATCTTGGGGAGCGCGGCCTCGGGCTTGCCCTCGTTGCGCGAGGTCTCCTCGGCGATGCGACGCTCGGACTCGACCGTCTCGGCGGGGACCTCGTCGCGCGTCAGGTACGCGGGCGAGTACGCCGCGATGTGCATCGCGACGTCGCGCGCGACCTCGGCACCCTTGGCGTCGGAGCCGACGAGCACGCCGACCTGGGGCGGGAGGTCCTTGTTGACCTTGTGCAGGTAGACCGCGACCTTCTCGGCGGACACCCGGGCGACGCGGCGCAGGACGACCTTCTCGCCGAGCGTCGCGGCGGTCTCGTCGATCGTCTCCTGCACGGTGCGACCGTCCAGGTCGGAGGCGAGCACCGCGGCGACGTCGTCGGTCCCGGCCGCGACCGTGGCGGCGAGCACCTTGTCGGCGAGCGCGACGAACGTCGCGTTCTTGGCGACGAAGTCGGTCTCGGAGTTCAGCTCGATGAGGACGCCCGTCTGGCCCTCGGCGCCGTCCTCGACGTGCGCGGCGACGAGGCCGTCCGACGCGGCGCGACCCTCACGCTTGCTGACGCCCTTGAGCCCCTTGACGCGGATGATCTCGAGCGCCTTCTCGGCGTCGCCGTTCGCCTCGTCCAGGGCCTTCTTGACGTCGAGCATGCCGGCGCCGGTGCGCTCGCGGAGCGCCTTGATGTCTGCGGCGGTGTAGTTCGCCATGGGTTCGTGTCCCTCTGTCTGTCGGCTCAGGGCGGCCCGACCGGCCGGGTTCCGGCCGGTCGGGCCCTGGTCAGGTGCGCAGCGCGCGGGTCAGGCGGAGGCGGTGTCCTCGGCGGCGGGCTCCGAGGCGCCGGCGGCCTCGGCGGCCGGGGCCGCGTCCTGGCCCGACGGCGCGGCGGCGTCGTCCGTGGTGGTCCCGATCGCGTCGACCGGGCTCTCGACCTCGGCGGCCGCGGCCTCGGCGGTCGCGGGCAGGTCGTCGGCCTCGACCGGGGCGGCCGGCTCGGCGTGGTCGCCGCGCTCGGCGACCTTGGGCTCCGTGTGCACCTCGGCACCGGTGCCCGCGTCGCCCGCACCGGCGAGGAGCTCGCGCTCCCACTCGGCGAGCGGCTCGGCGGTCGCGTCGGCCGCACCCTCGGCCTGCGCCTGACGACCCGAGTGGCGGGCCATGAGGCCCTCGGCGGCGGCGTCCGCGATCACGCGGGTGAGCAGCGTGACGGCACGGATCGCGTCGTCGTTGCCGGGGATCTGGTAGTCGACCAGGTCGGGGTCGCAGTTCGTGTCGAGGATCGCGACGACCGGGATGCCCAGCTTGCGCGCCTCGTCGACGGCGAGGTGCTCCTTGTTGGTGTCGACGACCCAGATGGCCGAGGGCACCTTCGCCATGTCGCGGATGCCGCCGAGCGTCTTCGCGAGCTTGTCCTTCTCGCGACGCATGATCAGCAGCTCCTTCTTGGTGTAGCCGCTGCCCGCCACGTCGTCGAAGTCGATCTCCTCGAGCTCCTTGAGGCGCTGGAGCCGCTTGTTGACCGTGGTGAAGTTGGTCAGCATGCCGCCGAGCCAGCGCTGGTTGACGTAGGGCATGCCGACGCGCGCGGCCTGCTCGGCCACGGGCTCCTGGGCCTGCTTCTTGGTGCCGACGAAGAGGATCGTCCCGCCGTGCGCGACGGTCTCCTTGACGAACTCGTACGCGCGGTCGATGTACGACAGCGACTGCTGGAGGTCGACGATGTAGATGCCGTTGCGCTCCGTGAAGATGAAGCGCTTCATCTTCGGGTTCCACCGGCGGGTCTGGTGCCCGAAGTGGACACCGCTCTCGAGCAGCTGGCGCATGGTCACGACGGCCATGGCACGTCCTTCCGGCGCGGCTGGTCGCAGCCGCGCAAGTGCAGGCGGGCCCGGCCGAGGCCGTCCCGCGATCCGGTTGTCGACGCCGGCTCGGTGCCGGACGTCCCTGGCGCCTGCGGTGCCGACACCGGGCACGAGGCCCGGACCGTCGTCGGCACGCGCCCGACCTGCGACCCGGGGGCCGCTCGCGGTCGGTGGGAGGCGCGCGATGTCACCCGGCGGACCGGGTGCAACGGAAAGCGTACCCGACGCGGGGCGGGTGGCGGACCGCGACCGCACGAGGCCCGCGACGTCGTCCCCCGGTGGCGCGGCGGCCGCCCGTCCCCAGCCCGCCGGGTCCCGACGGTCGCGCGTCCGACGGCGGCTCCAGCGTCGCGTCGTGCCCGCACGCCCCCTCCCCACCGCCCTCGTCGCGGCGACGCTCACGACGCTCCTCGGCCTGCAGGCCGCCGTGGGCGCCGACCGGGCGCCGGCCTCGGCCGTGCCCGCATCGCCCGCCGTGGTGCGCGTGCCGGTCGACGGGACGGCGCGTGTGCTGCGGCTGTTCGACCCGCCCGCGCAGCGGTGGTCCCGCGGCCACCGGGGGGTCGACGTCGAGACGGGGTGGGGTGGGCTCGTGCTGGCACCCGCGGACGGGACGGTCGCGTTCGTGGGCCGTGTCGTCGACCGTGGCGTCGTCTCGATCGACCACGCGGGAGGGCTGCGCTCGAGCCTCGAGCCGGTCGCGGCGACCGTCGCCACCGGCGACGTGGTCGCCGCGGGCGACGTCATCGGGGTCGTCGAGGAGCGGTCCGCGCACTGCCCGGGACCGTGCCTGCACTGGGGCGTGCGGCGGGGCGGGACCTACGTCGACCCGCTGGGACTGCTGGCCGGTGCGCGTGACGTGCGCCTCCTGCCGAGGCGGTGAACGCCGCGTGCTGCCGCCCGCCCCCGCTCGTCAGCGTCCGGCCACGCCGACCTCCCGTCGGCGCCCGTCCACCACCGACCGCCCGCGCCGTGGCGTGCCGCCGCGCGAGCCGTCGAGGGAGCGCTCAGCCGCGCTCGCTCTCCTGGAGCGTGCTGCGCAGCCGCAGCATCGCGGCGGTGTGCATCTGGGAGATCCGCGACTCCGTCACGCCGAGGATGCGGCCGATCTCGGCGAGCGTCATGCCCTCGTAGTAGTAGAGGACCAGGACGATCTTCTCGCGCTCGCCGAGCTTCTCGATGGCGCGCGCCAGCAGGATCTTGGTCTCCTGTGCCTCGACGCTGCCCGCCGGGTCGACCGCCCCCGGGTCCTCGAGCGTGTCGAGCAGGGACAGCGAGTCGCCGCGGTCGCTGCCGCCGCCGAGCAGCTCGTCCAGCGCCGCGACGTTGACCGTCGAGAGCTGCGTGAAGACCGCGCGCAGCTCGCCCACGCCGATCTTGAGACGGTCCGCCACCTCCTGCTCGGTGGGCGCTCGCCGGAGCTCGCCCTCGAGCTCGGCGAACGCCCGGTCCACCGCTCGGGCCTTGGTCCGCACCGACCGCGGGATCCAGTCGATGGCCCGGAGCTCGTCGATGATCGCGCCGCGGATCCGCGAGCTCGCGTACGTCTCGAACTTCACCGCGCGGTCGGTCTGGTACTTCTCGATCGCGTCGATGAGACCGAACATGCCGTAGGACACGAGGTCGGCCTGCTCGACGGTGCTCGGGAGCCCGGCGCCGACACGGTTGGCGACCATCGTGACCAGCGGCGCGTAGTGGAGGATGAGGCGCTCACGCGCGGCCCGGTCGCCCGTCTCCTTGAACACCGTCCACAGCGACTCGACGGCCACCGCGTCGTCGGCGGCGCCCGCGACGTGGGGGTGCGGCACGACGCGGCCGACGGTGCGCCGCGTCACGGCGCCCGACGGGCGGGCCTGTGCTGGCATCTGATGACCCTCTCAGGCTCGGGGGTGCGCCTGCTCGTACGAGCGTCGCAGGCGGTCGGGGGTCACGTGGGTGTAGCGCTGGGTCGTCGCGAGCGACGCGTGGCCGAGCATCTCCTGGACCGACCTGAGGTCGGAGCCGCCGTGCAGCAGGTGCGTCGCGGCGGTGTGCCGCAGACCGTGCGGCCCGAGGTCCTCGACGCCTGCCGCGCGTGCGAGCCGGTGCACGGCGGCACGCACCTGGCGCTGGTCGACGCGGCCGCCGCGCAGCCCGAGCAGCAGCGCGGGGCCGGACGTGGCGGTCGCCAGGCGGGGACGCGCGTCGCGCAGGTACGTCCGGACGGCGCGCGCGGCAGGCAGGCCGAACGGGACGACACGCTCCTTGGCGCCCTTGCCCATGACCCGCACCAGCCGGTCGTCGAGGTCGACGTCGTCCACGTCGACACCCACGAGCTCGCCCACGCGGGCGCCGGTGCCGTAGAGGAGCTCGACCGCGGCCCAGTCCCGCAGCGCCACGGGGTCCCCGTCGGCCGCGAGGTCGCGCGCCGTCTCGACGAGCCGACGCGCCGGCTCGACCGCGAGCGCCACCGGCAGCGGTGCACCCGGGTGGGCGGTCACCAGGCGCGCGGCGGGGTCGACGGGGAGCATCCCCGACCGCGCGGCCCACGAGTAGAACGCGCGGACCGCCGCCCCGCGCCGCGCCACCGTCGCGCGTGACAGGCCCGCCGCGACCATGGCGCCGAGCCAGGCACGCAGGACGGCGAGGTCGACCTCGGACCACGCGACACCGCGCCGTCGTGCGAAGGACAACGCGTGGCGCACGTCGCCCTCGTAGGCGCGGACGGTGTGCTCGGACAGCCCGCGCCCGAGCGCGAGGTGGTCGAGGAAGCTGCGCACCGCGACCTCCTCGGTCGCGCCCGTGGCCGCTCCGGCTCCCCCGTCCATGTCACCTACCGTGGCGTGTTCCGGCCGGAGTCACAAGGCGGGACACGCGCACTTCACCCGCTGCCCGGCCCGTCCGGGTTCGTCCGTGCCCGGTTCGGGTCGGTTCGCACCCGTGCGTCCCGCACCGTCCGGCGCCGCCACCGGCCCTCCCTGCGCTCCGCGAGACCCGTCAGCTCCAGGCGCCCGAGCGCGGCGCGCACCTCCGGCAGCGCGAGCCCCGCGACGCGGGAGACCGACTCCTCCACCGCCCACGCGCGCACGGGGAGCGCATCGAGGGTCCGCGCGTGGACCTCGTCCAGCGCGTCGACGGGTCGGTGCGCAGCGACCTCGGGTGCTGCGGGGCGCAGGTCCGCGCCGGCCGGAGCGACGAGCTCGAGCACGTCCTGGACGCCCGTGACGCACGCAGCCACCCCCTCACGCATCAGCCGGTGGCAGCCGGCCGAGGCGGCCGAGGTCACCGGGCCCGGCACCGCTCCGACCGGGCGCAGGAGCGTCGCGGCCGTCCCGGCGGTGTTGAGGGCGCCGGACCGCCACGCCGCCTCGACGACCACGGTCACCGACCCGGCCGCGGCGATCAGGCGGTTGCGCTGCAGGAACCTCGACCGGCTCGGGACGCTTCCGGGCGGGACCTCGCTGACGAGCGTTCCCCCCGACGCCACGACCTCCGCGAGGAGGCGTGCGTTGCCGGCCGGGTACGGCCGGTCGACACCACCGGCGAGCACGACGACGGTCCGCCCGCCGCACCGCAGCGTGGTGCGGTGCGCCACGGCGTCGATGCCGTAGGCACCACCCGAGACCACGGGGCGACGCACGTCGACGAGTCCCGCCGTGAGCTCGGCCGTGACGCGCTCGCCGTACGCCGTGCAGGCACGTGCGCCGATGACCGCCACCGAGCCGTCGAGCGCGGCCGCCAGGTCCGCGCCGCCCAGCGTCCACAGCGCGTGCGGGGCCGCCGCGGCGAGGTCGTCGAGGGCGGCCGGCCACCGTGGGTCCCCGGGCACGACGACGTC
>JAUZVJ010000027.1:0-50480 GCA_031844515.1 Actinotalea sp. AC32 | reverse complement strand
TCAGTGTCAGGGTGCTGATGCCGCGAGGGTTGCGGTGGTTGGGATCCTGATCTCGGCGAGGTTGGCTCGTAGCGTGGCTGCCGCTCCGTGGGAGCTGGTCTTCACCCGTTGTGCCGCTTCGTCGAGGTCAGGGCCGACCGGCGTGACTTGATAGGAGCGTGGCTGCGCCCCCACTGAGGTGTGTCCGCCGGCCGGCCCAACCGTCCCTCGAGTCAGAGAGGAGACCCCTTCATGGTGGTCGCGGTTGGGATCGACGTCCACAAGGACACTCACTGCGCCGTCGCGGTCGACCGGGCCGGGCGGCAGATCGGTGCGCCCCTGACGGTGCGGGCGACCGATGCCGGTCATCGTCAGCTGGTGCGCTGGGCGGTCCGTGAGCACGGCCCGGACGTGGAGTTCGCGGTCGAGGACTGCCGGCACGTGTCGACGCGTTTGGAACGGGCGCTGCTGGGTGCGGGCGCCCGGGTGGTGCGGGTGCCGCCGAAGCTGATGGCCGGGGCCAGGCAGTCCGCTCGGACCCGGGGCAAGTCGGACCCGATCGACGCGTTGGCGATCGCCCGCGCGGCGGTTCGGGAGCCGGACCTGCCCGTGGCCGAGCACACGCACGCGTCGCGGGAGGTCAAGCTGCTGGTCGATCATCGCGAGGACCTGGTGCGGATGCGCACGGCGATGATCAACCGGCTGCGCTGGCACCTGCACGAGCTCGAACCCGGTCTGGAGCCACCGGCCCGCGCGATGGGGAGCCTCGCCGAGCTGGACCGGCTGATCCACCGCCTGGCCGGCTTCCCAGACACGGTGGTGCGTCGCCTGGCGCTGGAGCTGATCGGCGACATCCGGTCCCTGACCGAGCGGGCGAACGCACTGGAGTGTGAGCTCGCCGTCCTGGTCAAGGACCAGGCGCCTCAGCTCCTCGAGCTGCCCGGTTGCGGGGTCCTGACCGCTGCGAAGCTGCTCGGTGAGACCGCCAACCCCACCCGGTTCCGCTCCGAGGCGTGCTTCGCGATGCACGCCGGTGTCGCACCGATCCCGGCGTCCTCCGGGCGCACGAACCGTCACCGGCTGGCCCGCGGCGGCAACCGTCAGCTCAACGCGGCCCTGCACCGCATCGCCGTGACGCAGACCCGCCTGGACGGCCTTGGACGGGCCTACTACCAGCGTCGACGCGCCCAAGGAGACACCACCATGGAAGCCCTGCGCGCCCTAAAACGACGCCTCGCCCGCGTCGTCTTCAACCTCCTGCGCAACACCCCGACCACCGCCACGGCATCGCTGCCGCAGGCGGCTTGACATAGGAGCAACGGGTGAGCGACGCGGAGGGGACGGGCCAGGGCGTGGGGCCCGGCGACCCCCGACCCGAGGTCCCGCCGCTCGAGAACACCGACCAGCCCACCCACCACCCCGCCGAGCCGCCCACCCACCGGCCCGCCGAGCCGCCCACCGACCAGCCCACCCACCAGCCCGCCGAGCCGCCCACCCACCAGCCCGCCGAGCCGCCCACCGACCAGCCCACCGGGCCGCACGGGCCCGAGTCGACCGTCGCCCGCCTCGAGGCCCAGCTCCTCGGCGGCCCGCGGACGCTGTCGCTCGAGGACATCGCGGAGCGCGTCGACGGCGACCTCGACGAGGTCCGCCTGTTCTGGCACGCCCTCGGGCTGCCGACGGTCGAGAGCGCGGCCGTCGCGTACACCGAGGCCGACGCGGAGGTCGTCGAGACGCTGCATCGCGCGGCGCAGACGTACGGCGTCTCGCAGCGCACCGCGGTGTCCCTCGTCCGGTCGATCGGGCACACGACGGACCGTCTCGTGCTCTGGCAGGTCGAGGCCCTCGCGGAGCACATGGCGGAGCGCTACCACCTGGACGACACGAGCGCCCGGCTCATGGTGCTGTCGCGGCTGCCCGACATCGCGCCGATGCTCGAGCGGCAGCTCGTGCACGCGTGGCGGCGCCAGCTCGCGTCGATCGCGGCGCGCATCGCGTCGGAGTTCGGCGGCGCGCGCGGCGCCCCCGTCCGCGACGACGAGCTGCCTCTCGCGCGCGCCGTGGGCTTCGCCGACATGGTCGCGTTCACGCGCCGGACGGCACAGCTCAAGGCCCACGAGCTCTCGGACTTCGTGCAGCACTTCGAGACGCGCGTGCGCGACGTCGTCACGTCGTCGGGCGGGCGCGTGGTCAAGACGATCGGCGACGCGGTCCTGTTCGTCGCCGACGACGTCCGCACGGGCGCCGAGGTCGCGCTCGGCCTCGCCGAGGCGTTCGACCTGCAGGGCCCGAGCCCCGTCCGGGTCGCGTGGACGTGGGGGAGGGTCCTGTCGCGGTTCGGGGACGTCTTCGGGCCCTCGGTCAACGTCGCGGCCCGGCTGACCGACGCCGCCGAGCCCGGCACGGTGCTCGTCGACCCCGGGACCGCGGACGTGCTGCGCCGGATCGGCGGCTACCTGCTCGACGAGCTGCCCGAGCAGGACCTGCCCGGCGTCGGCCCGATGCGTCCCGTGCGGCTCGCGCACCTGGCCGCGTCGAACACCGACGGGGCCTGACCGGGCCGCACGGGCGCACGCCTGCCCGGGTCCTGTCAGGGTCCGGTCCGGCCCGGCCCGGTCGGGTGGGGGCCGGCCCGGTCGGGTGCGGGCCGTCAGACCTCGACCGGCTCGACGAGCTGCGGACCGTCGGTGCCGACCTTGTTGACCTCGGTGGACACGGGGGTCGCGACGAACGGCGGCGGATCACGGTGGAGCAGCCCCACGACGGCGTCCGTGTCGCTGAGCGTCGGGTCCAGCCACGCGTCCCACGCGTCGCGGGAGAGCGTCACGGGCCGTCGGTCGTGGATCGCCGCGAGCGCCGGGTCGTCGGTGGGGGCGCCGCCCGTCACGATCGTCATGGTCACGAGCCAGCGGTGCGGGTCGTCGTCGGGCAGCGTCGGGTTGCGCCAGAACTCGTACAGGCCCGCGAACGCGAGAGGTGAGCCGTCCGCCGAGTGGATCCAGTACGGCTGCTTGGGGGTGCGCGGGCGCGACCCCTCGGGCGGTGCCTGCCACTCGTACCAGCCCTCGGCCGGCACGAGGCAGCGCCGTGCGACGACCGCGCGGCGGAAGGCGGGCTTCTCGGTGAGCGACTCGACGCGCGCGTTGATCATGCGCGACCCGATGGAGGGGTCCTTGGCCCAGCTGGGGACCAGGCCCCACCGCGCGAGGCGCAGCGACCTGCGCACGCCGTCGTCGCCCTGCTCGCGCTCGACCACGACGCGGACGGCGTCGGTCGGGGCGGTGTTCCAGGACGGGGGGAGCAGGCGCGCGTCCTCCGCGACGTCGTCGTGCTCGACGTCGAAGTGGTCCGCGAGGTCGAGGGCGTCCCGGAAGGAGGCGTAGCGGCCGCACATGCCCTCAGCATGCCCCGAGGGTCCGACGTGACGCCTGCCACGATGTGGTCCACGGCGTGCCACCCGAATCGATTCGATGCGAGAATCGCCGGGTGACCGCACCCACCTCCCAGCGCCCCGTGGCGACGTCCGCGGCGCCCGGCCCGCGAGACGGCGGCAGCCGGCCGACGCCCGCCGCCGCCCCGCCCGCGCGCGAGCGCACCGCGTGGTTCGTGCTCCTCGTCGGCATGCTGACCCTCCTGCCCGCCGTGACGACGGACATGTACCTGCCGTCGCTGCCGCAGGTGGCCGAGGACCTCATGACGACCGAGGCCGCCGCGCAGTTCACGATCACGGGCATGCTCATCGGCGGCGCGATCGGCCAGCTGCTGGTCGGACCGTTCTCCGACCGCGTCGGCCGACGGCTCCCGGTGCTGATCGGCGTGAGCCTGCACGTCGTCATCTCGCTGCTGTGCGTCGTGGCGCCCACGATCGGCGCGCTCGCGACGCTCCGGGTGCTCCAGGGCCTGGTCAGCGCCGGGGCGACCGTCGTCGCCATGGCGTCGATCCGTGACCGCTACACCGGCTCCGAGGCCGCGCGGATCATCTCGCGCCTGATGCTCGTCATCGCCGTCGCGCCGCTCCTGGCACCGACCGCGGGCAGCGTCATCGCCGCTGCGTGGGGCTGGCGCGCCGTGTTCGTGACGCTCGCGCTCTTCGCGGGCGTCGTCCTGCTGGTCACGGCGCGGTTCCTGCCCGAGACGCTGCCCGTGGAGCGTCGCAGCGCCCACGGCTTCGCCGCGTCGGTGCGCGGGTACCCCGAGCTGCTCAGGGACGGGCGGTTCGTCGCCCTGGCGGTCATCCCCGGCATGGGCATGGCGCTGATCATGAGCTACGTCGCCGGGTCGTCGTTCGTCTTCCAGACCGAGTACGGCCTGACCGCGCAGCAGTTCGCGCTCGCGTTCGCGTTCGGCGGGACGTCGCTCGTCACCGGCTCGCAGGTCAACGCCGCGCTGGTGCGGCGCACGGGTCCGCTCGCGCTGCTGCGGGTCGGTCTGCCCGTCTCGGCGGCGTTCGCGGTGCTCGTCGTCGTCGTCGCGGTCACGCGGTTCGGCGGCGTCGCCGGGCTCGTCGGCTCGATCTGGCTCACGACGGCCGCGCTCGGCTTCGTCATGGCGAACGCCTCGGCGCTCGCGCTCAGCCGCCACGGCGAGCGCGCGGGCACGGCGGCCGCGGTCATCGGCTTCCTCCAGGCGGGCCTGGCCGGGGCGGTCAGCCCGCTCGTCGGGGTGCTCGGCGGGGACGCCGTCGCGATGACGGCCGTGATGCTCGGCAGCATGGTCGTCGCGCTCCTCGCGCTCGCGCTCGGCACGCCCGCCTACCGGCGCGGTGCGCGTGAGCGTCTCGAGCCCGAGTCGCTGCTGCAGGGCGACGGCGCGGTCCCCGCGGGCGCGGCGCACTAGCGCGCGTCGCGCAACCCGCCCCGGGGGCCGGACGCCCCCGGGCGGTCCGGACCGCATAGCCTGACCCGATGGTCAGGTGGCACGACGTGGTGTCCGCGGCGGGGCTCGTCGCCGACGACGGGACGGTCCGCGCGACGGTGTTCGCGGAGATGTCCGCGCTCGCGGTCCGCACCGGGTCGATCAACCTCGGTCAGGGGTTCCCCGACGTCGACGGCCCCGCGCACGTCGCCGAGGCCGCGGTCGCGGCGATCCGCGCCGGGCA
This sequence comes from Actinotalea sp. AC32, assembly GCA_031844515.1. Taxonomy (GTDB): domain Bacteria; phylum Actinomycetota; class Actinomycetes; order Actinomycetales; family Cellulomonadaceae; genus Actinotalea. The sequence goes on along the minus strand of JAUZVJ010000027.1, from coordinate 45,403 downwards.
CAACCAGTACCCGCCGGGGGCCGGCGTCCCGGCGCTCCTCGAGGCGGTCGCGGCCCACCAGGACCGCCGCTACGGGATCCGGCTCGACCCGGCGACGCAGGTGCTCGTGACGGCGGGTGCGACCGAGGGGCTCACGGCCGCCGTCCTCGCGCTCGCCGACCCGGGCGACGAGGTCGTCACGATCGAGCCGGCCTACGACTCCTACCCCGCGGCGATCGCGATGGCCGGTGCGGTGCACCGCGGCGTGCCCCTCGTGCGGACCCCCGGCGGGTTCCGCCTCGACCTCGACGCGCTCGCGGCGACGGTCGGGCCGCGCACGCGGCTGATCCTGGTCAACACGCCGCACAACCCGACGGGCGCCGTCCTCGACCGCACCGAGCTCGAGGCCGTCGCGCGCGTCGCGCACCAGCACGACGCCGTCGTGGTCACGGACGAGGTCTACGAGCACCTCACGTTCGACGGCGTCGAGCACGTGCCGATCGCGACGCTGCCGGGCATGGCGGAGCGCACGCTCACCGTGTCGTCCGCGGGGAAGACCCTGTCCTTCACGGGCTGGAAGATCGGCTGGCTGAGCGGTCCGGCCCACCTCGTGCAGGCGGTCCGGGCGGTCAAGCAGTACCTCACGTACGTCTCGGGCGGTCCGTTCCAGCACGCCGTGGCGGCGGCCCTCGCGGACGACGACGGGCGCACGCGCGCGTGGCTCGACAAGCTCGTCGGGTCGCTCTCGCGCCGGCGCGACCTGCTGTGCGGGGGCCTCGAGGCGGCGGGCTTCACGGTGACCGTGCCGGCCGGGACGTACTTCGTCGTCGCCGACGCGCGACCGCTCGGCGTCGAGGACGGCGTGGACCTGTGCCGCCGGCTGCCCGACGTCGGCGTCGTGGGTGTCCCGGTCAGCGCGTTCTGCCGCCGTGGCTCGCGCGCCGCCGTCGACCTCGCGGCGAGCGTGCGCTTCACGTTCGTCAAGCGGGAGGACGTCCTCCGCGAGGCCGTGGGACGGCTCGCGGGGCTCCGCGTCTGAGCGCCCCCGGCGCCTGCCGCGCGGTCCGTCGCGGGCTCGTGCGGCCCTTCACGATCTTCGTCCCCAGACTTGTGCACATATGTGGAGTTCGTCCGGTTCGCAAGCCGGGCGCCGCCGCGCCGTCGTCGGCGGTCGTCCCTAGGGTGGCGGGGACGGCCGTCGCGCCTGCCGACGAGCCCGCCCGCGACGCCGAGCCCGGGGAGGACGCATGCCGACGAGGGTCCGCACGCTGCGCACCACCGAGCCCGCACCCGCGCGGCCGGACGTCGTCGAGCGCGCACCCTTCGACCGGGCGCTCGACGCGATCCGGAGCGAGCTCGAGCTCCCGACGGGATTCCCGGCCGCCGTCCTCGCGGAGGCGGAGCGCGCGGTCCGCGAGCCCGACCTCCCGTCGACGGACCGGACCGACGTCCCGCTCGTCACGCTCGACCCGCCCGGGGCGACCGACCTCGACCAGGCCCTGCACGTCGAGCGCCGGGGCTCGGGCTTCCGGGTGCACTACGCGATCGCGGACGTCCCGGCGTTCGTCGTCGACGGCGGTGCGGTCGACGGCGAGGCGCGCCGTCGTGGTCAGACGATGTACGCGCCCGACGCACGGGTGCCGCTCCACCCGCCCGTGCTGAGCGAGGGTGCGGCGAGCCTGCTCCCCGGCCAGGAGGCGCCCGCGTTCCTGTGGACCTTCGACCTCGACGAGGCGGGCGCGACCACGGCGGTGCGCCTCGAGCGCGCGATGGTCCGCAGCCGCGCGCAGCTCGACTACGAGGGCGTGCAGCATGCGGTGGACGCCGGCACGGCCGACGACGTGCTCGTCGGGCTGCGCGACGTGGGTCTCCTGCGCATCGAGCAGGAGCGTGCCCGCGGAGGTGCCGCGCTGCCGATCCCGGACCAGGAGGTCGTGGTCCACCCGGACGGCTACGAGCTGAGGCTCCGGCCGCCGCTGCCGAGCGAGGACTGGAACGCGCAGCTGTCGCTCATGACCGGGATGGCCGCCGCCCAGATCATGCTCGAGGGCCGCGTCGGGCTGCTCCGCACGATGCCGCCCCCGGACCCGCGCGACGTCGCGGCGTTCCGCCGGCAGGCGCTCGCGCTCGGCGTCGACTGGCCCGACGGTGCGCGCCACGGCGACGTGCTGAGGTCCCTCGACGCGCGCGACCCGCGTCATCTCGCGCTCCTGCACGGCTCGACCGCGCTGTTCCGCGGGGCCGGGTACACGGCGGTCGACGGCGAGCTGCCCGAGGTGGTCGAGCAGGCGGCCGTCGCGGCGCCCTACGCGCACGTCACCGCTCCGCTGCGTCGTCTGGTCGACCGCTTCGGGCTCGTCGCGTGCGAGGCGCTGCACCGCGGCGCGGAGGTCCCCGCGTGGGTGCGCGAGGCGCTCCCGTCGCTGCCCGAGGTGATGACCGGGTCGGACCGCCGCGCGGGTGCGCTCGAGCGCGCCGTGGTCGACGCCGCCGAGGCCGCGCTCCTCGCGGGTCGCGTCGGTCAGGTCATGGCCGCCGTGGTGGTCGACGTCGACGAGCGGCGCCCGCAGGGCCGGGTCCAGGTGACCGACCCGCCCGTGCTGGCGCCGTTCGAGGGTCGGGCCGAGCTGGGGGCGCGCGTGCAGGTCCGGCTCGTCGAGGCGGACCCGGTCGCGCGCCGCGTCCTCTTCGCGATCGCCTGACCTCACGCCCCGCCGCCGCGCTCGCCCTCAGCCACCCGCCACCGCCCGTGCCGCGACCGCGGGTCCCACGCCGAGCATCGCCGCGAGGCGCATCGCGTCGTACGGGGCGTGGACCTTGACGTCGTTGTCGAAGTAGACGAGCACGTCGCGACCGTCGGCGTCCCAGCGGTGCACGCGGTCGGCCCAGCGCGCCAGCGACGCGTCGTCGTAGCCGCTCACGTAGAGCTCCTCACCGCCGTGCAGCCGCACGTAGACGAGGTCGCTCGTGACCTCCTCGATGAGCGGCCACCGGCCCGCCGTGTCAGCGACGACGAGCCCGACGTCGTGCGCGCGGAGGAGGTCCACCAGCTCGGGGGTCTCGAACGTGGGGTGCCGGACCTCGAGGACGTGCCGCAGCGGGCGCTCGGCGTCCGCCTCGGTCACGGCGCGCCCGTCGAGCCGCTCGTCGTGCTGCGCGGCGAGCGCCGCGGCCTGCGTCGTGGTGCGGGGGAGCGCCCGGAAGAACGTCGCCAGCCGGTCGGCGTCGAAGCGCAGCGTCGGCGGGAGCTGCCACAGGAAGGGCCCGAGCTTCGGCCCGAGGGCGAGCACGCCCTGGGCGAAGAAGTTCGCGAGCGCGGTGTCCGCCCTCGTGAGCTTGAGCATGTGCGTGATGAACCGGCCGCCCTTGACCGAGAAGACGAAGTCGTCGGGGGTCTGCTCGGCCCACGCGCGGTAGCTCTCGGGGCGCTGGAGCGAGTAGAACGACCCGTTGACCTCGATCGTCGACAGGAGACGCGACGCGTGCTCGAGCTCGCGGCGCTGCGGCAGCCCGGGCGGGTAGAAGACGCCGCGCCACCCGGCGTACCGCCACCCCGAGATCCCGATGCGCACGCTCACGGCGGCACCTCAGGCGGGCGGGTAGGCCGACGTCTTGAGCAGCCGTGCGAGGTGCGCGGTGTTGGACGCGAGGGTCGCGGTGGTCGTCGCGACCTTCTCGGGCACCTCGTCGAGGTCCTTGTAGTCGACCGAGCCCATCGCCTCGCCGACCCAGTACGTCACCGCGCCGGCGGCCAGCGTGAAGCCCACGTCGTTGAGCGCCTGGAAGACCTCGGCGCTCGTGTGGTGCGCGCCGTCCTCGTTGCCGACGACGGCGACCGCCGCGACCTTGCCGTACGTGAGCATGCGGCCCTCGTCGTCGGTCTCCGACAGCTCGGCGTCGAGCCGCTCGAGCGCGCGCTTGGTCACGCTCGACGGCTGGCCCATCCAGATCGGCGTCGCGACGACGAGGATGTCGGCGTCGAGCACCTGCCGGCGGATGGCGGGCCACGCGTCGCCCTCGCCCATGTCGACCTCGACGCCGGGCCGGACGTCGTGGTCGGCGAGGCGGACGACGGTGCCCGTGACGCCGTGGGGGGCCATCGCGTCGAGCACCTGGCGCGCGAGCAGCTCGCTGCTCGACGGCTCGGACGAGGACTTGAGCGAGCCGACCAGGACGACGGCGGTCAGGGGAGGGGTCGTGGACGTCATGTCGGCATCGTCGATCAGGTCACGGCGGCACGCGACCGCTGACGCCTGCGGGCACGGCTCCCGGGACCGTCGCGGGCCGGTCGGCCTACGCGCCGGCGTGCGGCCGTCAGTAGGTTGTCGGGGTGACCACTGCACCCATCGACCCGACCTCGACCGACGCGTGGGCCGCGCTCGCGGAGCACAAGGCCTCGCTCGAGCCCGACCTTCGCGGCTGGTTCGCCCAGGACCCCGATCGCGCCGATCACCTCACGCGCACCGTGGCGGACCTGCACGTCGACCTGTCCAAGAACCTCGTGACCGCCGAGACGCTCGCGCTCCTGGTGCGCCTGGCCGACGAGGTCCGCCTCGCGGACCGGGTCGACGCGATGTTCCGCGGGGACCGCATCAACGTCACCGAGGGACGCGCCGTGCTGCACACGGCCCTGCGACGACCCGCGGGCGCGACGCCGCCGCTCGTCGTCGACGGGCAGGACGTCGACGCCGACGTGCAGGCCGAGCTGGAGAAGGTCTTCGCCTTCGCCGACCGCGTGCGCTCGGGGGAGTGGACGGGCGTCACGGGCGAGCGCATCCGGACCGTCGTCAACATCGGCATCGGCGGCTCCGACCTCGGGCCGGTCATGGCGTACGAGGCGCTCCAGCCGTACGTGCAGGACGGCATCGAGGTCCGGTTCGTCTCCAACATCGACCCGACCGACGTCGCCGAGACCGTCGCCGGCCTCGACCCCACGACGACGCTGTTCATCGTCGCGTCCAAGACCTTCGGGACGCTCGAGACGCTGACCAACGCCCGCCTCGCGCGGACGTGGCTGTGGGAGCGGCTCGCGGCCACGGGTGCGATCGGCGACGACGACGACGCGCGCGCGGGGGCCGTCGCCAAGCACTTCGTCGCGGTGTCGACGGCGCTCGACAAGGTCGCCGCGTTCGGGATCGACCCCGCGAACGCGTTCGGCTTCTGGGACTGGGTCGGCGGCCGGTACTCGCTCGACTCCGCCATCGGGACGTCGCTCGCGATCGCGATCGGTCCCGACGGGTTCCGGGACCTCCTCGCGGGGTTCCACGCCGTCGACGAGCACCTGCGGACGACGCCCCTCGAGCAGAACGTTCCGGTCCTCATGGGCCTGCTGAACGTCTGGTACGTCAACTTCTTCGACGCCCACACCCACGCGGTGCTGCCGTACGCGCAGCACCTGCACCGGTTCCCCGCCTACCTCCAGCAGCTCACGATGGAGTCGAACGGCAAGTCGGTCCGGTGGGACGGCTCGCCCGTGACCACGCAGACCGGTGAGGTGTTCTGGGGAGAGCCCGGGACGAACGGGCAGCACGCGTTCTACCAGCTCATCCACCAGGGGACGCGCCTGGTCCCCGCGGACTTCATCGCCGTGGCGAACCCGGCGCACCCGTTGCGCGACGGCGACACCGACGTGCACGGCCTGTTCCTCGCGAACTTCTTCGCCCAGACGAAGGCGCTCGCGTTCGGCAAGACGGCCGACGAGGTCCGCGCGGAGGGCACCGCCGAGGAGATCGTCCCGGCGCGCGTGTTCGCCGGGAACAGGCCCACGACGTCGATCATGGCGCCCGCCCTCACGCCGTCGGTGCTCGGCCAGCTCATCGCGCTCTACGAGCACATCACCTTCGTGCAGGGCGTGGTGTGGGGGATCGACTCGTTCGACCAGTGGGGCGTCGAGCTCGGGAAGGTCCTCGCCAACCAGATCACGCCCGCGGTCGAGGGCGACACCGACGCGCTCGCGCAGCAGGACCCGTCCACGCGCGCGCTCATCGAGTACTACCTGCGCACGCGCGGCTGAGGCCGGCCCAGCGCTCGACGGCGTCCCTCGTCCCACGCCGGGCGAGGGGCGCCGTCGTCGTTCGGCGCGCCGCGTCCGGGACCTCTGCCTACGGTCGACGCATGTCACCCTGGTTCAGCCGCTCCGGCGAGCGTCGTCGCCGCCCCGACCTGCCCGTCGCGGCCGCCCCCGCGCCGGTCCCCGCGCGATCGGCCACGTCGCCCGTCCCGTCCGGGGCCGGACGGCGCGGTGGACGGGTCAGGCGCTCGCCGTGGGACGACGGGCTCGGCCGGACCGCGGTCCGCTCGGCGCAGCTGCTGCTGGTCCTGCTGCTCGTCGCGGTCGCGGTGTGGGGCCTGCGCCAGGTCTCGCTGCTCGTCATCCCCGTCATCATCGCGACGATCATCGCGGCGGCCGTCGCGCCGGTCGTCCGGAGGTTGCGTGACAAGGGCGTCCACAACACGCTCGCGACGTCGATCGCGATGCTCCTGGGTGTCGGCTCGCTCGGCCTCGTGCTGTGGCTCGTGGGGCGTGCGGTCCGCGACGAGTGGTCCGAGCTGAGCACCGCGGCGATGGAGGGCCTCGACGAGCTCCAGTCGTGGCTCGCCGAGGGGCCGCTCCAGCTGGACGAGGGGCAGCTCTCGGCGGCGCGCGAGCAGGCGACCGAGCTGGCCACGAGCGACGCGGTGCAGAGCGGCGCGGTCGCCGGTGCGACCGCGGCCGTCGAGGTCGTGACCGGCACGGTCCTCGCGCTCGTCGTCCTCTTCTTCCTGCTGCGTGACCACCGCCGGATCTGGGCGTTCTTCCTCCGGCCGCTCGCCCCGGACGTCCGGGCGCGGGCCGACCGGATCGGCATCAGCGCGGTCGACGTGCTCGGCGGCTACGTGCGCGGCATCGCGATCATCGCGTTCGTCGACGCGTTCTTCATCGGGCTCGCGCTGTTCGTGCTCGGGATCCCGCTCGCGCTGCCGCTCGCGGTGCTGGTGTTCCTCGGCGCGTTCATCCCGATCCTCGGCGCGACCCTGGCGGGCACGTTCGCGGCCCTCGTCGCCCTCGTGTCGGACGGGCCGGTGACGGCGCTCGTCGTCGTGGCCGTCGTCGTCGCGGTCAACCAGCTCGAGGGCAACTTCCTCGAGCCGGTCGTCCTGGGGCGCGCGCTGCACCTCCACCCGCTCGCGGTCCTGCTGGCGCTCACCGCGGGCACGATCCTCTCGGGCATCGTCGGCGCCCTGCTGTCGGTGCCCCTCGCGGCGGTCGCCTGGACGGTCGTCAGCGCGTGGAACGCGACGGAGGGCGGGGACCGGCTGGGCGAACCCGACGACGTGGACCAGCTCACCGCCGGGCGGGCGGGCCCCTGACGTCTCGCCCGCGCCCGCGCGGCGGTCGGACGACGCGACCGACGGCGGTCGGGCTCACGAACGACGGCGGCTCGCCACCGGTCCCGCCGCGCCGGGACGTGCGCGTCCTCAGCGGGTGAAGCGCTCGGAGCGCTCGACGACGCGCCCGACGTGGGCCTCGGCGTCCCACCGGTAGACGGGGACGCCGGCGACGAGGACGAGCTCCGCGCGCGACGTCACCTCGAGCGGGTCGCCCGACCACACGACGACGTCGCCGTCCAGGCCGGGCGCGAGCGCGCCCACGCGGTCGTCGATCCCCATCATGCGCGCGGGGTTGACCGTGAGCGCCTCGATCGCCGCGGTGCGCGGCAGGCCCTCCTTCACGGCGAGCGTCGCCTGGTGGACGAGGAAGTTGATGGGCACGACGGGGTGGTCGGTCGTGATCGCGACGCGCACGCCGGCCTCGACGAGGCGTGCGAGGTGAGCGATCGCGCGGTCCCGCAGCTCGACCTTCGACCGGCTCGTGAACATCGGCCCGTAGACCACGGGGATGTCCCGCTCGGCGAGCACGTCGGCGATCTTGTGCCCCTCGGTGCCGTGGTTGACGACGAGGCGGTAGCCGAACTCGTCGGCGAGCCGGACGGCCGTCGCGATGTCGTCGTGGCGATGGCAGTGCTGGTCCCACACGATCTCGCCGTCGAGCACGCGGACGAGCGCCTCGAGGCCCAGGTCCCGCGCGAACGGCTCACCCTTGGCGTCCGCCGCGTCGCGCGTCGCGCGGTAGTGCTGGGCCTTGACGAGCGCCTCCCGGATGACGAGCGCGGTGCCCAGGCGCGTCGACGGGAGCTGCTTCTTGTCGCGGTAGACGCGCTTGGGGTTCTCGCCGAGCGCCGACTTGATGCTCACCGTCTCGCGGATGACCTGCTCGTCGACCGTCCTGCCGCCCCACGTCTTGATCGCGACCGTCTGGCCGCCGATCGGGTTGCCCGACCCGGGCTTGACGACGACGGACGTCACGCCGCCGACGAGCGCGTCGCGGAAGCCCTCGTCGTCGATGTTGATCCCGTCGATCGCACGGACGGCCGCGCGGTCGGGCGCGGTCATCTCGTTGACGTCGTCGCCCTCGACGCCCGCGCCCTCCTCGGCGATGCCGATGTGCCCGTGCGCCTCGACGAAGCCCGGCAGCACCCAGCGCCCGGTCGCGTCGACGACCTCGGCGTCGTCGGGCACCGTGACGTCGGCACCCACGTCGGTGATGCGTCCGTCCCGGACGAGGACGGTGCCGCCGTCGATCGGGTCGCCCACGACGGGGACGACGTACCCACCGCTGACCGCCACGACGCGGGCGGGGTGCGGGGCGCGGGTCTCGGCTGCGGTGTCGACGCTCATCCCCGCACTCTAGGCACGGGCTGCCTAGGCTGGTCCGCGTGACGGAGCCGGTGGCACGCGTGCGGGTCGACGCGTGGGCGTGGGCCGTCCGGCTGTTCCCGACGCGGTCGGCGGCCGGTGCCGCGTGCCGCGCCGGGCACGTGCGGGTCAACGGCGACCGCGCGAAGCCGGCGACCGCGGTGGGTCCGGGCGACGAGGTGCGCGTCCGGTCGGGGGAGCGCGAGCGTCTCGTCGTCGTCCGGCGGACGCTGGTCAAGCGCGTCGGTGCGGCCGTCGCGGTCGAGTGCTACGAGGACCTGACGCCGCCGCCTCCTCCGCACGAGGAGGTCGTCGTCGTCGCGCGGAGGGCGCGCGGCGCGGGGCGGCCCACCAAGCGTGAGCGCCGCGAGATCGAGCGGCTCCGCGGACACTGACCCGGGCCGGGTGTGCCGCCGGCGCGGGCACGTGCCCGAGCCGGGCGTGGCGCGCGTCGCGGCCGCACGAAGCCGGGCACGGTCGTCCGGGACCTCACCCGACGGCGGTCAGGAGCTGCTCGAGCAGCGGCCCCGCCGTCGTCGAGCCGTAGTCCCCGTCCTCCACCACGACCGCGTAGGCGAGGTCGCCGTGGACGGCGATCATCCACGCGTGGTTCGCGAGGTCGTCGCCGGTCCCGAACTGCGCTGTCCCGGTCTTGGCGAGCACCTCGGCGCCGGGCACGTCGGCGAGGAACGTCGCACCGCCCTGCGTGACGACGGCACGCATGAGGTCGCGCAGCGCGGCCGCCTCGGTCTCGGTCAGCGGCTCGCCGGAGCCCGCCGGCGCGGGCGCGTCGGCGAGCAGCCGTGGTACCACGGTCGCGCCCCGGGCGACGGACGCGGCGACCGCCGCCATGGCGAGGGGAGAGGCCTGCACCTGTCCCTGGCCGATCATCGCCGCGGCCAGTCCCGTGCCGGTCGGGTCGCCCGGCACGGCCCCGAGGAAGGCGGGGAAGCCGAGGTCGGCGTCGACGCCGAGGCCCAGCGACGCCGCCGCGCGCGCGAGGGCGTCGCCCGATGCCTGCTCGCGCGCCCCGATGAAGGCGGTGTTGCACGAGTGCGCGACCGCCGTGCGCAGCGTGACGGTGCCGGTCGCGGCGGCGGGGTAGCCGGGGAAGTTCGAGAACTCCCGCCCGTCCACGGTCGTGGTGACCGGGCACCCGACCGGGCTGTCGGGCGTCAGACCTGCACGGAGCAGCGCGAGCGAGCTCACGACCTTGAACACGGAGCCGGGCGCGTACGTCGCGAGCGTCGCGGTCGAGTACCCCTCGCTGCCCGGTCCGCTCGCGGCGGCGAGCACCTCGCCCGTCGACGCGCGGACCACGACGACCGCGCTCGCGGACGGCACGGGCTCGAGCACCGACTCGGCGGCGTCCTGGACGCGCGGGTCGATGGTCGTGCGCAGCGGCTCGCCCGGGGTGGGCGGCCGCTCCCACAGGACGCGCTCGGACCCGTCCTCGGCCACGGCGGCGACGACGGTGCCGGGGGTGCCGCGGAGCTGCTCGTCGTACTGCCGCTGGAGGCCGGAGAGCCCCACCACGTCGCCCGGCCGGACCGCGCCGCCCGACTCCTCGACGACCTCGGCGGTCGCGGGCCCCGCGGTGCCCAGCAGCGGGCGGGCGAAGCGGCGCGTCGGCGCGAGCGGCAGCGTGTCCTCGACCGCGAGGGCTCCGGGGACCGCGCGGAACGCGGCGAGGTCGACGCCGGGCTCGGCCGTCCGCACGACGAGCGCCTCGACGAACGCGCGCTCGCCGGCGGCCGCGACCCTGTCGGCGAGGCCCTCGGGGTCCAGGCCCAGCAGGCCCGCGACGGCGCGCGCCGCGTCCGCCTGGGCCGCGACCTCGACCGCGGTCTTGTCGACCCCCAGGCGAAGGACGGGCCGGTCCTCGACGAGCGCGACGTCGCCGGCGCCGAGCACCGGCGCCCGAGGAGCCGCCTCGACGCGCGTCGTGAGGGTCTCGGTCGGGCGCAGGTCGGGTGCCACGAGCGCCGTGTCCCAGCGCACCTGCCACACGTCGTCGACGAGCGTGAGGTGCGCGTCGGCGGAGTAGGTCCAGTCGTCGTCGCCCGTCGCGTCGAGGTCCCACGTCGTCACGACCGTGGCGGTCGCCGTCCGCGTGCCGTCCACCTCGCTCTCGACGACGTCCCCGACCCGGACCTCGGGCCGGGCGGGGTCCAGCGCCGCGGTCGAGGTGCGCAGCTGCTCGGTCGCGGCGGCCGGGTCGGTGTCCCCGAGGGGAACGCCGGTCAGGTCACCCGCCGCGAGGGCCGCCGCCAGCCCGGCGGCCACGGGCGCGGGGTCTGGCGTGCCGGGGCTGCACGCCGCGACCGGCGCCACCACGAGCACCGCGCCCACGACGACCGCCGTCCCCACCCGTGCACGCGTGCGCAGTCCCATCCCGACCCCCTGCCCGAACGGGGCGCCTCCCCGCGCGAGCACCGTACCGACCGGCACCGACGCGCGGACGCGACCGCGGGGCTACCGTGAGCCCTCAAGCACCACGACGCGCGAAGGGGCACGATGCGGGGCGCCGGCCAGACCACGACGACGTACGTCTCGACGTTCGACCTGTTCTCGATCGGGGTCGGCCCCTCGAGCTCGCACACGGTCGGACCGATGCGCGCCGCGCGTGCCTTCGCGCTCGGCCTCGAGCGCGACGGCCTCCTGGACCGCGTGGACCGCGTGACGTGCACGCTGTACGGGTCGCTCGGGGCGACCGGGCTCGGCCACGGGACGCCCGACGCCGTCGTCGCGGGGCTCGCCGGTGCCGCACCCGAGACGTGCGACCCCGACGCGGTGCGCGGCGCGTGGTCGCGCCTCCCGGACGACGACGACGCGCCGCTCGCCCTGCTCGGGGTGCGTCCAGCACGCGTCCCGCGGTCGGCGGTCGCGCTCGCCCCCCGGACGCGCCTGCCCCGTCACCCGAACGCCCTCACGCTCGCGGCCTGGCACGACGGCGGCGTCCTGCCGCTGCGCGAGGAGACCTGGTACTCGGTCGGGGGCGGGTTCGTCGTCCGTGAGGGCGACGGCGACGACGGCGCAGGTGCGTCGGCGGTCCCGTACCCGTTCGCGAGCGCTGCGGAGCTGCTCGCGACCTGCGCACGGACGGGCCTGCCGGTCGACGGCGTCGCCCGGCGGAACGAGGCCGCGCTGCACGGCGAGGACGCGGTCGACGCGCGGCTCGACGCCGTGTGGGACGCGATGGCGGGCTGCGTCGAGGCCGGTCTGCACGCCGACGGGACGCTCCCCGGCGGGCTGGGGGTCGTGCGCCGTGCGGCGCGGGTCCGTCGCCACCTGGAGGAGCGGGACGCCGCCGGTGCGGGTGACACGTCGACCGAGTGGCTGCACGCATGGGCGCTCGCCGTGAACGAGGAGAACGCGTCCGGCGGGCGCGTCGTCACGGCGCCGACCAACGGGGCCGCCGGCATCCTCCCCGCGGTGGGCCACTACTACCTGCGCTTCGTGCCGGGCGCCTCGCGTGACGGCGTCCGGCGGTTCCTCCTCACGGCGGCGGCGCTCGGCGGGCTGTTCAAGCGCAACGCCTCGATCTCCGGCGCTGAGGGCGGGTGCCAGGCCGAGGTCGGCTCCGCGTGCGCGATGGCGGCGGGTGCGCTGTGCGCGGTCCTGGGCGGGACGCCCGCGCAGGTCGAGAACGCGGCCGAGATCGCGATGGAGCACCACCTGGGGCTGACGTGCGACCCGGTCGGCGGGCTCGTCCAGGTGCCGTGCATCGAGCGCAACGCGATCGCCGCCTCGACCGCCGTGAGCGCAGCCAGGCTCGCGATGCACGGCGACGGGACGCACGTCGTCTCGCTCGACACGGTCGTCGAGACGATGCGCCAGACGGGGCTGGACATGTCGGTCAAGTACAAGGAGACGAGCGAGGGCGGTCTCGCCGTCAACGTCGTCGAGTGCTGACCCGGCGCCCCGTGGGCGCAGACGGGGATCGGCCTGGCGACCGCCCTTACAGACGGCGATCGGCCAAGCCGATCGCCGGGTCCGCGGCGCGACCGTGCCGGGCGTCGGGACCCGGCGCCCACGCCTCGACCCCGTGACGTCGCTCACAGCGACGTCCGCCGGTTCCCACGTCCGCGACGTCGCGTGGTTCGATGGGCCCATGACGTCCCACGGCACCCTTCGTCCCGCAGCGGCCCCCGCCGCCGGGCGAATGTGCCGCCGGGGCATGTCCGGCCTCCTCTGAGCCGCCGCCCGCCGTCGTCCACGACGGCCCCCGCCGTGCCCCGCGGCGTCCGCCTCCCGCCCGCTGCGCGCTGACGTCCGTCGCGTCCGGGCGTCCCCTGCCGGTCCCCTCGTGACCGGCTGCCGTGTGCCGCCCGCCGTGCCGGGCGCGACGAAGGAGCCCTCGTGATCGAGCTGTCCGACCTGCGCAAGGTCTACCCCGGCCCGGCCGGTGACGTCGTCGCGCTCGACGGCATCGACCTGGTGGTCGAGCGCGGTGCCGTGCACGGCGTCGTCGGTCGGTCCGGTGCGGGCAAGTCGACCCTCATCCGGTGCCTCACGGGCCTCGAGCGCCCCACCTCGGGACGCGTCGTCGTCGACGGCACCGACATCTCCGCACTGCCCGAGCAGCGGCTGCGCGCCGCGCGGCGGCGCATGGGCATGGTCTTCCAGCACGTGAACCTGCTCGACTCGCGGACCGTCGCCGCGAACGTCGCGTTCCCGCTCGAGGTCGCGGGCACGCCTCGGGCCGAGCGCGCCGGTCGCGTCCGCGAGCTGCTCACGCTGGTCGGCCTGGGCGACAAGGCCGACGCGTACCCCGCGCAGCTGTCCGGCGGTCAGCGTCAGCGCGTGGGCATCGCCCGCGCCCTGGCGACCGAGCCCGCCGTCCTGCTCTGCGACGAGCCGACGTCGGCGCTCGACTCGGCGACGACCCGGCAGACGCTCGCCCTCATCCGCGACCTGCGCGACCGCCTGGGCATCACCGTCGTGATCATCACGCACGAGATGGCCGTGGTCCGGGAGATCTGCGACTCGGTGACGCTGCTCGAGCACGGCCGCGTCGTGCAGGACGGGTCGCTCGCGGACGTCGTGACGGACCACGGCTCGCGCCTCGCGCGCGAGCTGATCCCGGTCCCGGACCTGCCCCTCGGGCCGAGCAGGGCGCTCGTCGAGGCGACCTACGCGACCGACGAGGTCTCGACCCACGACGCGCTCGCGGCGGTCGCCGCGCTGGGCCGGGACGTCGAGGTCGTGGCGGGCACGATCGAGACGCTCGCCGGGCTGCGCGTCGGCCGGCTCCAGCTCGAGGTGCCCGCAGGCCGCGTCGACGACGTCGTCGCGCGCCTCGTGGCCGACCGGCTCCACGCGGCCCCCACGGTCACTGGCGACCCCACCGACCCGACCGACCACACCGACCCGGCCGACGCGCGCGGTGCGGCGGGGGAGGCGGCCGCGTGAACGCGCTCACCTCGCTCCTCGACGACCCGGTCATCACGCAGCGCGTGCCCGAGGCGACGCTCGAGACCCTGCAGATGGTCGGGTTCTCCGCGGCGCTGACGTTCCTGCTGGGGCTGCCGCTTGGGCTCCTCCTGCACGCGACGTCGCCCGGCGGTCTCGCGCCGCGCCGCGCCCTCAACGGTGTGCTCGGCGTGGTCGTCAACGTGGGGCGCTCGCTGCCCTTCATCATCCTGGCGATCGCGGTGCTGCCGTTCACGCGCGCCGTCGTCGGCACGACGCTCGGCTGGGAGGCCGCCGTCGTCCCGCTGACGCTCGGTGCGGTCCCGTTCTTCGCGCGTCTGGTCGAGACCGCGGTCCGCGAGGTCGACCCGGGGAAGGTCGAGGCCGCCCGGGTCATGGGCTCGACGCGCCGGACGGTCGTCACCCAGGTGCTCGTGCGCGAGGCGCTCCCGTCGCTGGTCTCGGGCGCGACCGTGACCGTCATCGCGCTCGTCGCGTACTCGGCCATGGCCGGCGCGATCGGTGCGGGGGGTCTGGGCTTCCTCGCGATCAGCTACGGCTACCAGCGCTTCGAGACGTCCGTGATGGTCGTGTGCGTCGTGCTGATCGTCGTCCTCGTCCAGCTCGTCCAGGTCGTCGGCGACGCCGTCGCGCGCCGGCTCGACCACCGCTGACCACCGGGGACGACACCCTCGAGCGCCGCTGACCCCCTGGGCGCTCACCCGACCACCCCTGACCCCGTCCCGGCCGCCCGGTCCGGACGTCCGCAGAACCGCCCCCCCGGGGCACCACGGAAGGAACACCCGCCATGAGAAGCACCGTCCGCGCCGCCGTCGCCGCCTCCGCCGTCGCGATGGTCATGGCGGGCTGCGCGTCGGGGGGCGACGAGCCCGCCGAGCGCGAGGTCGTCGACGGCGTCACGACGCTGACCGTCGGCGCGAGCCCCGTCCCGCACGCCGAGATCCTCCAGTTCGTCGACGACGAGCTCGCGGAGGGCGCAGGCCTGGACCTCGAGATCGTCGAGTTCGACGACTACGTCCTGCCCAACACCGCCCTCGCCGAGGGCGAGCTCGACGCGAACTTCTTCCAGCACCTGCCGTACCTCGAGGCGCAGGTCGAGTCGCAGGGGTTCGAGTTCACGCCGTTCGAGGGCGTGCACATCGAGCCGTACGGCCTGTACGCGAGCTCGGTCACCTCGGTCGAGGACATCCCCGACGGCGCGACCATCGGGATCACGAACGACCCGGGCAACCAGCCCCGCGCGCTCGAGCTCCTCGTCGACGCGGGTCTGATCACGCTGGCCGAGACCGACGGAGACCCGACGCTGCTCGACGTCGACGAGAACCCCAAGGAGCTCGAGCTCGTCGAGACGGCTCCCGAGCAGCTGGTCCGGTCGCTCGAGGACGTCGACGCGGCCGTCATCAACGGCAACTACGCGCTCGAGGCGGGTCTGAACCCGGCCGAGGACTCGATCCACCTCGAGTCGGGTGAGGACAACCCGTTCGCGAACCTGCTCGTGGTGCGCACGGCGGACGCCGAGGACCCGTCGCTCGTCGCGCTGGACGAGCTCCTCCACTCCGACGAGGTGCGTGCCTTCATCGAGGAGCGCTGGGCCGCGGGGGAGATCATCGCCGCCTTCTGAGCGGCCGGCCCGTCCCGGGCCACCCACGCCGAGGGGCGTCGTCGCGCACGCGGCGGCGCCCCTCGGCGCGAGCCAGGGGCGTCAGGCGTCCACCATCCGGGCGCCACGCCCGGCGGAGATTCCTCCGATCGTGGTGTCCGCGCAGAGGTAAACGTTGTACGTCCCGAGGAGGGGCCCGAGGTCCTTGCCAGGACCCGGATGCAAGCGCTTGCATTGCCCCTGTCGGACCCGCGGAGGTCGTCGACGGGTCTCCCTCAGGGCCCGAAGGCCGCTCCGCGGCGCGTGGTGGGTGGGGCGGCGGCTCGCTGGGCGGGGCGGAGACCTATCGAGCCGGGCGATCATGCCGATAGGTTTTCTGAAAGTTGCAAGCGGGAACACCACCCGTGGTGCCGACGTTCAGCAGGACAGGACTGGCCCGGACGGAGCGCCGGACCACCGAGCGACAGAGTGCAGGTATGGACACGATCGTGAACCCCGAGATCGTCCCGGCGTCGTACGTGGACGCCCACCAGACGGTGCAGGTCCTCGACCCCGAGACGCGGGCCGCCGTGCTCTCCGTGGTCGCCACGCACGACGCCCCGGCCCTGCCGGTGGTGTGCGCACCCGGCGTCGACGCCCCCGACCTCCTCGGTGAGCTCTGGACGCTCGACGGCACGCACCTCGGTCCGGCGTCGGGCGTCGGTCCCGACCTCGGCTACTACCGCCTCGTCGCGCCCGACGGCGCGCGGCGCCTCGTCATCAGCGCACCCGAGCGGTTCACCCAGCCCGAGCGCGGCTGGGGCTGGGCCGTCCAGCTGTACGCGGCCCGGTCGCGCGACTCGTGGGGCATCGGCGACTTCGGCGACCTCGCGACGATCGCACGGTCCGCCGCCCACGCGGGCGCGTCGTCGGTCCTCATCTCGCCCGTCCACGCGGCGGCTCCCGTCCCCGCGCAGCAGTCGTCGCCGTACTCGCCCGCGTCGCGGCAGTGGCTCCAGCTGCTGCACATCGCGATCGACGACGTGCCCGGTGCCGCCGACGTCGAGCTCGGCGACCTCGCCGCGCGCGGCCGCGCCCTCAACGGCGAGCGCCGGATCTACCGCGACTCGATCTGGGAGCTCAAGCTCGCGGCGCTCGAGCGCATCTGGGCGGCGACCAAGGACCGCCTGCCCGTCGAGCACGACGTCTTCGTCGCCGAGGGCGGCGAGGACCTGCGCAGGTTCGCGCTCTGGTCCGCGCTCGCCGAGCGGTTCGGCTCGGCGCACTGGCGGGGCTGGCCCGAGCGGTACCACCGCCCCGAGGACGCCGAGGCGTTCGCGGTCGAGAACGCCGACCGGGTCGCCTTCTTCATGTGGGCCCAGTGGGTCGCGGACGTGCAGTTCGGGGCCGCGTGCACCGCGGGTGCCACGATCGTCGCCGACATCGCCGTGGGCTTCGACTCGTCGTCGGCCGACGCGTGGGCGAACCAGGACCTCGTCTCGTTCGACTACGAGGTCGGCTGCCCCCCGGACCGGCACAACCTCGACGGGCAGAAGTGGGGCCTGCCGTCGATCAACCCGACCGCGCTCGTCGAGGCCGACTTCAAGCCGTTCGTCGGCATGGTCCGCTCGGCGCTGCGGCACGCCGGGGCGCTCCGCATCGACCACGTCATGCAGCTCTGGCGCCTGTACTGGGTGCCGCTCGGCGGGCACGCAGCGGGTGGCGTCTACGTGCACTACCCGACCGAGGCGCTGCTCGCGATCCTGCGCCTGGAGGCCGGCCGCACGGGCGCCTGGGTCGTGGGCGAGGACATGGGCACGGTCGCCGAGGGCGTCCGGGAGACCATGGCGGAGTACGGCATGCTCGGCTACCGGGCCGCGCTGCGGCTGCCGGTCGACCAGTTCCCCGAGGCCGTCATGGGTGCGTCGTCGACGCACGACCAGGCGACCGTGGCCGGGACGCTCACCGGGTCCGACAACGAGGACCTGCGGCGCATCGGCAAGTCCGCGAACTTCGAGCAGCTCGAGGGCGTCCGTCGCGAGCTCGCGGGCGTGGCGGGCGTCGACCTCGACCAGCCGATCGGTCGTGCCGAGATCGAGCGCGCCGTCGTCGCGCAGTACACGCGGCTGTCGCAGTGCCGTGCGCGCGTGGTGCTCGCGTCGCTCGACGATGCGGGTGCCGTGGCCGAGCGGCCGAACATGCCCGGCACGGTCACGCAGTGGCCCAACTGGTGCCTGAGCCTCCCGCGGCCCGTCGAGGACATCCTGGCCGAGCCGCTCGCCGTCCGCCTCGCCGAGGTCCTGGACGCGCGGAGGCACTGACCCACGAGATCCCGACCGACGCCCCGGTGACCTGCGCCGCGCAGGTGACCGGGGCGTCGTCGTGCGTCGTCGGCCGGCGGGCGGGCGCGCGAGCGCGCGGTTAGCGTCGGTGGTCGGACGGAGGCGCCATGCACGACCACCACGACCACCAGCACGAACACCACGACCACCAGCACGACCACCACGACCACCAGCACGACCACGACGAGCCGCGAGCCCGCCGCGACCCGCGCGTCGTCGTCGTGACGGGGGCGTCGAGCGGGATCGGTCGGGCCACCGCGCACGCGTTCGCCGAGCGCGGCGACACGGTCGTCCTGGCGGCGCGCAGCGCGGGCACGCTCGAGGAGGTGGCGCGCGAGTGCGTCGAGCGCGGCGGTCGGGCGACCGCCGTGCCGACCGACGTCACGGACGCCGCAGCGGTCACGGCGCTGGTCCGCAGGACCGTCGCCGACCACGGCCGCGTGGACGTCTGGGTCAACGCCGCGGCGGTGTGGAGCTACGGACGGTTCGAGGACACCTCGGACGAGGTGTTCCGCCGGGTGCTGGACACCACGCTGCTCGGCCAGGTGCACGCCGCGCGCGCCGTCCTGCCGGTCCTGCGCGCGCAGGGCCACGGTGTGCTCGTCAACGTCGCGTCGGTGTACGGGCTCGTGTCCGCGCCGTACGTGAGCGCGTACGTCGCGGCGAAGTGGGGGCTCGTCGGGTTCACCGAGGTCCTGCGGCACGAGCTGCGCGACCTCCCGGACGTCCACGTGTGCGCCGTGCTCCCCGGGACGGTCGACACACCCATCTACCGCCACGCCGCGAACGTCGTCGGTCGGCGGATCCGGCCGTTGCCGCCGGTCGTCGCGCCCGAGCGCGTCGCCGCGGCCGTGGTGCGGGTCGCCGACCGGCCGCGCGCGCGGACCGTGGTGGGTCGCGTGCAGCACGTCGCGGTCTGGGTGCACGCGCTGACGCCGGGCCTCTACGAGCGCCTCGCGGGCCCGCTCGTCGACCGGCTCACGCTGCTCGACGAGCCGGTGGCGCACACCACGGGGACCGTCGAGCGTCCCGACCCGGGCTCGAACGCGGTCCGGGACGGTTGGCGGTCGCGTGACGCGGCGCGAGTGGGGGCCGGGCTCGCGGTCGTCGGCGGTGCGGTCGCCGGGGCCGCCGCCGTCGTGCTGCGACGCGTCGTGGACCGCCGGGGCTGACGTACCCGCTGCCGGCGCGTCCCGTGGCGCGTCGCCGTGACCCGTCGCGGTCGACGTCCCGGCGCCTCCCGCGCGCGTCGCCATGCCTCCCGGGGCGCGTCACCGCGCCTCCCGCGCCCGTCCCCGCGCCTCCCGCGCGCGTCACCGCGCGCCGTGTCGATCTTCTCCGGTTGCGGAGGGGGCGGCGCGGACGTCCAATCGAGGCGTTCGCACCCCCCGGACGTGAGGAGCTCGTGATGGACACCGAACAGGTCGTGTGGATCGTCGTCGCCGTGGTCGTCGTGGCGCTCCTCGTGGGGCTCGCCCTGTGGTTCGCACGCCGTCGGTCGGGCGCGGCCGAGGAGCGGCGCCGGCACGAGGCTGAGGAGCTGCGACGCAAGGCCGAGGCCGACCGCATCGAGGTCCAGCAGCGTGAGGCCGAGGCGGCCCGCATCGACGCCGAGGCCCGCATGGCCCAGGCCGACGCCGACGCCCGCGCGGCCGAGGCGGCGCGGCTCCAGGCCGAGGCCCGGCAGCGCGCCGACGAGCTGAGCGGGCCGCGCGCCGACGTCGAGGAGCGGCTGCGCCACGCGGACCGGATCGACCCCGACGTCCCGGGCGACGGGCGCAGCGACGGTCACGCGCCTCGTGCCGCGGCCGACGACGCGCGTGACCACGACGGTCGTCGGACCGTCGTCGACGACGGGCACCCGGTCGCCGGGGACGTGCCCGACGGGCGCGGCGCGCACCGCTCGGAGCGCCCGCCGGCCTGATCAGGACGTCGTCCTGACCGGCCCTTGACCTGCGCTTTGACCGCGGTCGATGGCCGGCCGGATCTCGGCCGTCAGGTGTGACGAAGGTCCTCTCGACGGGCCGCGTGGGCGGCCGATGGTAGTGGCATGAGCACGGTGACCCCCTGCCCCGCCCCCCTCCCCGCCGACGACGAGGACGACCTCCTCCACCCCTTCTGGGATTGACGCCGACGCACGCTGCGGCACCAGGGCCGACCCGACGGGTCGGCCCTGTCGCTGTCCGCCGTCGCCGCGGGTCCGGCGGACCCGTCCGCCCACGCGCCCGGGATGGGCGACACTGGGACGTGCCCGCTGCCGTGCCGACGACGACGCACCTCGTGCGGATGCCGCGTCGGTGCGCGACCGCCGACCCAGGAGCCCGACCGTGAACCAGCCGCGCATGAACGTCGAGTCGTTCAACCTCGACCACCGGACCGTCGCCGCGCCGTACGTGCGCCTCGCCGACCGCAAGGTCCTGCCGGCCGGGGACGTCATCAGCAAGTACGACGTGCGCTTCACGCAGCCCAACACCGCGCACCTCGAGATGCCGACGGTCCACTCGCTCGAGCACATGGTGGCCGAGCACTCCCGGAACCACACCGACCGCGTCATCGACTTCTCGCCCATGGGCTGCCAGACCGGCTTCTACCTCATCCTCGAGGGCGACTGGGCCTACGACGACGTGCTCGACCTCGTCCGGGCGACGCTCGAGGACGTCGCCGCCGCGGACGAGGTCCCCGCCGCGAACGAGACCCAGTGCGGGTGGGGTGCGAACCACAGCCTCGAGGACGCGCAGGCCGCGGCGCGTGCGTTCCTCGCCGCGCGCGACGAGTGGAGCACGGTGACGGCTCCGGCGGTCCCGTGACCGTCGTCGTCCTGGTCGCGATGGCGGACGAGGCGGCGCCCTTCGTCGACCGCGCCGACCGCGTGGGCAGCCCCGTGCGCGTCGGGCGGGCGCTCCACCGCGACCTCGTCCTCGACGGACGCTCGGTCCGGCTGGTCGAGACCGGCATCGGGCTCGTCAACGCCGCGGGCGCGCTGACCGGAGCCCTGCTCGGCGAGCGGCCCGAGGCGGTCGTGAGCGCCGGGACCGCGGGCGGTCTCGCCGCCGACGTCCGTGTCGGCGACGTCGTCGTCGGCGTGCGCTACCGCTACTGGGGCGCGGACGCGCGCGCGTTCGGCTACGAGCTCGGGCAGGTGCCCGGCATGCCCGCCGCGTACGACGGCGACACCCGCCTCGTCGAGCACGCGACCGGCGCCGACGCGGGCCAGGTCGTGCGGGCGGGGACGATGCTCTCGGGCGACTCGTTCATCCACGCGGGTCTCGTCGACGAGGTGCGCAGCACGTTCCCGGACGCGCTCTCGACCGACATGGAGTCGACCGCGCTGGCCCACACGTGCTTCGCGCACGACGTGCCGTTCGTGTCGGTGCGTGGCGTCTCCGACCTGTGCGGACCGGTCGCGGGCGAGGACTTCCTCACGCACGTCGACGACGCGGCCGAGCGCTCGGCCGCCGTCGTGCTCGCGATGCTCGCGCGCTGAGGACCACTCGGGACGGATCACCCGAGACCACTCAGGACCTCCGGTCCCCGACCGATCGGACCCCGTGCGTACCGACCGACGCGCCGCGCTCGCGGCGGCCCTCTCCCTCCTCGCGACGACCCTGACCGCTGCGACGGCCGTCGGGACCGAGCCGGACGGCGCCGTGCGCACCGTCACCGGCGAGGTCCAGCGCCTCGTCGTGGACACCTTCGACGGCTCGGACGTCGAGCTCGACCTCGTCGTCGCCGACGACGAGGTGGTCCGCGTGGGCGGCGACGAGCTGCACCAGGTCCCGGTGGGCGCCGTCGCCGAGGTGACGTTCGTCGACACGGGCGTCGAGGACGCCGTCACCGACCCCGACGGCGGCGTGGAGGCGCTCGCCGTCGCCGTCGTCGCGGAGCCCGAGGCGCCCGTCGCGATCGCCGAGGGTGCCGTCGCCGAGGCGGCCACGACCCGCACGGTGCACGTCGGGACGGGCACGTTCCCGGGCCAGTCGGCCGACGGGGTCACGCCGGCCGCGCTCGCCGGCGACGTGACGAGCCAGGTCGCCGGGTACTGGTCGGAGTCGACCGACGGCGCGGTCCTGCTCGGGCTCGGCACGCAGCGGACGTTCGGCACCTACGCGTGGAACGCGACCACGGGCTGCACGGGTGAGCAGATCCTCGCCGTGCTGCGCTGGGCCGGGGGTCAGGTCGGGGTCGTCCCGGACGGCGGCGCGCACGCGATGCTCTACACGCCGCGCCTCGCGGCGTGCGGCTTCGCCGGGGTCGCGCACGTCGCCGACGGCGGCATCGGCTGGATCAACGGGCCGTCGGGCTCGACGCCGCGCTGGCAGGTCTTCGCGCACGAGCTCGGCCACACGCTCGACCTCGGCCACTCCCAGTCGCGCTTCGCGTGCCCGACGGGCGCCGACGGCGCGACCGGCTGCCAGAAGGGCGACTACGGCGACGCGTACGACGTCATGGGCCTCCAGCTCGGGCAGGCCGGGCTCGTCGGGGCCGCGCACCTCGACGGGATGGGCCTGAGCGGCTCGATCCGGACCGCGACGGCGTCCACCAAGGTCACGCTGCTGCCGGTCGGCGGTCGCACGGGGACCCGCGCGCTGAAGTTCACGACCGGCACCGCGGCGTACTACGTGGAGCTGCGGTCCAAGGTCGGGCGCGACAGCGACCTCGGCTCACGGCTCGGCTGCCCCGACGGCGTCCGGTCGTGCTCGGTGGGGTCGGTCGTCGAGCCGGGCGTCGTCGTCCACCGGGTCGACACCCAGGCGCCGTCGCGCGACTCGTACCTGCTCCGGGCCGACCCGGGTGGCGGATCCGCGATGGAGGTCGGGGACCGGTTCACGACCGCCGACGGCGCGTGGACGGTCACGGTCGACGCGCTGTCGACGCAGCAGGCGACCGTCAGCCTCACGAGCGCCGCGGCCGAGGAGCCGACGGCGGTCGGTGCGGTCTACCGGCCCGTCTCGCCGTCGCGCGTGCTCCCCGCGACCCAGGTGGGGCCGAAGGGGACGGTCAAGGTGCGCATCCCCGGCGTCCCCGCCGGCGCGACCGCGGTCGCGCTCAACGTCACCGCGACGTCCGTGCGCCAGACGTCGTACGTCTCGACGTGCGCGGGCGGGACGAGCGTGTCGGCGTGCAGCACGACGTCGGCGCTGAACCCGAGCGCGGGCGTCGACACCGCGGCGCACACCGTCGTCGCCCTGGGCGGCGCGGCGGGCGACGAGGTCGTGCTCTACAACAACGCGGGGACGCTGCGCCTGATCGCCGACCTGCAGGGCTTCTACGTGCCCGACCCGGCCGGCGTCGGGGGTGAGCTCGTCGCGCGCACGCCGTCGCGCGCCCTGCAGCGGACCTTCGCGCCGGGGGAGAAGGTCACGCTCACGCTGCCCGACGTCCCCCAGGGCGCGACGGCCGTCGCCCTCAACGTGACGTCCACGCGGTCGTCGGCGGTCAGCTTCGTCTCGGTGTGCCCCAACGGACAGTCGGCGACGGAGTGCCGCGCCACGTCGGTGCTCAACCCGACGCCGGGGCGCGACATCGCCAACGCCGCCGTCGTGCGGCTCGGGGGCACCGAGAAGAACCAGGTCACCGTGTACAACAACCGGGGCACCGGCGTCGTGAACGTCGACGTGACGGGCTGGTTCGTCGACAGCGCGGTCGCGCCGTCGACGGCGGGTCGCTACCACCCGATCACCCCCCGGCGCGTGCTCAACCGGGTGCCCATCGGCCCCGAGCGGTCGCTCACCACGACGGTGGGCGTCGTGCCGTCGACCGCGACGGCGATCGCCGCGACGCTGACGGCGCCGGCCTCGTCGACCGCCGTCAGCTACGTGTCGGCCTGCGCGGGCGGCGTGACCGTCTCGGTGTGCCGCACGTCGTCGGCGTTCAACCCGCGGCCCGGCGTCGACACGTCCAACGCGGCGATCGTCTCGCTCGGCGGAGCGGGCGGGCGCGACGTGCTGCTCTACAACAACCGTGGGACCACGCCGATCATCCTCGACGTGCGCGGCTACTACCGGCCCGAGGGCTGACGTGACGCCGTCGGGCAGGCGCAGCGCGGGACTCGTCCCGTTCCGGCGCACGCCCGACGGCGTCGAGGTCTTCCTCGGGCACATGGGGGGACCCTTCTGGCGCGGGCGTGAGGCCGGTGCCTGGACCGTCCTCAAGGGCGAGCACGGCGACGACGAGCCGCCGCTCGCGGCGGCGGAGCGCGAGTTCGTGGAGGAGACCGGCCTCCCCGTGCCGGCCGGTCCCCGCATCCCGCTCGGTTCGGTGCGCCAACGCGCGGGCAAGACGGTGACGGCGTGGGCGGTCGAGGCCGACCTCGACCCGGAGGCCGCCGTGAGCGGCACGTTCCCGCTCGAGTGGCCCCGCGGGTCCGGTCGGGTCGTCGAGGTGCCGGAGATCGACCGCCACGCCTGGCTGTCGCTCACGGACGCGCGACGCCTCCTCGTCGCGGCGCAGGCGGAGCTCGTCGACCGGCTCGCCGACGCCGACGCCGGGGCCGACGCCGGGGCGGACGCCGACGCCGTCGCGGACGCGGAGGCCGGGGCGGCGGACGACGAGGGCTGAGCGAGCGTGTCGCCGGCCCGTCCGCGGCCTGTCACCGGCACGGGTTAGCGTCGCGACATGGAGTCCACCCGACCGACCGCCCGTCAGACCGCCGACCGATGGGTCGACACCCTCGCCGACCTCGACCCCTCTGTCGGCACCGCCCTCGGGATCCGACCCGGGGACGACCGCCTCCCGGACCTGTCCCCGGACGCCGCGACCGCACGTGCCGACGCCGCGCGCGCCACCCTCGCCGAGCTCGAGGGCGCCGACGTCACCGACGAGGACGACCGGCGCTGCGCCGCCCTCCTCAGGGAGCGCCTGGGCACGGCGCTCGCGCTGCACGAGGCCCGCGAGGACCTCGTGAGCCTGCGCCCGATCGGGTCGCCGGTGCACGTGCTCCAGTCGATCTTCCTCATGATGCCGACCGCGACCGACGACGACTGGGCCGTCGTCGCGCGGCGCCTCGCGCGCGTGCCCGAGGCGGCGCGCTCGTACCGCCGCTCGCTCGAGGAGGGCCTGGCCACGGGGCACGTCAGCGCCGCCCGGCAGGCCGGCGCCGTCGTCGCGCAGCTCGACGCGTGGCTCGAGGGCGACGGGTGGCACGCGGGCTTCGCGGCCCGGGGGCCGGACGCCGTGCGCGGCGAGCTCGACCGGGGCGCGACCGCGGCGGCCGAGGGGATCGCCGAGCTGCGGGCGTGGCTCGCGGCGACGTACCTGCCCGCGGTCGAGGGCACTCCCGACGGCGTCGGGCGCGACCGGTACCTGCTGTCGGCTCGCTCGAGCCTCGGCGCGGTGGTCGACCCGGAGGAGGCGTACGCGTGGGGGTGGGGCGAGCTCGCGCGCATCGAGGACGAGATGGTGGTGGAGGCGGAGCGCGTCCTGCCCGGTGCGGGGGTGGCCGCCGCGTTCCGCCACCTCGACGAGCACGGCCCCGCCGTCGAGGGCGTCGAGGACGTGCGGGTCTGGCTGCAGGACCTCATGGACCGGACCATCGACGACCTCGACGGCTCGGTCGTCGACGTGGCGACGCCGGTCCGGCGGGTCGAGGCGATGATCGCGCCCCCGGGCGCAGCGGCCGCGCCCTACTACACGAGGCCGTCGCTGGACTTCGCGCGGCCCGGCAGGACCTGGCTGCCGACCCTCGGTCGGACGCGCTTCCCCACGTGGGACCTGATCAGCACCTGGTACCACGAGGGCGTCCCGGGCCACCACCTCCAGCTGGGCCAGTGGGCGTACCGGGCCGCCGAGCTCTCGCGCTTCCAGGTGAGCGTCGGCTCGGTGTCGGCGACGACCGAGGGCTGGGCGCTGTACGCCGAGCGCCTCATGGACGAGCTCGGTCGGCTGGAGGACCCGGGCACGCGCCTGGGCTACCTCGACGCGCAGCGCATGCGGGCCGTCCGCGTCGTGATCGACATCGGCATGCACCTGGGTCTGCAGATCCCCGACGGCCAGCCGTTCCACCCGGGCGCGCGGTGGACCGCCGAGCTCGGTCACGACTTCCTCTCCGCGCGCAGCGGCTCACCGGCGGAGTTCGTCGCGAGCGAGGTCGTCCGCTACCTCGGGTGGCCGGGGCAGGCGATCAGCTACAAGCTCGGCGAGCGCGCCTGGCTCGCCGGTCGTGCCGCGGCCCGCGAGCGCTGCGAGGCCGAGGGCCGCACGTTCGACCTGAGGGTCTGGCACACGGCCGCGCTCTCGCTCGGCTCGCTCGGCCTCGACGACCTGCAGCGCGAGCTCGCCGCGCTCTGACGCGCCCGTCGCCACCACGGGGTAGGCGTGCACGACGCGGGCCCGGCCGGTCGGCCGGGCCCGCGTCACCGCTCACGCGTCGCACTCAGGGTCGGGTGAGGTCCCCCGGCGGGATGTCGTCGGCGTCGACGACGGGCGTCCCCAGCTCGTCCGTGGCCGTCGTCCCGACAGGTGCCGCCCCGGCTGTCGTGCCCGTCGTGCCCGGGGGCGGCGGGGGAACGGCGATCGACGCCGCGTCGGCGGCCTCGGAGCGGTCCTGGTCGGAGCCGGACCTCGCCGCGACGGCTGCGGCGACGGCCGCACCCGCGACCGCTGCGCCGGCGGCGACGGCCTTGCCGGAGACCCCGGCCTTGCCCGAGTCGCCGCGGGAGGCGGCGGCGTCGTCGACGGTGGGCGAGCCGGCAGCGCCGGGGACCTCGCCACGCCACGTGCCCGTCGCCGTGCCCCGCTCCTCGATGAAGGCCTTGAACCGCTCGAGGTCGCCCTCGGCCTGCTTCTCGACGATGCTCAGCGCGTCGCCGACCTTCTCGACGAGGCCCTCGGGCTCGTACTCGAGCGTCAGGTGCACGTGCGTGCTGCCCGGGCCGGCCGGCTCGAACTGCACGGCGCCTGCGTTGGTGGCACCTTCCGTCGCGGCCCAGGCGACCTTCTGGTCCGGCACCTGCTCGAGGATCTTCGCCTCCCACTCGCGCTTGACGCCGGCGATCTCGGCGACCCAGTGGAGGCGGTCGTCGGTGAGCTGTCGCACCTCGGTGACGCCGCCCATGAAGTGCGGGAACTCCTCGAACTGCGTCCACTGCCCGTAGGCGACGCTCACGGGCACGTCGACCACAACGGACTTCTCGACCTTCGTCGTCATGACCTCTCCTCACGTAGGTACGGTCACGTCAGCATGCGAGCCGGTCTCCGTGATCGCTCGTCGAGACGACAGCCGGCGACGTCCGTCGTCGTCCTGGACCAGGTTCCGGGCTCAGCGCGTCGAGGCGACGAGGACGACGGCGTCGAGGTCGTCGTCGCGCACGGTGCGCGGCACCAGGCCGGCGGCCCGGGCCGCCTGCTCGGCCGGCGCGACCTGGTGCGCCGCGACCTCGACCAGCACGTGACCGGGACGGGACAGCCACCCGGCGGCCTCGGAGAGGACACGTCGCGCGAGGTCGAGACCGTCGGGTCCGCCGTCGACGGCGGTGACCGGCTCGTGCAGGCGCGACTCCGGAGGGAGGAGTCGCACCTCGTCGGTGGGCACGTACGGGACGTTCGCGACCACGACGTCGACCCGTCCGCGCAGCTCGTCCGGCAGTCCTGCCGTGAGGTCGCCGGTCCGGGCGTGCCCGCCGACGCGCGCGAGGTTGTCCTGAGCGCACCGCACCGCCGCGGGGTCCACGTCGACGGCGTGGAGCTCGACCTCCCCGGCCCTGAGCGCCACGACCAGTCCGACGGCGCCCGTCCCGCAGCACAGGTCCACGACGACGGGTCGTGGACCCGTGCTGCGGGCCGCCGTGCGGGCGAGCCGCGTCGCCTCCTCGACCATCAGGGTCGTCCGTCGCCGCGGGACGAAGACGCCGCGCGTGACGGCGACGCGCACTCCCGCGAGCTCGGCCCACCCGAGGACGTACTCGAGCGGCTCGCCGGCGACGCGGCGTGCGACGAGCGCGTCGAGGACGTCGCCGTCGGCCTGCGCGCGCAGGAGCCGGGCCTCGTCCTCCGCGAACACGCATCCCGCGGCGCGCAGCCGACGCACGACGTCGTCGGTCGCGTCGGCTGGCGGCCCGGGGACCGAGGCGTCGGTCACCAGGTGGAGTCGCCCCGCAGGACCACGTCGGCGCCGCCGTCGACGAACACGACCTGGCCGCACAGGTGGGTGTTCTCCTCGGAGGTGATCCACGCGAGGAGGCGTGCCGGGACCTCGGGTGTCGCGAAGCCGTGCAGGGGCATCGGCACCTGGCCCTGGAGCTTCTCGCGCTTCTCGGGCGTGGAGATCCAGTCCGCCGTCATGGGCGTCTCGACGATCCCGGGCGCGACGGCGTTGAGCGGGATGCCCGCCCCCGCCCACTGGGCGGTCGGCGCGGCCCGCCGCACCCACCGCGCGACCGCACGCTTCGTGCTGCCGTAGATGACCCGTCCCTGGCCGGTTGCGAGGAGGTGCTCGGCACGCGCCACGGCGGCGGGCTCGTCGCCGGCGAGGCACAGCTCGACCAGCAGGGCGTCGTGGGGGAGGAGGCTCGACATCGAGCTCGTCACCGCGGCCCGCGGCGAGGGGGACCCGGCGAGGAGGGGGCGGAGGCCCTCGAGGGTCGCGACGGCTCCGAAGACGTTGACGGTGACGTCGGCCGTGCCCTTGTTGGCGGTCCCCGCGATCGCGAGGACGGCGTCGACGCGGCCACCGGTCAGCTCGTCGACCTGCGCGACCATCGCCGCGCGTCCCTGCGACGTGGAGAGGTCCGCGAGGACGTCGGCCTCGTGCCGGTCGACGCCGACCACGCGCTCGCCCCGTGAGCGGAGCAGGTCCGCGGTCGCGCGGCCGATGCCCGACGCGGCTCCGGTGACGACGGTCGTGCGCATGCTGGCCTCCGTGGTGCAGGTGCGACCGGCCGGCGCGTGCGGGCGCGGGCGGTCGGCCGCGACGGTGCGGCGCGGCTCACCCTACTGACGACGCGTGCGGACGACGTCGAGGACCGTGCCGAGCCGGGTGGCGAAGCCGGGCGGGACGACCGGCGGGAGCCCGTCGACGCGGAACCACGCCACGTCGTCGCTCTCGTCCGAGGTCGTGGGCTGCGCCCCGGGTGCCGCGAACGCGACGTAGCCGACGTCCCAGTGCACGCGACACCGCCCGAACCGGTCGGACAGGGCGTGCCGGTCCAGGTCGACGGGGGTGCGCCACGGGACGTCGAGCGTGTCGATGCCGCCCTCCTCTGCCGCCTCGCGGCGCGCGGCGTCGTGCACGGAGGCGTCGTCGGACTCGAGGTGGCCACCGAGCTGCACCCAGAAGCCGCCCTTGCGGTGCAGGCTCAGGAGCACGTGCGACAGGTCCGGCGTCAGGACGAAGCAGCTCGCGGTCACGTGCTCCGGCCCGCCGTCGCGCTGAAGCGCCGAGGGTCCGTTCGTCGCGAGGAAGGCGAGGTACTCGGCGCGCAGGGCCGACTGCGCGGGGTCGGCCGGCGACCATGTCGTGAGCGTCGCGGTGAGGTCGGCGAGGCGGTCGGGCACCGGTCGAGGCTAGCCCGCGTCGCGGGGGTTGCCGGTGTCGTGGGGGTTGCCGGTGTCGCGGGGGTTGCCGGCGTAGTCCGGGGTTGCGGCGTCGTGGGGGTTGCCGGCGTTGCTGGGGTTGCCGGCGTAGTCCGGGGTTGCCGTGTACCCGGGGTTCGCCGGTGTCGCGGGGGTTGCCCGCGCCGCCGAGGTTGCCGGTGTCGTGGGGGTTGCCGGTGTCGCGGGGGTTGCCGGCGTACCCGGGGTTGCCGGCGTACCCGGGGTTGCCGGCGTACCCGGGGTGCCCGCGTGGACCCGGCTTGCCCGCGGAGTCCGCGCGCGTCCGCCGTCGGCGAATTCCGTGGACCCGCCGTCGGCGCGCGACGACGATGGCGCGGTGACCACACGCCCCGAGCCGACGGCGCCCGACGCGGACGTCGACGCCGGTCCACTGGACGGCCGGGACGGGCACCGGCCGGGCTGGAAGCGGGACCTCGTCCTGTTCCTCTCGGGCCAGACCGTCTCGCTCTTCGGCTCGATGATCGTGCAGTACGCGGTCATGTGGCACCTGACGCTCGAGACGCGTTCGGGGACGGTCCTGGCGATCTCGTCGGTCGTCGGCTTCCTGCCGCAGGCCGTCGTCTCGGTCTTCGGTGGCGTGTGGGCAGACCGTCTCGATCGCAGGAAGCTCGTCATGGGCGCGGACGCCGTGATCGCGCTGACGACGCTCGCGCTCGCCGTCCTCATGCTCAACGGCTTCGACGGCCCCGATGACCTGTGGCTCATCTACGTCGCGCTCGCGATCCGTTCCGCGGGTGCGGGCATCCAGACGCCCGCCGTCGCGGCCCTGGTCCCGCAGATCGTCCCGGGGGACCAGCTGCTGCGCGTCAACGGGGTCAACGCGACGATCCAGGCGGGTCTCGCGCTCCTCGCACCGGCCGCGGCCGCGGCCGTCTACGCGACGTCGTCGATCGTCGCGGTGTTCTTCATCGACGTCGTCACAGCCGCCGTCGGGATCTCGCTCCTGGCGGTGCTCACCGTCCCGCGACTGGTCCGCATCGGCGAGCCCGTCGGCTACTTCGACGACCTCGTGGCCGGTGTCCGGTACGTCGCGCGTCACGGGTTCGTCCGGTGGTTCCTCGGGCTGTACGCGCTGGTTTTCCTGCTGATCGTGGCGCCGTCGTACCTGACTCCGCTGCTCGTGGTGCGGACGTTCGGCGACGAGGTGTGGAAGCTGACCGTGAACGAGCTCGCGTTCAGCGTCGGGATGCTCCTGGGCGGCGCTGCGATCGCCGCCGTCGGGCAGCGGCTCGGCAGCAGGATCACGCTCGTCCTCGCCTCGACCGTCGCGTTCGGCGTCCTGTCCGTCCTCATGGGGGTGGCGGGCTGGATGTGGCTCTTCTTCGGGCTCATGTTCCTGCTCGGGCTCGCCGTCCCGTTCTTCTCGACCCCGTCGATGACGCTCCTGCAGGAGACCGTCGAACCGGAGATGCACGGCCGTGTGTTCGGGTTCGTCGGGATCGTCATGGCGGTCGCGATGCCGATCGGGATGGCCGTGTTCGGGCCGCTCGCCGACGTGTTCACCGTCGAGTCGATCCTGGTCGTGGCCGGACTGGCTCTCTTCGCCGTCGTCGGGCTCGCGGGGGCGCTCCCGTCGGGTCGGCGGGCGCTCGCCGACCTCACCGCGCGGCAGGTCGAGCACGACGGTGCCCGCGCCCGCTAGGGCTTTGCGTGCGGGCGTGGAGGCGGGTGTGCCGGCGTGCGGGCGTGGGCGTGGCCGCGCGGGGCGTGCGCGCGGGTTCTAGAAGGGCGGCGGGTCCTGGTCGGTCGACGGCCGGCCCCCGGCCGCGGAGGCGCGAGCGGATGGGGCGGGACGGGTCGTCGCGACCGGTGACACGTCCCCGCCGAGCGCGCGATCGCCGCCGACCGGTTCGAAGGCGTCGCGGGCCTCCTGCGTCGGGCGTCGGGACGGGCGGGGGAGCGGGTGCTGCTCGAACGGGACGGGCACCGGGTCGCGGGAGTACGTGACGCCGTCCGGCGTGGTCCACGTCGTGGTGCCGGTCCTCGCGTCGTGGACAGGGGTCCAGCGGGCGTGCGTCTTGAGCCGGTGATGGTGGCGGCACAGGGCCGCGAGGTTGGCGGTGGTCGTCTGGTCCGCCGCCGGGCGCCCGGGGTCGAACGGGACCGTGTGGTCGAGGTCGCACCGCGGGGCCGGGACGCGACAGCCCGGGAAGGTGCACGTGACGTCGCGGTCGACGACGGCGCGCGTGACGGCGGCCGACGGCCGGTAGGAGGACGCGGACCGGTCCACCACCTGCCCGCTGCGTGCATCGACGGCGAGGAACGTCCAGGTGGCCTCGGCGGCGATCGCTCGGGCGACCGACGCCGGCACCGGGCCGTAGCCGGCGAGCTCCGCACTCGTGTCGGTCTCGCCGCACAGCGCCGCGAGCGTGACGGTCACCTGGAGGTGCGGCCGTCGGCCCTGGTGGACCGGCAGCGGTGCACCGGTGAGGTCCGTGCCCCGGTCGAGGACCGTCGTCGCGAGGTCCGTGAGGGCGTCGGCCCGCCGTGCGTCGGCCGGTCGGTCGTCGTCCGGTCCGCACGAGGTGGCGAGCGCGTCGACCGCCGTCATCACGCGCACGGCGTCTGCGGCAGGGAGCAGTGCGTTGACCCACGCCATGGCGTCCGTCGACGGCCGGAGCCAGACCCCACGCTCCGCGCGGGCACGCTCATGGCGGCCCGCGGCGAGGTGGGGCGCACAGGCGATCTCGGCGCGGCGCACCGCGTCGCGGACCTGCGGGACGGTGCGGTGCGCGGCATCGGGCAGGGCGGCCGCCTGGACGAGCGCGGCGAGGTCGGCCGGGAGGTGCTCCGTTCCTCGCAGGATCGCGTCCGCCTTCGCGACCGCCACCTCACCGCGCGCCAGGGCGCCGGCAACCGCCGGAGCGGCGTCGAGGGCCCAGGCCCGGTCCACGAGGACCTGCGCCGCACGCCGCGTCACGGAGAGCTCGCAGCCGATCATGTCGGCGACGTAGGAGTCCGGGGCGAGGCGCGGCCGCTCGCGGCGGGCGAGCTCCAGGACGACCCGAGCCTGCTGCGCGGCGACCCAGGAGGCCACGCGGTCCCACGCGGCGACGGCGCCCGTGAGGCCGACCTCGTCGAGCCGGGCCGGGTCGAGCGACGCCAGCGCGCGCGCCACGTCGGGCGAGGGCGCGGCGGCGAGGACGTCCCCCAGCGCACCGTCGAGCGAGGGCGCGGCGGCGAGGACGTCCGCCATCGCACCGTCGGGCGAGGGCGCGACGGCGAGGACGTCCGCCAGCGCACCGTCGGCCGGTGGTGTGGCTCGCCTGGTGTCAGCGGGCAGGGCGCTGCCGCCACCCGCTAGCTCGGGACCTCTGTCGAACATGTGTACGAACCTATCCAAAGGGTCCGACATGTCACCCGTCCAAGCCGAGGCTGTGGACGACGGTTCTCGGGCGGGCGACGGGCCGTCCTTCCCGGTGGGCCGGCCGTCCCGACGGGCCGTCCTTCCCGGTGGGCCGTCCGTCCCGGCGGGCCTGCGCGCTCACGGCAGCGCGTCCGCCGGAAGCCGCGCCAGCCGGGTCCGGTGCTGGTCGGCATCAAGGCCCGGGTCGCGGGGACGCGCGGGCCGGGTGCGGCGGCACGGGGGTCTGAGCCGTGCGGCGGCGCGGGGGAGGCGAGCCGTCGTGTGGTGCGGGGACCTACGTGCACCCGGGGCCCGCGCGGTCAGGGGCGAGTCGGGCGCACCAGCGCACGCACGGGCGAGTCGCCCGGTCCCGACCGCGCCCCCACCTCGGCGGGTGACGGCGCCTCGGACGCGCACCCGCGCGCACAGGCCCTCAGGTGAGGTCGGGGTCCTCGCGCTCGAGAACGAAGCGGCGGCCCGTCACCTCGACGGGCTCGATCGAGACGTACTCGGTCTTCGGCGTCGGGACCCACGGGCGGAGCGCAAGGCCCGCGGCGGTCTGTGCGGCGACCCCGGTCAGGTGACGAGCGGTGCCGCGCACGAGCACGCTCGTCGCCGTCGTCGGCCCGATCTCGTCGACCTCGAAGGCGACCGCCTTGTTGACGGTGACGCCGAACAGCTTGCTCCCGGCCGCGGTCAGGAAGACGAGCCGGTGGTCGTCGACGGCGTAGTTGACGGGGACGACGTACACGTCGTGCCCCACGTGGTAGCCCAGCCGGCCGACCTCCTGCGACCGCAGGAACGACCACACCGCGTCGTCGTCGAGCACGGTCACGACGTCGTCGTCGGTCCCGGTCATGGCAGCACCTCCTCGTGTCCTCCCACGCTAGCCACGGAGGTCTCCCGCGTCCCGGGACCTGCGGTCCTGGTCCTCGAGGCGGTGAGGTGGTCGCGCGGGGAGGGCGCCCGGTGGAGGTCCGCACGTGACGCGCGGGGAGGGCGGCTCCTAGCCGGTGGGCGCGTCGCGGTGGTCGGGCGCGCCGCGGCCCGCGATGCTGATCATCCACGCGGTGCCGAAGCGGTCGGTCAGCATGCCGAACGTGTCGCCCCAGGGAGCGGCCTCGAGCGGCATGACGACCTCGCCGCCGTCCGCGAGGCGCTCCCAGTAGCCGCGGAGCTCGGCCTCGTCCTCGCCGGTGATCGACAGCGAGATGCTCGATCCCGACGGCACCTCGAGCGAGTTCGGTGTGTCGGACGCCATGAGCACCATCCCCCCGGGCGTCGTCAGCATCGCGTGCATGATCTTGTCCGACTCGGCCGGGTCCTCGCTCGCACGGAACTCGGCGAACGTGCTGAACGTGACCTCACCGCCGAACACCGAGCGGTACAGCTCCATGGCCTCGCGCGCGCAGTCGCGGAAGCTCAGGTACGGGTTCAGGCGTGTCGTCATCGTCCCCCCAGGGTGTCGAGGGACCGGCGGCGTCCCCACCAGCACCGTGCGCCGCTCGGCGGCGGTCGTCAAGGCCGGGCGGTGAGGCCAGCCGGTGGAGCGCGGCACGGGGCGAGGTGCGGGGGCCTGCGACGACGAGCGGCGCGGGAGGGGACCACGAGGGCGCCCGACGACGACCGCGCCGCCCCTCGCGACGACGCCGCACGACGACGCCCCAACGAACACGCCCCAACGACGACGCCGGCGCCTCCCGCCGTCGACGTCAGCCCCGCGCGCAGCCGCCGACGTCAGCCCTGCGCGAGGCGGTCGAGCGCGAGGCCGGCCAGGACGGCGGCGGACACCGCGAGCGAGGAGTCGTCGAAGCGCGCCTGCGCCGAGTGGTTGTAGGGCGCCGTCGCGGGGTCCGCACCCGCGGGCGTCGCGCCGACGAAGAGGAACGCGCCGGGCACCTCCTGCAGCACGTAGGAGAAGTCCTCCGCGCCGGACACCGGCCGCAGCGCGGTCTCGTACCGGCCCTCGCCCAGCAGGTCCGTCACGACGCGCTCGGCGCGCGCGACCTCGGCCGCGTCGTTGACGGTGACCGGGTAGCCGCGCTCGTAGACGACGTCGGCGGTCAGGCCGTGCGCCGCCGCGACGTGCTCCGCCACGCGCGTGAGGCGCTCGGGGATCATCGCGTGCTGCTCGTGCGAGAACGTGCGGACGGTCGCGTCGATCTCCGCGAGCTCGGGGATGACGTTGTCGACGGTGCCCGCGGCGATGCGCCCGACCGACACGACGACCGGGTCGTGGGCGTCGAACTGGCGCGTCACCGCGGTCTGGAGCGCGAGCACGATCTCGGCGGCGACGGTCACGGGGTCGGCGGCCAGGTGCGGCATCGAGCCGTGGCCGCCGCGTCCGCGGACGCGCACGTAGAGCTGGTCGGACGCCGCCATCTGCGTCCCCGGACGACCCGTCACGACGCCCAGCGGCACCATCGAGGAGACGACGTGGACGCCGTACGCGGCGACGACGCGCTCACCCGCGGCGTCGAGCACCCCCTCCTCGATCATGGTCCGCGCCCCGTGGAAGCCCTCCTCGCCGGGCTGGAACATCAGGACGACGGACCCGGGGAGCTCGTCACGGCGCGCGGCGAGCAGTCGCGCCGCCCCCACGAGGCCCGCGACGTGCAGGTCGTGACCGCACGCGTGCATGACGCCCTCGTGGGTCGACGTGAACTCCTCGCCGCTGTCCTCGGTCACGGGAAGCGCGTCCATGTCACCGCGGAGGAGGACCGCGGGCCCGGGACGTCCGCCGCGGAGCACCGCGACGACGGAGCCGAGCGCCGCACCCGTCGACACCTCCAGACCGAGCCCCTCGAGCGCCTCGACCACGCGGGCCTGCGTCAGCGGCAGCTCGAGCCCGATCTCGGGGATGCGGTGCAGGTCGTGGCGCAGCGCCGCCAGCTCGGGCAGCAGCGCCTCGGCCTCGGCGAGCAGGGCGGTCGGGTTCACGGGTCCTCCGGGTGGGTCTGCGGAGTCCTCAGCGGGACGGTGTGCCCGACGGTACCGGGCGCCGAGGGTGCGCCGGACCAGGTCGCGGAGCGCGGTCGGCGGGTGGGCGGCAGGGGCGGGCTCGGGTGCGGGGCACGGCCACGGCCGCACGCGTGGCCTACCGTGCGGTCATGGCCGCCCGTCCCGTCCGACAGCTCCGTGTCGTCCTCAACACCGACGACCTGCCCGCCGCGCTCGCCTTCTACCGCGACGCGCTCGGCCTGACCGAGGAGGCAGCGTTCGCCGGACCCGGTGGGGCGCAGGTGACGATCCTG
Organism: Actinotalea sp. AC32; assembly: GCA_031844515.1. GTDB lineage: Bacteria > Actinomycetota > Actinomycetes > Actinomycetales > Cellulomonadaceae > Actinotalea. The sequence continues at coordinate 9,181 of JAUZVJ010000027.1, read as the reverse complement.
GACGCGGGGCGCGCGACCCTCGAGCTCGCGAACGCGGCGCAGTCGGCGTTCATCGCGGACGTCGAGACGAGCGGAGCGGCGAGCACGCCCGTGCGCCTCGCCTTCGAGGTCGACGACTCCGCCGCCACGACGGCGCGCCTCGGCGAGGCCGGCTCGGACGTCCTCGCCGAGCCCGTGCGGACACCGTGGTCGTCGCTCAACGCGCGGGTCCTCGGCCCCGAGGGGCTGCACGTCACCGTCTTCCAGGAGCTCACCCCGGCGCACGTCGACGACGACGAGCACGACGACGAGCACGACCACGCCGCGGACGACGACGCTCCCACCCGCTCGACCCCCGGTGCCGGGCTCGTCGCCGTCGGTGACCCCGTGCCCGACGGTGGTGAGGCCGCGCTGCTCGCGCTCGCGGTCGAGCTCGCGAGCCGCAACGTCGCGGCAGGCGGGCAGCCGTTCGGCGCGGTCGCGGTCCGCGAAGGCGTCGTCGTCGGCGTCGGGGTGAACACGGTGGACGCGACGCACGACCCGACCGCCCACGCCGAGGTCGAGGCGGTCCGCGACGCCGCCCGTCGCGCGGGCGCGGGGGACCTGCGCGGCGTCGTCGTCCACTCGAGCTGCGAGCCGTGCCCGGTCTGCCGGGTCGTCGCGGCGGCCGCGGGCGTCGACGCCATCGTGTACGCCGCAGGCAAGGACGCGGTACCGGGGCAGCTCGGTGGCGACGACACGGCCCTGCGTGACGCCGTCACCGCGGCCCGTCCCGACCTCGTGCGCCCCGGCAGCACGACCGTCGACGTCTCCGCGCCGTTCACGGCGTGGCTCGGGCGGCGCTGACGTGGCGGTCGTCGACAACGCCGTCTACGTCGACGGCGTCCGGGTGGCCGAGCCGGCGTCGCTCGACACGACGTACGAGTGCCTCCGCGAGCTCGGCGGGATGGCGTGGATCGGCGTCTACCGGCCCGACGAGGCCGAGGTCGGGTCGGTCGCGGGCGAGTTCGGGATCCACCCGCTGGCCGTCGAGGACACGGTCCGCGCGCACCAGCGACCCAAGCTCGAGCGCTACGGCGGCGTGCTCTTCACCGTGCTGCGGCCCGCGCACTACGTCGACGCCGAGGAACGTGTCGAGTTCGGCGAGCTGCACGTGTTCACGGGCAGCGACTTCGTGATCACGGTGCGCCACCTCGAGCGGCCGGACCTGCACCGCGTCCGCGAGCGGCTCGAGGGGCAGCCCGACCTCCTGCGCCTGGGGCCGCAGGCGGTGCTCTACGCCGTCATGGACGAGGTGGTCGACGGCTACGCCCCCGTCGTCGCCGGCCTGCAGAACGACGTCGACGAGGTCGAGGACCAGCTGTTCGGCGGCGACCCCGCCGTCTCGCGACGCATCTACGAGCTGCTGCGCGAGGTGATGGCGTTCCAGCGCGCGGCGACGCCGCTGCTCGGGATGCTCGACGCGCTGGACGCCGGCTCCGGGAAGTACGGCGTCGAGGACGAGCTGCGTCGTTACCTGCGCGACGTGCGGGACCACGTGGTGCGCGTCGTCGAGCGCGTCGACGCCTTCCGCGCGCTGCTGCAGAACGCGCTCACCCTCAACGCGACGATCGTGGCGCAGCGGCAGAACGAGGAGATGCGCACGATGACGCATGCGAGCCTGCAGCAGAACGAGGAGGTCAAGCGGATCTCCGCGTGGGCGGCCATCTTCTTCGCGCCGACCCTCGTCGGCACGGTCTACGGCATGAACTTCGAGCACATGCCCGAGCTGGGCTGGCTGCTGGGCTACCCGTTCGCGCTCGCGCTCATGGCCGGCGGCTCGTTCGCGCTGTACCGGGTGTTCCGGTCGCGCGGCTGGCTGTAGCCACGCCGTCCACGGCGCGGAGGACCGGCAGCGCGACGCGCGCCTCGAGACCGCCCAGCGCCGACGAGCCGAGCAGCACGTCCCCACCGTGCTCACGGGCGACCTCGCGCGCGATGGCGAGCCCCAGACCGCTCCCGCCCGCCTCGCGCTCGCGCGCCTCGTCGAGGCGGACGAAGCGCTCGAGCACGCGCTCGCGGTCGGCCTCGGGGACGCCCGCGCCGTCGTCCTCGACCACGACCTCGTGCGCGCCGGCCGTGACGACGACGCGCCCCGCGGCGTGCCGGGCGGCGTTGTCGAGCAGGTTGCGGACCACGCGCGTGAGCGCGTCGACGTCCCCGCGGACCGTCCCCGCGTCCGTGTCACGCACCTCGAGCCGCGGCACGACGGCGCCCGGGACGGCGAAGCGTGACGCCGCGACGGCGCCGCGCACGACGTCGGCGAGGTCGGCCTCGTCGGCGGGCGTGGGGCGCGCACCGACGCGCGCGAGGAGGAGCAGGTCCTCGACGAGCGACTGGACGCGGAGGACCTCGGGCTCGAGGTCGGCCGCGAGCTCGGCCGCGGGGTAGGCGTCCGGGTGCGCACGCGCGACGTCGACGGTGGCGCGCACCGCCGCCAGCGGCGACCGCAGCTCGTGCGCGGCGTCGGCGACGAACCGCTGCTGGCGGGCCGCGGCGGCGTCGAGGCGGTCGAGCATCGTGTTGAGCGTGCGGGCGAGCGCAGCGAGCTCGTCGTCGCGCGGCCCGACGGGGATCGAGCCCGGCCCGCCCGCGACCGCGACCTGCTCGGCCGCCCGCCGCATCTGCTCGACCGGACGCAGCGCCCGGCCGAGGACCAGCCACACCGCGAGCGCGAGGCCCGCGGTGAGCACGGGCACGACGCCGACGAGCGCGAGGCTCAGCGCGCGCAGGAGGTCGCGGACCTCCGCGACGGGCACCGTCGCCACGACGAGGACGTCCTCGCCGTCGTGCCGTGCGCCGACGACGGCGACGCGCGCGGGTCCGTCGTACGCGCTCGCGTCGGTCGCACCGACGACGACCTCGCCCGGGCCCGGGTCGGCGGCGCCCAGGAGGGCCTCGACCTCGGCGTCGGCGAGCACCGGTAGCGTGCGGGACGCGTTGGGCGACGACGCGACGACGCGCCCCTGCCCGTCGAGGATCTGGACGACCTCTCCCGGTTCGCGGACCGGCAGCGCGTCCGGCAGGCGGTCGTCGTCCGCGAGCGCCGCGACGGTCGTCGCGCGCTCGCGGACGATGTCGTCGAGCGCCGCGACGCGGCTGCGCGACAGGACCGTCGTCAGCGACACCGCTCCCGCGGCGAGCGCGACGCACAGCAGGCCTGCGGTGATCGCGGTGAGCCGGACCCGCAGCGATCGGCGGGCGGGCGCCGCGCCGGAGGGCGTCGCGGCCACACGCGTCGCGTCCGGCGTGGACCCCACGTCAGCCACCCATGCGGTAGCCCGTGCCGCGCACGGTCACGACGGCGTCGCGCCCGAGCTTGCGGCGCAGGTAGCCGACGTACACCTCGACGACGTTGAGGTCCTCGCCCGGTGCGTCCCACACGTGGTCGCGGAGCTCGACCTTGCCCACGGCGCGGTCGGCGTGCCGCATGAGGTACTCCAGGAGCGACGTCTCGCGCGCCGTCAGGTCCACGGGGGCACCCGCGCGGGTGACCTCGCGCGTCGACGGGTCGAGCGTGACGTCGCCTGCGGTGAGCACCGCGGGCCGGGCTCCCGTCGGGCGACGCACGAGGGCCCGCAGCCGCGCGACGAGCACCACGAACGAGAACGGCTTGGTGAGGTAGTCGTCGGCGCCGAGGTCGAGGCCGTCGGCGACGTCGTGCTCGCCGTCCTTCGCGCTCAGCATGAGGACCGGGGTCCACACCTCGCGGTCGCGCAGCGCGGCGAGCACGTCGTAGCCGTTGCGGCGCGGCAGCATGATGTCGAGCACGATCGCGTCGTAGTCGACGCTCGTCGCGGCCTCGAGCGCGGAGTCGCCGTCGTGCACGACGTCGACCGCGAAGCCCTCCGCCCCGAGCCCCCGCTGCAGGGCGCGCGTGAGCCCCCGTTCGTCGTCGACCACGAGCACGCGCACGGGTGCAGCATGACACCGCGCCCCGGCGCGACGCGTCCCACCACGGCGGCGGACCGGGGGCCGGCTCTCAGGGCCCTCTCAGCGCTCCGGGAGCACAGTGGCCGCATGAGCACCTCCGACGCACCCGTCCGCTCCTCCTCCCTGCGCTCGCGCGCACCGTGGGCCGTGCCCGTCGGGGTCGCGGTCGCCGTGGCCGCCGCGTTCGGTGCCCCGCCGCTGCTGGCGGCCGCGGGCGACGCCGACCTCCCGGACGTGACCGCGGAGGAGCTGCTCGCGCGCGTCGCGGCGGCCGAGCCGGTCCCGGTGACCGGCACGGTCGTCTACACCGCGCGCCTGGGCCTGCCCGAGCTGCCGGTCAGCGAGGCGACGGGGGCCGACCCGCTCGTGCTGCTCGGCGGCAGCTCCACGCTGCGGGTGTGGTCCGACGGCGGCGAGCGGTCGCGCGTGTCGCTGCTCGGGACCGCGTCGGAGTACTCCGTCGTGCACGACGGGCCCGAGGCGTGGACGTACTCGAGCGTCGACGACGAGGTCGTCCACTACACGCTCGACGCGGAGGGTCGCGCGCGCTACGACGCGGCCGCCGAGAAGGCTCGCGACGGGGTCCGGCCCGAGGTCGCCGAGGGCCTGCCCACGCCCGAGGAGCTCGCGCGGACGGCGCTGACGCGCGCCGAGGAGCACTCGACCGTCTCGGTCGACGCCCCGACGACGGTCGCCGGCCGGCCCGCGTACCAGGCGGTCGTCACGCCGCGGACCTCCGGCACGCTCGTCGACCGCGTCGTCGTCGCGGTGGACCACGAGACGTCCGCGCCGCTGCGCGTCCAGGTGTGGAGCACGCAGGACCCCGACGTCCCCGCGCTGGAGATCGGCTTCACCGACGTGTCGTTCACCGCGCCCGACGCCGGCGTGCTCGAGTTCTCCGCACCCGCCGGTGCCGAGCAGCGCGAGGTCGTGGTCCCGACGCCGCCGGACGCGGCCGACGCCGAGCGGGTCGCGCAGGAGCGGCTGTCCGACCTCGACCTGACCGAGGTCCCCGACCCCGCCGAGCTCCTCCCGCCGGGCGTCACAGTGACCGGTGAGGGCTGGGACGCCGTCACCGAGGTCGCGGGCGTCGACGTCGCCGCGCTGCTCGCGGGCGACGCCGGCTCGGCGGACGAGCTGAGCGAGCGCGTCATCGGCTCCGAGCGCGCGCAGGAGCTCATCGGCGAGTTCCGCGGCGACGACGGCGGTGAGCTCGACCTCGACGTGTCGGTGCTCTACGAGCAGCTGACGACCGAGGTGCCCGAGGGTCGCCTGCTGTCCTCGACGCTGCTCAGCGTGCTCGTGACCGACGACGGTCGCGTGCTCGTCGGCGCCGTGCCGGCCGCGACCCTGCTCGAGCTCGCGTGAGGACCGCCCAGGCCCCCGCGGGGACCGCCGACCTCTCGGCGGCGGCCCCCGCGGGTACGGTGCGGTCCGTGGACACGCCCGACGACGCCGCGGCCGACGCGGCGGTCCGGACGGTCGGCCTGACCAAGCGGTTCCGCTCCGGGCAGGTCGCCGTCGACGGCGTCGACCTGCACGTGCCGCGCGGCGCCGTCTACGGGTTCCTCGGGCCCAACGGCTCGGGCAAGACCACCACCCTGCGCATGCTGCTCGGCCTCGTCCGGCCGACCGCGGGCAGCGCGACGCTGCTCGGCGAGCCCATGCCGCACGCGGTCCGCTCGGTCCTGCCTCGCGTGGGGGTGCTCGTCGAGGGGCCCGGCTTCCAGCCGTACCTGAGCGGACGCGCCAACCTCGAGCGGCTCGACGCGTTCGACGCGTCGTCCGACCCGCGCACCGCGCGCCGGCGCGTCGACGAGGCGCTCGCGCGCGTGGGCCTGACCGCCGCGGCAGGCAAGCGGTACCGCCAGTACTCGCTCGGCATGAAGCAGCGGCTGGGTCTCGCGGCCGCGCTGCTGAGGCCGCGCGACCTGCTCGTGCTCGACGAGCCCACCAACGGCCTGGACCCCCAGGGCACGCGCGAGGTCCGGGTGCTCGTGCGCGAGCTCGCGGACGCCGGCACGACCGTGCTCGTCTCGTCGCACCTGCTCAGCGAGATCGAGCAGGTGTGCTCGCACGTCGGGATCATGAGCCGCGGCCGGCTGGTGCTGCAGGGTGAGCGCAGCGCCCTCACCTCGCTCGAGGCGCCGCGCGTCGTCGTGGCGACGGTGCCGGACCAGGTGCCCGACGCGGCGCGCGCGCTCGGTCGGCTCGGCCTCACCGAGGTCACCGCGGACGCGACCGGCGAGGTGCAGGCCGTGCTGGGCGACGTCCCGCTGTCCCGCGTCGCCGAGGCGCTCGTCGCCGACGGCGTCGCGGTGCTGGGGCTCGCGGCGCGCCGGCCGAGCCTCGAGGAGCTGTTCGTGACGCTCACGGGGGAGGGCTTCGATGTCGCACGCTGAGCTGGGGGTGTGGCCGCGCATGCTCCGCGCCGAGCTGAGGCTCGTCTTCGGCCGGCGGCGCAACCTCGCGCTGCTCGCCGGCCTCGCGGCCGTCCCCGTGATCCTCGGGTTCGTCGTCTTCGCGACGCAGGACTCGGCCCTCGCGGGCCAGGGTCCGGGCTTCCTCGCGCGGATCACCGGCAACGGGCTGTTCCTCGTGGTCACCGCGCTGTTCCTGTGCCTGCCGTTCCTGCTGCCCCTGACGACGGGGATCGCGTCGGGCGACGCCGTCGCGGGCGAGGCGTCGGGCGGCACGCTGCGGTACCTGCTGACCCTGCCCGTACCGCGGACCCGGCTGCTCGCGGTCAAGGCGGTCGCGACGCTCGCGTTCGTGGCGAGCGCGGTCCTCGGGATCGCCCTCGTCGCGTCCGTGACGGGCGCCGCGCTCTTCGGGGTCGGCGACCTCGCGCTGCTGTCGGGCACGACGATCCCCGCGTCCGCGGGGGTGGCCCGGGTCGCGGGCGTCGTGGCGTACGTCGCGCTGTCGCTCACCGGGCTCGTCGCTGTCGGCCTGTTCTTCTCGACGCTCACGGAGGTCCCGGTCGGCGCCATGGCGGCGACCGTCGTCGTCGCGGTCGTCTCGGCGGTGCTCGACAGCCTCCCGCAGCTCGCCCCGATCCACCCCGCGCTGCTCACGCACCACTGGTTCGACTTCGCGGAGTTCCTGCGCGTGCAGGTCGACTGGGGCGTGCTCGGCCAGGGCCTCGCGGTCCAGGCCGCCTGGGTCGCGGTGTTCGGGGCGCTCGCGTGGAGCCGCTTCGTCACGGCGGACGTCACCTCCTGACGTGCGGCCGGCCGGACGGGTGAACCGCGGGGCGGTCCACCACGTCTGACCGGGTGAGGGCGCCGTCGGGGTGCCCACAGGAGGTGGCGGGCGATGGACGTGCACCGGGGGACCGCACGACGTCAGGTGCTGGCCGGAGGTCTCGTGGTCGGCGTCGGTGCGGTCGTGGCCGCGTGCGCCGCGCAGGAGCCGAGCCCCGGGGCGGGCGGGTCGGACGGCGGCTCGTCGGGCGGCGAGGCGGAGCCGTCGGGCGGCGCGGACGGCGGCTCGTCGGGCGGCGAGGCGCTCGTCACGCTCGACGACGTGCCGGTGGGCGGAGCCGTCGCGGCGACCACCGCGGCGGGTGACCCCGTGGTGGTCGCGCAGCCGGAGCCCGGGACCGCGGTGTGCTTCAGCGCGATCTGCACGCACCTCGGCTGCACCGTCGCGCCCGAGGGCGACGAGCTGCGCTGCCCGTGCCACGGGTCGGTGTTCCGGGCGACGACGGGTGAGGTCGTGACCGGACCGGCCGAGCGTCCGCTGGACCCCGTCGCGGTCGAGGTGCGGGACGGTGCCGTCGTCGAGGCGTGAGGGCGTGACCGGCCGGGTGCTGCGTCGGGTGCTACGCGGGTCGGCCGGGACCCCCGCCGCGCACGCCCGTCCGGCCGGGTGCTGCGTCGGGTGCCGACCCGGGTGCTACGCGGGTCGGCCGGGACCCCCGCCACGCACGCCCGTCCGGCCGCGACGCTCGGTGACGAGCGCGGCCAGCGCGAGCAGGACCGCGGCGGCCTCGGCCACCGCGGCCGCCGTCGCGAGCGGGTCGCCCCACTCGTTGCGCACGCCCGCGAGCCCGACCGTGAGAGACAGGACGTACGCGCCGAGGGTCGCGGCGCCGAACGCCATGGCGGCGAGCAGCGGCAGGGCCGAGCGCCAGACCAGCACGGCGAGCGCGACGACGAGCCCGCCGACCGCGTTGAGGAGGAACGCCGGCCCGAGGACGCTCGTGCGGACCCCGAGGAGCCACAGGTCGAGGTGGATGACGGCGGACAGCAGCACGGCGGCGGCCGTGAGCCCGCGCGCGACGGTGGTGACGGTGCTCATGCCCGGGACGACGTCCGGGGGACCCGTCCGGTTCACGGCGCGCGGCTCGGCGACGTCCGGCGGGCCGGCGGAGCACACTGGGCACGCGGACGACGGCGTCCGGGCGCGGACCCCCGCGTGGGCCGGGGACTGGTGCGGGCGGGCACGCGCGCACGGTGCGAGGGGCGGGTGACCGACCGGTGAGCGAGAGGCTGCTCGTCGCGCTGCACGACGAGCACGCACGCGACCTGTGGTCCTACGTGCTGCGCCTGACCGGTGGCGACCGGTCGCGCGCCGAGGACGTCGTGCAGGAGACGTTCCTGCGTGCGTGGCGGCACCCGGACGTGCTCGGCCGCTCCGCCGGGTCGGCGCGCGCGTGGCTGTTCACGGTCGCGCGGCGCATCGTCGTCGACGAGTGGCGGTCGGGCCGGCGGCGGCACGAGGTGCTCGCGGCCGAGCCGCCCGAGCCGCCCGCCGCGCACGCGCGTGCGCACGCGACGTCCGCCGAGGACGCGCTCGACGGCTGGGTCGTCGCCGAGGCCCTCACGCGGCTGTCGGCGCAGCACCGTCAGGTCCTCGTGCTGTGCTGGTTCGGCGGGCGCTCGGTCGCGGAGGCCGCACGCGAGCTCGGTGTCCCGCCCGGGACGGTCAAGTCGCGCACCCACTACGCGCTGCGGTCGCTGCGGCTCGTGCTCGAGGAGATGGGGGTCGAGCGGTGAGCGACCGGTGGTCCGACGACGTCGCCGCCTACGCGCTGGGCGCGCTGGGCGGGCGCGAGCGCGCCGAGCTCGAGGAGCACCTCGCGTCGTGCGCCGAGTGCCGCGCCGCGGCTGACGACGCCGCGTGGACGGTGCGCGCTCTCGACCGGGTGCCGCCGTCCGCGGTCGGCGGGCTGGCCGGGACCGGGCGCGAGGGCCACCGGCGCCGCGACGACGGGGACGCGTCG